>NC_008710.1:0-600000 GCF_000012085.2 Borrelia turicatae 91E135
ATTCGCCCTTTCCTAATAACAATTAAACTAGTTTAATTGTTATTAGTATAAAACCTCCTTCCAAACAAATACAAACTGTTCTTTATTCCTTAATAACATGTTACAATTCCTTACACACACAATGAAAAATTTAATACTTATATCACTACACTTATTAATAATATATACCCATGCATGGGGTGAAAAATTTAATAATGAAAATATAAAACCACTACAAATAGGTATCATTCAACACAATTATATAAATTTAACTCCTTATAATCAACATTATAAATATTACGCTTTCATTGGAATAACCATGACCTACAATGAATGGATTGATTTCAATATCATCCCCATCCACTTTTATCCCCACGTTCCAACTTTATTCTCAAATGTCTATTTTACTTTATCTATTTCTCTTTATATATTGAAATATCAAATACACATATATTCTTTCATTATCAATATCTTAATAGGTACTCAATTACCTATAGCTCTTAGAACTTCCATTATTACTGGTAACAATATTTCTGCTTTTCTTTTCCCTGCATTTCCTTTTGTCTCTGTTAAACTTAACATTCCAATTACTAATTTATTCTCTATACTCTCTACATTTTCTTCTTCTCTACGTGAGTATTTTTTAGTCGATATAGCTATTACCTTTCCTATCTAATTATAACAATAATGGTAATTTTTAATAAGCATTTCCTTTATACAAAACTAAGAATATTCATTCTTCTACATTAAGTTTCTTAAACCCTTCTGGAATAAGCACAACATCAATACCTGAATTTAATGATTTCCTAATCGCATGCCCCAAACTAAAATTATTTACAATTGCCCCCATATCATATGCATCTGTCATGATAATACTAAAGATATTCAGATTATGTCTTATAATATCCACAATATCTTTTGACATACTACTTACATCTCCGGAAATCTTAGGAACAAGTACATGCCCAAGCATAATAAATTTTGCTTCCTTGCCAAAAAGAAATGGTATAAAATTATTTACCATTAAAAAATTTTTACTATAAGGTAATAAGGCCAAATCTTTATGGGTATCTACTTTTGTGCCTCCAAGTCCAGGAAAGTGTTTAACCACAGCAAACACACCTTCCCTTTGTATCCCATCAATAAATGCCTCTACCATAAGACCAATATTATAAGATGAATACCCAAAAGTTCTGCTACCTAAGGGACTATTTGGAACAAATTTTGCATCTGCTACAGGTGCCATATTTACATTGATACCAAGTCGTCTAAGCTGTTTCCCAAGAATTTCACCAATCTTATATGCAAGCTGAGAATCTCCAGTCTTTCCAACAGATTCCATAGCAGGAAAATTATAAACTCCCAATTTTTTATTCTCACTAGCTCTACTAACTAGTCCTCCTTCTTCATCAACAGCAATCAATATGTCAGAACCAAGATATCTCTTTATCCCTTCAATCAACTCTTTAGTTTGTTGTGCATCCTTAAAATTTTCTCTAAATAAAATAATTCCTACTGGATTTATCTCTCTTATTTTACCAAGTTCTTCTTTACTTAGTGCTTGCACAGCACTAGGATTAGCAACATTCCTAATGCCAATAAAAAAACAACGTTCCCTCAAAATGTTCTTAACATTAACTCTTCCTAAAAATTTATCAATATCTACAAGATCAAATTTATCATTTTCAAAATAATCATAATCTATATCAGGAATGGAGCCTAGTAAAACTAAACTAGACAATAAAAGGCCAAACAACACAAATCTAAACATCCCACTTACCTTGCCTAAATACCAAATCATATTTATTCTTCAATGCATTATTAAGAGCATAATTTAAATATCTAGCAATATCAGAAATATTGCCCGAAAATTTATCATTCATGTAATTACTCATAATAAGCGTATCAACAAATAATTTCGCGGGCAGAAACCTATCTTCTCTATTGACCTCAAAAATTAATGGATTATCTACTATTCTCATAACTTCCCAAGTTATTTGCTCAATTGCAGTATATCTACCAAACTCTTTATCCTGTTCAATAATTCTTATAGGCATATCTGATATTATTCTATCCATATTTTCTATCAAATATTCTAAATTAAAAAGACCTGTGGCACAATTAAATAAAATCCTAGAACCTCTACATTCAGCTTTAAGTACAGCTTCTTTAGAAATAACACTACCAATATCAACACATGTTAAATGATTATCATCATCCAAGACTAAAACCCCACCCTTTGTATCTAGTGGGGTTTTAACACTAAATTCAAAGCCAGAAGAACTATTAGTTATAGCCATTATGGCAAGAGTCTGTAAATTAACAGTAAAACCAATATTATCAACATTACCAATATACACAAATTTTTTTCCAGAATTATAAAGTTTAAAATAAATATCTCTTAAAACTTTAAAATTTTGACCATGACCAGCAGGTAAAGCCAAAAAAGATCTCTTGCCATTAGTACAATAGCTAAAATATTCATATTGACCATCATCTAATTTATTATAACAATAAACCAAAGGCTGAATCGCTGTCAAAATATCTGCCCTTTGCAAACCACAAGAATTCAAATCTTTAATCAAATTATCATCAAAAATATTATCTAAAAAATTAGAAATTGGTTTATAAGTCTTAAAACTTGTCATCTGAAAAATCGAAGGCTTAATACTCTTACCATAAAGCTCACAATATCTATTAGAAAGCATTAAAAGATGTCGCATTTTTAATGCTAAAAATGAAAATCCATAACTACCATCTCTATTAACATATGCAGGTGTTATTCCCTTTGGCAAATGCCCAAACAACCTCCTAGCTTCAAGTATTTTATCTGCATATAAAGAATACAATTCCTCATTAAAATCGTTATTTTTCAGTATATCAAAATAACTAGTCGCAGAACCCCCATTTAAAATACCAAATGAGAGATAAGGATAAAGCAATAATCCTAGTCTTTCCAGATCATCACCGGTAAAAACATAAAAATTACTTTCTGATGAAACCGAAAACTTTGTAAAATCATCAATATATTTTTTTAAATTATGTTCAACAAGTTCCTTTTTAAACTTTAATTTAACAGAATTATTAGCAAGACTTAAAATACTGCCATGACTCTCATCAGGAAAATTCTTAACAGATATGCTTAAAGTTTTAAGTTTGTGCATATTAAGCATATCAAGCATTTTTTTAGAAAAAATTTCATCAATTACTTCATACACACCAAAACCTCATTTGAAGACAAGGTAAACAACAATTAACATATTATAAGAAGCACGTTAAATAATGCTTATTATAATAGAATATGTTACTATAATCATAGTACTACAAATAAAGGCAAATATTAAATTAAAATATACTAATGAAGAGGAAAATATGCTAAAAAGGTATATACTAAATATGACAAATCTAAGCAACGCTATTAATGAAATGATACTTTCTCATTCAGGATTTAGAAAGATATTTGCAAAATCAAAAAATGAAAATTCAATAGAATATGAAATCAATGATGACGACAAAATATTGGTTGCTCTTATAACCCTTACAATATCAAATTATTTTAAAGATAAACCAAAAAAATATATCAATGTTGGATCAGATTCAAGAGCAACTGGAAATATAATCTCAGAGATAATAATTAAGACCTTAATTTTAAACAATAACAGTGTAAAATTTTTTGGAATACTCCCAATACCAGAAATCTTAGCTTATACAAAAGAAAATCAAAATTCAAAAGGATTTATATACATTTCTGCCAGTCATAATCCTACAGGATATAATGGCATTAAAATTGGATTAAATGATGGGGGCGTGCTAAATTCAAATGAAACAAAGAAAATAATATGTCAGATCAGATCCAACATTGAAAATGAAACTTTAATAAACAATCTAATAACAAACTTACAAAAGTTTAATACCAATGCTCTGCACTTAAAAACATATGAAACAATTATCACTTCACAGGCTAGACATAAAACACAATCTTATAACTCATATAAATCATTAATGCAGCAAATAATATATTCAGATACACATAATCAAAAAAATATTGACATACTAAAAAAAACTATCAAAAAAGAACCTATAGGAATCATAGGTGAGATGAATGGTAGTTCTCGCATTAACTCAATTGATAGAGAAATGATTGAATCTTTGGGAATAAAATTGGAATTTCATAACACAGAAATTGGTATCTTTAAACATGGAATGACTCCTGAAGGGACATCTTTAAACATGTGCAAACAAATATTAGAACAAAAATTTAAGAATGACAATTCTTTCAAGTTAGGATATGTCCCTGATTGTGATGGAGACAGAGGCAATTTGGTCGCAATTTTAAAAAAAGAACAAGCAAGTATCATTACACCACAAAAAATATTTGCACTCTCAGTACTCTCAGAGCTTAGCTATCTTTACCATACAGGAATTAAAGACAATTTAGCTATCGTAGTTAATGATGCAACCTCACTAAACATTGAAAAAATAGCCTCGCTATTTAACACAAAAGTTTATAGAGTGGAGGTTGGTGAAGCCAACTTAACAGAAATGGCTGACCTTTTACGGAATAAAGGATTAATAGTAAAAATTTTAGGAGAAGGATCAAATGGGGGCAATATTACATACCCTTCAAAAGTAAGAGATCCATTAACAACTCTCTTTAGCATCATAAAATTGCTTAAAATCAAAAATCTTTACAAAATATGGTGCTCAATATCTAATAATTCATATAATGAACACTACACTCTTGGAGACATATTAAAGACAATCAATTTTTATAGCAATGTAGAAGTATCATCAGAAAAAGCCATGCTTAAAATAAAAGTAGAAAATCAAGAAATATTAAAAACCAACTACGAAAAATTATTAGACAAAGAATTCAACAACAACAATAATACCGTATTACACAAATTACCAATACATAATTATGAAATTATAAATTATGAGGGTATCAAACAAAACATCTCTAGAACAGGTGACTCATCAGGGGGGCTTAAAGTTTTATTTAAAAATAATAAACATGAAATAATTGCTAGTTTATGGTTCCGTGGCTCAAAAACAGAACCAATATTTAGAGTATTAAGTGAGGTCATATCTGAACATAATGATTTATTATATCCTCTCTTAGATTTTCATATAGATTTAATACACTCGGCTAACTCTTTAATCTAATTAACATACATGTTAACATACATGAATTATGACACAAAACTCAAACAACTTGATTTATTATAGTCAATTATTCGGTACAACCTATATACTTAAATTATTCTTTAAAATTTTCTCTACATTTCTCCTCACCCCATTCCACGTCCTTGATATACCCATTAAATTTTTAGCATTTTTTATAACTTCTATTGCAACTTTTCTGGTTTTACTTGTACCTTCAAATATTATTTCATCAATATAACCCTTTTTAGCTTCAAAAAATTTTCTTCTCTCTCTAATTGGTATTAAAAATTGATTTAAAACCTCAAAAAGCCTCTCTTTAACTTCAACATCTCCAATTGTACCCTTCCTATACCTAGTTTTAAACTCATAAAGCTCATCAACATTACTATTAAAAAGATCATGATAAATAAAAACAGGATTACCATCAACTTCTCCTGGTATATCTGCTCTCACTCTTTTCGGATCTGTAAACATAGACATAACTTTCTTACGCAATGATTTTTCATCATCACTTAAAAATATCGCATTACCAAGACTTTTACTCATCTTAGCCTTGCCATAAATTCCCACAAGGGCCTGAGAATCTGTAAAGATAGCTTCAGGAATTGGAAAAAAATCTCCATAAAGATAATTAAATTTCCTAGCAAGTTCTCTTGTAAGCTCAATATGAGCCTCATTATCACGTCCAACTGGAACTAAATTAGCCTTTGTCATCAAAATATCCGCACTCATAAGAACAGGATAACCCAAAAGTCCATAAGGAACCTCAGATAGTCCAGCAGCAACACTCATGTCCTTTATACTAGGAATCCTTTGCAAACGATTAACCATTACAATCATTGACAATATTAAATTTAACTCTAAAAGCTCAGGTATAGCTGATTGCAAATAGATATTAACTTTTTCAGGATTAATCCCACAAGCCAGATAATCCAAAACCATTTCTCTAACATTAACAGATATTTCATTAATGCTTTTTAAATCTGGTTTTGTAGTAAGAGTATGCAAATCCGCTATAATAATATAAGTCTCATATTCCTCCTGATACTTTAATCTATTAACAATAGACCCGATATAATGCCCTAAATGAAGAGAACCTGTAGGTCTATCTCCTGTAAGCATAACTTTTCTCTGCAAACTTAACTCTCCTTATTATTATCAACACTTAAGATCTTTGAACCACTTAAAAACACAGAAAAAGGTTTTAAACACGCTATATTATCTACTATTACTTTTATAATCACTGTAAAAGGATAGGCTATTAAAAGTCCCACAATGCCCCAAAGCCATCCCCAAAAGAAAAGAAAACAAAGCAGCAAAAAAGGAGAAAGATCAAGCCTATGTCCTTGCATCTTAGGCTCAAGAATATTCCCAATCAACATTTGAACAAATGTATTATATATAAATATATAAAAAACTAAATTTAAATTAGGATAAAACTGTACTAAAGCAGCTATCATAATAAAAAAAACTGCTAAAATTGAACCTATACTTGGAATAAAATTAAAAACAAATGTAAGCACAGCCCATACACGAGGAAAATCTTGTCCAAATAACTTTAAACCTATAAACACTAAAAAACCTGTAAGACAACTAACAAAGAGCTTTATTCCCAGATACTTACTAATCTGACTATTTATTGTACTTAAAGCCTCAATAAATATACTCGAAACAGATTGTTTAAAAGCATTTTTAACTTTTATATCAAAAATGTGTATTTCTGATAGTAAAAAATACAACAATAAAAATAACACAACCAAACTGCTTGCAAATCCAATAATCTCATTAGAGATCCGAGTTAAAAAAGGATAAATATATTTAGAAAAATCTATAGTGCTAATAATAGCACTATCTAACTTATATTTTTCAAGAATATCTACCATAATAAAAATCAACTGCTTCTGATAATAAGGTAATTGATCAATTAAGACAGTAACACTATAATAAACAAAACTAAAAACCAAATAAGAAAATGAAAAAAGAACAAAAAAAATTACAAAAACTATTAAAACTCTTGGGATCTTTAGTTTTTTAAGAAAAGTATAAATGGGATATACCAAAAACCCAAGAACCACCGCAATAGCTAAAGGTTTAAATATTGTTTGTGCTATTTTTAAAATAGCAATTAACATTACAATCAAAGCTATAACATAAAACACAGACTGTAATTTAACAAACTTTAACCTATCAGTTGGTTTTAGCTCTAAAGACATCTCACTTCTCCTTCAATATATCTTAATCATTATGAAAAATACTTAAAAACAGAGTCAATACTCACTCACGAATATTTGTCAAAATTTAAAATCAATTCATATATTTAAATGAATCTTTTCCATTATCCAATTATATAACTTAGTTCCCTTACTATAATTAGCTTCGGCTAAATCCCCTACTCTTTTCTCTTTAACTAGCCTCTTAGCATTTTCATCATTTCCATGATAAACCGTCAACGTATTTTTATAATGATTTAAGCTGTTATTCAAAATTTCAAAGGCTGGAATATCATTAAAACCATCTGCAATATAAAACATATTTTCAAAAGGAATCTCTCTTCTACCTTTAGGAATCCTCTTATTAATTTTATCATAAGATCCCTTATTTAGCTCGAAAATTACCCGGGTTTTTATTGTATGATCTACGAAATAACATACGCTACTTAAAACAACATTTTCTGAAAACTTATTATCTAAATTCTGATAAAAAGGCATAAGGTATGTGTCTATAAATTCACAAGCCCAAACCTTAGTAACATAAGGAGCAATACTACTGCCTAAAATCATCTGTCTAAAACCACTTGAAACAATATAAATATTTATCACAGTATCTGATTTCTTTAAACTTCGATTTATTTCATCGATTTCTTTAAACAAAGAAATAACTCCTTCAAAAAATCTCAATTTTGAGCCCAATTCAAATAATATTTTATTATTTAAGCCTTTAAAAATACCTTCCTTGACATATGTTAAAAAATGTGACAAATATATCATTTCATTAGCAATGATATTACAATGATTTTTGTTATAAGTAATAGATAAATTTTCAACTTCATCCCAAAATAAACTAGCATTAACATTATACTCATCAAAAAGTACCTGTTGCATATTACCATAAATTAAAGTGTCATCAAAATCAAATATCAAAGCTATAATCTTTTCTTTTTTACCCATAAACAAAAAATAAATTTAAATTAACATTAACTTGTATTACAATATATATATATATATATAACTATGAATATATTCAATATATTTATATATGGTATTATTTTAACATATATGAATATATTGAATAAAAATGATTATGATAGATATAAGTAGTATAAATCAAATAAAAGATATTTTCTCTAAAGTATTAGATGTAAGTTTAATCAGCATTTTAGTTTATTATATCTATAAAAATGTTATTAATTCTTATTCTGTAAATTTACTCAAAGGAATGATCATCATTACATCCATTGGTATCGTGTCTTATTATTTCAACTTATACACAATAAATTGGCTATTAAATTACATAGCAAACATATTGCCAATTGCAATGCTTATACTATTTCATCAAGAAATAAAAAAAATAATTATGCAAATTGGAAATTTTAATTTATCTTTTAAACTTGCAAACAACAAAGAAGAAACTACCAAAACTATTGTTGAGATAATAAAAACAATTAAGCATCTATCAGAAAATAAATCTGGTAGCTTAATCTGCATAGAAAAAAAAATACAATTAGATCAAATAATAAATAAAGGCATAAGATTAGATTCCATTGTATCTAATGAAATACTAATATCAATTTTTGATTATGAAACACCTTTACATGATGGAGCAGTCATAATTAGTAATAACAAAATAGTTTATGCTGGTTCTTTCCTACCACTATCTAATGTCGAATCTATCAGCAAAACCTTTGGAACAAGACACAGAGCAGGGCTTGGGATTTCTGAAAATTCAGATGCAATAACAATAATAACATCTGAAGAAACTGGTTCTATTTCACTCACACAAAACGGAAAATTAGAATATAATTTAAGCTTAAATGAAATCAAAAAAAAATTAAATCTTGCATTAATAGAATGAATAATGATTATAACTAAAAAATTTATGAATATAATAAAATTATTATTTGAAGATTGGCAAAATAAAGCTATTTCTATCCTAATAGCCATTATTATGTTCACGACATCTTACTTTCATAGTATAGAATCAATTACAATAGAAAAAAAATTTAATATTTTATTAGAAGATGAAGTTACATTAGGTAAAATACCTGATTTTAATAAAATGTTACTTACAGTCAAAATCAATAAAAAAGACTTAAAATATTTAGACCTTGACCGAATAACCTTATTAGTTGAAGCTAATAACATAAAAGAAGCCGGGGAATATGAACTGCCAATAAAGATCAAAAACTTTAATCCCATACCTATTGTTGAATATAAGCTTTCAAAAAATAAAATTACACTAAACCTTGATAAAAAAATCTCAAAATTAGTCAAAGTTGAACCCAAATTTAAATTACTTGAAAAAGAGGGTAAAGGAGAATATTTCATTGCCAAATATAATATAGTACCTGAAAAATTAAAAATACATGGCCCTGAAAAAGTAATCAAGACAATAAACTCAATCAAAACCAAAATAAAAGAATTCGATATAAATACTGTATTTATTTCAGAACATCTGGAAGTAATTTCTCCAAACCCACTAATAACGCTTGAGAAAAATCACGTAATAGTCAATATTACACTAGGTAAAAAATACATACATACAACAATCAAAAACCCCAATTTAATTTTCAATAACCTAAAAAATGGACTGGAAATAAAAAATAAAGAAAAAATCTTAGACCCAGAAAATGAGATGTTTATTAAGATAAGAAGCGGACTCTCAGAAAAGATAATTAAAATGCATATAGCTAACAAAAATATTAATCTTAATCTCGATTTAAGTCAAATTGCAACTCCTGGAATTTATAATATTAACACAGATATAATACTTAAAAATAACACTCATGGCATAGAAGTGTATGAATATGAACCCAAAACAATAAAGATTGAAGTAATCTCAACAGAGCAATAAAATGACGAAATCAATAGGATGTGATATAATAAAAGTTACAAGATTTAATAGTTTTTTACAAAATAGAAAAAAATTAGAAAGATTTTTTACACAAAGAGAAATTGAAAATTCAGCAATGAAAGGAAAAGGGGTTTTAGAAAGTCTAGCTGGTAAGTTTTCAGCAAAGGAATCATTAATCAAAGCGCTAAGCCCACTAATAAATATCAAAATAAAATATTCACTTAAAGATATTGAAATTATAAGCTTACCAAAAGGTAACATAATATTCCAATTACACAATGATATTAAAACTCTGATTAACCAAATGAATCTAAAATTATACTTGACAATTTCACATGAAAGGGAGTATGCTATTGCATTTGTAATAGTAGAGAATTAATTTATGAAAAAAATATCATATTTGACAAAATACGAAATTGAATGTCCTTTATGCAAACACAAATTTAGGAAAGAAGAACTATTAACAGGAAGTAGCAGATTAATAGCTGGGGAGTTAAAAGTTGATTTAAAGAGAGAGTATATAAAAAATGAAAAATATGGCAACATTTATCCCAGGATATATTCAATAACAGTATGTCCCAATTGTTATCTGGCTGCTTTCCCAAATGAGTTCAATGCAATAGCACTTATTAACAACAACATAAAACAAATTCTAATTATCCGTACTGATGAACGTAAAGAAATAAAATCAATTTTCGAAGACAACCTAAATTTTAATGAACCAAGAAGACTTCAAGAAGGAGCTGCTAGTTATATCCTTGCCATAATGTGTTATGAACATCTGGACAAAACTCATAATCCAACTTTCAATCAAGCAAAATGTGCAATAAGATCGGCCTGGATCTTTGAAGATCTAGACAAAGAATATCCAAATCAAAACTATAACTATTTACAAAAAATATTTTATCATAAAGCAGCATATCTTTATAAATTAACAATCGAAAAAGAGCAAAATAATTCAGAACCAATTAACGCTGAAATAGTATTTGGTCCTGATACAGATAAAAATTATGGATATGACAGTGTTCTATACCTATCAAGTTTACTAGAATATTTTTATGGTAATAAAGAAGATAAACAATACAGATACAATCAATTAGTTGACATAAAAACTCTACTATCTAAAATAACCGGGATGGGAAAATCATCAAAAGAAAAGCCTTCAATACTTTTAGATAAAATAAAAGAAGTTTATTTTAAAATTTCAAACGAAATAAAAACTTTTAAATAAATGAAAAAAGTACTTGCAAAAATAACATATGACGGTTCGCTATATTATGGATTTCAAATCCAACCAAAAAAACCAACAATTCAAGGAGAAATTGAAAAGGTATTAGAGAAAATAAGTAAAACAAAGATTAAAATTCATTCAGCAGGCAGAACAGATAAAGGAGTACATGCAAGAGGACAAATAATATCTTTTTATATAAAAATAAATATTAAGCTCAAAAATCTAAAAACAGCAATAAATTCCCTATTAAAGGACGATATTAGAATAATAAAATTAAAGTACGTAGAAGATAAATTTCAACCTAGATTTGATGCCAAGAGAAGAAAATATAGCTATTACATACTCAACAATGAAAACCACTATCCTTGGGAAGGATATCGGGCTTATTATGTAAAGAAAAAACTAAATATTAATAGACTAAATGAAATGGCCGAAATGCTAATTGGAATACACGATTTTACTACCTTCTCATGCATAAGAGACCAAACAAACTCAAAATTGAAAGAAATTTATTATGCTAGATTTAAGAAAAAAAATAAATTTATAATCTTTGAAATAATAGGCTCTTCATTTTTATGGAAAATGGTAAGATCAATAGTAGGAGTAATGATCGATATAGAGATAAAAAATGAACCTGTCGATACTTTTAAAAAAATTTTAAACTCAAAAAATAGAAAACTTACAAGAAAAACAGCACCCGCTAAAGCTTTATTTTTAGATAAGGTTTTTTATGAATAAAAGCAAATTGCTTAAAAAATTGATACTTCTCAGAACACTTAAAAACAATATATCGGAAAATATTTATAGCAAACAAGAAGAATTTGAGAAACTTAAAAATCAAATAATCAAAGCCAGAAACATAAAAATTTTAAAACACACAGAACAAAAAGATATAAAAGAAAATAATAGATTAATAAAATCAACAGGATACAAAATAAATAAAAATGACAAAAAAGGTTTATTAATAGTATATATAGATAAAAAATATCTAAATCAAAATGCAAAAATAATAGTAAAAAAATGGTGTGAAAGTATTAAAATATTAAATTACAAAATAATAGATAATCCTAACACTCTAACCTTCGAGATTAACAACCAACAACCTAAAGCAATTCTTGCATGTGAAGAAGTAGCATTATTCTTAAACCAACACTTAAGAATACAAATTGTGAGAGGATTTGAATTAAACTTTAAAGGAATTCCAATAGTATTTACATATCTCCCTACAAATCAAGTAACAAATCCAGAAATCAAAAAAGAAATCTGGCAAGACTTAAAAATCATAAAAGGTATAATAAAATATGGATAAAAACTCAGAACACAATTTTTACTATGAAATTGCGTTTAATATTCCCGTAAATAGACTTTTTTTTTATAAATATAACTTAAAATTAGAAACAGGAATAAGAATAATAACAAATTTTAATGGAAAAGACACAATTGGAATCATAATTAAAAGATATGCTAAGGAAGAACTTAAGGAAAATTTCACATTTGAAATAAAAGATATAATAAAAGTCATTGACAAGAATGCAATAATAATAGAACATAACATCAATCTTGCACACTGGATCAGTCAAAAAACATTTTCTGGATTTGGAGAAACTCTATTTTGTGGGTTACCTAAAATTTCAACTTCAAATAAAGAAATCAAAAATAATGACAATGAAAATTTAAGCTATAAACTACCCATTCAATTAAATGAAGAACAAAATAGTATTTATAAAGAAATTATTGAATCAAACATACAAAATACATTTTACTTATTTGGTGTCCCCGGCTCTGGAAAAACAGAAATATTTATCAAACTATGCGAAAACTATTTGGAACAAAAAAAACAAATAATTTTCTTAATTCCCGAAATTTCTCTGGGCTATCAAATAATTAAAAGGATAAAATCAAATCTAAGCACAAATAAAGTCTATGAATATAACTCAAAAGTATCAAATTCAACGAAAACCTTAATATGGAATAAAGTCAAGAATGGAGAAAATTTAATTATAATTGGTGTTAAGAGCGCATTAATGTTGCCATTTAAGAATTTAGGGTTAATAATAATGGACGAAGAACATGAATACACATATAAATCTGAAAACACCCCAAGATTTCATTCAAGACACATAGGATTTTTTCTACAAAGCACATTTAATGCCAAATTTGTAATGGGAAGTGCAACACCATCACTTGAAGCATATCTTGCCATGGAAAATAATCAGATAAAAAAAATGGTTTTAAAAAATAAATTTTTTGAAAGAACATTCAAAGAACTTAAAATAATAGACATGAAAAAAGAACGCCAAATAATATCTTCAGAATTGCTTTACAGTATACAAAAAAGTTTAATTGATAAAAGACAAGCACTAATATTTATCAATAAAAGAGGATATTCAAAAACACTTGAATGCAAGATTTGTGGACATATAATTTACTGTCCACATTGTTCTTTCAATTTAATTTACCATAAAAGTGAAAATAAACTCATCTGTCATTACTGTAATTACAAAACAAACATAATAAATAATTGTCCTAATTGCAACTCACAAGATATCATATACAAAACATATGGGATTCAATTTATTGAAAGAGAATTAAAAAATTTTTTGCCGAATGCAAGAATAGCAAGAACAGACTCCGATCTTAATAAAAAAGAAATTATTCAATCAATAAATGCATTTGAAAATGGACAATTAGATATCTTAATTGGAACACAAATCATTGCAAAAGGTTTTAATTTTAAACAGATCAAAACACTAGGTATCATTAATGCAGATATTGGAATGGGTTTACCTGATTTTAGAAGCAGTGAAAGAATTTTTGCAATAATCTCACAAGTACTAGGCAGAGCTGCAAGATTCCAAAGTGACAACACAATTATTATTCAAACAAAAAATCCGGATTATTATCCTATAAAATACGCATATGAGGGCAAATATGAAGAATTTTATAAAGAAGAAATAAAAATTCGAAAAGAATTAAATTATCCTCCTTTTAAAAAAATCATTAGAATAGTAATTAGAAGCAAAAAACAAGAAACTGCTAGACATAAATGTTTAGAATTTTTTGAAATATCTAAAGAGTTATTAAATGATAAGATCGAATATCTTGGCCCATCAAAAGCACCCATGTCAAAAATATCCAAATACTATAGGTATAATATAATATATTTATCAAAATCATTCAATTTACTTGAAAAGCTAATACGTCACACAAAAGAAAAAATAAAATTAACAAGAGATACATACATTGAAATAGATTATTACCCAATTTCATTGCTTTAAAAAAAAACTGAACTTTCTTGTCCAAGAGTTCTTAAGAAAGATGAGAGAACATAAAGGGCTTTATCATTATGTCCTCCTTCAGGAATAATAAGGTCAGCATATTCCTTAGTAGGTTCAATAAATCTATAATATCCTGCCCTAGTAGTACTTAAATACTGTTCAATAACGGATTCCAATGTACGCCCCCTCTTAGACATATCTCGTTCAAGTCTCCTAATAAACCTAATATCATTAGGCGTATCAATATATATCTTTAAATCTATCAAATTGCGTACTCTCTCTTCAACAAAAATCATAATACCTTCAACAATAACAACAGGAGTTGGAACTATTTCAACGGTTTCATCTTTTCTTTTATGATTAATAAAATCATAAAGAGGCATATGAATTAACTTATTTTCTTTTAGTTTCTTTAAGTGCTTATAAAACAAATTGTTATCAAAAGCATCTGGATGATCAAAATTAACATCTAAAAATTCATATTCATAATCACCGACACTTTTATAATAATTATCTTGCGATATAAGAACAAATTCAGGAATAACTTCACTAATTTTATTAACAACTGTAGTTTTCCCACTCCCAGATCCACCTGTTATTCCGATAATTTTAACCATTAACCTCTTCTTTAGAACTAGGCAATTTAGGCATGTTTTTTAAAGTTCCTGCAACAAATACATTATTAAAGCCTAATCCTTTTAAAATTTTCTTAGCTTCAATAGACTTGTTAAAAGTTTTACCATAAATTATTATTTGGGTTTCAACATTACCTAACTTATCTTTTTTAGCAAACAAATCCTTAAAAGGAATATTGATTGATTTTGCATAATGAGATTTACTATATTCTTTGGGGGATCTAATATCTAATATTTTTGCACCATTTTTAATTTTTTCCAGTAAAACCAAATTAGTTCTTTTCATCTTTAAAACAATAAAGAACCAAATATAAAAAAAGAGAAAAACTATCAAACATATAAGCTTTATATAACTAACAATCATATCTTTTATAAAACAATAATATCAAAAAAAAAGAAATAAATGCAATAAAATTGAATTGTTTTTTAGTAAAATTAATATAAAATTCAAGTAAATCAATGATTTTATGCTAAAGAGTAAGTAACAAAAAAATGAAAAAAAAAAGGAATAAATGGACTAGAATAAAACAAAAAATTAAGTTCATTATATTAAAAATACTGAGAAAACAGCTAAAGAATATCCTCAAAGATCCAAAATTAATACTGATTAGCACATTACAAATAACAACTGGTTCACTCTTAATGGCAATATCCACAAACATTTTATACATACCACACGGACTTTTAAGTGGTGGCATTGCAGGAATTGCACTTATGATGCATTACCTCTTAAACTTTAATCTAGGACTTACAATATTCATATTAAACATTCCATTATTCATTATTGGAATCAAGTTCTTAAATATAACATTTGTAATTCAAAGCTGGATCGCAATGGCTTTATACTCACTCATAGTCAACTATTCACAATTTTTACAATACAAAATGCAAATAAACGATATGATACTTGTATCAATTTTAGCAGGTCTCATATCAGGTCTTGGACTTGGTCTAATCTTTAGAGCAAAGGGATCATCAGGTGGTACAGACATTGTCTCCATGATAATTAAAGAAAAATATTCAATTAGCATTGGAACTACAAATTTCCTATTTAACCTTGCAGTTTTACTAATTGCAGCAGCCTTTTTCAATATTGAAATTGCCCTTTACACTTTAATTGCTTCATTTGTAACAGCTATAATGACGGATAAGACAAGTACAGGATTTGGTAATCAAAAAGCAATCCTTATTATCTCAGATAAAGGAAAAGAAATATCTTATTTGCTTACCAATAAATTAAAAGTAGCAGCTACACTACTTGAGGGAAAAGGTGCTTGGGCTGGAAACGATAAAACTATAGTTTTTATAGTAGTTCCTACAATGCGTATGTCCAGAATTAAATATATTTCTCAAAAAATTGACCCTAACTGCTTCATTACAGTACTCAACACAAATGAAATAACTGGTGGAAAAAAAATTATTGAATCACCAATTACAAATAAATACGATACTACAACTTAAAACTTATCTAAAAATACAATAAAATCATTAACAAGTATACTTAACGTCTCTTTATCGTAAAATATCGATAAAAAATTAATGAATCTTTGTGGAAATACTGAAATAAATTTTTTCAAAGAACCTTCTTTAATATTAATTTCAAGTTTGAAAGCATGAAGCATCAAAGACATTTCTTTAAACTCTTTATCCAATCTAGCATAAATACTATCTCCTAATATTGGATGATTTAAATGCTTCATATGAACTCTTAATTGATGAGTACGTCCTGTTTTAGGCTTTAGAGCTACCAAGGAATAATTACCTATACTAGCCAATACTCTATACTCAGTTAATGCCCTCTTTCCCCTATTCTCATGCACGCTAAATCTTTTTCTATCATGTCTATCTCTATCTATAAAAGTTTCAATAATACCAGAATCAATTTTAAAATTGCCTTTAACAACTGCAATATAAACTTTCTTAACAAATCTTTCCTTAAACTGTCTAGATAAGAAATTTAAAGTTTTCAAATTTTTAGCACAAATCATCACACCAGACGTTTCTTTATCTAACCGATGCACAATTCCGGGTCTAAGTTTATCCTCCTGAAAACTATCTCTTAAGCCCGAGATATGGTATAAAAGAAAATTTACAATAGTATTCTCTAAGTTAGATATACCAGGATGACTTAAAATACCTTGGGGTTTATCCACAACAATGACATTTATATCTTCATAAAGAATACTAATAGGCAAATTCAAAGGTCTTACATATTCCCTTAAATTAATTTCTTCATTAAACTCTATTAATATTTTATCATCTACAAAAACGGGTCTTGATAATTTTATTGCAACAAAAACACCATCATGATATTTAAAAGCTTTTACCTCTCTTTTCTTAATTTGGCTTCTAGTAAAAAGACACAAATCTTCAGACAAATAAATATCCAATCTTTGAGAATCTTTCCTTACAATAAACTCTTTTTGAAATTTTTTCATCTAATAACTAAAACAATCAATCAAGGCAATTATTAAAGATATTGCTAACCCAGCTGACGCTGAAATCATAAATTTTTTAAAAGTTTCATCTTTTGAAAGCTCAAAACCACTTGAGAAAGGATATGGAAAATTTTTTCCATCCATATTATTAAAATAATAAGATAAATCAAAACAATACAAACCTACAAATAACGCTATAGGAAAAGTGCCAACACTTATTGCTGAAAACCTAAATAATTTCTTACCCCAATTAGAATTAATAGTTTTTTCTATATTTAAATCTTTATTTTCTTGAACATCTTTATAAAAAAAATCATCATTAGATTCAAGCCTCACAAAAAATTCACTACCAAAATCAATATTATTTTCGCTGGAGGAAATTTTATCTCGCAGCGAAAATTTATAATTTAAATATTCCAACTCAAATTTAAAATAATCCAAAGAATTTGAATAAAGAATAAAAACATTAAAAAGCAAGAGCAAAAATCTAATCATCAATACTTTAATTTTCCAATTCTAATTTCAATGTTAAAGTCACTTCATCAACAAGCTCAGAAACACCAAAATATTGAATAGGTCCTGGGGAAACATATAGATTATTCACTGCCCATTCTTCACGATTCTTCACAAACTCATTAAAAGGTGCTCCTTTCAAATCAACAAGGGCCTTCTTAATAACGGGTTTAGCAACACCATATCTCTCTTCCATATTCATCATCATTGTTAAAGGCACTCCACCTGCAAGCCATTCAGTAGCATTTTTATTTAAGTTTTTAACACTAGACATATAACCTGTTAAGCCATTTAAAACAAGTATTGCTGCATTATATCCCAAACTATAACAATAATCACTATCAAAATTTGAAGGAGCAACACTTCTACCCTCATAGCCAAAAAAATGATCAATAGGAACAAATTTACCACTATATTCACCAAGCTTTCTCAACTCTTCTAATCTAACATTAACCATTTCCATAAACAGTTTCTCAGTAGGAACTCTTGATACATTAAAGTTACCATGAGGATCTCTCTCTAAAACAGAATTTACAAGTTCAATTTGAATAAATAAAGGCAAAGATACATACACTTCTCTCATATAACCACTAAGCTTAGAGATAAAAATTTTTCGTATATCCTCAACATCTAATCCCTTAAATTCACTTTCATTACTATCAAATATACTGCACAACTCAATCATTAAAGATTTAACTTCGGGAATGAATTCAATAACACCTTCAGGAACTATAACAACACCAAAATCATATCCTTTTAAAGAACGTTTTACTACAACAGAAGTTATGTCTCTTACAAGCTCCGATAAAGTTTTCTTCTTTGCTAAAATTTCTTCAGATATAATGCAGATATTAGGATGTGTCTTTAATGCACACTCAAGAGCAACATGAGATGCACTTCTTCCCATAAGCTTCACAAAATGCCAATATTTCCTAGTTGACATAGCATCACGACATAAATTGCCTATCATTTCAGAATAAGTCTTAGTAGCAGAATCAAATCCAAATGAAATCTGAATATGTGCATTCCTCAAATCAGCATCAATTGTTTTTGGAACACCAATAACTTGAATATCATGATGTTTTTTCTTAAAAAACTCTGCCAATAAAGCCGCATTGGTATTTGAATCATCTCCACCAATAACAATAAGAGCATTAAGATTATTTTTAAGAATAACTGACAAAGCCTGTTCATACTGAGCATCAGTCTCTATTTTAGTTCGACCAGAAGATACAATATCAAACCCTCCTGTATTTCTATAAGAATCTATTAACTCTTGTGTAATCTCAATTTTTTTATCCTCTAATAAACCTGAAGGTCCACCTTTGAACCCAAAAATTTTTGAATTCGGATTAGATTTTTTTATCGCATCAAAAATGCCAGCAACAACATTATGCCCTCCAGGAGCAGGACCACCAGAGAGAATTATTCCTACATTTAAAACCCTTGTAAAATCCACATTTGAAGAACCTTGAGTAAAATTTACAACTGGAAGCCCATAAGTATTTTTAAAAATTTCTCTTAAAGCATCTCTATCTCCAAGGGCTTCTGTTTTTTCACCAAAAACCACACTAATATTTTGAAAATCATTTTCCAAAATTTTCGGCAGTTTTGGAATATATTTATATCTTTCTTTTTGAAAAACTGATACCATATACCTTCTCCTTTCAAGATGTATCTAATTATTATTAAATAAATAGTAAAATAATTAACCATGAATATCTACATATGATTTAAAAATAAAGTAGCATCACCATAAGAGAAAAATTTATAATTCATTTTTACAGCTTCCCTGTAAGCACTAAATACAAAATCCTTACCACCAAACGAAGAGACTAACATTAAAAGAGTTGATTCTGGTGTATGAAAATTGGTAAAAAGCATATCAACAAATTTAAATTCATACCCCTTTCCTGGGTAAATAAAAAGATTAGTTTTTTGTTCACCTCTTACAAAACCTTTTTGCTTATCATAAGCAGATTCTAATGCTCTAAGAGTAGTAGTTCCAATAGCCAAAATCTTCTTACCTAAAGCCTTTGACTCCTCAAGTCTAAGCGCTACAGAATTTTTTATTGAAAAACTTTCAAAATGCATTTTATGTTCCTCTATTGTCTTAGTTCTTACAGGAAGAAAAGTACCAAGCCCAACATGAAGTGTAATAAAATCGTATTCAATATTATTTTCATCCAATTTAGAAAACAGTTCCTCACTAAAATGTAACCCCGCTGTAGCTGATGCTGATGAACCAATATATTTTGAATAAATCGTTCGATAACGCTCCTCATCCGCTCTATCATAGTTTCTCTTAATATAAGGTGGCAAAGGAATAAGTCCATGCTGTTCAAAGTAAGACTCACTCACACACTTATTAAATTTAATTATAAATTCATTATCTGTCTTTGAAATTATTTGAGCCAATAAACCTTGAGGAAACATATAAACTTTGCCAATATTCTGTTTTTTAGCCTTAGAAATTAAAGATGTAAATTCATCCCCTGCCAATCTATCTAGAATTAAAAACTCAATACTACCTCCATGCTCCGTCTTGGCATATATTCTCGATTTCCTAACCCTTGAATCATTAAACACCAAAAAAGTATTGCTATTAATGTACTTAAAAATATCGTTTATTGAATCATTATGATAAATTTTCTGATTTCCAGAATCTAGCACCATTAATCTTGACAAGCCTCTTTTCTCACTTGGATACTGTGCTATTAACTTACATGGTAGATCAAAATAAAATTCTTTAGTATCCATATTCTCCAGTATTTAAGTCATCATGATTATTTTTATTCAAATTTAGATGAAAATATGCAAAATCAGTAGCCTTGCGTCCTCTGCTAGTCCTCTCAATTAGACCCTTTAAAATAAGATAGGGTTCGTAAAAATCCTCAAGAGAATCTGCTGTCTCGCCAACAGAAATTGCTAAAGTTTCAACACCAACAGGTCCACCTTTAAATTTCAGTATTAAACTCCTTAAAATATTTCTATCTTGTTCATCAAGTCCTTTATGATCAATTTTTAACATTTCAAGTCCAGAACTCACAATACTCTCTGTAATCAAACCATAACCACCAACTTGTGCAAAATCTCTCATCCGTCTTAAAAGCCTATTTGCTACACGAGGCGTTCCTCTTGAACTTCTTGCAAGAAGCCAGGCAGCTTTATCCTCCAATTTAACATTTAAAATAATCGAATTTCTCTGTATTATCTTCACAAGTTCATCTTCATTATAAAGATCAAATCTAAATACAATTCCAAATCTCGCATAAAGCGGTGACGCCACTTTTCCAGGCTTTGTAGTAGCGCCAATTAAAGTGAATTTAGGAATTGGCATTCTTACAGTCCTTGCAGCAGGACCTTGTCCAATTATCCAGTCTATCTTATAATCTTCCATTGCAATATAAAGCATCTCTTCTATTACGGGTTTAAGCCTATGTATCTCATCAATAAATAAAATACTCTTATCATCAAGCGTCGTTAAAATACCAACAATATCTTTTGGCTTATCAAGAGCTGGAGCTGAAGTCATCTTAATTGTAGTATTCATTTCAAAAGCAATAATACTAGCCAGAGTAGTCTTCCCAAGCCCTGGGGGGCCACTTAAAAAAACATGATCAAGCGCTTCATTTCTATCTCTAGATGCCTTTATAAAAATATTTAAATTTTCTTTAATATGAGATTGTCTTACAAAATCTTTAAGGGATTTTGGCCTAAGTTCACTCTCATTTCTATCATACAGAAAATTCTTGTCAGAACTTAAAAACTTAGATCCCCCTCCAAAATCCATCTAATCACCCTCTCTTTAATAAACACCCATTATAAGCCTCTAAAAATTCAAAATTTAACCTGAAAGCTTTCTTAAAATTTCTCTAAACAAAAATTGTTCTTGATCAACTTGTCTCAACATTAAAAACTCATCAATAAGCATAATTTCCTTAATAGCAGCTGCAACCAATTTTCTATCAAAACCCATATTAACAATTGATTGTTCAAGCTCCTTAAATTTCAATACACCTGAACTTGCCTCATTAACTTTAACAAGTTTCCCCCTAAGTTTTAAAAAGATTTTGCCTGCCATTTTATTTCCAATGCCCTTGACATTAGAAATAAGCTTAACATCTTCTCTTTCAACTGCATCTCTAAATTCATTATATTTTATCCCAGATAATATCCTCAAAGCCGCTTTTGGACCTATTCCATCAACACTAATAAGTTTTTCAAAAACTTCTCTTTCCGATACATTTAAAAAACCAAAAAGTCTAATTTCATCCTCTCGAAGATGAAGATAAGTTAATATTTCAACATCTTCTTGCAACCCTAATTCTGCATTACAAAAAGAACTAACTAAAATCTCAAATTCAAAGGGAAGTGCTACAATGACAATACTAGACTCTCTTTTCTCTACAATTTTACCACAAATCTTATTGATCATAGACTTAAACTATAATACATAAAAAATCAAGCTTACCTTATTTATATCCAAATTATTTACCATACCTTTCATTTCCTTAATTAAATTTCACAAAATATGATAATTACCATGACAAATTGCAAGCGCTAATGCATCACTACTATGATCACTAGTAAAAATAAAATCGGGTTTCATCCCAAGTAAAATACGAATAACATATTTTACTTGTACTTTTTCAATTCTACCAAACCCAGAAATTGAATTCTTGACCTGTATTGGAGTATACTCATAAAAATCTAAATTTTTCAAAGCAAAAGTTAAAATAATAGCCCCTCGTGCTTCAGACACACTTATAGCCGTTTTTTTATTTTTAGCAAAATAAATATTCTCAATGCTTGCAACATCAGGTTTAAAATTATCAATAATAAGAATAATTTCATCAGAAATTAATTTTAACCTATCTTTCAAAGACATAAAAGGATGAGTTATGACAGTTCCATCTTGAACATACATGTACTTACTACCTTTCCTATCTAAAATTCCCCATCCAACATTTGCAAGTCCAGGATCGATACCTAATATTCTCATAATCAACTTTCAGAAAAAATTCAATGATAAACTAATTAATCTCATCAATAATTTCTAAATTATGCACAACTTCTTGAACATCATCAAAATCTTCTAATTTTTCAATAAGAGCAAGGACTTTATCCATCTGTTCTTTATTTAAAGAAAGCTTGTTTCCAGGAATAAGAGCAATCTCTGCTATATCTTCCTCAAACTTAGTTCTCAAAAAAGATGAAATAGCTTCAAAATTTTCAGCACTTGTTATCACTTCTATCTGAGACCCTTCACTATAAATATCTTCTGCACCAGCTTCTAATGCAAGCTCTATTATTTCATCTTCAGGATATTTATCTAAACTATAAGAAATTAATCCTTTTTTGTGAAACATATAAGATACAGAACCTGGAGCACCAAGAGAACCACCGCTCTTTGAGAGAACACTCCGCACCTCACTTGCCGTTCTATTTTTATTATCAGTTAAGCACTTAATTATTAAAGCTACACCATGGGGTGCATAAGCCTCATAAGTAAGCTCAAAATATTCAGAGCCTATATTATCATCCCCACTGCCCTTCTTTATTGCCTTTTCAATATTATCCTTAGGCATATTAGAAACTCTGGCTTTATTAACAGCAAGTCGCAATCTAGAATTAGATTCAATATCACCTCCTCCCATCTTGGCAGCAATGCTTATCTCACGAATTAGTTTAGTAAAAATCTTATTTCTCTTAGCATCAAGAGCACCTTTTTTTCTCTTTATAGTTGACCACTTACTATGACCAGACATTCAAACCTCCACCAACTTTTCTAACTTTTCTAAAATATCAAACTTATTATACCTAATTAAATGTGCCTTAATTGTATTAAACATCAACATAAGAACCGTAACAGGGCCGATTCCACCTACTACAGGAGTAATAAACTTAACTTTTTCTTTAACTGATTCAAAATCAACATCCCCTATAAGAACACTATTACCATCAATCTCTACTCTAGAAATACCAATATCAATAACATAAGGATATCCATCAATCATACTAGCTTTTATTAATTTAGGTTTTCCAACAGCAGAAATAATAATATCTGATTGTCTTACATATACATCTAAATTAGTACTTTTACTATGACAAGTAATTACAGTAGCATCATAGGGTTTAGAAGAAAGCAAGATAGAAATAGGCCTCCCAACAAGAGAACTTCTTCCAATCACAACAACAGTCTTACCAGAAATTTCTATTCCCTTATCAAATAAAACTTTTAAAACAGCAAAAGCTGTACAAGGAATAAATCCTTTCCTATCACCCGAAATTAACTTGCCCAAGTTAATAGCAGAAAGTCCATCTACATCCTTAGTACTCATTATACTGTTTAAAACCATATTTACATCTATTTCACTAGCAAGAGGCAACTGAACAATAATCCCATCAGTATATTCATTTATATTTTCAGCCTCGATCAACGTCAAAATATTATCTTGTTCTGAATTACCAGCTAACTTAATAACATGAAAATTAATACCAATTTCTCTAGATACCCTTTCCTTAACAGCAACATAAAGTTTACTTGCAGGGTTATCATTTGCCAAAATCACTTTTAAAGAAACTTTATCCACTAAATCATGATGAATTAAAAACTCTTTAAGTAATAAATAATATTGATTTGCAAAAAGTTTACCATCAAAAACATTGTTCAACTCAGCTCCCTCACCAATTTAGATCAAAACATTATATATTATACTATACTTGTATTATAAGTATAAATAAAAACAGATTCACACAAAAATTAATTGTAATAAAACATATTTTTCAATATAATAACTTTTAAATAAAGAATTTTTGAAATATGGAGAATAATGAAAAAGAATTTTTTAGTTGGTCTCACCTTACTATTTTTATTGCATGCAAATGTGAACAGGATTGAAGCATATTCAATTGATAGAAACGGGAATTCTATTATAGAAGTAGATTTAAGCTTAGGTATTCCCCTTTTCTACCATAGTTTATCAAAAGTCTTTTCTTCCAATCTGTACCCAGGAGGAATTGGGGCACTTAAATATAAATATCACATCCTAAGCAACTTAGCTATAGGTTTTGAGCTTAGATACATGTTTAATTTTGATATCAATCATTCATTTAACCTATTAAATCCTGATTCGGGCATAGGTAAGACATTTAGTACAGTGCCTATCACATTCCTAACAGCCTATGTCTTTGACATAGGGGAGATCTTTCAGATACCCATATTTTCAAATATAGGATTTTCTTTAAGCTCCTATGGAGATAAAAGTGATAATATCTCAAATTTAAGAACTTTTGATGCAATGCCTGTAATGTCTATTGGTTCTGGAATTTTATGGAATTTCAACTACCAATGGGCTTTAGGAATTACAACTGCATGGTGGACAATGTTTGAACTTGGGAATATGGCTAAAATCGGACATTTTTTACTAATATCACTCTCAGTAATAGTGAATATCAATAAATTGTAGGTAAATATGGATAAAAAAGGTTACAAAAAATTCATGATAATAATATTAATAATGTTAGTTTTATCATGTTCAAGTGAATCTATCTTTTCTCAGCTCAGCAAGTTACAAAAAATCAATAGTAATAATAACATTCTAGACACTTCAAGTCCAAGTGGCATCTCATTAGTCAATGATACTCTTTATGTTGCAGCCATGCATTTATTTAAAAAATCAAATGGAAATGTTGAAAGAGTAAATTTTAGCAATTCTTATGAATTTGTAATTGACCTTGTAAATATATCAGGCAAAACATATTTATTAGTTCAAAATAAAAATGGACAACTAGAACTCTACTCTCTTGAAAGCAATAATTGGAAACTTCTATTTCAAAAAAATCTAATCCCAATTAAATTCTTAAAATCTATAGGAACAAGTGGTATTACTTCTGCTTTCATCCTAGCATTAGGAGAAAATGGAAATCAAACTATTCTAGATACAAATGGAAATAATCAAACTCCCAACAGCACAACTAACAATGATAAATTTTATCAAATTTCAAATGACCAGCAGTCTATTACAGGAAAATCTGCAAAAATTTGGAAACTAAAAGGTGGCGGAGTTATAAATGTTAAATCAACAAATGAAATAATGGCAATAATAGAAACAAGTATCCGTGGATCCAAAGAAACTTTGGTATTTACCGGAAGAAATCATGATACATCAGATCACAAATTCAAAATATACTCAAGCACAAATAATTACCAAGATCCAATATTCAATCGAGATGGCATAGGAGAATTTATTGCATACTTTGCAAGAGAAGTGGATGGAATAATACTTATCGGCAGTAATAATGGATTTGTAGAACTTGTAAGAGATAAAAATACATTCGATCTACAACCACCTTCACAATCTGTATTACCGGGTTCTTATAATGGTTCACAACTAAGTAAAACAAGACTTAATGATATTATACCCACATCAAATAAAACAATTTACATACTAACCCAAGGAAAAGGATTATGGAAAATTGAAAATAAAAAACTAATTAAAGAATAAACGATAAAAATTCATTGCAAAATTTGAATACCGAACTTTATTAGTTTCTTCATGAAAATATTTTTTAACTTTAATACCTAAATTAATGTTTAATTTAGATCTAAAATACAAATAATTTATATTATTTGTATCAAAAATTTGTCCCTCATCATTCATAACTTTAATTTGCAAATTCAATAAGTTTTTAACAAATAATATGTCCCTGGTAACCACCATACTATTCTTATCAATCAATTCTAAAATCAAAGAATCAACATCTCTTGCAATTTTAACAGAAGTATTTTTTGACATCTCTAAATTTAAATGCCTGTTTGCAACCAAAATAAGCCTCACATTTCTATTTGACACAAAATTTTGTAAAAATTTTATTACTTGTAAATTACAAGAATCAGCATCAACAAAAATCTTATTTAACAAATTTATAATCCATTATCCTTAATACTAAGAAAGACAAAATATGGGATTGTTCAACAGGTCCAAATACTCTAGAATCATTTAAAATTTTTAAATTCTCATTTAAGAGAAAAAATTCATTTTTCTTTAAAGCAAAACACCTAATTACTTCATTAAAGTTAAAAAAATCATTTAATCTATAACCACTCATAAAATTACCATTCAAATAATAAGAATTATCATCTCTCCTATGAACCAAGATATCAAAACCCTTAACATAAACTAAATCTCCCTGAGTAGCAACTATTTTTGCAATTTTATAACTTCTTGTATTAAAAATTTTGTTTAAAAAAAATAAATCCCTGAAAAAATTTAAAATAAAATTTCTCCTTAAATTTGAATCTTCATAAAGCACAACATCATTTACTTTCAAAGGAACAAAAAAAGATCGCATATATTTTGAAATAAAAATCAAACTATCATTTTTTGTTATTAAAGGCAACATTTCATCACCTTGAAAAATAAAAATTTGTAAGACAAATTTTGTAAAAAAATAATTTAATACCAAAAACAACAGAATAATTTTAAGAAAATTTTGTCTTCTCTTTTTTCTTAAAAGTCTTTGTTCAAAAGTTAAATATGCTGCCATATTTAAATCAAACCTATTCTAGAAAAAGGGAAATACATAAAAAAAGCTCTACCAAGAATTTTACTTTTATTTATAACACCAAAAAATCTACCATCATAAGAATTATCTCTATTATCCCCAATAGGCAATACATATCCATAAGGCACATATATTCCATAATCCCTCATTATTGCCTTTTCCATATAATAATCAACATATGGCATGAAAGCTACTAAATAACGATATTCCAATCTTTCAATTTCAAATCTATCAACTTCCCTAACATTAAAAAATGAAAAATCAGATATATTCTCTAAATCAACACTCAATTGATTTAATGCAATAAACATAGCAAGATTATCATAAACCTTATAGTCCACATCTTCTATAACCTTCTTAATACCAAAATTATATCCTAATGAGGCTTTATAAGAATTTTCTTCTATAAAACTTTCTTCGCCTTCCTTCCTAACAAACACTGTCCCATTTCGAAATCTTACAAGCTTACCATCCGCAAATAACGCTCTTTTAACAAGGAATCTAACACTAGGATTTCCATTTTCATCCCTATCAAGATCAACAAAGCTAAAAGACAACATATAAAGTAATCTATGCAAAATATCAAAAAAAAGCCCTTTTGATTCATATTCTACATTTTCAAAAATCACAATCTCTGCTTCATTTGGTTCTTTTACCCCATTGATTTTACATACTCCTGGCAAAAGTTCAGGTCCATAAGAAAATTTATCCACAAATAATAAATCTCCAATTTGAAGAGTATTTTCCATTGATCCTGATGGAATTCTATATGCTTGTAAAAAATATTGATTTATTCCCAAAACAAAAATCGAAGCACCCAAAAGTTCAAGTAAAAAGTTAAGCATAAATCCTCGTCTTTTAGCTTTAAGTTTATAAAAATACTTCCTTTTTTTCCTATAAGTTAAATATTTTTCAATAATCTTCACTAAAAAGTTAGCAAACTTATCTAATTTTTCTAAATACATACACTTATCCTCAAAAATAAATTATACATAAAATCAATAATTATCAATATCTTCATAATCACAAAGCTTTATTAAAAAGAACGAAATCTGAAATCAATCATAAATAACTATATTTATTTTTCTTTAACTAATATAAACAAAAATACATGCAATATTGAATTTCTTTTCATACTTTTTTATAATCATCATATATGCTCAAAGAGAATGATCGTCTTGATATTAATGAGGAATTACTTACAGTAAAATTAAAGCCAATATTAGGAATAACCCCAAAAATTTACGTTTTCTTTACAATAATTATCCTACCTTTAATATTAGTATTTAGTTTAATCATAAATACCAAATTAAACAATCCTGGAGCATACTTAAAGATAAAAACCAATGTCAATAATGCACATGTTTACTTAGACGAAAAATACATTGGAAGAACTCCACTAAAAAAATACATAAATACTACTAAAGGAACCTTAAAAATTCAAAGGCTTGGATTTGAGACTTATGAAAAGAAAATTGATATACAAAATAAATTTTTCACAAGCTATCAATTCAACATTGATTTAAGACTAAAAAATCCTGATAAGATCATTGCACAAAGACAAAAAGAACTCTCAGTTATGACAAAAATTAAAAATAATAACGACAATATACAATTAATTCCCGTATTCTCATTAATTGTAAACGACTTACCGAACAGTCCAGAACATATAAAGAAATTCTTTAAAACATCCATTCCACATATACATTCAAATACAATGTTTAAAGACTTTCTCATAGCATATAAAGATATGTATTCAATAAACAATAATAACAGCAAAGAAATATGGAAATCTCTACAACAAAACTTCAATTTGGAAAATAGGACAATAATTTGGTTTTTTGAAAATTTAGATAAAGAACAACAAAAACAAATATCCAACGAAACGTGGTTTAAAACACTAATAGAAAAACTAAAAAATGAAAATAAAATATTAAACTTTGAAACTAAAAATATAAATTTACATCTAAAGGATTTTAAAAAGATAGCCCCACAAAATATTGAAAGTACCCAAAATTACAAATTATATTCCCAAAATCTCACACTCAAGACTACATATAAATTAAAAGAATTTTTAATCCAGAACAGAAATGTAACTAAAACCGAATATCAAAAATTTTTAAATGAAAATCCAAAATGGACATTAAACAACAAAGACAATTTAATAAAAGAAGAACTTGTAGATGAAAGTTACCTTAAAACCTTTAAACAAATGCCTTCAAATGAAGATATTACTCATATATCTTATCATGCAGCAACAGAATATGCTAAATGGTATTCTTCAAATTTACCTAAAGGATTTAAAGCAAGACTCCCTATATCTCAAGAATGGGAAGTATATCAAAAAGAAGTACCAAAAGCTATAGAAAGTTTAAATACAAATGAAATATCTAAAAAAGTTGGCTTTTGGAATTTAATGCAAAACCCAAACATCAATGACTCCATATTATTTCAAGACGAAAACGATATATACTATGCACATTCAAACTTTAACTCACTAATCACTGAGATTAGAACATACAATTACAATAACAACTCAACACTTAAACCTTCAACTCAGGCTTCATTCCTAAAACATTGGTGTTCACCAAACATTGGATTTAGACTAGTTATTGAAAAGGAATAGGTGTGAGTATATTACTGCTTGAAAACAAAAAAGCAAGGTTCAATTACTTCATTGAAGATAAAATAAACTGTGGAATCATCTTAAAAGGAACTGAGGTTAAATCCATTAAATTAAAAAAATTTTCATTTAATGATAGCTTTGCCAGCATTAAAAAAGATGAAGTATGGCTTGAAAATTTACATATAGCAAAATATAAAGAAGGTAATATCTTCAATCACGAAGAAATAAGACGCAGAAAACTTCTTTTAACAAAAAAAGAAATACAAAAACTAAAAAAATTTAAAGAAAAAGAAGGATACACATTAGTTCCTATCTCGATTTATCTGAAAAATTCATTAATAAAAGTAGAACTTGGGGTATGTAAAGGAAAAAAATTATTTGATAAAAGAGAAGTGTTAAAACAAAAAAGCATAAAAAAAGATTTAAATCGTGAGATCAAACAATATAGATAAATGAATTAAATACAATTTATAAGCCATACAATAATCTTAAAGCGCAAATAAAAATTACTTACTTAAAAACTACACAATAACAAAGCATTAGAAATTAAAAAAATGACACACTTTTTTGACAGGTAATGAAAAACAAATATTACCAAAATTCTCACAAATTGAGTAATTATAATTAATATATTACAATTACTCAATTTTTATTTTGATTTTTATAATTAATACCTCTTAGTGAAAGAGACTTCAAGCATTAACCTAGCATCTTCATTAAAATTCATATCAACTTCTGGTTGCAATCCCCCCAATGTTATTCCTAAATTCTCTTGAAGTTTTCTATTATAACTAGACGCATATGTAAAAGGAAGTACAGCTTCAATAATTCGTGTTAAAACTAGAGTAGCTCCCCCTACCGCCGCTAAAGATAAAGCAAGTACTGTTGGCTTTTCCTTTTTTTCATAATGAGATTCAATTATAGAATATGTACCATAACTCAACAAACCAATACTCACAACATCAAAGCCTAAACTCAGTAATCCACCAGTAATATCGCCTTGTACTAAAGATCCTATCCCAAAACCTACAAAAAGATTCAATAAACAAGGCACTACAGCATCTTTTTTATAAGTTTCATAAAGTAACATTTTTTCTACGTTGCCACCACTACCCACAAGCTCATCATGATTTTGGGCAAAACTAACAAAAGCACAAAAGAAAACTAACATTAAAATCAATATTTTTTTCATAAAATACCTCCCAAATATAAACTGCTCAATGTTTGCAGTATATATTGCATCATATACTTCATTACATACTTATTACATATTCATTATATACTTATTAACTAAATTGTTCAATCTTTAATTTTAATACGAATCATTTAAACTTAACCTTCTTAATAATACTGCTTGAAATTCTCTTACCCACAGAAATACGTGATTTAATCATAAAATCATCAATGCTAATCATTCTAACAATATCTTTACTAGTAGAAAATTCTACAAATTCTGGATTCAAAGCAAAATCTATAAATTCATCTCCATCATTTAAAAATTCATAAATCTTGTCTGTGATAAACTTATCTATCTTAAACCTCTTAACATAATAAAAATTATCAGCTTTATTTAGATAAATTATAGAAAATACTTGATCTTTAGAATTATTGATATCATACACTAAAACATTCACATTATTCTTATCAATGAATGTTTTATCTTCAATATTTTTTAAAACATAAGAATTTTTCTTAAATATCAATATTTTATCATAATAGCTAGCATTACCAATAAATTCACCATCAATAAGACTCGTTCCAACAAAACCTGCCTTTAAGTTCAAATAAACCTTCATATTCTTAGTAGCTATTTCTTTAACATTTTTTGACTTAATAAGGGATATTTCCGTTTTTCTACGATAAACTTTGGAATATTTTTCAAGCAGAGTATCAATAAAATTTATTGAGAAACCTCTAATTGATTTAATATTACTCTCTACACTTTTTAATTCTTTACTTAAATTTCGAATATCTTTATTATTTTTATCAATATCAAACATACTGATCTTCCTAATAGGAATTTTAAGTAAATTTTCAATATCATCTAAAACAATATCTCTATACAAAAAACTATCTTTATATTTTAAAATTTCACTCAACACAATATTAACAACATCAGATTCTTTAGAAATAGTCTCAAGAATTTTATAAATCTTCTTTTCAATAAACATTTGTTCCAGAGTCTTAGAAAATATTTTTTCAAGTATTTTATTTCTCTCCAATTCAAGTTCCATCTTTAAAATCTTTTGCAAATGTTCAGCATGAAACTTGATAATATCTGTAACAGTATAGATAACAGGATATCTATCACTTAGTAAAAGCAAATTAACAGAAATAGAAACTTGACAATTTGTATAATGATACAATTTTTCAATAACTTCACTTGCATAAACTCCTCTTGGAAGGGTTAATTCAATCTCCACATTTTCGGTAGTAAAATCGTTAATACTTGAGACTTTAATATAATTTTTCCGAATAGCTCTCTCAATTGAAGCTATCAAACTCTCAGTAGTCTCTCCAAATGGCAATTCTTTTATTAAAATGGCCTTATTATCATCTGTAGGTTCAATCCTTGCACGAACCAAAACTTTTCCATTTCCATCAGCATACTCATTAACATCGACTATTCCACCAGTTGGAAAATCAGGATAAAGCTCATAAGACTCTCCAAGCAACTCACTTTTAACAGCACTTAAAATCTCATTAAAATTATGAGGAAGAATTTTAGCAGCCATGCCAACAGCTATTCCTTCACTTCCCTGAACAAGTATTACAGGAATTTTAGCAGGAAAAATTAAAGGTTCATCATTGCGACCATCATAAGAAGGTTCATAAGAGGTTATTTCCTTGCTATAAAGCACTTCAAATGCTAGAGGGGTTAATCGACATTCAATGTAACGCGATGCAGAAGCAGGATCTCCTGTTAAAAGATTACCAAAATTTCCTTGCTTTTCAATAAATAAATCCTTATTTGCCATATTAACAAGTGCTTCATAAATTGAAGTATCGCCATGGGGATGATATTTCATTGTATTTCCAACAACATTTGCAACTTTATGAAAATTACCATCATTCATCTCAAAAAGAGAATGTATGATTCGTCTCTGCACAGGCTTAAATCCATCAATAACACTAGCAATTGCACGATCTTTAATGACGTAAGATGAATACTGTAAAAAATTATCCTTAAGTAATGTTTTAATATCCATTAAATTAAATTCTCCATAATAAAGTTTCGCCTCTCAGGAGTATTTGGTCCCATATAAAACCCTAAGTGCTCTTTTATTTCCTTAATATTGACAAGATCTACTTTTGTAAGTCTAATATTAGAAACATCAATAAAACTCCTAAACTCACTTGGAGAAATTTCTCCAAGTCCTTTAAATCTTGTAACTTCAGGATTCTTAAGTTCACGAACAGCTTTTTGCTTCTCTTCTTCAAAATAACAGTAAATAGTGGAACTTTTATTCCTTACTCTAAAGAGTGGTGTCTCTAAAATATACATATGTCCATTCAAAACTAAATCTTCAAAATAAGTCAAGAAAAATGTTAAAAGCAAATTTCTAATATGAAAACCATCAAAATCTGCATCTGTAGCAATGACTATTTTATTATATCTCAAATTTTCAATCGATTCTTCAATACCAAGAGCCACCATCATATTATACAGTTCTTCATTTTTATATATTTCAGACTTATTTTTTTCAAACATGTTTTGTGGCTTCCCACGAAGAGAAAATATAGCCTGCGTATATACATCTCTACAAGACACCATTGACCCTGTTGCAGAATCTCCTTCTGTTAAGAAGATCATAGTCGAATCAGAATGCATACTCTTTTCATTAAAATGAAATTTACAATCTTTAAGTTTAGGAATTTTAAAAGATATTTTCTTTGCTCTCTCTTTTGCCTCTTTGCGTACACTACTTAATTCTTTTCTAAGACGCTCATTATCAACAACTTTGTTTTCAATTGCCTTTGCAAGGGTCTTATCCTTATAAAGGATTTCCAAAATTATCCTTTGTACTTCTTTAGCAACACTGCTTCTAGTTTCAATATTACCAAGCTTATTTTTAGTCTGACTTTCAAATATTGGGTCTTTTATCTTAACTGAAAGTGTAGCTATAAGTCCTTCTCTAATATCAGTAGATGAATATGTTTTTTTTAGAAAATCATTAATGGCTCTAGCAAAACCTTCTCTAAACCCTGTCTGATGGGTACCTCCATCACTAGTATATTGTCCATTCACAAATGAAAAATATGTCTCGCCATAATTATTTGTATGAGAGAAGGCAAATTCTAAAGTCTTACTGGAATAATAAACAAAATCATAAAGTAAATCTTCACCTTTAATCTCAGCATTTATAAAATCGAGAAGTCCATTATCAGATTGAAAAATCTGATCATTATAATTAATTTTTAAACCTTTATTTAAACAAGCATAATGAAAGAATCTTCTCCGTAAAAAATCTTCACTATATTTATATTTACCAAAAATCTCTGTATCAGCTAAAAATTCAATATAAGTGCCATTTTGTTCATTCGACTTACCTTCTATAGTATTAATTAAATTCCCTTTTGAAAAAATTGCTTCAAAGAAATTTCCGTCCCTTATTGACCTTACTAAAAAGTTTGAGCTTAAAGCATTAACCGCTTTAGTCCCAACTCCATTAAGTCCTACAGAAAATTGGAAAACATCATCATTATACTTAGCACCAGTATTAATAACAGAAACACTCTCTACAACTTTTCCAAGAGGAATCCCACGACCATAATCTCTTACACTAATGATATTATTTTCTTTTTTTATCAAAATTTCTTTGCCATGGCCCATAATAAATTCATCAATTGAATTATCAATAATCTCTTTAACTAAAATGTAAATACCATCATCAATATTAGAACCATCGCCCAATCTCCCAATATACATTCCAGACCGCAACCTAATATGCTCAAGGGAAGATAAGGTAACAATCTTACTCTCATCATAACTATTTGTATTCATTTAAATTCCTATCAACATTATATTGAATTTTCATCTTTTCTAATTTTTTAATTATCTTATCTCTAACAATAATATGAAGCTGAGCCTTATCATCATCTGTCAAATTAGAAACATCTATTAAAGAATGAACATGTACATATATGGATAATCCTGAATTCAATATCAAATTTTTAACAAAAACCTTATGTGTATTAAACAAAGTCACAGGAATAATTGAAGAATTTGTTCTTAAAGCCAGATTAACAGAACCTCTTTTAAAATCTCTTGTACTACCACCTCGATTTCTAGTCCCTTCAGGAAAAATTCCAATAGCTCCACCTTCTTGAATAACTTTAGCTGCTTTCCTTTGAGTAATAGCAGAAGATTTTATACTATTCCTATTTATAAAAATAGATCCCATAGAAATTAATAGAAAATTAATTAACGGAATTTTTAAAAGGGATTTCTTAGCAACTATCACAAAAGGTTTCATAAAAACATAAATTAAAAAAAGTGGATCCATTGAAGCAATATGATTTGCCATAATGACTACACCATCCTCAGGCAAAGAACAATCATCATCCTTTGTAACAATAACTTTAATTCCAGCAAACCACAAACTGATCTTAATAGCAAATCTAACTAATATAAAACTAAATTTTATAAAATAATTTTCAAATCTAAAAATCTTAAAAATTAAAAATACTGGAAATAAGACAGTAAAAACCAAAACAAAGAAAAAAAAATTAATATAAGTAACAATACTCCTTAATATTTTCATAAAATTTAACCTAATTTTTCTATCCTTTCAAGTTTCAATTTCTGCCCCTTCACCAAACTTACTTCATCTTTTAAAATTTTAATAGGATTAAGGAGAATTGTAGAAAACTTTTGTTTCTGAACTATTCTCTCGCTATACTCAATAATAAAAGCTTCACTTATCTTATTTTCATCCATGCTAATTTCATATTCAAGCACTAAATTATTATTTAGACTAAAAACATTAAAAATTCCATAATAAATATTATCTCCAACAATATAAGTAAGATTAGGATAAGAAAAATCATAAATGATATCCTTACACACATAATTACCATTTGGAATAAACAAAGAATCCTTATCATCCTCAACTAAAACAGAATCATTAAATCGTTTAAAAACACCTGAGAATCCATATTTATCATAAGCATCTGTTCCAGTATCAATTTTTATCTCAATATTATCAATATCAATAATTTTAATCCAAAAATTATATACTATTAAATCTGAAAAAATAGACTTGGTACTGATATTAAGAGTATTATAAGCAGGTCTTGAGATATACTCAATATGTGCAATTTCTTGAGCATTGTTTTTAAAAATACTAATTTCATTAAGATGCCTATTAAATGATAAAAATAAAGCATCCTCAAAATTTGATTTCCTTAAACGTTGATGTGCATTACTATCATACCAAACACCATATAAAAATTTATAAACTTCTTCTTTGGGTAAATTTTTCAAAGTTTGATATACATCATTATCTATCCGCCTGACTTTCTCACTAGCAGATAAAGGATAATATTTACCTTGCAATTGAGAATACTCATACTTTTCTATTTTACTTACTATCATATCCTCACCCTGCTTCTCATACCTTTCTAAAGAAATAGAATAACTTTCCCTTGACTTTTTATCATCATAAGCTGAGGATCTATCATATTTATTTATAATAATACTTCCATTCACCTTATCAAAAAATATAGGTCTATACGAGGCGACATCATTAGCAACTGCTCTTTGAAAGATATACAAAACAGAATCTTCATCTAAAAAACCTTGGATTACTATATCAAAATTATAATCACCAGTAATATCCTCAAGATACATATTGTAAGAATTTTTAGAATCAATATTTACTTGGGTTTTAAAAAGAACGACTGCTTCATGACTCTTTGGATCAAAACCAATAATAAATAAATAAGTTTTAAGATCTGCAAAATTCTGTGCTAAAACCACTTGTTCAAAATAAACATCTAAATTTAAATTTTCCTGATGAACTGACAAAATTTTGTAACCCTTAAGATCAATCAAAGAACCAAAGACATCTTCTCCAGTATCCCCACTTAAACCTGTATCAGAATAACTTATTTCACTAATTTTTTTCATCTCTTTATTAAAAACAATAAAATCTTTACTGCCTTTAACACAAGAGAACAAAGTTACAAAAAGAAATATAATCCATTTTTTAAAACACATATCACATGATTTTTATCTATACCAACAACAACTCAAATGTCTAAACATACTAATTGCTGGTCTTTCAACTAAAATCCTGTAAAGAAAAGAATGCTTCATTAAAATTTTCCTTAAAATTATTTTTATTCAAAATATAATCCAACACCAACTTATTATTTGCCTGATAAAGGATATCAAGCATACGATCTTCTTTAATTAAATTATCAGAATTAACAGAATCATTAACACTTGAACTGAAAGAAAATAAATAAACTCGCTGATCTGCTAAAAAGGGCTTAGACCACTGACCTTCTTTCAAATCAAAGATGACATCATAAAAATCTTTACTATTGCTGAAAACTGACAGTTCCCTTAAAGTACTAGGATAAATATTCATATTATACGCAAGATTAACAACATCTTTTTTCAATACCAAATTATGTTTTTTAAAAACTTGTTGCGGGCCATCAAAATTAACTTCAGTCAGAATATCATTAAGCTTTTTTTCAAGAAAAGTCTCAATAACACTGGGTTCATAAGTTTCTATATAGTTTCTAACAGAACTGATATCATGCTCTGAATTTTTATCAAAATCACCAATATTGCTCAATGCTTTGTATATATCATATCCATTTCCATTTTTAGATTTAATAGGACTAGTAAATTCATTCATCTTCAAAGAAAAAATTGCAGCAAGATCTTCCTTTTTCTCAAGGACAAGATCCAAATCAAAATAATATTTCTTAGAAGATGCAATACCTTTAAAATTAGTAACGTCTTCGGAATAAAATTTAGCAACTTCTTCAAAAGGCATACCTTTAGACAATTTTTCATAAGCACCACCAGCATCGCTTAAATTTTTAAAACGAATAGAAACAATATCTAAACTCTTAAATAATTTTTGATTCTGATCAGCATAAGAGATCACCTTATCTTTTGGAAAATCCTGGTATGAGAGTGAAACATATACAATATTGCGTCTAATTTCATTCATACTTTTAATAGCATTCAGAAGAGAGTCTGGCAATATGAAGCTGCTGCTTAACAAAACCTGTATGTTTGAAGAGAGTAAATTGTCTACTGTTTCATTATGAATTTTAAACTTCTGATAATCAGAAACTTTATTGTATCTCTTGGGACTAAAATTACCACTAGAGTCTAAATACACAGGAGAATTCATTAAATTCTTATTCAAAATATTTTTTGAAACATAAAAACTATTAGTTTTTGCTAAATCAATAAAGGCAATATCTTCCACATACTTCATAAAAGCCAAGTTCCAAATAAAATACTCTATATCAAGACTATTATTTTTTTTCAATTTAGAATAAAAATTTGAGTAAGATTTAACATATTGAGCAAATTTATTGTCTTTTTCATAATAAACTGGTTGTCCCTTATAAGATCCAAATTTTAAACTAGATGAATCAGTAGTATCAAATAAACCTGGCATTAAGGGTGCAATAATAAATCCAAACACAATTACGATAAGTGCTAAAAGCCCCCATGTTCCAACTTTTTTATCATTAAAATCAACTTTGGATATAACTTCTTTTGCTTGATTTACTCTCTTACGCATAAAAACAACCTTTATAATTTAAATAAAATAACATTTTAGATATTAAAATAGCATAATTAACATATTATTTCAATTAAAATATTTATATCAAAAAGCATTTTTGGTATCATATTTGGTATCATAAATGTACGTAAAATGTTTTTGGGAATTTAAGAGATCCCTACAACTTAATAATAAAAAATATGATAAAAGACAATTTGTATGAATAATGAATTTAATATCAAAATAAATCAAGAAGAGTTTAATAGGCTTACCAAAATAATTTATAATAATTTCGGTATTAATCTTAACGATAAAAAAAAATTGCTAATTGAAAGTCGATTATCATCAACAATCAGAGCAAAAAATTTGAGCAATTTTACAGAATACATTAATTACTTAGAAAAACAAAACAATCAAATATCTTTAATAGAACTAGTGGATAAAATATCAACAAATCACACTTATTTTTTTAGAGAACCTAACCATTTTGAATTTCTTGAGAAAAAATTGTTACCCAAAATGCTTAAGCAAATGGCTCAATCAAGAGAAGAAGAAATTAGAATATGGTCAGCTGGATGCTCAAGTGGAGAAGAACCATACACAATTGCAATGATATTAAATGAATACATAAACAACAACAAAATTCACTGCAAAGCAAAAATATTAGCAACAGATATTTCCATTACTGTTCTTAACGAAGCTAAAATGGGAATTTATTCTGAAGATCGGGTAAAGACACTTCCCAATCATCTAAAAATCAAATATTTAAATAAGATTACAAATGACAAATTCGAAGTCAAAGACATACTAAAAAAAATGATTCAATTTAAAAAATTGAATCTAATGAATGCAATTTTTCCATTCAAGAAAAAATTTGATTTAATCTTTTGCAGAAATGTAATGATTTATTTTGATGAAAAAACTAGAAACAAACTTGCTGAAAAATTCACTCAACATTTAAAAGATGACTCTTATTTGCTCATTGGTCATTCAGAAGCAATTAGAGACAGTAAAAATTTAGAATACATCATGCCAGCAACATATAAAAAAATCAACTGAATAAAAATAAGTGAAAATTGTTTATTCATAACTTAAATCATACTTCTTTAAGTCAGATTTACTTTTTCTCCCACTTTAACAAAATAAAGTAACTCACCTATCGTTGCAACATGATCTCCTACTCTTTCTAAAAAACTATTTAAAAATAATATATTTAAAAGATAATCTAAATTCTCTGGATTATTTTTCATCGCATCAATTACAATAGTTTTTTGCTTTGAAAATAATTTATCTATAATGTTATCATACTTTACTATTTTAAGTATTTTAACAAAATCTCCATCAAAATACGCATCAAAAATATTTGCAAGCATATCTTTTGCTGTATCTGCCATCTCCCTTAAAGGCTTTTGATAAATGTCAACCGAAGAAAAATCACCTACATTAGATTCTAAAAGAAGTACGACCTTTACAATTTTAGTAGAATGATCCGCAATACGCTCAAGAGAACTGATTATTTTAATAATTGCCAAAATCTCTCTAAGTTCAGTAGCGACAGGATGTTCAGTAGCAATGATTCGTCCACATAAATCCTCAATATCATATTGATAATCATCTATCATTTTCTCATCCTCATTGATAATCTTTTTAGCCAAATTTTTGTCTCTAGATTCCAAAGCTATTAACGAGTTTTCTATGATCTTAAGAACACACTCCTTCATATCCCAAAGATAATCTTTAATAACTTCAAGTTGTTTAGTAAGTCTACGTCTAATCATACCAAATTCTCCTAAAAAAACCGTTTTAAAAATAAAAATCTCAATTTAGAAAGCTCATAATAACTGCTAAAAGGATAGCTATCAATAACTCTCTTATAATAACTAAGAGACTTTATAAAATCTTTATACTTGCTCTCAGTCTCATATAGTTTGCCCAACAAATAATTATATCTATCTGGAAACCTTGAATTTAAATACTTTGGATAGTATAGCAAGCTTAAATTCAAAAAAAATTCATATTCGCCATTCATTAACAAAAATTCAAGAATATCAAGATAAGTATTCTCACTAAAATCAATATTATTTTCTACTAAAAATCTAACATCTCTTAATACATTTTCCACCTTACTTAATTTAATTCCAAGATCAATTAGATTTAAAAAAATCTTATTAAAGTATACATCTCTTAAACTCAAGTAATTTAAGTAAGAATTCAGATAATCTCCACTCTTATAATAAAGCTCGGCTTTTAATAAAGTATATTCATTATCATCAAAATCGTATTTATTAAGTAATGCAATTGCTCCTTTATAGTCATTAATGTAAGATAAATTTAAAGCTCTCTTCATAATGTCTCTCAAGCTTAAATTATTATTACTCTTATCAGTTTTAATAAACTTATCTAAACTTAAATTACCTTTGGGATTCATCTCATTCAAATTGGAAGATTCTTCCCTCTTAGCAATTTTCAAAATCACATTTTTAGTAAACTCCCTAGAATCCTTCACATTTTGATATTTAAAAGTCAATATAATAATTCCAATATTCTTTGAAGTTTGAAAAGTAAACATAGCTCCATTTTGATAGGATTCTGATACAAGCCTAATGAAGGCATTATTTTTAACATTTTTAATATAAATCCAAGTAGAATCTTTAAAAAAAAAATTAAATTTTGAATTAGTATTTACCAAAAATTCTTGCTTCTCGCTACTAAAATCAAGCTCATAAGTACTATATCGATTTTCAAAAGCTAAAGAAGGTATAATATTAATAATAAAAAATAAAAAATTAAAATAAATAAAACATTCTTTACTCACTTATAATTTTCCAAAATTTTATCAACTAATGATTCATTTTCTTTCTCTAAATCAATATTAAACAAATTATCTGACTTCACCCAAAGACTCTTAAGAAGCTCTTCACTAATTGACTGATGATGCATTACACTATCTCCTAACTTACCATCAGGAAGATTAGGCTTGGGAAAGAAAAAATCATCCATATTTAGACTAGAATTTAAATCAAAATAAAAATCTTCTATATTAAGTAATTTTAATTTTTGATTTAAATGTTCTTCTGTATTACTGCGAGTCTTTTCAATCATTCTATATGAATAAAAATAAGTAAAAAAAGAAACAATAATCGATAAAAGTATCAAAATTAAAAAATATTTTTGAAAACGAAATTTTTTCTCTCTCATAATAAATTCCCTAATATACTTAATAAATTATATATTAAATATTACACTTTCTCCATTATCACTAGTAACACCGATTAAATTTTTACTTCCTTGAGCAACATACATATTATGAGTTATTATAAACAATTGCACTCTCTGACCAAGTTCCTTTAAAAGTACTGATAGCTTATTACTATTTTCAAAATCAAGAGAAGCATCTATTTCATCAAGAACACAAAATGAAGCAGGAGAATAATAATACAAAGCAAATAAAAATGCTATGCTAATTAAAGAATGTTCACCCCCAGAAAGCATTTTATTTCCCTTTGCTAATTTATCCTTAAAGTCTATTTTGATTTCTATCTCACCTGAATCCTTACCATAAAAAAGACTCCCATTGCCCGTAAACATTCGATTAAAAAAATAAACAAAATGATTATTAATTTCATTAAAAGCATCATTAAATCTTTTATCAATTTCCCTTTTTATTTTTTTTCTCAGCTTATTTAAAGATTCCTTAGTCGAATTTAAATCATCTATTTGTGAACTTATTCTCTCAACCTTTTCTTTTATCTCATTATATTCTCTCTCAACATTAAAAAAAATATAATTATTATGTTCAATCATATTAATTTCTTTTTGTAAAGCACCTATTTTAGCCATATCTTCTGTAAATTCAAATTTTTCTAAATTCTTATTAACAAGATTAAAATCTTTTATCTCATCTGCAATATCTAAACTAGAATTAAATAAAATATCATATTCTGCCTGTTTTTTCATATATTCATAATAAGATGAATTTTTAAAAGCATCTAACAAATTTAAAGAATTAATCTCATTACTAGCAACTAATTCACTACCCTTAGCTTCACTTAAAAATTTATCCAAATTAACATTAATATCACTTCTCTCCAAACTTAGTTCATCTAATTTTAAGTTCAAATTATTAAGTCTTTCTCTAAGTTCATCCCTAGTTTCAAATAAAAATCTTAAATTACTATCTATCAATTTAATCTCATCTTCATTCTTAAGCCTAGAAAGCTCTGTATATTCAATTTCTCCTAATATCTCGTTTAATTTTGCCGTTTTATTCGACACCAGCCCCTCAATAGTAGTGATTTCCTTTGCAAGACTAGTCTTAGAATTATTTTTTGCAAGCAAAAATTTCCTTAAATCAACATTCTGCTCAAAGATAGGTTCAATTTTTTCCTTTAATAAATTTAAAAGCTTATCTTCTTTGACTATATACTTAAGTAAATTTTCCCTAATCTCTTTAATATATTTTATACTTAAAGTATCCTCAAAATATTTTAAAGAATTCAAAATATTTTTCTTTAGCAGTTCAAATTCTTCTATGTTACTCTCCTTAGAAATTGATAAAACTAAATCAACAAGTTCAAAAAAACTTCTAGTATACCTATTTATTTCATCAGTAACAGTAAAAAAATCTTTCTTCTTAGATTGAAGTGAATTATTTAAATCCACTAGTTCTTCATTTATGCCAACCTTTACCGATTCAATTTGCACTTTATTGCTCATAAAAATATCTGCCAAATTCAATTTTCCTTTTCTGTCATGTTCTAATTTTTGAATCTTGATCTCTATTTCAAGCAATTTGGATTTTAAAGTTTCAATTTCTTTCTTAATTACCTCAATGTTCTTAATAACATTCTTTTCTCTAAAAGAATAAAATTCTAACTTTTCCTTAACACTTTCAATAGAAAAGCTATTTAAAGATAAAATCTTATCTATATCCTTAATATCCAATTTGCTCTTAAGTTCATTTAACTCAAAATTAATATTAAAGAGTTTTTTTAATCTTAAATTCTTCTCCAATATCTCTAAATCCATCTTTAATTTTTGATACTTACCCTTAAGAAAAAAATCATTTTTGATCTTTTCATATTTTTCATTCAACTCATCTCTTAAAGTCCAAAGAGAATTCAAATTTTCTTTGGACTTTTCCAATCTCTTATATGCCTGTTCTTCTTCAACTCTAAGCATATCTATTCCACTCGCCTCTTCTATTAAAGATTTCAAATTAATACTTCCACTTGAAGAAATTTTTTCAATTTTACCTTGATTAATAAACATATAAGGTGAATTCTTTAGCCTTAACTTATTGATAAGACTTTCATAACTTTTAAGATTTAAAGTATCATTATTCAAAAAATATTCACTTGTACCATCTTTATAAAGCCTTCTTCTAATGTAAAATCTATCTCTAAAATCACTCACAGATAAATCTTCATTATTAAAAAAAAGAGTTACTTCAGCAAAATTAGATTCTCCAGACTTAACATCAGAAATCAAATCTGTTATATATTTAACTCTTAAAACACTTAAATTATCTTCTCCTATACAAAAACGAATTGCATCTAACAAATTACTTTTTCCACAACCATTAGGCCCGACAATAAAATTTAAACTACTATTTAATTTTAATTCCTGCATTTTAACAAAAGATTTAAAACCTAAAAGTCCTATTTTTTCTAAAAACAAAGCCACTCCCAATTAAATTATAAATAAAATTAATTTACTAAGAACAATTTCATATTATAATCAATAGTGATGATTTGTGGAATTGATGAAGTTGGACGAGGTTGTATCTTTGGACCTGTTTTAAGTGCAGCTGTTATCTTTAAAGGAAATCCCAAATTTTTAAATGCACTAGATGATTCAAAAAAACTTAACAAATCAAAAAGAGAATACCTATCATCATTAATACTCGAAAATTCATATTATGCATTTGCAGAAGTACCTAATGAAATTATTGATAAAATCAATATTCATCATGCTTCACTCCTTGCAATGCAAATTGCATATGAAAAATTAAATATAGAATGCAATTTGGTACTTGTGGACGGAAAATTTATTCCAAAAATAAAAGCTAAAAAAATCCAAGCAATAATTAAAGGAGATTCTATAATTAATGAGATAAAAGCAGCATCAATCATTGCAAAAGTACAAAGAGACAAATTGATGGATGAATACGATAAAATTTATCCTCTATATGCACTTAAAAAAAACAAAGGATATCCAACAAAGGAACATAAAGATGCAATAAAAAAATATGGAATTTCAAGGCTTCACAGAAGAAGCTTCCAACTCATTTAAATAAAATTTTAATTATTCTCATCTCTGGATTTGTCTGAAAAACGATAATTTCTGTCAAAACTAAGATTGCCGTTTTTACTCCTTTCTCTGTGTCGATCAAAATCATTATGATAGTCCCCTCTTGTAACCGAATTCTTAGAAATTTTTTTCTTAACCACAGAAATAGCTCTTAATAAATTTGACTCAAATTCTTCAATATTTTCTTCATAAACAAAAACCGAATGTCTCTCAAAATCTCCATTAACATTTCTCTTACTCTCTACAATATTCAAAAAATAATCGCCCTTTCTATTTTCTTTGACATTAAAAAAATAAGTTCTATCAGAATTTGTAAACAACTTATCAGAATATACTTCCCCTCTCTCGCCCATTAAATCCTCCACACAAAAAGTCTTTATATTATATTAACCCACACAAAAGTTAACATAATTGTACTTACTAAATAAAAAAAATACTAGCTAAAATTAATAATAAAATCAATTGACATAAAGTACATTTTTTTTATAAAATCAACTCTGTTCTTTATGCGTCCTTCGTATAATGGTTAATTACCTTAGCCTTCCAAGCTAATGATGTCGGTTCGATTCCGATAGGACGCTTTTCAAATAATACTTTAAATAAATGTGTATTCTAATGCATAACAATATTGGAGATGGCGGGAATTGAACCCGCGTCCTAAAAATAATATCATAAATATCTACAAGCTTAGCTAGTGTTTTAAAAAAAAGTAACAAGGTTTGGGAAAACTAGCAAACCGCCAAATTACTCTCAAGTTTAAAAGTCCCTAAAAATCAACTTGAAATATTTTTAAGCAAGCTTTGATGTCTTGAAAGAGTATAAGCTGAACCTCAAAGCAAAATCCAACAGAACTCTCTGCTAATTTAAGCAGCCATTACAAGATTTGAACTTGTAAAGTTATTATTTTTTGCATTTATTAAAGAAGTTTTAAGAGATTCCCTCTGCTTGCAATTTATGCTACTAAAGTTTTTAGTCAAATCCAAAACATCCCCTGATCATACTTTAAAAAACAAGTATAACATAAATGCACCTAAAAAGGCAAAACAATCCAATTTGCAAAACAACATCTAAAAGCTTATAATAGTCCTAACATATTCAACAATATATTAATAAAAAATAAAATAATAAATGATGAGGGAGTCCTTTTGAATAACGAAATTTTATGGTTCATTATGTTAATCTGTACTTATTCAAGTCTAATTATTATATACAAACTTTTTGGAAAAAAGGGATTGTTCGCATGGGTAACATCATCTGTAATTATCGCAAATATTCAAGTTTTAAAGCAAATCACAATATTTGGATTTAATGCCACACTTGGTAATATTATTTATGCTTCATCATATGTTGCAACAGATATTTTATCAGAATTTTATGGTCGAAAAATTTCAAAAAAAGCAGTTTATATTGGATTTATAAGCTTCATAGCTTTCGCATTCATCACAAATATTCAACTTTATTTTTCAACAAGTAGTTCCGATATATATTTAAAAAGCCTAGAAAGCATTTTTTCTTCAATTCCAATTCTATTAGTTGCATCAATTATCGCATACATCATATCTCAACTAAATGACATATACCTATACCAATTTATTAAAGATAAATTCCCAAAATTCTTATTTATAAGAAGCAACGGCTCAACATTAGTAAGTGAGCTAATAGACACAATAATCTTTGTAAGTATTGCAACATATTTTAATATATTCCCAAAAGAAGCTTATTTAGATATAGTAATTTCCACATATTTCATTAAAGGATTTGCAGGCATACTAGGAACTCCTTTCATTTACATTGCAAAATGTGTATATCAAAACAAAAAAAATTCAATATAACAGCAATATCCCTTTAACTATTGCCTATCAATCTATGTTATAATTAATGATATGATGGACATGATTTTATGGATGACCTTACTAGTATTTGTATACCTACAATTAACATTATTATACTATCTGTTTGGAAAATCGGGTCTTTTTTGTTTTAACATCATTATGACAATACTTTCAAATCTCATCATATTGAAAAAAGTATTTATATTCGAACAGCAAATAAGCCTAGCAGGAATAATATTTCTCTCAATTCTTTGCTCATTAAACCTGATTACAGAAAAATACAATGATAAATTAGCAATAGAGTCAACAACATTAAACATGTTTATACATATAACTTTTGTAATAATGATTCATTTTACATTATATTTTCAACAAAATGAATTTGATACTTCTAATATACATTTAAAAGTATTGTTTAACAATGCTTCCTATACTGCAATAATTTTCACTGGAACATACATTATATATTTATGTAATTATGTTAACATAAAAATATATTCTATATTACAAAAGAACAACATAAGCAATAAATTGATAAATCATAATTTGTCAAGATTATGTTCCGCATGTATAGCTTATATATTAGCTAACATCTCAATGCATGTGATAGCACAATTATATCCTGGCAATAATATCAACATGGTAGAAAGCTCATGGATTTTTACTATCACAATCATGATAATTGATACTTTTATCTATTATTTTTTAAATGCTTTGAAAGTTAGAAAAGCTTAAGTTTTTCAATAGTCTGATACTTTTTTACAATTTTTCTATAATAATCAAGTTTTAAAACCAATTTTTCATCTTCATTCAACAAATATTTAATAGAACTTTTTCTTAAACGACTAATCAATGAATAAAAGACTATTGAAACGGCTACAGAAAGATTATAACTTTGAGTAAACCCATACATTGGAATTTTTAAATGCAAATCAGCATTTTCTAAGACTGTATTACTAAGTCCTGTTAATTCTGTCCCAAAAAATATTGCCATTTTATCATCAATTGGAAAATCATCAAGAAATATAGCCTCATTATCTAATGATGTAGCTACTATTTTATATCCATTACCCTTCAGATTATCAAATGCAGACTCAACACATTGATATTTAATTATATCTATCCATTTTGAAGCTCCAAGAACAACACCTGGATTTAAAGTATATGTATTATTGGTCTCAATAATATGAATATTACTAAGTCCCAAAATTTCAATCGTACGCATCGTCGCACTTGCATTTTGAGGCTGAAAAATATCTTCAAGTACAAGTGTCAAATAATTTGTGCGATTACTTAACACTTCATCTATTCTCTCTCGCCTTCTTTGCGTGATAAATTCAGACAAAATTTCTATTCTCTTCAAGATCTCATTACTCACAAAATACAATTTTATATAAAAAAATAATAAAATCCAATTCAAATGTTAAAAAACATTTTATTTTTTATATAATATAAGAATGGAAGTAAAGATAGAAGAATCTTGGAAAGAAATGTTAAAAGGCGAATTTTGCAAAAGCTATTTCAAAAGACTTGTGAATTTCATAAAAAACGAATATAAAACTAAAAAGGACAAAATATTTCCATCACCAAAATTAATATTTAATGCATTTGATTCTTTGCCATTTAAAGATATAAAAATAGTAATACTTGGACAAGATCCGTATCATGGAAAAGGACAAGCCAATGGTTTAGCCTTTTCTGTTAATTCAGATATCAAAATACCCCCATCACTACAAAATATTTTTAAAGAAATAGAGAGAAGTTTAAAAATTAAAACTATTCCAAATGGAGATCTAACACGATGGGCAACACAAGGCGTATTTTTACTAAATTCAATATTAACAGTAGAAGAAGGACGTCCATCATCTCACAAGGACATTGGCTGGGAAATTTTTACAAACGAAGTAATAAAAATTATTTCAAAAAACCTAAATAATGTTGTGTTTATGTTATGGGGTAATTTTGCAAGAGGAAAAAAAGAATTAATAGATGCATCAAAACATTTAATTCTTGAAACAAGCCACCCATCCCCTTATTCTGCACATAACGGTTTTTTAGGCTCAAATCATTTTAGTCAAACTTTAAAATATCTAAAAGAACACAATAAAATTTCAATAGACTTTCAATAGACTAACTTGCCCAATATTTAATTTCAATAGCCTATCAGACAAGTCATTCTAACTTAGATTTTATTATTTTTCTTTCTTTAAAGTATCTTCATTAACAACATCTTCATTTTCTTCATTTTGATTTGTATCATCATTCCAAAATGTTGAACTTTTTTCATTTGTCTTAACGTCCTTTAACAAACTGTTATCAACTCTTCTGGTATTAATAAAAGACAATGCTATCACAAAAATAAAGAAAAGCGTAATAAAGAATGCTGTAATTCTTATCGCAATATTTGAAGATTTTGCTCCAAAAATAGAAGAACTACCACCTCCAAATACGCCTCCAATACTATCACCTTGTTCATCTTGAAATAAGACTAACAAAACAATCATAAATGAAGTAATAATAAAAAAGACAAAAATTAACAATCTAAATAACTCCAAAATAAACCCCTCTATTTGGCAACCTTATTAACTATATTCAAAAATGAATCGGCCTTTAAAGATGCACCACCAATCAATGCTCCATCAATATCACTCTCACCCATAAGGCCTTTCACATTATCAATATTAACAGAACCACCATACTGAATAATAATGTTATTTGCCGCTGAAACTGAATACAATAATTCAACCTCATGCCTAATTGCTCTGTGAACTTCTTGGGCCTCTTCTTTTGTTGCCGTTTTTCCAGTTCCAATTGCCCATACAGGCTCATAAGCTAAAATTATTCGTTTAAGATCAGATTCAGACACAGAAATCAATCCTTTTCTAATCTGATTTAAAACAACATCCAAAGTTTTATTATTCTCTCTCTCCTCAAGAGTTTCCCCAATACAAAGAATCAAATATTTAAATGGATGTTTAAGTCCTGCAAGAACTTTTTTATTTACTACTTCATCAGTATCCCCAAGATAAGTTCTACATTCAGAGTGCCCAAGTATTACGTAATCGACCCCAAATTCCAAAAGCATAGAAGGAGAAATTTCACTTGTTCTTGCTCCACTATCCTCATAAGACATATTTTGCGCACCAAGAAGAACATTACTTCCTCTCGTAACTTCACAAACTTTACAAAGAGATGTAAATGGAGGTGTTATCATAACCACAACATCATCCTTAATATTTTTAACTCCGTCTACAATTTGTTTAGCAACACCTGCGGCTTCCATACTTGTATAGTGCATTTTCCAGTTTCCCGCTAAAAATATCTTTCTCATTTTACTTCTCCAACACTTTTATACCTGGTAAAACTTTTCCCTCAAGATATTCAAGAGAAGCGCCACCCCCTGTTGAAACATGGGTTATCTTTTCAGATAAATTAAATTTATTCACAGCAGCCACTGAATCTCCTCCACCAACAACCGTAATTCCAGAACAACTTGCAACATATTCTGCAACCTTTGCTGTACCTTTAGAAAAAGAATTAAATTCAAAGACCCCAAGAGGCCCATTCCAAATCACAGTCTTTGCACTAACAAGAACTTCTTCAATTTTTCTCAAAGTTTTCTCACCAATATCCATCCCAACCTTATCATTAGGGATATCAACAGAATCAACATACTCAGGAATAGAATCTTCCCTAAATTCACTTGCAACAACATGATCAAGTGGTAAAATAACTTTTACATCTAATTCTTTTGCCTTTTTCAAAAAAGATGAAGCCACATCAATATACTCATTCTCTAAAAGAGACTGTCCAATAGAATACCCTTCTACCTTTAAAAAAGTATATGCCATTCCACCACCAATTACCATTACATTTGATTTTGGCAAAAGAGATTCCAGTACTGCAATTTTTGAAGAAACTTTTGAACCACCAATTATTGCAACAAATGGACTCTCAGGATTTCTTAAAATTTTGCCCAAAAATTCATCTTCTTTTTCCATTAAAAATCCACCAACAGCTGGTAAATAAGCTGCAAGTCCTGCTGTAGAAGCATGTGCTCTATGAGCAGTTCCAAAAGCATCATTTACAAAAATATCACCATTTTGAGATAATTTCCTTACAAAAGCATCACAATTTTCTTCTTCTTCCTTATAAAATCTTAAATTCTCAAGCAAAACAATATCTCCATTTTTCATACAAGAAACAGTAGTTGCTACTTCATCACCGATGCAATCAGGTAGCATCTTAACATCTTGTCCTAATAGTTCCGACAACCTTTTAGCAACAGGCATAAGAGAATATTTAAGATTTTTCTCTCCCTTTGGCCTACCCAAATGACTCATAAGAATCACTCTGGCTCCTTGAGACTTAAGATACTCTATTGTAGGTAATGCAGCCCTAATCCTGGTATCATCAGTAATGTTCCCTTCTTTCAAGGGAACATTAAAATCACATCTTACTAAAGCACGTTTGCCTGCAAAGTCACAATCCTTTATCGTTTTTATTGACATTTATAACTACCTCAAGACTATTTTGCTCTTATTTCACTAACTTTTGTGCAAGGTCAACTACTCTTGTAGAATACCCAAATTCATTGTCATACCATGAAAGTACTTTTACAAAACCATTTAATAACACCATTGTTTCAAGACCATCAACTATTGAAGAATGAGAATTTCCCTTAATATCTGAAGATACTATTGGATCTTCTGTATATCCTAAAATACCACTAAGTTCTCTAGACTCTGATGCTTTCTTAAGCGCAGAATTAATCTCTTCTTTTGTAACATCTTTTTTCTTAAGTTGAACTGTAAAGTCGACAATAGAACCTGTTGGAACAGGAACTCTCATAGAAGTACCATTAAGTTTACCCTTAAGTTCAGGTAAAACAAGTCCAACAGCCTTAGCAGCACCTGTTGAAGTAGGAATAATTGAAAGAGCCGCAGCTCGTGCTCGTCTAAGATCAGCATGTGGCAAATCAAGGATTTTTTGATCATTTGTATAAGCATGAACAGTAGTCATAAGACCTTGTTCAATCCCAAAAGTCTCATGCAAAACTTTTGCAAGAGGTGCAAGACAGTTTGTTGTGCATGAAGCATTAGAAACAGCTTTCAAATCAGAAGTAATCTCATGATCATTTACACCAAGTACAATTGTCTTAATCTCATCCTTAGCAGGTACTGTCAAAATTACTTTTTTAGCACCGGCATGCTCAACATGATCAAGATACCCACCTCTATCACTTGTTGCTGATGAAAATACACCTGTTGATTCAATTACAACATCAACTCCAAGTTTGCCCCAAGGAAGGTTTTTTGGATCGCGTTCAGCAATAATCTTTATTTCTTTTCCATCTACTATAATTGCCCCATCTCTTGCCTCTACTTTTTTATTATATATTCCAAAAGTTGAATCATATTTTAAAAGATGAGCAAGTGTCTTAGGATCTGTTAAGTCATTTATTGCAATAACTTCAATTCCTCTCTCAAAAGCAATTTTAAAAACATTTCTACCTATACGCCCAAAGCCATTAATAGCTAGCTTCATACAACTCCTCCATCTATTTTGTATTATCTACTAGAATTATTAAATAATAAATTAATTAACCACAAGTGTCAAACTATTTTTTTATAAAAACTGTATATCCTTCCTGAATATAATCTCTTAAAAGAGTAGGTGCTTTTAAAATCCCTCTGGAAATGTAATCGCCAATCTCTTCAATAGAAATTTCACCTAAAATATCTGACTTACTATAGCTCATAAAACTAGAACTATCACTATTATACTTTAAAGCCCCTTCTTTAAGAACTAAAAAAACATCACCTTTTTTCACATCATTCACATGTCCAAGATTAATAAGAACATCATCTCTCTTAATCTGAAGGATCTCTCCCTTTTTAGGTAAATAATCATTAAAATCTCTAGAAAAAGAACTTAAAATATCACTTAAATATAGAACTCCTCCCGAATTATAGTCAAAAGTCTTAACTTTAACACCCGTCTTACCTGAAAAAATATCTACTCTTAAATTAGCCGAATTTTTAAAAACATCTACATCAAGATCGAACATCAAAAACAAATCAAGATTATTATTCCTTGCATAAGAAAATTCTTCAGAAAAACTACTTACCAAATAATCTTTATCTTTATTATAATCGAATCTATAATTAACTACTTCTATATTTAAATTACGATCAAGTATTCTCTCAGCATATTTTAAAATTAAATCATTTGCACCAAAAACCTTGTTCTCATTTTGAGTAAAAATACCTACTCTATAAACTGTTTGATTATTATAAAGCCTATTTAAATCACCAATGGTCTTATAACCATATTTAAAAAATAAAGAACTTCTAATATCAAATGCAACTACATCATAAAAATCTAAAATTTTAGTATCTGTAACCTTTCTATGCTCTATTAAATAATAGAGTTCCTCATAAGCCATCACATCTAATTTCATAAATTTATAAATTTTAGCAAGTAAAAATCTAGCACTATCATTATCAGGATAAATATCAATAGCATTCCTTACATTAAATACTGCTCTATCTAAGTTTAAATTTTTAAAAGCCTTCAATCCCTCATTTTCATATCTTTTAGAAATTCCTATATTAGTACCATTATTTTTTTGAAACGAACTCCTAAAATTAGATACAAAAAAACTTTCCTCAAGAGCTATATCATAAAATTCCAAGTCCTTTTTCATACTCTTAGCTCTCTCAAAGTTTAAAACGGCTTTATCAACTCTTTCAAGCTTCAAATAAGAATAACCAAGCAAATAATAAAGTTCATCAGAATTTTGATCAACAAGTATTGCCTTTTGAAGAAAATCGGTTGCATCTTCATACTTAGACTGATATAAATAAACAAGGGCAAGTAAACGGTAAGCATCAACAAGTCCAAAATCTCTATAAGTAGTTCTTACTAACATTAAGTAATTTTGAGCATATTTCTCAGCAACTCCTAAACTATTAGTCTTAATAGAAAATTCTGCCACCCTTTTATGAAAATCTGGCAAAGAAGTAAAATTACCCCTTACTTTGTTTATTAAATGCTGCGCCTTATCATTCATGTTTAATTTTTCATAAATGCTCATAAGACGCTCAAATGCATTATAATTTGTCTGATTATACTCAAGAATAGATAGATAATAATTAGCAGCTGCAATAAGCAATCCTTCTTCCTCAAAAATTGAAGCAAGTCCCACTAAAGCATCAATATTATTTTTTTGCTTTGCTAAAACTTCTGAATAAAATTTCTTAGCCTGTGCTGTTCTATTATTTTTAAGCAATATATTCGCATAAAGAATCTTATATTTAGTATCACCATTTGACATTTTATAGGCTTTCTCTATAAAAAACTGAGCCTGATTATATATCTTCAATAGATAATAAATTTCTGCAATAAACTTATATGCCTCATAATAATTAGGATTAATCTTTACAGCCTCAAGAAGTTCGTCAATAGCATCATAATACTTTTGCATAAGATAATATGTTTGCGCCTTTTGATAATATTTGATTGCGGTTGTAGTATCACCTATTAAACTCCCAAAATTTAAATTAAAAATTAAAAGCATTGTCAAAAATCTCTTCAAATTCATAAACCTTCCTTCTGGGAAATTTTTATTACTTTAATGTTTCTTTGATGCATATTTTTAATGGTAAATGTTAAATTATTATATTTTATTTTCTCATTTTTCAAAGGGATCCTTCCGAATAGATCATAAACAAATCCCCCAAGAGTATCAAAGTCCCCATCTGGAAGACTTAATCCAAGCTTTTCATTTAAATCTTCAATCAAAACTCTAGCGGTACAAAGATAACTCCCATCATCAAGAGGTACTATTTCATCAAGCTCATTATCAAACTCATCTTGAATATCTCCTACAATCTCTTCAAGAATATCTTCAAGAGTGACAAGACCTGCAACTCCCCCATATTCATCAACTACAATAGCAATATGAACATGATTTTCCTGGAACTCTTTTAAAAGTGAATCAATCTTCTTACTCTCAGGAACAAACATAACCTTTCGCATAATATCTCTTAGATCTATTTCATAAAAATCTCTCTTCCACATATGTAAAAGTATATCTTTCGTATGAATTATCCCAATAATATCATCTATTGTTTCCCTATAAACGGGGAATCTTGAATGATTGCTAGATGTCACAACTTTTAAAATTTCATCTTTACTCCAAGAATAATCAACAAAAACCACACTTATTCTTGGAATCATAATTTCTTTAACAATTGTTTCCTTTAGAGAATTAAAATTCTTAAGCAAAGATGTTTCAAATTTCGACTTTTCCTCAATATTTTTACAATCATCATCTCTTATTTTTTTATTTTTAAAACTCAAAAACTTGAACATCAAAATACCCTTCTGGTTTCTCTTAAAACTTTCTCCTGAATAATTAACATCTCTTCATTTTGGAAGTCATTTGTTTTGTGAGTATATCCTATTAAATGTAAAATACCATGTATAGTATTCCTTTGAAGCTCATCGTACAGTTCAACATTAAACTCCAAAGAACTAAACTCTAAATACTCAAGAGATATTATAAGATCACCTTGTATTTTATGATCTATTTGTCCACTCTCTTCAAGATAATTAAAAGAGAGAACATCAGTAGGCTCGGATTTTTGTCTAAATTGACTATTTAACTTTTGAATGTACTCATTATTACACAAGATAACAGAAAGTTCATATTCTTTAATACAAAGAAAATCTAGAACAGATAAAATAAAATTATAATAAGCATCCCAATGTTTAAACTCAACACCTTCTGCCCATAAGTTTAACTCTTCTTTTATCAATTCACTATATCCTAGAATAATTATAACTTAAAAAAATATTATATAAACAGACAAGATTTTAATTTTTTATTAAAATTCTTTACACATGCTAAACTTTAAACAAATCTTTAATTGCATCTTCAAAAGAATCTTTTTGAATAAAACCAACAGAAACCCTTGGCTTTTCTCCAACAGGAACAAAAATAATAGTAGGAAGACTTTGAACACCAAGCGCCATAGAAATTTCCTGTTCTTTATCAGTATTGACTTTATAAAAATCAATCCTATCTCCATATTCTTTTGAAAGTTCATCATAAATCGGAGCAAGCATTTTACATGGACCACACCAATCAGCATAAAAATCAATTATTGCAGGTTTTTTTCCCTTGAAATCCCACTCTTTATTATTTTTATAATCAAAAACCTTATCAATAAATTCCTGCTTAGTTAAACTAATTGCCATATTTTCTCCTAAATCAATCGATTTTTCATTATAACATAAATACAATATAATTAATAAAGGATTAGATATAGAAATGAACTTAATATTAATAAACCCAGACGAACTTAAAAACGGATTAATACTCAATGATTCAAGAGTAAAACACATTAATGAGATATTAAAACTTAAAAATAATGAAACATTTAAGTTTGGTATTATTGGGGAAGAACACATTTACTCATGCGTATATCAAAAAGATGTAAAACTTTTTTTTAGAAAAAATCATAAAATAGCAAAGTCAAACAAACTAAAAAAGTTAAAAGTAATAATTGGTTTAGTACGACCAATTGCAGCAAAAAGAATAATCACACATCTTGGAAGCATGGGAATATCTGAACTGATTTTTTTTAATGCTTTACTTAGCGAAAAATCTTATTCATGTTCCAAACTTTTTAAAGAAAGAGAATATGAAAAATATCTAATAGAAGGTGCTATGCAAGGTGGAATTACCTACATACCAAAAGTCAACATTCTTAATAATCTAAGAGAAGTTTTAAAGAACACAGAATATGAGGGATCTAATACCACAAAAATATTACTTGAAAGAGAAAGCAAAAATAAATTAGTTGACTTAAATATAAAAACAAAAAATACAGTTGTTATCATTGGACCAGAGAGAGGATTTATAACAAAAGAAATAAACTTAATCAAAGAATATAATTTTAATGCCTATAACATTTCATCAAATATTTTAAGAACAGAAACGGCTACAATCGTAGCATCCGCTATTATCACATCAAAAATGAATAGTAAATAATATTTTTCAACATCTTAAATATGTATCAAATAAATAAGCACATTATCAAACATTTCACTTTTAAATTCACTTTTAAAGTGAATTTAAAAGTGAAAAAAAATACAAATAAAGCAAATAAACTCAGTTTACTACTGTTTGATTTACAAGCCTATCATAAATATAAAGTTCAATTATCGAACCTTTTAATGCCTCATAAGGCAATTTAATAAGTCCGCCCTTAGATCTAAAAGAATAAAGCAAAGAACTACTTCCATTAGGATCCTTGATCTTAACCATTATATCCACACTAGATGGATACATATCCAATTTATAAGTCAAAAACCCAAAAACACCTGTATCATTACTCCTTGGTTCATTAATAGTAATTGTTAATTTATCTAAATTTTCAATCTTACTACCGGGGGATAAAGATTGAAAAATAACACTTCCAAAATCATTGCCACTTGACAAATTCACATCAAAATCAATCTCATCATTTAAAAGAGAAATAATCGCATCTTTATAATAAAGACCAATATAATTTTTTACATATTTAACAGGGGGGTCTCCTTGCCCCTTGCTTACTAAAAATTGAAGATCAACTAAGCTTGAAATCTTCGTGCCTGGAGATGGTTCCTGGCGGATTATTGTCCCCTTTGGAAGAGTACTCTCAATTTCAATGGGTTTTAACAAATGATAAAACATCCTGTTATTATTAATTGAATTGGCTTTTAAATTAATAAGCACATCATCAATATTTTTTCCAATAAAACTATCAACTTTATTGATCACAGCTCCTTTACTAATAAAGATCTTAACTTTACTATCAAGTCTTAAAACAGTACCTGCCTTAGGATTTTGATCTATTACCTTTCCCTTATCAAGAGAAGTCGATGAAAATTTAAGTTCAACATAAGGAATAAGTTCTTTATTTTGAAGCTCAGTAATTGCATCTTCAAGATAAAGTTCACTAAGATTTGGAACAACAACAATATCATTGCTTTTTAAAAAAATAAAAAATATTGCACACGAAATAATTAAAGAACCAAAAATAGTAAGTATTAAACCCTTAGCTACATGTTTGGGCAAAGTGAGAACTTTGCTATCGAAATTTTCATTATATTCACACAAATTATTACTACTACTTAAATTTTTATTATGTGGTGGTCTGTTATCACTCAATACTATATCATCTCCTTATATCCTTATACTTAAGATTTAAGAAAAAATTTTACCTATTAAATCTCTATTTCCATTATAAAAAGACTTATAATCTACAACCTTTCTCCCGGATCTTTGAAGTTCTAATAACAATAAAATTCCATCTTCTGTCTTTACCAAAATACCTTTACTAGGATCAAATGAAACAATTTTTCCTATTGCCTGATCACTATAATCAGTAGTCTTTATAAAGTCAGCTCTATGAAAAATAATTTCATCTTTATCAAGCTTAGCTCTTGCAAGTGGCCAAGGATTGCAAGCATTAATCTTATTCTTAATCTCAAAGGCACTCAAATTAAAATTAAGCATTCTATGTTGCTTATTAAAAAAAGAACAATATGTTGCCTGGTTTGAATCTTGAACAATGCCAATATGTCCTTTGTTTAGTTTACTTAAAGCTTCCAAAACAAGATTAAAACTATTTAAAGAAACATATCTAAAGATATCAGCACTTGTATTAAAGCTCTTTATTTCAAACTGACTCTGTGCTAAAATATTGCCACTATCCATCTCTAAAGCCATTTTTTGAACAGTAATCCCTCCAATAGTATCACCATTTAAAATAGCGGTTTGAATGGGGGAAGGACCTCTATATTTTGGTAAAAGAGAAGGATGAACATTAATACAACCCATTGGGAAAATATCTAAAAATTCTTGCCTAAATATCTTTCCATAAGAGAAAACTAACATAAGATCGGGTTTTAATTTCTTAACCATTCCTATTACATCAGAATTAAGTACAACGGGATCTAAAACAGTAATATTCCTATTAATAGCCTCAACTTTAATGTCATTAACTTTTAAAAAGAGACCACGACCACTAGGTTTATCAGGAGCAGTTAGCACACCAACTACATTATAATGATCTGAAACTTTCCTTAAAACCTCTAAAGCAATACTATCAGAACTTGCAAAAAAAATCCTCAAGTTTTAACAAACCTCCTTTTTTTCATATAAGACCTCAACAAATTATTCCTAAGTTTATCCTCATAATAATCAATAAAAAGCACACCTTTTAAATGATCCATTTCATGCTGAACAATTCTGGCTAACAAACCTGAACTTTCAATCTTAAAAAACTCACCATTTTCATCATAAGCTTCAACTATAATAGATTTTGGCCTCAAGAGATCATAATAAACTCCCGGAATACTTAAACAACCTTCTTTATAAAGAACCAGTTCAAAAGAAGTTTCCGTTATCAAAGGATTAATAAAAATTAAAGGTTTTGACATTGCATTTTCTCTGACCACAAAAATAGACAAATCAAGACCTACTTGAGATGCCGCCAGCCCAACACCATTCTTAGCATCCATCAAATTTACCATTTTAAAAGCAGTATTTCTAAGCTCATTATCAATATTTAAAACCGTCTTTGTCTTTATTCGCAATAGATCATTAGGATAACAAACTATTTTCATAAAACCCTCAAAAAAAATTCAAACTATAACTTTATTTGTCCAAAAAGCTTCCATTCTTCATTTTCTGCTTCTGAGAAATAAATACTACCTTTCCTAGACTTAGGAAAAGCATAAAGCTTACCCTCATTTTCATCCTTAAATACTAAAAACTCCTTAAGCTCTATTTTTGAAGGAAGGAGTTTTTTGTCTTGACCATTCATTCTTAATCTCCAATGACCGTCCAATGTTTTATAAAAAAAAACTTTGTCATCAAGAGTATTAATTTCATAGTTATTCTTTTTATGAATAATATCATCTAATTTAGAAACTCCCAAAGCATAATTTAAAAACTCTTGATTACACTGAACAGTATCCCTAATAGAACCAACATAAGCGGCTTTAATTTGCTCACTCTGTGAATCAACAAAAAACAAAGTGGGACTTTTTTTTAAATTAATCTCACCAAAAATTTCATTATTCACATCAATAATTAAAAAAACATTATTTTTAGCAATAGCTTTAAGAAGGTTATCATCTTCAAACGACTTTAAAAAATCTCTTATCAAATTACCTTTAATATCTTTTCCAACCAATATTAAAACATTTTTATGTAAACTTCGGGCCTCATCCATAGCATCCTTATAAGAATCGTGAAAAATAATATCCGATGACAGCGAAAATAAATGCACAAAACAAAAAACAATAAATATTACAAATAAGCTTACAAATCTCATATCTTATTAGTTAATATCTCTAAAAATTTCAGCTCATCACCACTAAGATATTCTTTCAAACTAGAATATATAAATTCATGATAACTATTAATATAGTCTAATTCATCCTTTGAAAGCATTTCAGTAACTATTAATTCTTTTTCAAAAGGTACAAGAGTCAGATTCTCAAACTCCAAAAAAGTCCCAAATTCATTTGAATAACTTTGCTTCACAAAAACTAAATTTTCAGTTCTAATTCCATATTCAGAATCTCGATAGAGCCCAGGCTCAATTGAAGCAATTTCAGAACCTTTAAAAGAATAACTAGACAAAGGACTAATAGAAACAGGAAGTTCGTGAACATTAAGAAAAAAGCCTACCCCATGACCCGTTCCATGAGCAAAATTCAATCCTTGCTTTAGCAAAGGAAATCGAGCAATACCATCAAGAGAAGAACCTAAAGTCCCAAATGGAAATTTTAAAGACGCAAGAGCAATAAAAGACTTAAGAACTAAAGTATAATCTTCCCTCTCTTTACAAGATGCTTCTCCAATTAAAATAGTTCTTGTAACGTCTGTTGTACCAAGTTCAAGGTAAGAACCTCCAGAATCTATTAAAAGCAATCCATTACCATCAAGATTTTTAGCTCCTTTTGTGGGTCGATAATGAGGCAAAGCCGCATTTTCTTTAAATCCAACTATCGAATTAAAACTGGAACTAAAAAATTCATCTCTTGCTGTCCTAAAATTTAACAACATATTTGCAACATCAACCTCATCTAACTTAGAAAGTTCATCTTTGTTTAAACTCTTAAATTTATACAAAAATTTAATCAAACTCACAGCATCAATAATATGAGCCTCTTTCATCTTACTAATCTCATAATCTGATTTTATTGCCTTAAGTTCATTAACAATACTCTCTCCAAGTATTGCATTTGGTTTGCCAATAGATTCCAATATTTTAACATTACTTTCAACTGGTATAAAAAATTTTCCTTCATGATTAATCTCTGCTAAAAACGAATAAAAATTACTATAATCTTCAATCTCAAAACCTTCGGCCTCAAACCTCTCGCTTAACTCAGAATCAAGTTTATCAATATTAACAAAAAGAACATTCTTATATCTCTCACTTCTAGCAATAAACAAAAAAGCATAAAATAAAGCTGATGATTCAACATCCAAACCTCTTAAATTTAAAAGCCAAGCTATTTCATCCAAAGAGCTTATAATACAAAAATCAATTGCCTTTTCTTCTAATTTTGCATTAACTTTATCAAGCTTATCCGTTCTTTTATCGATTTTTTGAGCTCCACTCAATTCAAATATCTTATTGCTTTCTAAACCGGGTCTATCCTGCCAAATCTTAGAAACTAAATCTTCATGTAAGATCTCAATATCTGTATATCTACAATTTTGAACCAAATCATTATAAAATTTTATATTAACATCTTCAGAATAAATCCCAAGCCTTAAGCCCTTAAGATTTGCATTTATGTAACCAAAAATATCCGGATACCCTTTAACTCCAAGCTTCATCAATTTAAACTCGGTTCCTTTAAGTTCACTCGATGCTTGTAAAAAATACCTACCATCTGTAAAAAGCACTGCCTCTGTTTCTGTAACAATTACTGTCCCAGCACTTCCTGTAAATCCTGTAATAAATTCACGAACATTAAATCTAACATGAGAATATTCACTCATATGTGGATCATAACTTGCTATTAAATACGCATCGATTTCACTCTTCATCATCAAATTTCTCAAAGAAAATATTTTTGTACTAATTTCCATAAAAGCAAGCTCCTTAGACTTTAAAAAGTAACTTTTATTTAATTATAACAAATAATTCAATTTTAAAAAATTTCTTTATTTGTTATAATTAAATCCAACAGTAAAATCAAAGGACAAAAGTATGAAAGATATTAAGGCTGTTATTTCTGATCTTGATGGCACACTTCTACTCTCAAATAGCCAGATAGGGGCTTTTAGTGAGATTGTAATAAAAAAACTAACAAAAGAAAACAAAAAGTTTATTATTGCAACAGGAAGAAGTAAAAATGAAATAATTTCTCTTACAGAACACCTAAACTCACATGTTTCATTTTTTATAACATTAAATGGAGCAAGAGTCTATAATAATCAATGGCAATTAATAAGTAGTTATGATTTGTCCTCTGAAATTGTAAATGAGATTTTAAATCTCAGAGAGAACAAATACAAAGATATACCCCATTTTTTACAGAAATCTGAAGATATAGATGAAAAGCTTTACGCTGATAACACAACTAAAAATGCTATCAATAATATATTTGAAAAACATGAATTGTTAAGGAAACACAAATATATAGAACATGAACTAAAAGATATAAGTATAAAATATCATGAAGTCAACAGTTTTAGAGAAATTAAAAATTTTAACAATATAGCAAAAATATTATTACTGCATGATGAAGAACCACAATTAATAAAATACGAAGCAACAATTTTAGAAAAATACAGAAAAGAAATAAACGCTTATTTATCAACACCACACTCACTTGAAATTGTTAATAACAGAGTTTCAAAGGGAAGTGCATTAAAAGACGTCCTTAAAAGCATTCATATTAATTTAAATGAAGCAATTGCATTCGGAGATGGGTTTAATGATGTTGACATGCTAGAAAATGTAAATAAAGGGTTATTAATGGGTAATGCAAATTATAGATTAAAGAAAATGTTATCGTATTTAGAAATAATAGGCACTAATGACAATGAAGCTGTTGCACATTACATTAATGACAACATTTTAGAAGAACCTGTATAGCATAGGACATAATATGAAAACAGACTTAATAAAATATGCAGAGCTCATTATCTTAAAAGGAATTAACTTACAAAAAAATCAATGCGTACTTATTACAGGATCAATTGAAAATTATGAATTTTTAAAAATTCTAGCACAAAAAGCTTATGAGTATGGGGCAAAATACGTAGAATTAAATATTGAAGACACTGACATTTTAAAAACCAGATTAAAATCATCACCAGAAGATCTCTTAGAGTTTATTCCAGATTTCAAGCATAAATTTTTTGAAGAAATGATAAATGAAAAATGGGCAAAAATACGAATTGATAACACAGAAAATTTAGACACATTGAAAGATAATGATAGTAAAAAAATATCAAAATACTTTAAAGCACTAAATATAGCATCAAGAAAAGTTTCAAGTGCAATAATGAATAACGAATTAGCATGGTGCATAATTTGTGCTCCAGGTCCAAAATGGGCTGCAAAAGTTTTAAATAAACCTGAGAGTCAAAAAACATTAGAAGAATTTTTTAAAATTCAAAAAAAAATCATGTTACTTGACTCAAAAGATCCAATAAAAGCTTGGGAAGACCATGGGAAAAAACTTCATCAAAGATGCAAAATCCTAAATAAACTCAAATTAGAAAAAATAATTTTTAAAAACCAGAAAACAAATCTAGAAATATATCTTCTAGAAAGTTCTATTTGGACAGGTGGAAGTGAAAAAATAAGAGGAACTAACATTGAATTTAATGCAAACATGCCTACTGAAGAGGTTTATACAACCCCCAATTACAAAAAAACAAATGGAATCATGTATGTAACCCGTCCAGTAACGGTACTTGGAAACTTAATAACCGGAATATGGCTAGAATTCAGAGAAGGAAAAGTAATTAACTTTGGATGTGACAATGAACAATCAAGAAACATATTAAAAAGACATATGGAAACTGACATGCAAGCACAATATATAGGAGAAGTTGCATTAGTAGACTGTAACTCTCCAATATATCAAAGTGGTTTAACGTTTTGCAATATACTATACGATGAAAATGCAAGTTGCCACATTGCACTGGGCAATGCATATCCCTCTTGCTTAAGCAACGGACAAGAACTAAAGACTGATGCTGAAAAATTAGATTATGGCTGTAATGTCTCTTTAATTCATACAGACTTTATGATTGGTAGTAATGACATAAACGTTATTGGCATTGACAAATCAAGAAAAGAACATACAATAATACAAAATGGACAATTCGTAATATAAAACGGAGTAATCAAATCATGATAAAAGAGTTATTCACAAATGACCTTTTCTTGTCTTGTTTTGTTTCAGGCATTGTTGCACAAATGATTAAATATATTATTCAAGCAATGAAGACAAAAAAATTCAAAACAAATCCAAAATACCTTTTAAAAAGCATTTTCTTAGAAACAGGAGGAATGCCCAGCAGTCACTCTTCAACAGTAACAGCTCTTGCCACATCAATATTAATAACAGAAGGAATAGATACTAACTTTATTATTGCTCTGGCTTTTGCTTTAATAACAATAAGAGATTCATTTGGAGTCAGATACATGGCAGGGGTTCAAGCAGAATATCTAAACGCTTTGTCAGAACAACTAAAAATGAAAATCAAAATTGAACCTTTAAAAATCAAAGTGGTTAAGGGACACAAAAAAAAGGAAGTATTTACAGGAATACTTATTGGCATAATTTCTGCATGGGTAATATGTAACAGAATAATATAAATAACAGATTATAAAGGAAAAAATGAAACTACCAAAATTTTTAAATATACTGTTAATACTATTACTAATTTCTTGCAATATGGCAAAATTTGGAGATTATAAACCAATATATTTCAAAGGAGAAGAAGATTTAAAAACCGCAAATGACTACATAAACTCATTAGGATATAAAACAATATCTGAATACACAACAAAAGTAAATATATTAGACTTCCCCGATTTCAAAGAGATAACAATAAATAAATTAATTCACCTTAATGACTATGATCTTCGAAAAGATCTATTTTTAAAAAAATTACCTAACCTCTTCAATATAGAAAAGAAAAAAATACTCTATGTCGAATCAGCATTCACCAGTAGCGATCTTAGAAAATTAAAGCAAGATCAAAAGATTGAAGCAGAAATGCACTCACTTAACTACAAAACTAAAATTAAATATTTCTCAAGCATAACATTCATAACAATTATAATACTTTTATTACTATTAAACATCAAATATGCACCCTTTATAATCCTTTTTCTAATAAGTTCATGTACTATATTCATATTTAGCGATGAAATACTATATTTTTATCCTTTAACTATACTCTCTTACCTATTATTTACATTAATTGATAATTTTAATAAAAATTACAATAAAATATACCTAAGGGATATTAGCTTTACAGTATTAATTAAGAAAATTAAAATTCCAATATTTTTATTTTTATTTATAGTATTTTACTTTATTGTTATCATTAATTTTCTCACAACCAACCTCGAAGCACTTCTGATTATTTTTGTATCAATATCAACACTTTGTATTTTTTTAATATTCACTTGGATAAAAACTGAAAGCAACCTCAAACACACATTTTTATCCTTAATTGAAATCAAAGAACAAAAACGAGAAACAAAAATCCTAAAATTCAAAATCCTCATACATATAATGTTATTCATAGCATCATTAATGCCATTTTTTTATGCACAAAACATACTTAATGCTTATAATAATTTTAATTATCTTTACAGTAAAAAATTGAACTATTTTGACTATTTAAACCCCAACAACATTTACTTAATGGTGGGACACAATGAAGAAATTCCAAATATTGTGGGTTATATGTATCACATATTTTACCAAAATGAGCTTAAATATAAAATCACATCTCAATATGGCAAAGTAAACACACATGTAAAAGAGGACTATTTTGAAATAGAAAACAACAAAATAACTATCAACCAAAAAACTGTATACAAAGTAGACAAAGAATTTATATCCAAAAACCTTAATAAAGAACTCCCAAAATTATTCTTAGATAATGGAAATCCAATCTTAATATATAAAGAAACACCCGCTAATATTGCAATCAATAAAGATAATTTTACAATTTTGTTCTCTCTCTCATTACCATTTTTCTTATTGCTATTCCTATTTAAAGCAATAAGATTTACAATTCTTTTAAATATGAGTGAAAAAAGCTATAGAAAATATATTAGAGGAAATATTTGATGTCTAACTCAAAAACGCTAAAAATAAAAAAACAGTATAAAGTAAATATAGATGAAATTCAAATGCCTGAATGTGTCTTAATTCCACTAGAAACAGAAAATGCAAAATCCACAATATATATCATTGAAAATCAAAGAATCACAGAAGGACAAATATTATCAAAAAATAAAAATGCAGAGCTATACACATATTCCCCAATATCTGGAACAATAGAAAAAATATATACAGCCAATCTTCCAGGTGAACACCAATTAAAATCAGCATTAATAAGATTTCACGGAAGAATCAAAAACGAACAAGAACTCTCAGTTGAGGAAGAATCAAGAGAAAAAACACTAGAAAAGTTAATTCGACTAGGAATTCCCTGGTTTAATGAACATTCACTATTTCAATATGTAAGTAAATGCAAAAAAATAGATAAAATGCTTTTCTTAATAAATGGTAAAGATCCATTCACAAATATCTCAGAAATATTAATAAAAGAAAAATTAGATGAAATTATTTATGGTTTTGAAACAATCGACAAAATATTTAAATTCAAAGAAATATTAATAGTACTTAGCAACTATCACTTAAAAAAAGAACTTGAACACTTAAATATCTTTCAAGATAAAAGATTAACGATCAAATTAATTCCCAATACTTCATATCCATATTCAAATCATGAAGTAATCATGCACTTTTTATACAATGAAGAGAGCATAAAAAACAATATAAATCCAAATAAAAACATACTTTTAGCTAATGTCGAAGACCTTTATAATGTATATAGTACGCTCAAAACAAACTCCCCATATAAAGAAAAGTTTATAACCATAAACGGCAACAAAAAAATACAAAGTAAAATAATCAAAGTAAAAATTGGAACATCTATCCAACAAATAATAAATGAAGATATTGATACAAAAAAATATGACATATTTATAAACAATCCCGCAAATAAGATAAAAATAAACAATCTAAATATACCTATAACAAGGGATATATATAGCATTACAATATTAAAAAAAGAATCAATATTGAGTAAAATAAAACTCTTAAAAACACCTAGTTTTTCACCACGATATATGGAAGAGATTATTTTATCAAAGATTAAGGGCAAAAATAACATTTCTAATACACAATTACAATATCTGCAATATACTGAAACTGAAACAGAAGATGAAATAAACAAAGTAAAAAAAGAAATAAAGGAAAAGATTTTAAATCTGAGCCTCAACAATGAACCAATATACACTGAGAACAACTTAAAAGATATCTATTTAACTATTATCTTAGCCTTAATACCTAGTTTAATATTCTCTTTTACAAACAACATAAAATTTTTAATTGATACTTTAATATTAACAATGATAAGCTTGTGCTCATACATTACAATAATGCTAAAATCCAAACATAAATATCTCTCGTTCTTTATATATACTTCATTAATTATCAATATAATCTTACCTTTAAATTTCTCTATAATATTAAAAATAATATCATTACTTTTTACATTTTTAGTATTTTTTTATTTCTCAAAGCTTTCCAAATTTCTTGTAAACCCCATATTAATATCGTTTATGTTTTTATTACTAAACTTTCCATCAAGTTTTAAGCATACATATTCTAAAAAACTCTCAGAGCAAGAAGATATAATTCCTACCTGGAATAAAATAATGCAGCAAAGTTCAAACATTCAAAATTTAGAAAGCCTAAAAGAATTTAAAAGGTATGAAAACAAGCACATTGATATGATTGAAAAATTTATAAATGACAATATATTGTCTAATATAAATATAATGATACCAAGATTTCACATTGAAAACTTGTTAGGATTACAAAACGAAAAATATCTATCCCCCATTCTGATTTATATTGGTTTCTCATTTATTCTTGGAAAATTTATCATCAATAAATTAATACCACTATCTTTTTACATAAGTCTACTACTAATTGCTTATATCCTCAAAAATCTTGGTCTTTACAGTCATATAAGTTTTGATATGCTAACTCTAATAATGTCACCAATTCCAATGATTTTAGTATTTACAATGAGCACAGAATTGCAAATAGCCCCTCCCTTTAAATTTGAACAAATACTTTATGGAATTACATTATCTTTAGTATATTTTATAACATTAAGCTATATTCCACTTGAAACTTTAGCAGCTGTAATATCCATTTTTATCCTACAGATAAGTTCAACATTAATAAAAAGATATAGCTTAACATTTCAGATAAAAAAAATATTGCATCATTTAAGCATAAATCAAGCAAAAACAATAAAATATAAAAATGACAATGGAGAAGAAATTATATAAATTATGAAAAATAGTTTAATAATGTATTTACTAGTAAATAATCTATTACTAATACACTTTATCGGAATTGAAGACATAAAAATCAAAGATAATAAGACATTATCAAAAAAGTATTTGATTGTTATAATAACTTCTTTATTAATTTATTCAAGTCTTTTTTACCTTTATAAATTATTCTCAGAACATAACTTATTATTTATAATACCAATTATATATATAACATTGATCTACATACTAACGATAATACTAAAAACATTAAACAATATCTTAATTGTTTACAACAACAAATCAAAATATTCTAACGACTTTCTGCTATCCAATAGCAGTTTAATTGCAATAACATTCTTTTCCTTAGATAAAAGTCATAACTTTTTAGAAGGCATCAAAATACTCATTTTGTCTTCACTCAGCGTCCTAATAGCCCTTATATTAATAACCCTAACAAAGAAAAGTTTTGAAAAAAAATTAACATCAAAAATATTAGCCAATGAAACAATATATTTTTTTATAATGTTCATTTTATCTTTAATTCCAAATATAATTATGTTAATAAATAATATCGAGGGTCTATAATGAGAGAAAAAATAAATGAACTTTTGGAACAAATTGAAAATGTCTGGAGGAAGCTTTGACAGCAATAAGATCAAGGTAAAACTTAAAGAATATGAAAAACAAATAAATGATGAAAATTTCTGGAATGATAATAAAAAAGCACAAGAGATTCTTAAAAATCAAAATATTTTAAAAGCCAAAATTGAACCTTGGGAAGACTTGATATGTAAACTCAAAGACTTAAGAGAACTCTGCGAAATTGCAGAAAGCGAAGAAGACACAGCGCTACTCGATCAAGATATTAATAAACTAAGAGAACAGTATAAGCATCTCCTAACATTATCTTATTTTAAAGAAGATATTGATATAAATAATGCATTCTTGACAATACACTCAGGAGCAGGTGGCACAGAAGCTTGTGATTGGGTTAGCATGTTATATAGAATATACCTAAGATATTCTGAGAGACATGGATACAAAACAGAACTCATAGACTTACTTGAAGCTGAGGGAGGCATTAAATCTGTTACAATTGAAATAAAAGGAGAATATGCTTACGGATTTTTAAAAAGTGAAGTAGGAATACATCGTCTTGTAAGAATTTCTCCTTTTGATGCTGCAAAAAAGAGACACACATCTTTTGCATCTGTTTTCATTGATCCTGTAATTGATGATAAAATTGAAATAACAATTAAACCAGAAGATATTAGAGTTGATACATATAGAGCCTCGGGAGCAGGAGGGCAACATGTCAATAAAACATCATCTGCTGTTAGAATTACTCACCTTCAAACGGGCATAGTAACTCAATCTCAAACTGATAGAAGCCAACATAGAAATAAAGATCTAGCAATGAGAGTATTAAAATCAAAACTTTATGAACACTACAAAATACTAGAGCAACAAAAAAGTAAATCTAAACAAGAGGAAAAAAAAGATATATCTTGGGGCAATCAAATAAGGTCTTACATCTTTCAACCCTATACTTTAGTAAAAGATCACAGAACAAAATTTGAAAATCCAAATATCATCTCTGTTATGGATGGAAACATTGATAACTTTATAGAAGAATATCTTAAATGGAAAAATCTAAGTTAATCATAATATTATTTTTAATCTTAACATTAAAACTAGCATATCCTCAAAGTAACATTGAGTATGGCTTTTCTTATATCATCAACACACAAGATGAAAATAAAAATCTTCAAGAAGGCATTGAGCAAACACTAGATAAAATTTATAAGACAATCAATGAACATATTGTCAATAACAATGATAAAGATTTCATCAGACGCATTTACATAAATCAAAATATAGTAAATAAAGAACAAGAGATCAGCAAACTAAAAGAAGATATGGACAAAAAAAAGCTACAGAATGCAATAAGTTCCAGAGAAGAAAATAAAATAGAAATCAAGATAAATGAGCTTAAAAAAGACATTGAAAATATTAAAATTAAACAAAAAGAATTTGAAGAGTACCTTATAAATTTAAAAAAAATGAAAACAAAATACATAAAACATAAAGAAAAAATACATCCATCAAATTTAAACACAGAATTTTTAATAAGCCAAGAACTATTTTTTATCAATTACATACATCTTAAAAAGATAGAAAAATATTATCTAGTTGAAATTAGCAATATCACTCCTCAAGGAGTCAAGGTTAAAAAAGAAATTTTTCACCTATCATCATCCGTTGATGATATTGCAAACAAAATAGCAGAGCTTAGTTTTGAAGAAATATTAGGAAGAGAATTTATTAAGATTAAGATCAATGTCATCAATAATTTAGATGCCAAAATATATATAAATGAACAATTTGTATCAAAAGGAATATATAACAATGATATATGGGATATTTCTAAACTCCCTAACAAAGAAATTATCATTAACATCATAAGCACAACTTACAAACCCCATACAGTAAAGCAAAAGGTAAAAAGCGGAGATACAATTAACTTAAATATTAACTTACAAAAAGCAAATTATAGAAAAATACCAATTACAAGTAATGTAACATCCAAAGTATTTAAAAAAGGAATATTCATAGGAGAAACTCCAATTGAAATTGAAGAACCTGAGGGCATAGAATCTATTTTATTACAAGCTAAAGGATACAAAAACATGTTCAAAATGATAAGCAAAGAAGATAAAGAAATTAATATTGAAATGTTAAAAGACAATAAAAGCGAGCTTATCATCAAAAGAGATCAATTCTATATAAACCTCGGAATCTTCACATTAAGCTTAATAGGTACTGCCTTTGCCATAACAAAATATAATGAATCATCAGAACTTTATAATATCGCTTTAAAGAATATTATTAAACGTAAAATAACACCTCAAGATCTATACAACGTAAAATCAGAACAAATGATTACAACATTTTTACTTGGTACAGGAATCACACTTTCTGTTGGCAGTTTTATACCGTTAATAATTCATCTGGTAAAATATATTCAAGAAGCAAGCAGAGGTGAATAAATTATTGTAAAATTACTTAGTAAACAATAAAAAATAGGAGAATGAGAATTTTGGGTATTTTTGACAAGATAAAAAATTTATTTAAGAACAAAGAAAAAACACAAATATTTGAAAAATTAGAAGATATTCTCTTAGAAGCAGATATTAAAAATGATATAGTAATTGAAATAATAGAAAATATAAAAAAACTTAAGGTCAAAGATGAAGAAGAAACATTCTTAAAACTAAAAGACTTTCTTAAAAGTTACATAAACCAACAATCCCTCAACCTAGAGAATAAAAGATTAAACATCTTATTGATAATTGGGGTAAACGGAGTTGGCAAGACCTCAAGCATCATAAAGCTTGCAAATAAATTTAAAAATGAAGGTAAAAACGTATTAATAGCTGCAGCAGACACATTCCGAGCAGCAGCAATTGAACAAATTAAAATACAGAGCGAAAAAATAGGAATTAAAGTCATATCTCAAAATCAAGGAAGCGACGCAGCAGCAGTAATATTTGACAGCATTTCAAGTGCAAAGACCAAAAATTATGATATATTAATAATTGACACAGCAGGAAGACTTCAAAACAAAGAAAATCTAATCAAAGAACTCCAAAAAATGGATAATGTAATCAAAAAGCAAATGATCAAAACAGATGTTAACTATAAAAAGATACTAGTAATAGACTCTATCGCTGGAAAGAATATAAACAATCAAACAGAAATATTTAACAAAGCAATAGAAATTGATGGAATAATAGCCACAAAATTTGACTCATCATCTAGAGCAGGTGGAATAATAAATATTTCAAAATTATTTAAGAAACCAATATACTTTTTTACATTTGGAGAACAAGTAGAACATATTAAAGAATTCAACACTGATGACTACTTGAATAAATTATTATGACAACAAAGATAGTAATATTATTCTTAATATTTATAATACCAAGTACATATGGGCAAAATTACTTTATATCCGACGTATTTTTCAATAAGTATCAAGAAATATATGAAATTCCACAAACAGGATTCTACATTGAATACATGAAAATTAATGAAATTGAAAAATTTAGTCTCTTTAAAGACCTACAACTGATAAAATATAAAACACAGAAAACAATAAAAGATGATAAAAAAAAACTAACATTCTATAATGAAAAAGATATCAAAACAAAAGAAGAAATTTATGATAATTTGAATAATAAAATACAAGAAATAAAATATAGTCCTAAAGGAATAATTCTTGAATCTGTAAATTATTTTTACAAAAACAATGATTTAATTTATAAAGAAATCAAAATTTTAAATCAAAAGCCAAAAACACTACACTACATGAAAGATTCTAATGGCAAGCTTTTAAAAATAACAGGTTCAGATTTTCAAGTTTGGAATTACGGAATCAATGGAGAGATCAAGTCCACATACTTTGACATAAAAAAATCCAAAACAAAAGTAATTCAATATGATGATCAAAAAAGACATTTAGAAAGCATAATATTAGACAATAACAAAATCAAATCTAGAGAAAAAAATCAATATTTAGATGATAATGAAGTAATCAATACAGAAGAAAAAGAAGAAGGCAACATAAAAATTATATCAAAATATAAAGGTCCCAACTTAATCAAAAAAGAAATATACAAAAACAATGAAATAACAGAGATCAGTGATTTTGAATATAATGAATCTGGAAACGTTATAGTTGAAAATGTAATTGTAAAAGAAAACAAAAAAGAACATAACACTAAAACAAAATATGAATATAATTCTGATAATAGACTAACGTCAAAAACAATTTATGAGAATAACTTAATATTATTAAAAACTGACTATTTTAATGATCATGAATACGAACAAGAAATATACTACGATGGAAATCCTATCTTTAAAGTAAGATATAAAAATGACGAAATTATTGAAGAAATAAAAAGATATTAAGAGAGATAAAAATGGGATTAAATAAATTTTTATTGAAAAGATTGATTTTAGATGAACAAAATAGCTTATCACTCACAATTGTAATAATTTTAAGCATAGTGCTTGGACAAATCATTATCATTATCACAATATCAATAATGAATGGTTTTCAAAATGACTTTTTCACAAGCATATCTACTTTAGAGAGCGGTAATTTAAAAATTGAAAGCCAATTAAATGATCAAGAACTTAATGCTCTTAAAGAGATTAAAGAAATAATTCAAATAAATAAAATCTATGAAACACAAGGTATTGGAATCGAAAACTATTACTATCCAAGTATCTTGAATATAATTGCACTTGACACAAAAGACATAATAGAAGATAAAAATTTTATCCTACTAACAGGCCTTACACAATCTGAGCTTCAACTTAACGATGATGAAATCATAATAGGAGATGTACTCTCATACAACTTAGGCCTACTTGAAGGCGACATAATAGGATTAATATTAAGTGATGAAATAAAAAATTTACAAACATTAAAAAACGAAATAAAATACTTCAAAATAAAAGCCATTTTTAAGAGCAATTATGCCAAAATAAATGAATCCACAATATTTATGAACATTAATTACTTTTACAAAAAACAAATTATAAAAGATTCAGACATTAAATATCAAATCAAAACACAAAATTTATATCCTAGCAAAAGCTTAATAAACAAAATAAAAAATATTAATCCCAATATCCAATTTAAACCATGGAACGAATATAATAAAGAATTCTATAAAGCACTAAAAATAGAGAGGAATACAATGTTAATCATTTTAACAAGCATATTTCTTGTCATTGCCGTTAACACATATTATTTACAAAAAAGAATAATAATCAATAAAAGCAAATCAATTTCAATAATCTTATCTTTAGGGCTTAAATCGCAAAAAATCAGGAAAATTTTCTTAATTCATTCAGTAATAATCTGCATACTCGGGGGCATTATTGGATTAATTACAGGCATTATAATATCTTCAAATATCAATGAAATTTTAAATGTAATTGATATTTTAATAAATAGCCTGATTAATACTATAAATTATATATTAAAATTAAAACTAGAAAATATAGAAATAAAAATAGTTAAAAATACAATTACACCTAAAATATTTTTAAGTGATTTAATGTTCACACTATTTTTTGCTTGCTTGTTTACCATATGCTCAAGTCTAAAGGTAACAAAAAAGATCAAATATGTTGATAAAATAAACGGAGCCTCATAAATGAAAAATATTATATGTATAACGGAAATACATAAAACATATACTAAAAACAAAACAAAAATAAAAGTATTAGAAAATTTAAATTTAAATGTAAAAGATGGTGACTTTATTTCAATTCAAGGCAAAAGCGGATGTGGAAAATCTACACTTTTTAACATCATATCAGGAATTGATAAAATGGATTCAGGCGATATAATTTCATGCGGAATATCTTTAAAAGATGCAAATGAGAAAACCCTAAGTTTATATAAAAACAAAAAAATAGGTCTTGTATTTCAAAATCACAATTTAATTGATGAGTTTAGTGTATTTGAAAATATTATTTTACCTAAAATAATTGAGGGGAAAGATAACTTAGAAACAATAAATAGAAAAGCTCTACGCTTAATGAAAATATTAGAAATAGATAAAAGAGGGGATCACTACCCTTCAGAGCTCTCAGGAGGAGAAGCACAAAGAGCAGCAATTGCAAGGGCTTTAATAAATGAACCGAATATAATCTTATGCGATGAACCTACTGGTAATCTGGATATTAACACCGCAAAAACGGTAGAATCTTTATTAATAAACACAGCTAAAACATTTCATAAAACACTAATTTTAGTCAGTCACAATCCAGAATTTTCAAACAAAGCAGATATTAAATATGAATTTAAAGAAAAAACATTAAAGAGAATATGATGCGTCCAAATATCAAAGAACTCACAAAAATAGCATACATAATATTTATAAATTCAAAAAATAAAAAAGCCTTGATTGGTTCTGGAATGTCTTTAAGTTTAGTCATGATTCCTTTAATTATTGTCTACTACATGTCAAACAATATAATGAATTCTACAATAGAAAAATACATTGAAAATGAAGGATTTTCCGTACAAATTGAATATAATGAAATTCAAAAAGATACATATCTTAAATCTAAGCTAGAAAAATTAAAAAAAGAATACCAACATGATGAACTAAGATATTTTTTTGAAAGAAGAACCTACGGAATAATCGGAAATAATAAAAAACAAGGTGTATTAATAAGAGCAGTAGAGAACAAATTTATTGATGAAAATAAGCATATAAAATTAATAGACGGCAAAAAAAGCTTCAACAAAAATGAAATATTGATATCAAAACAAATTAAAGATAGACTTAATTTAAACATCAACGAATCTATTTATATAGTAGTACCAAATAATAAGCATCAAAAGATATTCCCCAAAGCAAAAAAGTTTAATATATCCGGAATCATTGAAACAGGTTTAAGAGAAATTGATAAAAACTTAGTTCTCATTTCACTACAAGATTCAAATATCATGTCGGAAGAATTTTCGAAAAGTATAATTGGAATTTCTATCAAACCCAATACAAAAGAAAAAACTGATAATTTAAAGAAAAACATTAAAAAAGAATTCCAAGAATACAAAATAAAAACATTTTATGAGCTTTACTTAAACAAATATACAAACTTAGATATCAGCAAAAAACTCTTAATATTTATTATGGCATTTATTGTAATATTTGCAAGTATTAATATATCCTCATCCCTTTGTATGTTAATACTTGAAAATAAAAAGAAAATTGCAATATTTAAATCAATTGGAATGAATAATTCAAGTCTCAAACTAATATTTATATTAATAGCACTTGTTCTAAGCTCAATATCTTGTATAATAGGAATAATTATTGGAAATTATATAACCATTAATATCGAACATTTAATTAATATAATAGATATCATTATTAATACAATTTTAAAAATATTTGGAACTGATAACACAGAACTTTTAAACTCTGATTATTATATCTCTGAATTTAATATCAAAATAAGTTACAAATTTAGCTTAATTATTCTTTTATCTTACACACTAATCAGTATTACAACAACGCTTATTCCTCTAAATATTATTTCAAAGTTTAAAGAAAAAGAAATTCTATAGATAAATCAATATTTTTATACATAAAAATACTATCTTACAAATACATTCACAATCTTAATAGAGGACAACTCTTCTTTAATATTTGGATAAATCTCTTTTGGGAAAATAGTCTTTAACGAAAAACTTTGCCTAGAATAAGGCTTAAGAAAAGAATTGGATTCAGAAATTAACTTTCGTTGCAGCGACCTAATAATCTGACTATCCTTAGAAACATAAGTCACTTCAATTTCCAAATCTTTAATATTATCCTTTGAATCATTGTAAACCTCTATTAAAGAATTAGCCTCATAAATTCCAAAAGATTCATTAAAATAACTTCCAAGATATTTAAAATTTAATATTGAAGAACTTGTTTCTAAATTAACACTAGACAAATTATCAACTTCACTAAAAAATTCAACTAAACGTATATCAAGAACCATTTTTTTAGGATGCCCATTAATCTCTTTAGAAATACTGTATATAAAATCAATTGGGGCATACACACCTTTACTCCATTTATTAGGAAAATCACTTGTCTTTTCAAAAACCTTATTTAAAATAGGCCTTCCCAAATCATCATAAACAGTAACACCATAATAAATCCTTTTAATAGGATCTTTAGCTGAAACAACTCCTGCTTTTAGCTGATAAGCATGTGCATCTTCAAAAACTAACACCTTAGCATCTTCAACTTCAACATGATATAAAACATAAGGACCTGCAGCAAGATTAACAGATTCAACCACTAAATCAGATGCCCTTGTAACTGAGGGTAACCCTTGAAAAGTAGTCCTATGCACATCTTTTACTTCATCAAGCTTTTCATAGCCACCAATAAAGGAATGCATTATTGTATATGTAATAAATGCAATAATAGCTATTAATACAAAACTTAACAATAATATTAATACTCGATGTTTTAACCTCTCAGCTTCATCATAATCTTTTAAGTTAATCCCACTCACTATTCCAAATTCTCGAGCCTGTAAACTTACATGTATCAATTTTTTATTTAAATTTTTACTATCTATTCTTTTTATAAGTCTCTTATAAAAATTAAAAAATGAAGCAAAAATAGATTTATTATGAAGAGAATACAAATATATAGTCTCAAGTTCTCTTAAAGAATCGCTCAGTTCTCCCATTTCCTCTAATCGCCGAGCTCTATCATATATCTTAGAAAAACGCATTTCAATATTTTCAATATCAGCATCAGAGATATCTGCTCGTTCAATAATATCTTTTATACTGTTTTCTTTTAAAATCTTATTTTTATACTTAGACAGCTTAGATAAATAAATCTTAATTCTTTCCTCAGAAGTTTTACTCATTATCTTCTAATTCATCAACTTTTTTTAAGAGCCAATAAGCAATATTTTTAGCAGTATCTTTTGTAATAGAAATCCCAACAAAAGAATTTATTAAAATTATCTTCTCTTTAGAACCCTTAAACTCTCCAGAAATCTCTTCCAAGACACCCTCTTTAGTCTTAGTATAAACAATTTCTTCAGGAATTTCTGTGGATTCAAAGACAAGATCACAAAAAATCTCTCCAGTATTAGTTACACTGCCATAAATATTATTAATAGGTACTAATTTATAATCCTCTGCTTTTTCAAATCTATAAATTATTTCTTTCATAAAACGAATTATAACATAAACATATCTTTAAAAGATAAAAGCTTAAAATTAAACATAATGATAAAATATAGACATCAGAACACAAATTGACTTAACAAAAAAATATAAGAAATTTTATATGTCAAAATAAAATAAAAAATAATGGTATAATTTTTAAAATAAAAATTCTTACATAAAAATAAAGAGTACTAAACAAATGGATCTTAATCTTATAAAAGACACAAATGAAACAGTCAAAATCCTAAGGAAAGACTTCCCTATTCTAAATAAAACTATTAATGATAAAAAAATCATTTATTTTGACAATGCCGCAACTTCTCAAAAACCACAAAGTGTGATTTCATCTATAGTTGAATACTACACAAATTATAATGCAAATGTGTACAGAAGCGGACATGAACTTGCAATACAATCCAGCTTAAAAGTAGCAAAAGTAAGGAAAATTGTCAAAAATTTTATCAATGCAGAATCTTGTAAAAACATAATATTTAATTCTGGTACTACAGATGGAATAAACACAGTAGTAAACTCATTACTTTTTTCAAAACTTTTAAAAAAAAATGACGAAATCATTACAACAACGCTCGAACACAATAGTAATTTGCTTCCTTGGATAAATATTGCCAAATTTTTAAAATTAAAAATTAAACTTGCAAAATTTAATGAAATGGGAATCATTCAACCAGAACAAATAAAAAACTTAATTACAAATAAAACAAGAATTATTGCTATATCTAGCATAAACAATATACTAGGAACTATACAAGATTTAGAAACAATTGGAAAGCTTGCTAGAGATAATAAAATTATTTTATTCATAGATGCAGCTCAAATGGCACCACATATGAATATAGATGTAAAAAAAATAGACTGTGATTTTTTAGTATTCTCAGGACACAAAATGCTTGCTCCAACAGGCATTGGGGTCTTATATATATCAGATAAAATTATAGATAAACTCAACAGTTCCAAATTAGGAGGTAACACCATAGAAGATATTTTCATGAAAAATGGAGAGCTTAACTTCAAAACCCTTGAACCTCCAAATAAATTTGAATCGGGTACACCAAACATTGCAGGAATTATTGGTCTTGGCAAAGCAATAGAATATATTAATAACGTCTCAATGGAATTTATTCAAGAACATGACAGAGCACTGATTGAATATTGTGTTGCAAAATTAAAAGAAATTGATGAAGTTGAATTCATTCTAAATAAAGATATCAAACGAAAATCAATAATATCATTTACAGTAAAAGATATTCACTCACACGACATCGAGACATATCTTGATACAATGGGAATTGCAATTAGATCTGGGAAAACTTGCGCTTACCTTGCATTTTTTTCAGAAAATATCAAAAAAGACCATCTACTAAGAATAAGCTTTTACTTATACAATACAAAAGAAGAAATTGATACTTTCATATCCTGCTTAAAGAGCACAATAAAAGCATTTTATTAAATTTATCTTTAAAAAAGCTCACAAAAGCTATTAATCATATTACATAAAGATTACAACACTCAATAATATCAAAGATAATGTGTACAAATTTTACTCATTACATAAAACTTAAATTAAATCAATATAAAAATATTATTGATTTAATCAAGCAAACCTCTTAAAATTGAAATATGTTTTCAGAAGAAACAAAAAAAGAACTAATACGATTTAGCAAAATAAAAAAGTATTATTTTAAAACAGATAAAAATCAAAGTTCAGTATATCATCAATCTAAGTGCGGTGACCAAATAACTTTTAAAATCAATGAAAGCAACAAAAAAATTAGATTAAAATACAACGCATATGGATGCATAATTTTTCTCTCAAGTGCTTATATCTTAACTAAGCTATGTGATAATAAACCTAGAAAAGAAATACTAGAAATCATAACAAAAACAATCAATAAAAATTTTGAAAATTTAGAAGAAATTGATAAAAGCCTTAAAAATTTTGAAAATTTCTTATATACAAATAGAAAAGATTGCTTCATGCTACCATACAAAGCTCTAAAAGAGATCTTGAATACCATTAAATAACTTTTAATTTAAGGAGAATTATATGAAAATATACTCTCACTCATCAATAGGATATGAAGGTGAACTCATTGAAATTGAAGTAGATATTAGAAAAGGAATATCAGGAATTGACATTGTTGGACTAGCTGGAAGTGAAATCAAAGAATCAAGAGAAAGGGTAAAATCAGCTATCAAAAATTCAGAATTTACTTTTCCAAAAGACAGGATATTAATCAATCTAGCACCAGCCGGTATCAAAAAAATCGGTACAGCAATTGATCTTTCAATCGCAACAAGCATTATAACTATAAAAGAAAATCAAAACAATAACTTAGAAGTTTTAATATTAGGTGAATTACAATTAGACGGACAAATAAGAGCAATTAAAGGAGTATTGCCTGCCATTTCACTTGCAAAGAAAAGAGGAATCAAATGTATAATCATACCTTTTGACAATTTAGAAGAATCTCTTTTAATAGAAAATCTAAACATCTGGGGAGTAAAAACTTTAAAAGAAGCCCTAGAAATAATAAGCAATCTTAACAACAATATATTTCCAGCAAAACACACAATTAACTTTAAAACAGAATACAATGAAGAAAAATTTGAATACGATTTTAAAAACATAAAAGGACAACATAGAACAAAAAGAGCACTCGAAATCGCAGTCGCTGGAGGTCATAACATCATGTTATTTGGTCCTCCTGGAAGTGGAAAAACTCTCAGCATCAAATGTGTACAGTCAATCTTACCTCCACTTACAAATAAAGAAATCATTGAAACAAACAGAATCTGGTCAGTCGCGGGTAAATTAATAGATACAAAAATCATAAGACAAAGACCATTTAGACAACCCCATCAAACTGCAAGTAAAGAAGGAATAATTGGTGGAGGCTCCAATGCACTTCCCGGTGAAGTATCACTTGCTCATAATGGAATTTTATTCTTAGATGAGGCTTTGGAATTCCAAAAATCAATACTACAATCACTTCGCGAACCAATAGAAGATAAGATGATCTCAATAGTAAGAGCAAGTTCAAAATCATTTAAATATCCTGCAAATTTTCAGTTAATGATTGCTACAAACCCCTGTCCTTGTGGCAACCTTGGAAAAAATGATACAGAATGTTTTTGTTCACAACAAGAGGTTTCAAACTACTGGAAAAAACTTGGAGCAGCAATGCTTGATAGAATTGATATTAGGGTACCAGTTAAACCAGTAGACAATGCAAAATTATTCCAAGAAGATAATGAAAGCTCGTGTGAAATCAGACAGAAAATAATAAAAACAAGGAACATACAAAGTAAAAGATACGCAAATATTGAAAATATTCACAAGAATTCTGATCTTAAACCAGAACATATTGCTATATTCTGTGAATTAGATAAAATACTTAGAGAAGAAATGATTTATATATTAAATAAACTCAATATATCATCAAGAGCAACTCATTCAATCTTAAAACTAGCAAGAACAATTGCGGATTTAAAAGAAGAAAACCATATTTCAAGGGAATCATTACTAGAAGCTATTGAACATAGAAAACATGGAGAAAGATTACTAGAAGAGTAAAAAAGCCCCAATTGGGGCAAAATTAAAACTCTATTTTATCAATATAACTCTTCAATTGACTAGCAGAAATTTTAAATTTTTCAAGCTCTCTATCACTTATTGTAAAATCAAGAACCTCTTTTATACCATCTTTACAAACAACAGAAGGTGCTCCAATATAAATATCCTTAACAAAATTACCATACTGCCCATTAATATATGAAGATATCGGCAAAATAAGGTTTTGGTCACTAATTATTGCATTAACAATTTTTTTAATACCAAGTCCAATAGCATAATAAGTTGCACCTTTAAGTTTAATTACCTCATAAGCAGCATTAACAACATTCTTGTGCATCTCATCAAGTTCTGCATCACTTACTTTTCCTTCAGCAAGATATTCTGATAAAGACTTCATAGCTATTTTAGTCTCATCCCAAGTAGCAAAAGAACTATCTCCATGCTCACCCATAATATATGAATGTATATTTTGAGTATTAACATTAAAACGCTCAGCTAAAAAATATCTAAGTCTTGAAGTATCAAGCGTTGTCCCTGTACCAATAACCTTATGAGTTGGAAAATTGGAATATTTCATTGTTACATAAGTCATAATATCAACAGGATTACTTGCAATTACAAAAATACCACTAAATCCACTTGAAACAACACTTGTTACAATTTCTTTAAAGATTTTAGTATTTTTGCCAACCAAGTCAAGTCTTGTCTCACCTGGTTTTTGATTAAGACCTGCAGTAATTACAACAATATCAGCATCAGAACAATCATCATAATTGCCAAATTCTATTTTAATATTTTTTTCTAAGAACATCTGACCATGGTTTAAATCCATGACTTCACCCTTAGCTTTGTCTTGAGCTAAATCAATAATTATAAGCTCATGAACAAGTGAGTTATCTATTGTCAAAGCATAAGCAAAGCTTGAGCCAACACCACCAGCTCCAACAAGAACAACCTTATTACGTTTAAGCATAAACTATCTCCATATAAAATTATTTTATTGGTATAAAATAATTTTATAACAGTTTATAACACTTTAAAACAATTTAATAATATTTTATAAAAATGAAATATCTTATAACTTGGTTATTAAATTGTACCAAACATCAACAATGAATATCGCTGCACTAAAAATTTAACTGTTTAAACATAAAATTAATTATCATCTGATTTAAGAATAGCAAGAAATGCACTTTGTGGTATCTCAATATTCCCTATCATCTTCAGTCGCTTCTTCCCTTCCTTTTGCTTTTCTAAAAGCTTTCTTTTTCGAGTAATATCGCCTCCATAACATTTAGCAGTAACATCTTTCCTAACAGGTGAAATTGTTTCACGCGCAATAATGTTTGAACCAATAGCTCCTTGAATCGCTATTTTAAATTGTTGTCTTGCAATCTCATCTTTTAATTTTTTACAAATACTTAAAGCCTTTGCTCTCGCACCATCCTTAAAGACTAACTGAGACAATGCATCAACTCTATCCCCATTAACCAAAATATCCAACTTAACTAAATCTGTTTCCTCATATCCTAATAGTACATAGTCAAAAGAAGCGTATCCACGACTTACAGATTTAACCTTATCGTAAAAATCAAAAAGTATCTCAGCAAGTGGCATTTTATAAATAACTTCAACACGTTTTGTATCAAGATAAATCAAATTTTCTTGCACGCCTCTTTTAAGCAAACAAACACTCATAACATTCCCCAAAAATTCAGTGGGAACAATAATATTTGCTCTAATATAAGGCTCAAGAGAAACTTCAATGTTTTCATTTCCAGGAAATTGTTCAGGACTCTCAATAAAATAAGAATTCCCTTTTTTGGGAATAATTTTATAACGCACTGATGGTGATGTTAATATCACATTAAGATCAAATTCACGTTCAATTCTTTCCTGAATTACCTCTAAATGTAAAAGTCCCAAAAATCCACATTTAAATCCATGTCCAAGAGCAGCTGAGGCATCTTTTTCAAAAGTAAGCGATGCATCATTTAATTTAAGTCTATCCATTGCCTTTAAAAGATCATCATACTGATTAGCATCAACTGGATAAATAGAAGAAAACACAACGGGTTTAACTTCCTTAAACCCTTCAAGAGGCGCACTTGCTGGATTATCAACAAGAGTTACAGTGTCTCCTATCTTAACATCTGATATATTCTTTATGCCCGCAATAAAATAACCAACATCACCTGCTTCCAAAATCTCTTTTCTTTCAAGAATTATTCTAAAAATTCCAATCTCTTCCACTAAATATTCCCTATCTGCATGCATCAATTTAATCTTGTTGCCAGTTTTGATTTGTCCTTCAAAAATTCTAAAATGCACAATAACACCACGATAAGAATCATAATGTGAATCAAAAATTAAAGCCTTTAATGAACTCTTAACACTACCTTTGGGAGATGGAACATATTTACAAATAGCCTCAAGCAACTCATCAATTCCTATTCCATTCTTAGCCGATATGGGAACAGCAATATTTGAATCTAATCCTAAATCATGTTCTATTTGCTCTTTTACAAAATCAATATTAGCACTTGGTAGATCTATTTTGTTAATAACAGGAATAATTTCAAGATTATGTTCAAATGCCATATAAAAGTTTGAAACAGTTTGAGCCTCTATTCCCTGACTCGCATCAACAAGTAAAAGTGCTCCCTCACAAGATGAAATTGCTCTTGAAACTTCATAAGAAAAATCAACATGACCTGGGGTATCTACAAAATTAAGTTCATAAGTATTGCCATCACTACACTTATAATCAATAGTAACTGCTTGACTCTTAATTGTAATACCCCGTTCTCTTTCAATATCCATACTATCAAGAATTTGACTTTTAAATTCACGATCTGAGACTATTTTGGCTTTTTGTATAAATCTATCCGCTAAAGTTGATTTACCATGATCAATATGTGCAATAATACAAAAATTTTTTTTATAAGAACTAATTTTCAAACCTCCCCTAAATTAAAATAAAATATTTAGGAATATTATACTAATACACACTTTTATTAAGTAAAAAATTCCTGATATGAATTTTTGATTTTAAAACATAAGGCGAAAATTTAGGAGCAAGATCAACAATCAACTTCCAAGTATCTATAGCTCTTAACGTGTGTTTATGATCATCATAACTATAAGTAGCATAAGCAATGGTATACACTATTTCCCAAAAATCTGTAGACTCAAAACTAGTTTTAACATCAGTATATTCATTTATTTTTTGAACAAAAGACCTTAAATTTTTAAATTCATAAAGCGGTTCATAATAACTAACACAGTCATACATTTTAGTCAAAATACCAATCGCAGCTACAAGTCCATGAGTAATTGCAAGTTCATAAGCACCAATCTTTAAATATACTTTTGATAATGACTGATGGGTATCGATAATATTATATTTATTAAATCTATAAAGATTAAAAGTAAAATCTAAACCAGAAGTTCCCCTTACCTGTTTTAAATAAGAATGTAAATAAAACGACATATTAAATTTATTACCTGTACTACCTGTAGTATTCTCATATTTTTGAACGACATAGTGATAATTATAATAATCATCACTACTTGAGAATTTACTTAAAATTTCATTCAAGTAATCAATCATATCAACATAATTATCTTCAATCTCAGCAATCTTTGCCAAAGAAAAAAGTATATTTTTTTCAAAAGATTTATCTAATAAATAATCTTTATCTTCCAAAGCCTTTTGAAGATGTAATTTTTCAAACACAACATTGCCAATCATGCTATAAGCAATGGATAAATAATAATTAGCTTCTGGATATATTCCTTTTCTAAGCAAAGCTTCCTGCAAATAATTAATTGCACTAGTAAGATTAGATTTAATAAATCCTTCCTTAGAATAAATAAATTGTCGTCCCTTTTCAAGTAAAATCCAATACGGAAATTCTTTCACACCTGATGAATTTAAATTGAAGATAAAGCTGAAAATAAAAAGGAGCAAAAAAGGTCTTAGCATATCTATAAATATATTAAATTTTCTCACAAATTGCGAGAAAATTTAATGCATAATCCTTCATATTTAAACAAATTTAAATATCATCAAGAATACCATCACAAAAAGAGCCACAGATTCTATGAGACCTAAAACCAAAAGATTTGTCGCAAATCCCTTGCCAGTTTCAGCAAAAGCATCACAAGCACCTGCAGCCGTCCTACCCTGCGCAAAAGCAGAAATAGAAATTGCAAGACCACCACCAAAACCAGCTCCAAACAATAACCAAGGATCCGCCTGTGTCATTATCCCTGCTAAAGTATTCATCAATATATAACCATATATTATTTGTGTCAAAGGTGCTGATACAAAAACAATTAATAAGAAAGGAGCTGGCTTACCTTGCATATAACATCTCTTCCATGCCCCAATAGCAGCACTTCCGGCAGCTCCCATACCCAAAGCTGAACCTATTGCAGCTATTGCTAAAGCCGAATTAACTCCTATTAAACCTATATTCATAATTCTCTCCTTATCTAATCTTTAATTTTTAATTTTTCTAAAAGGCCTATAAGAATACCCATTCCATTCTTGCCCCAAATGGTTTGAAAATTCAAGCATATTAAGTCTTACCCCATGAACAACAACAGATAACAAAGATAACGTTATATTTAAAATATGTCCAAAAAGCATCACAATAATGCCACTTATTATAAGACCAATATTAGATGATTTTAATAAAGCTGCTGACATACTATTAAAACTATCAGAAATTGCAAGTCCAGCAAGTCCAACAGCAAAAAGTCTAATATAAGATATTATGTCTGCAAATCCTGAAACAGTAGCTAAAAATTGCTCTATTATTCCCCCAAAGCTCTTTAATACGCACATAAAGAAGTTTGAACCATCTTGTTTCTCAAAAATAAAGACAAGTATTACTCCACCATATATCATATTAAGAATAATGCTATGCATAGGAAACCTATCTTTGCCAAGTATTAAATTGAGAACAAGATAATAAAGCCCAGGCATTATAATAAGCCAACCAATTTGAGCAATTGAATGTATATGTGGCTTTTCCTTCACTTTTTGAACAAAATTCCATATATGAGCTAATGATATTTGCAAAACACCTATTGTAAAACATATAAACATAATATTCTGCATACCATTCGTACCCGTCAAATACCCAAGCTTTAAAGACTTTAAAATAGGAAATAACTCAAGAATAAAAGGATTACTGCCAAACCAAGTACCAGTCATCGAACCATATATTATTGCTGATGTACTTAAATAAAATATTAAAGCATGAATAGATGTTAAAGGCTTACCTTTTATAAAATTGCCTAAACTGAGAAAAATGCCTACTAGTAAGAATATTATTCCATAAGCCGCATCACCAATTATCATTCCAAAAAACATAAAGAAAAATAACATAAAAACACAACTAACATCTCTCTCTTTATAGCCAGGAATTGTATCTAAAACATCAAAAATAGGCTTGGCAAGCTTAGCAATTCCCCTTCTCTTTATATAAGTGGGAACAACATCATCATCCGGCTCTGCAAATTGTACCACAAATTTACCCTTAAGATTTTTAAGATCCTCCCGCTTATCTTCCGGAACGAATCCTGTAATATATACAAAATTATCACACGCTACATCCATGTCAGCCATAACTTGCTCAAACTCAACAATTTGATCATACTCTTTTATTTCATCTCTTAAAACATCCCTATATTTATTTAAAATCGATAATTGGGTCAACTTTTGATCTAAAATTTCATCAACAAATCTTAACTTATTCTCAATAAAATCAAGGTCAAACTCAAACTCATATTCTTCAGCTGTATCTATTGTTTGTTTAGAATAATTAATAGCTACAAAATAGGCCGTACCTTTATAATTATTAATAAGAGCAACTTTGGTTTCAGAGCATGCCAACAATTTTTTATATTCAGCAATCCCAGACTTAAAAAATTGTACGTAAATATTACTTTCTCTCAATTTATTAACTAGTTCAAGAGAAAAATATCCCCAAAAAGATATAATATCTCTCTTATGAAGTAATGACTGCTGCATGTCCCTTAAATCTTTAATTTCAGAACCTAAACTAATTATACTCTTTGCAACATCTAAAAAATTCTCATTTGAAGAGCTTAAAAGTTTTACTTCAGAATCATCCCCAAGTAAAGATAAAGCCTGAACCAAAATTCCCCTTTCCTCAATAACTTTTTCTAAAGATTCTGAAACTCTATTGCAAAAATTAATATGAACAACCCCCAATTCTCTTAAAATTTCGAGTGACTCTTTTTTATATTTCAATAAAGTCAAAATCAAAACTTTGCTCATTTTTACAATCATAAACGCATCCCTATCTATTTTTAATCAAGCTAGCTTTAGCCATTTTACCTCTTACAACAGCTGCTGTTTGCTGATCACCAAGATAAATATTAATCTTTTTTATATTAATTTTTGCAGCAGGTATCATAACTTTTTCAAATAAATTTACCCTTTGAGAAGTAGTATTAAGTTCGGATTCCAATAACCTAATCTGATCATCTAAAACCTCAAGCTCTGCATTTATCTGAATCATACTCTTAATAACCTCTATTCCCCTATCTACCCAATAAGGAGTCAATAAAAGGTCATGTTTAATATCTTCATATTCAACAAAGTCAAATACAGGAATATTGATGCCTGCAATATTTGCAAAACTCCTTACTACCCTTTTAATTTGAATCCAATCTTGAAAAGTAAATTTTTCACCAAATAAAGCAATCCAAGATTTAATATCTCTCTTAAGCCTATCTTGCTCAAGCTTCCGAGCTCTTTTAAGAGCTTCAACTTTTCTAATTTCTAAATAAAGTTGTTGTTTCTTAAGCTGCAGGGTAGGCAAATATCTACCAAGCATTTTAAGGCTATCTTTTTGTTTTTTAAGCTCATTCTTAGTTAATTTAACTTTAGGCATTGCTAATCCTTTTTTTGAGGCCAATATTTCTCTACAAGTTCTGTTCTAATTCCAGTTTCTTTAGGTTCAAAACAACTAAAGAGAATTTCCCACCCCAAATCTAAGGCCTCCTCCAAAGGAATATTAACAGATAAGTCCATCAGCTTACTTTCAAACATACCACTGTACTTAATAAGCTTCTCATCCCACTCTGTCATATTAAATCCCATAGCTTTTTTCTCTATAGATTCCTTTGAAGATGCATAAAGCTTAATCATTGCATCCATAATCGTTCTATGATCATCTCTTGTTTTCCCGTTAACCATTTGCTTAAGTCTTGAAAGAGAACCAAAAGGTTCGATTCTGCCTCCCTTTAAATAATATTGCCCTTCAGTAATATAACCCGTATTATCAGGAACTGGATGAGTAATATCATCTCCAGGCATTGTAGTAACTGCAAGTATAGTAATTGAACCTGCCCCTTCAAAATCAATAGCTTTCTCATATCTAGATGCAAGCTGAGAATATAAATCACCAGGATAACCTCTATTAGATGGAACTTGCTCCATAGTAATAGCAATTTCTTTCATAGCATCTGCAAAATTGGTCATATCAGTCAAAAGTACCAAAACCTTTTTTCCTTGCAATGCAAATTTCTCGGCAACAGCAAGAGAAATATCAGGGACTGTTAAAGACTCAACAACAGGATCATTAGCTGTATTTACAAAAAAGATTGTCCTACTTAAAGCACCACCCTTTTCAAGATAATCTTTAAATGTCAAATAATCATCATTCTTAAGTCCCATTCCCCCAAGAATAATTAAATCAACTTCCGCCTGAAGAGCTATTCTTATAAGAAGTTCATTATAAGGTTCACCGGATACAGAAAATATTGGTAATTTTTGAGACTCAACAAGAGTATTAAAAACATCTATCATTGGAATTCCTGTTCTGATCATGTTCCTTGGAACAATACGCTTTGCAGGATTAGCTGATGGCCCGCCAATTTCAATCAAATCATCCTCAAGACGCGGTCCTCCATCTTTTGGATTACCAGCTCCATCAAAAATTCTACCAAGCAAATTCTCAGAAAATGTCACTTGCATTGGATGACCTAAAAACTTAACTTCATCTGCAGTTGAAATACCTATAGTTCCGTTATAAACCTGAAGAGAAACTTTATCTCTATCCAACTTAATAACCTCTGCTAACGAACTTGAATCTTTTGACCTAACAATGGCAAGTTCTCCATATTTAACATTTTGTGCCATCACAGTTATTACATTTCCAACAATAGATTCTATCTTGCTATATACTCTCTTCATTTATGCACCTCAAAAATCCAACTTCTTAGAACGTACTAAATCCTTTAAAGTATTTTCTAATTTATTAAACTTTTCTTCCTTAAAGGGATTAAGATTCATATCCAAAATATTTTGCCTTAGTTCATTTACAAAACTTCTTGCTTCCAATTTATTCTCAAATTTAAAATCCGATTGTAAAATATCGTAAAGTATATCAAACATATAATTTTGACGCTCAGGACTTACAGCAGTATCAACACTATCGAACGAATTTTGTTGCAAATAACATGCATCTAAAAGCTCAGATTTCAAATAAACTAAAAAGTCACCAATACTTATACCTTCCTCACCAACAACTTTCATCATCTGATTTATCTCATTCCCTTTTGCCAAAAAAGACCTCGCATATCCTGTCTTTTCAGATTCAACAACCCCTCTATACTTACTCCACGACTCAAGAGGATTAATGGCTGGAAATTTTCTAGCATCTGATCTCTCTCTTGTAAGACCATGAAAAGCTCCTACAACCTTTAAAGTTGCCTGAGTTACTGGTTCTTCAAAATTACCTCCTGCAGGACTTACAGAACCACCCACAGTTACAGAACCAACATTACCATCATTTAAAACAACAATACCTGCCCTTTCATAAAACGATGCAATAACAGATTCAAGATAAGCAGGAAATGCCTCTTCCCCTGGTATTTCCTCAAGACGCCCTGACATCTCTCTCATAGCCTGAGCCCATCTTGAAGTTGAATCTGCCAGTAAAAGTATATCAAGACCCATTTGCCTATAATATTCACCAATAGTAATAGCTGTATACACTGATGCTTCACGAGCAGCAACTGGCATAGAAGAGGTATTACAAATAATACATGTTCTATCCATTAATGATTTACCTGTTCTTGGATCTATAAGCTCAGGAAATTCTTTAAGGGTTTCTACTACTTCACCTGCCCGCTCACCACAAGCAGCAATAATTACAACATCAACATCAGCATTACGACTTGTAACTTGTTGAAGGACTGTTTTTCCAGCACCAAAAGGCCCAGGAATACAAAATGTACCACCCTTTGCAACCGGGAAGAATGTATCTATTATTCTTGTTTGAGTTACCATAGGCTCACTAGGAATAAGTCTATCTTTATAACTGGTAATTGGAACTTTAACAGGCCAATGAAATGACATAGTGATGACATGCCTACCCCCAGCATCATTTTCAATAACAGCAATTTTATCATCTACAGTATAATTGCCATCACTAACGATCTCCACAATTTTGTAAGAATCTTTTCTATAAAATGGAACCATAATTTTATGCTTAATTGTACCTTCAACAACGAATCCAAGATAATCTCCTGCAACAACAATATCCCCAACCTTTGCAGTTGCATTAAAACTCCATTTCTTACTCCTATCAAGTGCACTTAAGTACAAGCCTCTCTCCAAAAAAAAACCACATTGAGCAGCAAGTTCTGACAATGGATTTTGAAGACCATCATACACCTGACTTAAAAGACCAGGACCAAGTTCAACAGTTAAAAGCTTATCCGTAAACTCAATATCATCTCCAACGGCAATTCCCTTAGTCATTTCAAACACTTGAGCATCAACTTCCCCATCTCTAATACGAATTATCTCAGCTTTTAAACTGCGTCCACCGGTTTTAATAAAAACAATCTCATTCATGGAAACTGTACCAACTATCTCAATAGTAACCAAATTTCCAATAACCCCCACTACTTTTCCTCTAGCTTCCATTCAAATTCCCTTTAAAAATTTTTACTCATTTGCATACTTAATTTTTGACAAATATCATCAAAATTCTTCTCGCCTATCTCTTCTATAAAGAGACTTCTTCTTGAAACTAACATTAACTTTAACAAATAAATTACCAATTTTTCAAAGTTAAAATCATTTCCCACTTCAAGTTCTGTTAAAAACTGCCACTTTAACATATCAAGTCCCAATTCTACCTCAAAAGGATTTTCCTTAAGACAAAGAGGTTTTAAAATTCCTAAATAATAACTAGAAAAATAAGAAGATTCTAAATACACATCCCTTGAAAATCCTAACTTCTCAGCTCTAATAGTTGCCAAAGTATATCTCATCATTTCTTCAAATTCAAGAAATTGATCAATTACCTTCAAATTCCCCCTAGCAAATCTAGATTCTGACAAATCCTTTAGACAAAGAAAATCTTCCCTGCTTAAAGCAATCTCAATGTTATCAAAAAAACCTGATATACTCCCCCCTTTACCAATTTTTAAATCAAGATAAGGTAATGATGACATAACATAGTAATATGGACTTAACATACTACATCTCCTAAATCAACTTTATAACTTCTTTAAACCTTGGATTTAAATATTCAAAAAGAATATCAGCAACGGTTTCTGATGTAAAATCATAATACAAATTTCCATCTCTTTGTTGAATTGTAAAACCTTTACTTATGCCTTTAAAAGGTTTAATCTCAATTGCATCATCAAGCCTATTTCCTATCTTTGCTCTTAAAACAGATAATAAATTAGAAAAATCAGATTCATTAAGCATTATATCTATCTTATCGTTCTTACTCCAAATATCTACAACCTTAATAATAAGGTCCCTCAAAAAATTATCATCATAAACTCTAGAGACAGAATCCTTCAAAGCAGTCTTAAAAAGAGATTTAATATTTTTTTCAGTACCAATAATCAAATCCCTGACTGCTTGGCGAGATGCCTCAAGAGAATATCTTTTATACTCATTAGCTTCCGCTTCAGCTTGCATTTTTAAGTCCTTAGCATCACTCTCAGCTTTTAAAACAATAGCCTCAGCATCCCTCTTTGCATTAAGAATAATCTCGTTTGCTAATTTTTCAGCTTCCTCAAGTCCATCTTTTTTAATTTTATTTATCAGATCTTTAACTTCAAACTGCACTAAAACTCCTTAATATACAAAAAAAATAACTCAAAATACTTAATAAACAAATCTTTCAATAAAAAGTATAACAATAAATTTTCAATTATTAAAAGCCAAATTATTGAGAATTATACACCACTAAAAAAATCTCCTATAATTTTATAAACATTAATATCATGAACTATAAAAAGTTTTTTTCCTGGAAATCTTTCTTTAAGCTTTTCACCAAAAACCTTAATACCCCTTTCTATAACCCTGTTACTAAATTCTATATCAACCATATCAAGAGTTATTATTTCAATAATGACTAAATACCCTCTTCCAAATTTAGAACCATATCCAAGGGTAAAAGAAGTAGTAACACGAAAAAGCCCATCCAAAAGTCCATTAGCTGCCTTCCCTCTAGAGAGCCTACTTGGATGCACTTTATAAGAATTACCAAATTCATCTTCAAGAACACAATCAACATCAAGACAAATCTTAAACAATGCATTCTCAAATTCCTCAAACCTTGATATACCCATTTAAAATTCTACTATTGTTTTTCCAACTCCTCCATCACTTGGATGAGCAAAATAATATTTTTTAACAAATTTTACATCTCTTAAGAATGCATGTACTCCTTCCATAAGAAGACCTTCTCCTTTGCCATGAATAATCTCAAATTTACAAACATTTCTCAGTAACATATTATCTATTTTCCTGTTTAAAAAGTCTATAGCCTCAACCACTCTCATCCCCCTAATATCAACAGTTAGACTCAATTCATCATCTTGATTCTCAAAAGAAAAACTAAAATTTTTATCACGATCATTTTTGGACTTCTTATCATCCAATATTTTCTCTAAATTAGAAGATGAAACCGTAATCTTAAAAACACCAGTATTTACAATAAACCCTTTTTTAGTAACACCTATTATTTCTCCTGAAGCATTTGACCCAGCAACTCTAACCTTATCACCCACTCTAAATTCAATCTTAGTGGCAATCTCTTGATTAAGCAATCTAATTTTAGTAGTTTTGGTAATTATATTATCCGTAATATTAGATATAAATTCCTTATTTTTAGTAGTACAAACACTGCCCTCTTTTATCTCTCTAACTAAATTTTCTAAAATTTTCCTTGAATTTTTTAAAAATTCTTTCTGCTCATTTATCAATCTCTCTTCCAAATCTTTTTCTTTCAAAATAATATTATTCCGAATATTATTAATCTCGATTTCCTTAAGTTCAATAAGCTTAAGCTTATCTTTTAATTCCTCTTCAAGTAAATGAATTTCCTGCTCCTTTTTTGTAAGTCTTTCCAATATTTCATTAACTCCCGTCTTATTAGATGAATGAATCTCTTTCGCTCTAAGTACTATATTAGCATCAATAGAAGACTTACTTGCAACACTAAAAGCAAAGCTTTCACCTGGAACAGAAAACATTAAATTATAATTAGGTTCCATTTTGTCTAAATCCATCTGCATAGAAGCATTAACAACAAATTCATGGGTGTATGCAAAATATTTAAGAGCATTGTAATGAGTTGAAATAATAACACAAGAATTAATATTAATTAAATGCTCAAGAACAGCTACAGCTAATGCTTGTCCTTGTTCAATATCAGTACCTGAACAAAATTCATCAAATATTAACAGGCTATCTCTTGTTGCATACTTTAAAATATAAGCAATATTATTCATATGACTTGAAAAAGTTGAGAGTGAATTTGCAATTGATTGATCATCTCCAATATCAACTAAAATATTATCAAAAATCTTAAAAGTACTAGACTCATCAACTGGAACAGGAATTCCAAATTGGAACATAGCGCTCAAAAGAGCAACGGTTTTCAAAGTTGCCGTTTTACCACCAGCATTAGGACCTGTAATAACTACAACTTTATTGTTTAAAGGACAAAAATTTATAGATTTTGCATGCTGTATTAAAGGATGACGAGCATTGATAATATTAATATTACTATCAAATCTAGGAAATACTCCTTGATTTCTTATTCCATAAATTGCTCTGGCCTTTAGAGAATCATAATATAAAAATTTATTATAAAGAGATTTTAAAAGAACAATATGTCTGCGAATCTCATCTGAGAGTTCTTGCAGAATTTTTAAAACTATACGCGTTTTTTCAAAACCTAAAAACCCTAATCTGTTATTCTCACTCACTATATCATTTGGTTCAATATAAAATGTTTCACCAGATGATGAAATAGATATAATATTACCCTTGATTTTATTTTTAAAACTAGATTTAAGTGCAATAGTATATTTGCCTGATTTATAATAAATAAGCGTAGAGGTTAAATATTGCGAATTTAAGCTTATTATCTGCTTGAGCTGTTTTTCAATTTTTTTATCTAAATTTCTAATTTCAAAATCAATCTCATCATAATTTTTGACAACACCTCGTTTGATTTTAAGTTCATCAAGATCAATATACTTACATAAAGTCTCTAATAAATGCTTTAAACTTGGATCTACAAATAATAATTCTTTTAAAATTTCAACTTCATCTTGAATCTTAAATTCATTTCTATCTAAAAAAAGCATTATTCTTAAAACTTCTCTTAGAAAAAAAATAATATTCTTAATCTCCTCAATAGAAATTCTTGATTTTTCTTTAAGAAGTAAAATAATAGAATCACTTATACTCTCAAGACAAGAATTTGGATATTCGTCATAAACTTCAATAAGATTTTTGATCAATTTAACAAAACAACATACTCGATTAATTTCTTCCTCGGTTTTCAATATTTGTTGCTCACCTAAAAGGTTAAGCGTATCTGAAATAGCTACGTAAGAAGCAACTGAAGATAATATTTGATAAAAATCAATTTTTTCCAAATATTTCTCTTGCATAACTCTTATATCTCTTAAGCTCATTTATAATCTTTAGATAACTATTGTATCTAACTTCTGAAATTCTAAATCCAATTTGATTCATTATAAAACAATTTGGCTCATTTGCATGCAAACAAGAATTAAATCTACAAAAATCATTTAAATCTTTAAATTCTCTAAAATAATATCTAAGCTTAAGAGGTTCTAAGCTTTCAATGCCAAATTCCTTTATTCCAGGAGTATCAATTACCACTCCATTATCAGAATGAAAAGCCATAGCATAAACTGTAGTATGTCTACCTCGTGAATATTTATAAGATATTTCATTTATAGCCTGCGCTGCATTTAAATCCACCTCATTTATAAGTGAAGATTTTCCAACACCAGACTGCCCGACAAAAGAAGCTCTTGAATTCTTAATAATTTCCTTTATTTCTTCAATTCCCTGCAAAGTGATAGCAGAGGTTTTAATAACCCTATAACCTAAATTTTCATAAATTTTAATTAGAGTATCAACTTTAGTGCTTATGCCCTCATCAATCTTATTTATCAAAATAATAGGAGTAATCCCTTGTTCCTCAGCAACTACTAATGCCCTATCAATAAATGAATTTTTAATCTCAGGAAGATTAGCAGAACTAACAATTAAAACATTATCTATATTTGAAACAATAACTTGCCTAAGAGCAGCCTTTTTATTATAACGCCAAAGAACACTTTTTCGTTTAAGTCTTTCTTTAATATATACCTTGCCCTCATCATAAATATCTCCACAAACAAAATCGCCAGGAACCAAAGGACTATATTCTTTATCCTGGGTATTTAAAACTTTCCCCTTAATAACTCCTTCATAAATTTCATTGGTATTAACATTAACAATAGAATAAATATTATTCACACCCCAGAGAATCTCAAATCTAAGGTCATTCAATTGATTATTCCTTTAAAATGCAAACCATATTTTTTACAAAAATTCTTATAGAAATACAAATTTTCATCTTGTGTTAAATAAAAATAACGTGTAAAACAATCATCACGACTCTCAATGCTCTTTAATTCTTTAATAAGCTCATTAGTCACAAGTTCACGATTCTCATAAACAGGAATTCCTAAAAAATTTTCAATCATATCTTTAATGTGCAAATAATGTGTACATCCTAAAAAAACCATATCCCGCCTACTAGCTTTAACCTCTAATTTTAAGAAATTTAAATATTTAAGTGCATCTTCCTTAAATCTATCTCCATATTCTACAAAATTCACAAGCTCACTTGCGGGTTTTAAAATTAAATCCCAATGACAATCTTTTTCTCTTTGAATAAATTTACTATTAATGGTAGCATGTGTCGCAACTAAAATAACCCTTTTATATGCAAGCTCTTCTACTAAACAAACTGAAGGCAAAGTATATATTACAGGAAAACTAAAATTTAATTTGTCATATACACTAATAGAAGCTGTATTACAAGCAATAACAATTGCAGCAACATTATACATTTGTTCCAATTTCAAAATTAGTTCTAAAATCTCTTTTAAAAGAAAGTCTGAACTCTTCTCACCATAAGGAAAGTTTTTGTTATCTGCAACATAGACATAATTTCTCTTAACAAACCTTTTGCTTATATACTCAAAATAAGAAAGTCCACCAACACCCGAATCAAAAATAACTATAACATTCTTTAAATTGCTCATAAGTCTTACTTAAATCTAAGTATAAAAATTAATTTATTCTCTTTCAATGACAATTGATAATATTTACAACCTAACAAACTTTCAAACTTATCATAGTTTAAATTATAATTATTATTAATACCAAATTATAGAAGGGGCAAATATGCATAAGAGCATCAAAGAAATTTTAAATAATCCTATACTAGATAGTATAATCACAGTGAAAGGATGGATTCGTACAAAACGCAGTAATGGTAAAATCTCATTTGTAGAAATTAATGACGGCTCAAATATTAAAGGAATTCAAGCGATCATTAATGAAGAAGATCATCAATTTGAAAAAAAAGAATTAAAAAAGCTCACAACAGGTGCCAGTATATCATTAACCGGAATTTTAATCTTAAGCCCAGCAAAAGGACAAACCTATGAAATCAAAACAACAAATTTTAATATAATTGGAGAAGCGGATCAAGAAACATATCTTTTACAAAAGAAAAGGCACACCTTTGAATTTTTAAGAGAAATCCCTCATTTAAGAATTCGTACTAACACATTTGGGGCTGTGGCCAGAATTAGAAATCAAATTTCTTATAAAATTCATGAATATTTTCAAAAAAATGGATTTTTATACATACATACCCCAATTATTACATCAAATGACGGCGAGGGGGCCGGTGAAATATTTCGTGTATCTACCTTAGATTTTAATAACATCACAAACGGAAAAGAAGTTGACTTTAAAGATGATTTCTTTGGCAAACAAGCATTCCTTACAGTAACTGGACAACTGCACGGCGAAGCTTATGCAATGGCTTTATCAAAAATATATACATTTGGACCGACATTTAGAGCAGAAAACTCTAACACAACACGCCATGCCTCAGAATTTTGGATGATTGAACCTGAAATGGCATTCTTTACACTTGAAGACAATATCAATTTAGCAGAAAATTTTCTTAAGTACATTTTAAAAGAGACTTTAAATAATTGTAATCAAGATATAGAATTTTTTGATAATTTCATTGAAAAAGGCTTAATCAAAAAAATTGAAGATGTAATAAACTCTAACTTTGAAGTTATTACATATACCCAAGCAATTAAACAACTTGAAAATGCAACAAAAACATTTGAAATAAAACCTTACTGGGGAATGGATTTACAAACAGAACATGAAAGGTATTTAACAGAAGAAATTATCAAAAAACCTGCCATAGTTATTGATTATCCAAAAGAATTTAAAGCATTTTACATGAAGATGAATGAAGACGGCAAAACTGTTAAAGGAATGGATATTTTAGTTCCACGCATCGGAGAAATAATTGGGGGCAGTGAAAGAGAAGATAATTTGGATAAGTTGAATAAAAGAATAAAAGAGCTAAATTTAGAAATAGAAACTCTTAATTGGTACTTAGACTTAAGGAGATTTGGATCAACTCCTCATTCTGGATTTGGACTTGGACTTGAGAGATTAATACAATATATAACAGGAATGGCCAATATTAGAGATGTCATACCATTTCCAAGGACTCCTAAAACTCTTTATTTCTAATAAAAAGTTTTAGGAGGAAACAATTGAAAATAAAAATTTTATGTCAAATAACATTAACGTTATCAGCATTGATGTTATTTTCAAATGAAAAATTTGAAAATAATTTAAAAATATTTTCAAATGTAGAAAAAGAAATTACAGGTAAAAAATCAAATTATCAATACAGTAAAGAAAAGCCCAGGATTAACAAATCCAATAAAATAAACTATCCACACAAAAAAGAAGACTATCATCATAACATTATAAAAAAAAAAGATACAAATCTACAAATTGATAAAACTAATAAAAAGCAAGACGTACAAAAACCCATAAACAATATCGTAAAAATAAGAAAATCTAACAAAATATATTATCCTCAAGACAAAAACAACATACAAACATCCAAATCAAAGAAAAATATATGGTATAACATCAAAGTTTATTCAACTCATACGAAAGATAGATTTAAAAAAATAAAAGCACTAAATAAAATAAATACACAAATAGAAAATAATTTTGCTTTAATTGGTCCAATCTTAGAAGATTATTTAGGAGAAATAACAAAAGCATTACACGTCATAGGGTATAGTGAACTGGAATATATCAAAGTCGAGCAAAACTAAAGTTTGCTCGACAAAAATTTTAAAATATCATTCAGTTCATCATCTAAATTTAAAAAACTTAACTTATATTCATCTTCTGATAAGCCTATTAATTCATGATTACTGTAATGTATCCAAGTGTTTAACTCATCTTCACTTGAATATTTATTAACATAATAATCGGGCTTATAATCCACATATCCACGCTCCTTATAATCATAAACAGCAATTTTAACATTTTGACTATCTATTCCTCTCTTTAGAACTTCTTCTCGCAAATGAATAATTGTACGGCCAGTATCAAAAATATCATCAACAAATAAAACATTATCCCCTGCTCTTAAATATTTTGGATCATAAGTCCATCCATCTATCATTATTTTTTTTTGCTTATTTGAAATATCATATGATCTTGCAACAACAGCAGCATAAAGAAGAGGTTTTTCTAGCTTAATAAATTTAAAGAATTCACTAATAATATTACCAAGATAAGCCCCTCCTCTTAAAGAAACATACATAATATCAGGAATAAATCCATTTTTATAAATTTTATAAGCAAGCTTAAGACCATTTATTCTTATCTCTTCATAAGAAACAAATTTTTTCATTAATATAACACCCCAAAACGCATAAAAATTAAGATTTATCTAAAATTTGACCATTTTTATTAAAATCAATATATTTGCTACTCTTGCAAGCGATCAACATTACAAAACAATTCATATTACTCATATATAATTAAAAACAAAACTCATTAATATAAACAATACATCTTTTCCTAAAACATTTAAACATAAATTCTTAGTTAGAATCACTTCCATTTAAAACACTAACCTCATCACATAGATTTTGTCTTATTAAAATTGAGAAATTTTTAATAAGACAAAATTAACAACTCTAAGCTCTAAATAGGCTTAAAGATATCCATTCTTTAAGCCTAAACTAAAAATAAAGTGTATTACTAAAAAGAGACTTTAAAAGTTTGACCATCTCTTAAAACAGTATAAGTATTCTTCCCATGTTCAACAGCATCATAAAAATCCCTTAAGCTTTTAATACTTTTTGAATTAACAACCATAATGATATCTCCTGTTGAAATTTTAGGATTTGTACCTAAAGTTGGATCAACACTATCTACCACAACTCCATTAGTCCAATTTCTTAAACCAAGTTGAGTTCTAACCTCCTTAGTTAAAGGATAAACAGTAAAACCTGGCATCAATTTTAGCTCTGAGATATATTCCTTTTCATTACTGATTTTGGGCTTAACATCAAGTTCTATTTCAACATTCTTTTTCTCTTTTCCTCTTAAAATTTCAACTTTAATCTTCTCTTTTGCATAAAAATCATTAATATACTGCTTAACATCGTAGAAAAAATTCATTGAAACATCATTGATCTTGCTAATTACATCACCTGCTTTAAGCCCTGCTCTAAAAGCAGATGTACCATCATAAACACCCGCAATAATTGCTAATGATTCAAAATTATCCTCATAACCTAAGCTTTTAAGAAGTTCTGGGTCCTTACTTCTTAAACGATGCAAATCAACTCCCATCCAAGCCGATTCACTCTTCTTACCACTCATCAAAACATCGAAAATACTTTTAGCGTTATTAATAGGAACAGCAAAACCAAGTCCAAGATTACCCCCAGAAGGAGAAGCCGATATCCAAGTATTGATCCCAATAACTTCTCCCTTAATATTTACAAGGGGTCCCCCAGAATTACCACGATTAATAGCTGCATCTGTTTGAATAAATGAATTTCGTGCTTTCAAATTAGGATTAACTGAACGATGAAGACCACTTATAATACCTGCTGTAACTGAAAAACTAAAGTTATGGGGACTCCCAACAGCTATAACCCAATCCCCTATCTCAAGCATATCACTATCACCAAGCTCAGCTATTTCAATAGCTGCATCATTAGCCTCAAAACTAACAAGTGCAATATCTTTTTTATCATCCTTACCTACTAGTTTTGCTTTATAAGTTTTATTGTCATAAGTTCCAACTTCAAATTCAATCGCATTATCTACAACATGACTATTTGTAAGAGCATAAAATAAATTTGTTTTCTTAGAATCTCTTCCAATAATTACTCCAGAACCACCCCATTGCGCCTTTTTTTCAAGGTTCAAACCTGGAATATCAAAAAAGAAGAATAAATGGAAAAGATCACGTGTTTTAACTATTCCAGTAGCATAAATTTCCACAGTGGATGGTAAAATCTTTTTAGATACCTTTCTAAAAGAATCCTGAAGAGACTCGCCAGCATCACCTTTCTCCTGTGCAAAAACAATAGTATTTTTATCAGATCCTAAATAATGTATTCCAACAAAAAATCCAATAGTTAAAGCTAAAAAGCTTGCTAAAAATACGGAAATAAAATTTTTCTTCATTTTATACACCTCCATAATATAAAACCAAATCTTTTAAATAACACTTAATTAATATCTATCAAATCTTACTCAAAATCAAAGGCAAACCATCAACAACAGCAACAGTATGTTCAAAATGAGCAGAACAACTAAAATCAGATGCAAACACTGTCCAATCATCATTCTTAACAGAAACTTTATGTCCCCCTAAATTTACCATCGGTTCAATTGCTAAAACCATACCTTCCTGAATTCTAACATTTTTAAAAAAAGGCTCATAATAATTTGGAACACTTGGTTCTTCATGCAAAGCAAAACCAACACCATGTCCTGTATAATCCCTAACAATTCCAAAACCAAATGGTTTAATATAATTTTCTATAGCTTTTGAGATATCTAAAACTCGATTACCAGCCTTCATTTCATCAATTCCTCTATAAAGAGCAGCCTCTGTAACTTCTAATAATTTATTGACCCTAGGGCTTACTTTACCCACCTTAAAAGTCTTAGCCATATCACTATAAAACCCATCTAAAATAACTCCACAATCAATACTAATAACATCGCCATCTTTAAGTTCTCTTGTTCCAGGAATTCCATGAATAACTTCTTCATTTATAGAAGCACAAATAGTTCCCTTAAATCCAGCATATCCCTTAAAAGCAGATTTAGCCCCATTCTTAGTAATAAAATCACTAGCAATCAAATCAAGCGTCTTGGTGTTAATTCCAGGAACAATATTTTTCTCAATTTCTAAAAAAGTCTGGGCCAAAAGTCTTGCAGATGCCCTAATTTTCTCAATCTCTGCTCTAGATTTTAATCTTAATTTCAAATAATTAATTCCTCTCTTTAAGTATTTCTATCATATTCATATAAAGTTTACCTTCATTAGTTTCATAAAAAAAATTAGAAGTTAAAATAGCTTCTCGTCCCTTTTCAAATTCACCTAAATAAAGATAATTAATTCCACGCTTTAAATACACTTTTGCCACATCTTCACGTTCTCTTAAAGTAATTTTACTCTTATCATCAAGAGTGAAAGGCAAAAGAGAAACTGTCTTACTAAAATATTCTTCAGATTCTTTATAATTTTTTTGATACAATTTTAAAACCCCAAGATTATAATAAAAACCATATAAATATTTGCCCACCTGATTCTCAATAATTATCTTTTCCGCAACACTTAAGTCCTTTTTAAGAAAAAAATAATAAAATTTATAGAAATAATACCAATCTTGAACTTCATCAACAGAATCATAAATCTTAAAAAATAAATCTAAATCTTTTAGATCAGAATAAAGAAGCAAATTCCAAGCCAAAAGCTGAGCAATATCAGTACTATAATTTGATCTATAAAATAAACGCCATAAAAAAGACTTTTTAGCCTCATACTTTAAATTTGCATAATTCAACACAAAGTAAAGTTTAAAAAATAAAGGACTATCTCTATACTTTTTTGCAATCTCATTTGCATTAAAATAATCATTGGCTTCAAAATAAATATTAGCCAAATAATAATTCACCATTTCATTTTCTTTAAAATTTTCATTAGCCTTATTTAAATAAGCAATAGCACGCTTTAAATCATTCTCCTTCTTAGCAATAAATGCCAGACCAAGATATACCATCATACTATAATCAGGAAAATCGGTATAAAGTTTTAAATATTCAATCTTAGCATTGTTAATATCACCCTTCTTCAAATAGGCGTCTGCTAGCAAAAACATCAAACTTGGTTCATTACTATTATTAAGCTTAAGATTTGCAATAGTAAAATCCAAATTATCAAGACCGTAAGAAATATAGGCAAGCTCTTTGGAAAAATCCTTATCTTCCTTTATTTTCAAAAGTATTCTCTTAGCAGAATCTAAATCCTTTTTCTCTATATACAAAAGCATTGCATCAATTAAAAATGCATTATTCTGAAGATTTAAACCTATAGTCTCAAAAGCAAGAGCATCTCTTTCACGTTCCATTTTGATTAAAAAGCTTTTAATATCTTTTACATCATAGCTTAAAATTAAACTTTTAATAAAAGCCTCATCATACAAATGCTTATATTCCTTATATCCTAAAAGATACTGCTTTGCAATATCATAAGCCTCTAAAACAGCTCCTACCTTAAGTTTTGAATATACTTCAAGCGCCCTAAGCTTTAAATTTCCCGGCAAACTTTTAACACTTAAGTCCAAAATGTCCCTCATCAATAAATAATGTTTAATTTTAACAGAATAAAGCTTTGCCCTTTTAATAAGAGAAAGCCACTTGTATTCAGTATCAGCATAATAAGAATAAAATCTTATTGCATTCTCAGCACTCTCTAAATTTTCATTTAAAAGATAACCATCAACTTCTACAAGAATCTCATTAAAATCTAGTTCGCCCTTTAACATATATAAAACGTATGGATTCAAGCTCAAATAAACAAAAATTGATATAAAAAGGACTAAAAATAAAATAAAAAATAATAACACTTTATTTGCTTTCAAATGAGCTCTCCATATTTTTCAATAAAGCATCAAGTATCCCATTAACAAATTTATAAGAATTTTTACTACCATACTTCTTGGCAATTAAAATAGCCTCATCTATTATGACTCTCTTGGGAACATCTAAATTTTGAAACTTAAGTGAATATACACTCATTCTCAATATGGCAAGATCAACCTTATCCATACGGTCTAAACGCCAATTAAGAGAAATATCACTAATCAATTTGTCAATAAATTCTAAATTATCATAAGTACCATTAACCAAAACAGAATAAAATAATTTTAAATTTTCTTCTAACTCCAATCCATGATCTTCAAGATTAAAAATATCATAAATATTATCTTTTGCCTTACAATTAATATCAATACTGTAAATTTTTTGAAAAGCTAATACTCTAGCCTTGTGTCTCAAGTCCATAACCAAATATTATAATATCTTATTTTTATTTTAGACTAGAATCCAAAATTTGTATACTAGCAGACTTATTTAGTTTATCATAAATCTCTTGTTGTACTCTAGCAACAATTTGCTGCTGATGAATATTAACCATATTATTTTTTATGGCATCCTTTACAGTCATATCAACATTAGGAGATATCTTATCTTGAAGACCTAAAAATCTCTGAGAATACATTTCAGTAACTTTAACTATATGAAAACCCTCTTTTGATGATATTGGCTGAGAAATGTCTCCCTTCTTAAGCATAAATACTTCTTTAACAAAATCTAATCCAAGAACATTTTGTGCATTCTGATCACCCCTTGCCAAGAATCCAAGATCACCATTCTTAACCTTAGAACCCTCATCATTTGAATATTTTCTTACAGCTTCCTCAAAAGTAATCTTTTTCGATTTTATCTGATTTACAATATCCTTTGCATTTGCAAGAACCTCTGATCTCTTTTTATCTTTTGAAGAAAAGAAAACATGACTAATCCTTGCTATATCAGGATTAACAAACTTAGTTTTATTAGCCTCATAATATTCAACTACTTCTTTTTCTCCTGGGATTTTTATTTCTGAAAATTTAGGCTGAGCCATCTTTAGAATTAACTTTTGTGCAGAAAGAGACCTCTTCATTGAAGATAAAAGCTCATTCCAATTTGTACCCTGACTTTCTACCATTTGTTTAATTTGCTCATCTGTAAGATTTAAAAGTCCAAACTGAGTTCTAATTGTTTGCATAACTTCCGCATCTTCAACCTTAATCCCTTGCTTTAAAGCCTCTTGACCAAAAAGGACATCGGCTATTAAAATCTGCAAAACTTGCTTCCTCTCAGCATTACTTAAATCTCTACCTTGCGTCTTTTTCAATGTATTTACTTTAGAATCAAATTCTGTCTTAGTAATAATTTCGTTACTATGCAAATTAATAATTACAACAGGAGTATTTTGAGCAAAAGAAGTTATTCCTACAACAAAAAATAACAGAAAACACAAAACATTACCCATAAAAATCACCTTTATATCAATCATTGAACTAAATCACTGCATAAGATTTTAACAAAACATTAAATTTAAATCTAGTTTAAAATAAGAATATCATTCATCTATATAAAAAAGCCGCTATACCCTGTCCACCTCCAATACAAAGAGAGGCAATTCCTTTTGATTTATTATTTATTTTAATAAGACGTGCAAGAGTTAACAAAATCCTAGAGCCACTCACTGAAAACGGATGTCCTAAGGCAATAGCCCCTCCATTAACATTGATAATACTATCTCTCACATCATATTTTTGACGTAAAGCTTTCAAAACACTTAAAGATTGTGCTGCAAAAGCTTCATTTGTTTCAATAAAATCAATTTCACTTGGAGTTAAGTTAAATTTCTCTATAATCTCTTTAATAGCAAGAAAAGCTCCAAATCCCATATGAAGAGGGTTTAAACCTACACTTTTAAAACCACCAACATAAGCTAAAGGTTGTAATCCCATTTTGCAAACAAAATCCTCACTTGCCAATATTAAAAAACAAGCTCCATCATCTAAACTAGAAGAATTACCGGCAGTAACAGTACCTCCCTCCTTAAAGACAGGTTTTAAAGACGACAGTTTTTCTAAACTTAAACTATCACGTATCTCCTCATCACTACATATAACACTTTTAAGTTTTGTCTTTTTATCAAAAACTGATAAAGGATATATTTCATCATTAAAATATCCACTATCTCTTGCTGCTGTTGCCTTCATATGAGAATTATATGCAAACTGATCTTGCATTTCTCTTGTAATTTCATACATTTCAGCCAAATTTTCCGCTGTAAGTCCCATCACAGTACTACTTGGGGTATCAACTAAAGCATCTTTATATATTGAATCCTCTATTTTAAAGTCGCCAAATTTTAAACCATCAAATCTAACACCTCTTGGCAAAAGATAAGGCGCATTACTCAAATCTTCTACACCACCAGCTAAAATAATTTCACTATTACCAAGAGCTATAGAATTAAACGCAAGTTCTAAAGACTTAAGTCCCGAGCCACAAACTTTATTTACAGTAAAAGCAGGAATAATTTCACCTAAACCAGCCTTCAAAGCAATTTGTCTGGCAATATTTTGACCAAGCCCTGCAGAAATTACATTTCCAACAATAACCTCATCCACTTTATCAATATTATTTCTCGCAAGCAAAGCCTTAACAATATCTGAGGACACATCAACAATATTCATTCCCTTTAAGACACCCCCAAATTTAGTAATCGGAGATCTAAGTCCGTCAATGATTGCTATTTTTCTCATACAAAACCCCACACAAAAAAACTAATCTTCAACTATATAATAACAAAACACAATTTGAAAAAACAGAATATAAAAGATATTATAAATGATTTGATAAAAATTATCATCAATATCAATTATTAAATACAAAAAAACACAATGATATATTCGAACAAAAATGTTATATTAATTATGCATGTATTTAGCAAAACTTAACCTCAAAATGATAATTATAATGTTGGCAATTAATTCTTATGCTTATAACCATTTAATCAAATATCAAAATGATAGGGTTGATAAATACCATTTTAACAATCTAAATGACGGCCTTGGATTTGCACTTTGTGATTTTTTTGATGATCTCAGAAGCGGTTCTTTGATATTTATTCATGAATCAAAATATAATTTCATGATAAATGCAGAAGCACACATGTTAACTTTTAGAGGGAACAAAGACTCTCCTGAGCAATTAAGAACAAGAGTTGATCTTTTAGAAATTGGATTTATGTATTATTTTCCATTCTCAATAAAAACAAAAACACAATACTTTGGAAATATTGATATTGGTATTGGTATTAAAAATCTAATCTATGGAAACTGGGGTGGAGCTTTAATACAACAAGCAGTGCATTTTACCCTAAGACAATTAAGACCAATTCCTAAAAATTATGAAAATTACAATTACAGAGGTTTCTTAAGTACAGCAATCAATTATTCTTACATGAAGTTTTTTAATCTTGAAAATTATATAGACTTATCTTATTTTGCAGACTATTTTTTCAAAACAAGCATTGCAATGGACTTTAAAAATGAGTCTATAGGGATTGAAACTAAACTTTTTTATCAAACTCAAAGTAAAATAAATAGCATAGAAACATATTCAAAAACACAAGAAGCAGAAACTGGCATTGGAATTCAATACAGACTTCATTCTAAAAACTTTTTTACAATAAATAACCTTAATTTAAACAATTTTTCAACTAAGGAAAAATTTTTCAGCGTAGGAGGATTTGGCATAATCTTTACTGAAGAATACGACAATACATTGGAAGATAACTTATATCTCCTCAACCAAAATTTTTCTTTTGGATTTGACATTATGATCCCATTCCAAACTAGAAATTTAATATATTACATAATAATACCCTCATTAAAATATTATTTTGCCATTGCAACAAATTATGATATTAATTTAGCTGAATTCAATAGCCGTACAAATAGATTTTCATCCGGATTGATGTATGAATTATTCACAAAAAATCGATTTATACTATACATATGTTCTGGAATATTCGTATCTTACAATAAAGATAAAAAAGATATAAAAGCAATTTACAGACCATTAAAAATAAAAGATACACTGCAAGCAGGACTTGAAATTGAACCTGGCATATTAATAGAAACACTTAAATACAATAAAGTAAAATATAATGCAAAAATATTTACAAAAATTAATTATCACCCAATTGTTTATAACACAACAAATTATAATTTAGAAACACATAAATTAAATTTTAATTATCTTGGTATTGGTATAACAATAAACATCTAAATACATCAACTTAGTCAAGTTATATGAATGCAACAAATAATATCCTGTCCAAAATCAAAGATGATAAAAACTCAAACCCTCATAAATATCAACAAATAACATTAATAATCATTTTCATGTTCTTTATTCACAAATTTAACAACATGTGGTAAAAACAATATATCAGCTCTTCCTGTAGGCCCATTTCTATGTTTAGCAACAATAATTTTAGTATCGATAGCACTAATCACTCTCTCATCATCAGAGCCACTTTTTAAGTCCTTATCTCTATGAAGTAAAATAACAATATCTGCATCCTGCTCTAATGCACCTGATTCTCTTAAACTAGCAAGACTGGGTTCACGTCCCTCAGTATCTCTTGTAAGCTGTGAAAGGGCAACAATTGGAATCTTAAGTTCTCTTGCAAGCTCTTTGAGTGCTTTACTAATTGAGGCTACCTGCTCATGACGTGGAACATTCCTAGCTTCGAGGGAAATAAGGCTAATATAATCAACAAATAGTATATCTATATCCGAAAATCTTTTAAGCTTTCTAGCCTGAGTTGCAAGCGTTAACAAACTAATATTAGCAGTATCTTCAATATAAAATTCAGAATTACTAATATCATTCACAACATCATTGATTGCCTTAATTTCATGACCTGACAAAATACTATTTTGAATCTTAAAACTATCAATATTAGCTTGGGCTGCTATTATTCTTTTAATCAAAGCATCAGAAGTCATTTCAAGAGAAAAAAAACCTACTTTCCTCTTTTTATCATTTCTCAATGCAATACTTGATGCAATATTAAGTGCAAAGGCGGTTTTACCAACACTAGGACGAGCACCAATAATAATAAAATCACTCTCTCTAAAACCTCCAATAAGACTATCAACCTTCTTAAAACCACTTGGAATACCAAAATTAACTTCTCGTTTTTTCATGCTTCTCTCATATATCTCAGCATGAACTCTCTCAGCAATAATTTTTGCATGATTAAGATTTTTACTAGAACAATCTAATTCAATTGAAAGAATATGCCTTTGTGCTTCTTCCACAAATTGCTCAACTTTTTTTGTAGAATCATTAGCTAGATCATTCAGTTCCCTAGAAATTTTAGAAATATCTCTTCTAATGCGATGTTCTTTAACAATTTTCGCATAAACATTTATAGTCTTATCAGTTGGAAGATACCCTGAGAGAAAACTCAAATAATCCTGCAATCCTGTTAAAGCTTTAAAATTACTTAAAAGCTGTGATTTAGGTGTTAAAGAAGATACTTCCTCAAATACAGTTATTGGATCAATATTTTCTCTTTTTTCATAAAGAGAAATCATCGCTTTAAAAATCATCTCATGATTTTGACTATAAAAATCATCCGGTTTTAGATATAATAATGCCTCTTCCACCTTTCCTGGATTATAAAATATACTCGAAATAACTGCCTTTTCTGCGCCTTCGTTAAAAAGAAGTGTAGAGGCTGTACTTACTGAAGTAAAAGCCACAAACTATACCTCTTCTTTAAACTTCCTTTTCAACACTCTTAGACTTTTTAAGAGAATGTTTTTTCTCTTCCCTTTTTATCTCAACTTTAATTACAGAATTAATTCCCTCATAAAGCTTAATAGTTACATCATAAATTCCAAAAGTTTTTAATGTACCATGATGTATATCTATTTTTCTTCTCTCAATTTCAAACCCAAGCTTTAAAAGCTCATCGGCAATATTTAAGCTATTAATACTATGAAACAATTTTCCACTATCATTAGACTGCATTACGAATTCTAAATTGATCTTATCAAGTTTTTCTTTAAGCTCAAGAGCTGCTTTTTTTCTTGTTTCTTGTCTCTTAAGTATTGATCTCCTTTTTTGATTGAAAATATCAATATTATGCTTATCCGAAAAAACAGCAAAACCTTTTGGTAATAAATAATTTCTAGCAAAACCATCCTTTACATCAACAATATCACCTTCTTTTCCAAGATTAATAAAATCTTCTTTCAAAATTACTCTCATCATCTCTCCTTAATATTTCTTCACAAAAGGAAGTAAAGCCATATATCTAGCTTTTTTAACCTCTAGTGCAAGACGCCTCTGATGCTTAGCAGAAGTGCCTGTAATTCTCCTAGGTAATATTTTCCCTTGCTCTGTAACAAACTTCTTAAGGAAATCAAATTCTTTATAATCAGGAACTCTGTCCATATCACAAAATCTGCATGTCTTTTTCTTAAAAAATCTAAAATTAGGGTTTTTTTTAAAACCATCTTGATGTCCATCAGTCCTTGAATCTCTCTGATGGGAATCTATATCTTTATACATAAATTCAAACTCCTAAAAAGGTATATCTTCATTAAAACCGTCATCAAAACCAATATCCGTAAACGAATCTGGCTTCTTATAACTTTCAAAACCAACATCATTAGCACCTTTAGTAGTAATAAGTGAGCCAAACATTTGAATATCATCTACTAAAACACTGCATCTGTTCTTCTTATCTCCAGTGTTTTTATCTTGCCAACTCTCATACCTTAAAGAACCACTAATCACAACTTGTTTTCCTTTCTTAAGAAAAGAAGCAAGACTCTCAGCCCTCTTGCCAAAGAGAGTACAATCAAAAAATTGAGCATAATCCATCCATTCGTCATTTTTTTTTACCCTTCTGTTATTAGCTAAACCAAATTTAAGAATAGCCATACCTGCCTCAGTATAAGTAAGCTCAGAATCTCTAGTAAGCCTACCAGATAATACTAAGGAATTAATATCGGCCATCTACAACCTCCTCAATCTACTTTTACATCAACATTAGAATTAAACTCTGATGATTCTTTTTCTTTAATATCTCTATTATCCTTGAACTCTCTAAAATTTCTTCTCTTAACTTTTTTAACACTAACCTTTTTGTTAATCTTAACCAAGATCATATGCCTTAACAAATTTTTAATAAGTTTTAATTGAATTTCAAGCTCTTTCAAATTCTCACTATCCATCTTAAATTCTATTATTTCATATCTACCACGCAACTGCTTCCTAATAGGATATTCTAATGCCCTCTCTCCAAGAGAATTTTCAGCAAAATCACTAGCATTAAAAACTGTTAACTGTTTTTTTACCTCTTCTAAAGCGGCTTTATATTCAAGTTCTTCACTCTTAAACAAAAAACAAGCTTCATACTTTTTTATCATTATAACTCCTCATGGTCTTAATCGTACCATAAACCTTTTAAATTTATGGCAAAGGTTATCTCAATACTATAACAGATTATTTAAGTAGTATATAAAAATACTCATTTTTTTTCAATATTGAGAAAAAATCTTTTCAAAATACTCCTCACAGAACAATTAAAATCCTACCACACTATCTTTAAACCATTCTATTAAAAGGTACCTTCTATATACCATAAACAACCCAGCTAAAAATATTAAGTTCTTAAAAAGTCTCTTTAAAACAAAGTAAAAAAACAACTTATATAACACAAATTCATAATTTTAAGTAACCTTCTAACCTAAATAAATTCTAATTATCCTCATCATCCTTATTAAGTTTGTAAACTTTTCCTGTCGAACCTTGTCTTTCAAGCTTATCATCTTCTTTCATTTCAATATATGCTTTAATACCATGTTTCACATTATCAGATGCAACAATAGCACTGGCCTTAAAAAGTCTTTCAGGAGAATAATTTTTAATCGCTTGTTTTATATAATAAACATTTGTTCCATAATCAATTTTAATTGTATTATCAATTGTAACAATATTTAAAGCACCTGTTTTTTTAAGAAAATCTTCTGATATAAGCTCAGGACTGAAAACTACAAACATTAAGTTTGTTGAAATAACATTAAACTCTTGAATATTGTCAAGACCTCCAAGACCTTGAGCTATAAGATGTGCAATTCCCATTCCTTCAACTTCCCCTTCACTACCAGCAAAAAATGGCTCATCAACACCAAAAATCTGAAAATCAAAATAATTATAAACCCATTTAAAAGTAAAATAATACAAAGCAAAAAATGCAAATCCTAATGGTAATAAATAAAGCCAATTTGTCTTGGCATGTCCCTGTAACACCCCAAACATTAGAAAATCAAAAAATCCAGCAGAAAAAGTAACACCAACTGCAATATCAAGTACATTAGCAATCAACAACGCAAACCCGGTATAAATGGCATGTATAAAATAAAGCAAAGGTGCAGTAAAAACAAATAAAAATTCTAAAGGCTCCGTAATTCCAGTCAAAAAAGCTGCAAAAGCACCTGAAAATAGCAAAGGCACGATCTTACTCTTATCATCATGAATGATTCCTCTATAAACCCCCAATGCTGCCCCAGGAAGTCCAAACATAATAGAGAGATAAAACCCACTATTGAACCTGGAAATACTTGGGGAAAACCTAACAAGATATGGATCTGCTAATTGAGCATAAAATATATTCTGAATACCACCAACAACTTGACCATCAATAACTTCTGTTCCTCCCAACGAAGTAAAATTAAAAGGAAATGTAAGAATGGAATGAAGCCCCAAAGGAATGAGAAGTCTATTTAAAAACCCATAAAGGAAACTATTAAGATAGTTAAATTTAGCAATAAAAAATCCAAAAGAAGTAATTAATTCATTAAAATACGGCCAAATTAAAACAAATATTATCCCCAATAAAATACAAAAAGGAAAAACTACTATGGGAACAAAACGAAAACCAGAAAAAAAGTTTAAAGGTCCAGGCAACTCGATACAATAAAACTTATTGTGCAAATATCCAACTAATAGTCCAACTGATAAAGACCCCAAAATACCTGTATTTAAAGTTTGAATTCCCAAAATATTTACTTGACCAACAGAAGACATTAAATTAGGATCAACAAGTCTTGCAAACACATCAAGAAAATAATTTTCAGTAATATTAAAAATCAAATATCCAACAAGACCTGAAAGTGCAGCAGGACCCTTTTGAGCTCTAGCGACCCCAACAGTAATCCCTATAACAAAAAGCAATGGAATATTCAAAATAATAATATTACTGGTACTCTTAATAAGTCCCAAAACAAGTTTAACAACAAAGTTATCAACGTAAAACAAATTAGAAGGATTTAACAGTGCAGATCCAATTCCAAGCATTAAACAAAAAATTGTCACAACAGAAATTGGTAATCTTACTGCACTAGAAAACTTTTGCAAATTAGCAAATCTAAAAACTTTTAAAAAATTTATCACTCTAGACCTCTCCATTCAAAAACTTAAGACAATATGCATTATATAGCTTTTTTACAAAAAGAGAGGTACTAATAGAAAAATTTAAGAAGAAAATTATGCAATAACATCAATTTATCCTTCGGTTTCATACTAAACTATTCTTGATCACTTGATTTATGTATTTTTTTGAACTAATATACCTAAAATAAATAAGAACAAATGCATGTTCTAAAAATAAAAAGCATACAGAGAAGAGTAAATTTATGTTTGAAAAAAATAAAAAATACACATCATATAATGAGCCAATACCTAAAAATGAATTGTTTAGCTCAATATCTCACTTATTTGGCATTATTTTATCAATAATAGGAACAACGATCCTCATTACTCTATCAACTCATTCAAAAAAGTATCTCCATGCAGTATTATTTCTTATCTATGGCTCATCAATGACATTATTATATACGATGAGTACTCTTTATCACATTTTTACAAAAGGAAGCAAAATAAAACAACTCTTTAGAAAATTTGATCATATTTCAATATTTATATTGATAGCAGGAACATACACTCCACCATGTCTAATTCTCATGCCAAATGCTTATGGAAAAATAATCCTCATAACCGTTTGGGGATTTGCTATTCTTGGAATTATTTTTAAATCAATATACGTAAACAGTCCTGGATGGCTCAACGGATGCATATTTATACTTATGGGATGGAGCATCATATTCGGAATCAGACTCATTTATAACATTCTCCCTATACAAGGATTCTTATGGCTAGCACTTGGGGGTATTCTCTACACACTAGGAGGAATAATTTACTCAGCAAGCAAAAAACTTAATCCAATAGCAAATATGAGAATGCATGACTTTTTTCATATTTTAATCCTATTTGCATCTTTTGCTCATTTTTGGTTCATGTTCAAATATGTACTCCCTTATTGATTAAACATCAGATAGGATCTGCTTGAACAAGCAGCATAAATTGACTAAAGATTACGTAAATCGTTAAAAAACCCTAATATAAAAAGACTTAACATCAACAAAATACCAAAAATATAAAAATAATAAATAACTTTTGCCCTAAATCGTTTCCCACGCAAGATTTCAATTAAACTAATAAGAATTTGACCTCCATCAAGCATTGGAATTACAACAAAAAACAAATTCATACCAGCAATAAGTAAATTAAAAATAGCAATAGTATTAAACCAAGATAATATTCCAGCAGAAAAAGAATCAATAAAAATATTAATCATACCAACAGGCCCTGTGACATTTTTAGCATTATTCTTAAAATTAGTGAATAATGCAACAATGGAGTAAAGAATATGACCTAAAATATTTAAGACTTTATTAAAAGAATTTTTAATAGCAATTCCTAAATTATCTGACTTAACCACTCGCTCTAAACCAGGCAATAAATAAACTCCTAAACTTTTATTAGTATCTTGAAACACCAACCTGGAAGTTAAAATCTCTCCATTTCTCTCATACTTAATATCCACCACATTAGAATCAAGCTTCTCAATCAAATTGTTTAACTCCACATTATTATTTAAAATCACATCATTAATGCTTATTATCTTATCATTAGGTTTAAGACCGGCAACTTCAGCTGAAGAATTTGTTTTAACTTTAGAAATAATAAGATTTATCCAAGGACCAATTTCCTTTAAAAGCTTATCGAAACTTGTATAATCTTCAAAACTAATAGTCTTACTGTCCCTTAAAACTATGAAAGTCACTCTTGAATCTTTTAAAGGAACAACTTTATTTAAATCGGAAAAATACCTTATACCACTATTATTAACGCTTAAAATAACATCCCCATCTCTAAACTTACTCAAAACACTATTATTAATAACTACTATTTTATTAAAATAATCAGGATAAACAATACCTATCATTTCTATTGCAATAAAAACAATTAATGCAAAAATTAAATTAAAGAGAGGCCCTGCAAAATATATTAATATTTTCTTAAAATTAGAAATACCAAAAATAGAATCTTTATCCGCTTCAAGCTGTCTATTTAATCTAAGCTCATTTTCTAAATGTTCAGCCCCTTTAAGCTTACAATATCCCCCCAAAAAAATAGGAGAAAATCTATACTCCGTGTCTTTTATTTTAAATTTAAAAAGACTAGGGCCTATCCCTATAGAAAAAACTTCAACTTTAACTTTAAAAAGTTTTGCAAAGAATAAATGACCTAATTCATGAATGAATATTATAAAGGTAAACGCCAAAATACTAAGAAAAATATACATCAATTACTCCCAAAAATTACGACAAATATAAATAAAATATAGGACCTGTTAAAAGGTATGAATCAATTGAATCAAGAGCACCACCTCTACCAGGAATAATATTGCCAGAGTCTTTAACTCCTGCACTACGTTTAAGTCCAGATTCAAATAAATCACCAATAATAGTAAAAAATCCTATTAAGACACCAAAAATCATAGCTTCTCCATAAGTTAAATTTATCAAACCTAAACATACTACAACTATTGCAACAATAACAGAAAATAATATACCACCTAAAAATCCCATTATCGTTTTATTGGGACTAATAATTGTAGGTCTATAACTATTTTTTCCAAAAAAATATCCAACAAGATAAGCAAAAGTATCATTACCACTAACCATAGAGAAAAGTATTAACAAAAGAATAGGTGCTCTTGGCAAAGTAGTAATAGCAACAACAAATGACATCAAAACACCCGGATATATAAGTATGAAAATTATCGAAGTTGCCTGTGATAAAAAATTAACAATTTCATTTTCTTTAATGAAAACCAAATTAACAATCCAGTTACTAAACACTAAAGTTATAACCAAATAAAATATTATATTTATACCCAAATCAAAAACATTGCAATGTACATATGTCAAAATTGGAGGAGCTATCCCTAAAAAGAAAGATAAAGTACTAGAAATGGAAGAAGATTTAACCCTAAGCAAATCATTAACTTCCTTTGCAGCAACTCCACTAAACATAAAAATTAAAATATTAATAAATAAATAATTATTAAACTCTAAAAATATTAAAAACAAAACTAAAGGAACAAAAAACAAAAATGTCCCCAATCGTGCAACAAATGCTAATTTTTTAGACCTAAGATTAAATAAACTTTTATCTCCCAAAATTCCTCTTCCTATTTTTAAAACATTCCAAGTCTTTATCATAATGCGAAACGGAATACTCTGGCCACAAAACACTTGAAAAAACAAATTCACAATAAGCAATTCTCCATAAAAGAAAATTACTTATTCTCATGTCTCCACCAGTACGAATTAAAAGATCAAGATCACAAAGTTCAGGATTGTCCAAAAATTTAGAAAATACAATCTCATCTAAAGTCTCACACTGTAAACCACTTCCCAGAATTTTCTTAGTAGCTCTAACTATTTCATTTCGACCACCATAATTAATTGCCAAATTTAACACAAGTCCATCAAAATTTTTTGTAAAATCAATAGCATCAATGATTGACTTTCTTACTTCCTTACTTAAAGCTTCAATCTCTCCTGATACTAGTATTTTTATATTATTTGTACTATAAAATTCAAACTCAGAACTTAAATAATCGGCAATCACAAACATCAAATGTTTTATTTCAGATTTTGTCCTATTCCAATTTTCTGTAGAAAAAACATAGAGAGATAAATATTTTATGCCTAATTTAAGAGAATATTTAACTATCTCCTTAGCTCTCTTTAAGCCTTCTTTGTGTCCTTCAAACAATGACAGACCTCTTTTTAAAGCCCATCTTCTATTTCCATCCATGATGATCCCAACATGCATTGGAAGGGAATTATTATTCATAAATTTAAACTTCCATTATTTCCTTTGTTTTTAAATCAAAAATCTCATCTATTTTCTTGATATAAGAATTAGTATCCCTTTGAATATCATCTAAAATCCGACGCAAATCATCTTCAGTAATCTGAGAATCTTTTTCTTGCTTCTTGGCCTTACTATTTAATTCCTGCCTTACATTTCTGGCCGCAACCTTATATTCTTCCGCAATTTTTTTTGCCTGCTTTACTATTTCTTTACGTCTCTCAACAGTCAATACAGGTACTTTAATTCTAAGGACTGCCCCATCACTTGAAGGATTCATAGAAAGATCTGAACTAAGTATAGCCTGTTCTATTTTAGATAATAAGCTTTTATCCCAAGGCTGAATTACAATAAGTCTTGCCTCGGGAATACTAACATTGGCAACCCTAGTTAAAGGGGTCTTTTCTCCATAATAATCAACTAATACTTTATCAAAAAGAGAGCTATTTATCCTGCCCGTTCTTAAAGATTTATATTCACTCTCAAGAGATAAAAGAACTTTACTCATCTTCTCGTCCAATAAAGCCTTATATTCCTCCATTCAAGCCTCCTTAAAAATTAAAAAGATCATAAATAATTACCCAACACTTAAATATTTAAAATCTACTATCTCTATCTTGGTTAAAATTGATTTAGAAATCTCTTCAATCTTTTCTTTAACGGTAAGTTTATCATCCTTTACAAATCCTTGTTCCAAGAGAGCAATTTCTCCCAAATGCTTTTTAAGTTTCCCAGATACTATCCCTTTAATTACAGCTTCAGATTTTCCACTAGCTTCCATCTGCTTTGTAAACATTTCTTCCTGCTCTTTAATATAATTAGAACAAATATCACCAACGCTTAAATAAAGCGGAGCAAAAGCTGCTACATGTAAAGCTAAATCCATTGCAAGATTATTTAAACTCTCATCTTCCATTTTTAAAACATCATCTACCTTTAATTTAATAAAAACACCTATCTTAGATTGCTCTCCATGAAGATAATTTTTTACAAGTTCATTAGATGCAATATTTGAAATATAAATCTTACTTACATGAATATTTTCCTTGATTGTGGCTGCTAAATTTTTAATTTCAAGCTCTTGCTGCTTATCTAAAGAATCTTTACCACTCTCAACCAATTGTTTTATCAAAGAATTTCCAAAAGTCACAAAATCACTATTCATAGCAACAAAATCTGTTTCACACGAAATAAGTAAAAGACCCACTCTCTCTTTATTTACATAAGAAAATACTCGTCCCTCCTTAGCATCCCTACCACTTCTCTTATCAGCAGATGCAATACCCATTTCTCGAAGTTTTTTCTTTGCCAATTCAAAATCACCACCAACAGCATCTAATGCCTTCTTACAATCACCAAATCCAGCTCCAGTTACATCTCTAAGCTTTTTTACCTCTTGAGGACTAATACTCATATTATTCTCCTTAAATTTTATAATTCTTTTTTTTCATCCTTAACTGCAATTTCACTCATTAAGTCTTCTTCATTCAAATTTTCAACTATCTGAATTCCAACCTCTTTATCACTCTCCAAAATAGCATCAGATATTATCTTAGTAAATAAAGCAACAGAACGAATTGCATCATCATTTCCAGGAATTGGACAGTCAATCACATCCGGATTACAATTTGTATCAACAACTGAAATTATAGGAATACCAAGCTTTCTAGCCTCATTAATCACTATTTGTTCTCTTTTAGGATCAATAATGAAAACGGCACCAGGAAGCTCTTCCATATCTTTAATTCCTGTCAAATTTTTAGATAATTTTAACTTTTCACGATTAAGTTGAGAAACTTCCTTTTTACTAATCATCTCAAAAGTTCCATCAATTTCCATTTTTTCTAATTTCTTTAATTTCTGAACTGATTTTTTAATAGTATTAAAGTTTGAAAGCATTCCACCAAGCCATCTATTATTAACATAAGGCATATCACTTCTTCTAGCCTCTTGTTCAATTATCTCACTTGCCTGCTTTTTAGTACCAACAAACAAGACCTTTTTACCACTTTTTATAACACTTTGAACAAGTTCATAAGAATCTTTAATACCTTGCAAAGTTTTTTGCAAATCCAAAATATGGATTTCATTTCTCTCTGAAAAGATAAACCTTTTCATTCTTGGATCAAGCCTTTTTACCTGATGTCCAAAATGAACTCCGGCCTCTAAAAGACTTTTCATAGTAATAACTGCCAAAACGACCTCCTAAATCCCTCGCTTTTACTCACTACTTATATAGTGGAAATTACGTTTTCTCTAATAAGAATATCATAAAACAAACCAATTGGTAAGCCTATGATATTTGAATAACTACCATTAATATATTCAATCAAGATATCTGCAACACCATTTTTAAGACTTATACCTCCAGCTTTATCTTTCCAATGCCCAAGTGCAATATAATGATAAACAATATCTGGGGTTAATTCCCTAAATTTAATAAATGAAACCTCACAGGCTTTAATTATTTTTTCTTTCCCTGGAATAAATACACAAAAACTAGTTTCAACTTCAATAAGCTTATGACTATACCCCATTATCTTACTAAAAGCTTCCTTTTCATCACTTAGTTTTCCAACATAAATTGAATCATTCTTTAACAAAGTATCAACAGTAATTAAACATTTATCCTTGCCATACTTCTCAATAGCATTAGTAAGTTTAAGAACCGCTATCCTCTTTGTAACACCAATTTCACCTGATTTCATTATTGAACCTTCATCAATATCAACACTAAGGGATAAAAATTTAATTTTCAAAGCCTCTAAAAACTCGGCCCTAGCAAAAGAATTTGATACAAGTGCAATCTCAAAATTTTCTTTATAAATCATTCTTACTTCTCTCAGAAAATCCTAATAAAGATATCAAAACTATTGAACCAATAACTGGGAACAAATAAAATAAAACATCCACTTGTCTATTATAATAATCGGAATAAAAAAGAGGTATAAAAAATAAAAATAATACACTTCCTAAAAAACTTATCAAATAAACCAGCAAAAACCCAAATCTCAATATACCAAAAAAGACAACAAAAAAACTTACCACAAAAGAAATAATAATATTAGTTAAAATTAAATGAAAAAAAAACGTTACCATGTCTCGGCCTTTAACTAACTCGACAACTCAAAACCATGTAGACTCCCTAAATTCACAATAACACTATATAAATCATCTTCAATAGCATTACCTACTGCCATAACAAAAATTACTAAATTATATTTAGGAGAAACATCTTTTGTAAAAAAGCTATCGCTAATATGCTTAAGATCAAATGGCCTATTTGTACTGTTCGTAACTTTAGATTTTTTCAAAGCTTCAGAAAACTCCCTATACAAATCATTAACAACATAAGATCTATATACAGTCTTGATACTCCTAATAAGAGGGGCTGAAGAACTATTACCTTTTCTTATATTAATAAAAACCGAACCAGGGGTACTTTTTCTCAAATTTTCAAAATTAAGTTCAAAATATAAAGGAAAATTTCCTTGAATCCAGCTTTTGTCTAATTTCAAAGTCGGTTTCCCTGAAAAACGATCACCATCCAAATTAATTTTATAAAATCCCCTTCTATTAAACTCATTAACATTATTAAAAACACTCTTTAAAGCATTAAAATCTTTTTGAACACTTTCTGCAAAACCCCTAAAATGGTAATTTGATCCTTCTGGATAAAATTTATAATATATATCAAAACCCCTAACCCTAGAATTATGGTTATTACCAAAATACCAAGAAGGCAACGCAAAAGCAAGAGTATCTCTGGAAGCTCTACTATCAATAACCAAAGGAGAATCGACTATGACAATATCCTCAAGACCACAACTAACTACTAATAAAAAAACAATTAATAATATAATATTATTATCAAATTTTTTCATACTAAAACAAAAAAACAAACTAAATCATCTAAGCTGCAAAAGCTTATTCTTGGCAAGATTAACATATAAGTTATTTTCATAAGAAAAATTAGCAATCTCTGAGTATATATCAATAGCCAATTTTTTATCTCTAGTTTCAATTAATACTGCCTTACCAAGCAGGGCTCTAATTTTAATAAAATCTAATTTAGTCTGCTTAATCAAATTATCATATATGATTAAAGCATTATCCACCTGTCCCATTTTTTCATAAATCACAGCTTTATTAAGATAGGCAAGTTCTCTTTCAATCCATTTTGAACCAATAACAATATCTAAATCCTCAAGAGCTTCTTTGTATAAACCTTTACTTTGAAAATAAGTAGATCTGGCAAGATAAAACCGTGAAAGAAATTCATAAGCAACATCGTCTCTCTTATTTATAGACTCCTCTATCTTAGACTCTAATTCAAGTTTCTCTTCAATATTTTTTGCTCTTAAATACAGATTTAAATCTCTCTCAAGATTTTCTACTACTTCCCCTCCTGCCTTAACATAATCTACATCCATAGAACTATAAAAATAAACAACAATTCCCACAAAAACAATAACTGCAAAAATACCTATAAAAAATTTATTTTTAAACATCAGCATTCCTCTTTAACAGATTTGCAAAGGGTTTATAAGATTCTTCATCATCTTCCTTAAACAAATAAGAAGAAATTTCTTCGCTTGATTTTTGCTCTTTATACGCCCTATAAGAAAGCAAAACTAATTTGTTTTTAAAATCAATATTGGTGATTATAACTTTAAGTTTGTCTCCAATATTCAAATTTTCAAAAGTCTCCAAACTGGACTCTTTTGTATCTCCAAGTTGTATTTTACTAATAAATCCCATTATTTTACCATAAACTCTTACCTGAACTCCCTTTGACTTCTTCTCTACAATTTCAACTTCAAGAGTATCACCTTTCTTATAGCTCTTAGAAAAATCATCCCAAGGATTCTCTTCCAACTGTTTAATTCCCAACTTAATATTTTGCTTCTTTGCATCAAGTTCAATTACTTTTCCACTAATTGAACTGCCTAATTTAAAGTATTCCTCAGGATTAACTTCGTCAATCCAAGAAATATCAAATTTACTAATATATGCGTCTATACCTTCTTCAATGCTCACAAAAGCACCCGTCTTTGTAATATTTTTAACAACACCCTGAACAACTTTACCAACAGCACACCTTTGAGCCAAATTATTCCATGGATTTTCATTAACTTGCTTAATACCTAAAGATATTTTTTGATTTTCCTTGTCTATCTCCAAAATCTTAACTTCTACGATTTGACCAACTTTAACTAATTCCTGAGGACTTTTTATAACCCTTACCCAAGAAAAATTACTTATATGAATAAATCCTGATATCTCACTATCAAGTTCAACTACAGCCCCAAAAGGTAATATTTTGACAACTTTGCCCTTTACAATACTCTCAACCTTATACTTAGCCTCAACAGAATCCCAAGGATTTGTCTTTAAAGCCTTAAGAGATAACTCCATCTTTACTGCATTTACATTTAATTTAATGATTTTCAATCTTAATTTATCACCAACACGAATAAAATCTTCAATATTCTCAACACGATTAAATGCAATATTCCTTTTATGCAATACTCCTAAAACAAGATTTTTAACCTTTATAATAGCACTATAATCTGTAATTCTTTCAACAACACCATCAACTATATCCCCCTCATTATAAGAACTAACAAGTTCTTTTTTCTTTACAAGCTCTCTCTCTCGCTCCAAAGTTCGTCTATCAAGAATAAGCCTAAGACCATCGGTTTTATCTGCCTGAACAACATAAAACTCAACCACTAAACCTCTTTTTAATTTTTCATCTCTAAATTTAGAACTCAAATAAGATGGCATAAATCCAATAACATTCTCATTAATCTGAACTTTATAGCCACTTGAAAGTTCAGCTAAAATCTTGCCTTTAAGCACCTTTCTATTTGAAATATACTCATCAATCTTATCTTGCAAATTTAGAGAATCAAGCTTTGCAACACTAAGAACTAATCCTAATTCTCCCCCTACTTTTGTAACTATTGCATCAAGCTTATCTCCAATACTTGGAATGGTTTCAAATTCATCGATTTTAATAAAACCTTCAGATTTATAACCAATATCTACAAGCACATAATCTTTCATGACATTTATAACAACACCAGAAACACTACTACCTAGTTCTACTTTTTCAAGAACCTTTAGATAATTTTCTTGTAAATCTTCTTGATTTTCCATTCTCACCTCTCTATCACTTTTTTTTTCAAATTAAACGTCTTTATGATAATATTACATACATCATCTAAGCATTTATAGCTTGTATCAATATAAAACACTTCCTTATCCAATTTCAATTTACCATACTCTTTATTTTGATCAATCTCATCCCGTCTCTCTAGTGCTTGCTCTAACTCATTTAAAGTTACATTATCACTCCTTTGATTATACCGTCTTAAAGCTCGCACTTTAACAGAAGCATCAAGATAAATCTTGACCTCAGCTTCTGGAAATACTACAGTAGTAATATCTCTACCCTCTATTATATAATTATCATCCTTTAATTTAACTATTTCTCTTAATTTTTTATTAACAATATTTCTAACACCTATATAAGAAGAATAAAGAGAAACTTGAAAATCTATTCTTTCATTTAAAATATGGCTTATAACATTTGTACCATTAAGCAAAAAATCAAAACCATTAAATTTGATATCATTTTGTGATACAAGTTCCAAAATTTTACTCTCACTAAGCAAATCATATTCGTTTAGTGAAAACCTTTGAGCAATCAAAGTTATTATCCTATAAAAATAACCAGAGCTAATAAACTTAAACCCTAATCTCATCCCCAATGCTTTCGCAATCGAGCTTTTCCCCGAAGCTGACGGGCCATCAATTGCTATTACCATTTAATATTCTCCCAAAATTTGTGTCTTGAATTTATTAATCTTAGCTAAAGACAAAACCTTAATTTGCCCTTCTTTTAAATCATCCAATTTAATATTACCTATTCTAATTCTGTGAATTTTCTTTAAAAAAATATTCTTACTTAAAAAAACTTTTCGAATCTCCCTATTTTTACCTTCCGTTAAAACCAATTTAACAGAATTATTGCCAAGCATTACATAAGATTTTAACTTAAAAATTTCCCTTCCTATCTTTATTCCATGTTTAAAATTAATAAGCAAATTCTCATTAACAGCCCTTTTTGACTCAACAATATACTCTTTTTCAACCTTACTCCTTGGATGAACAATATTATTTGCGAACTGACCATCATTAGTAAAAAGTAAAAGCCCAGAACTTTTAAAATCAAGTCTACCAATTGAAAATAAACGTTCTTTAAACAAAGGCTGAACTAAAGATATTGCCAACTGTCTCCCCTCTGGATCAAAATTGGAACACAAATAATTTTTAGGTTTATGAAGGGCTATATAAATCTTACTTTCAACTTTACAATCCCTAAAAACAAATACCTGTTTTCTACACTCCACTCTATCACCCAAGAACACCTTATCTCCAAGTTTTGCAAGAGTATTGTTTATTCTAACAGAATTCTTTCTTATAAGATCTTCACAAAACCTCCTAGAGCCCACACCTTTCTCTGCTAAAAAAACATGAACTCTAAGCCCTTTGCTGTTTGTATTCGTCAATACTTTTTCCCTTTCTTAAAACCAACTTATCATTTAAGTAAACTAAATCTATAATATTTGACATTTTATATTCAAGAACGATTAAAAAGTAACAAAATCTCTCAAAAAAGTAAAACTTATCATCAAAATTTAATAAAAATTCAAAAATAAAATTATCTTCCTTAGTTAAAAGAGCAATAATTTTTGTTTTTTTATCAAAAATTTTAGCGTCATATATACCTAAAATAACATTAGATCTAAATTTAATATTACGTAAAATATCATCCTGCTTTTTACTTATCCTACTGACTTTACTCTTAACCTTATTAATACCTACCATATAATTTTGAACATTATCCACACTTTCAAAAAAAATACTATTTTCTCTCAAAAAAGAAGATTTAGATACATTTAAACACTTCTCATCTTTTAAATTTCGAGTTGAGGACTTGGACTTTACATATTTTTCACTGAAATTTATTAATTTTTTAACCATCTCCCTTTCAACTAACTTCTTATCTTTTAATTTTACTGGATAAAGAATTTGTGTCTTTAAATAAAGCAAACTGGTCGAAAAAGAATAAAACTTAATTAACTCTTTAACATCTATTTCAATACTCTCAGAAAATACTAAAAAATCTTCTATTATTTTATTTAAATTAAAAGTCTTTAAAATTTCTCTTTTATTTCTTATATAATCAAAGAAAATTTCTATTCCCCCTTTAAAATCATTACAAACAATTAAATAATCATCTAAATTTGTCATTCTATTCTTTATCTTTTTTAACATTAGGCGGACCAATTTCAATAGAATCTGGACTTAGACCTTCAAAAATTATCTTTCTAAGTTTAATCTCAAGTTCATTAGTAAGTTCTTTTTCTTTAATGAGATAAATAATAGCACTTTCTCTACCTTGTCCTAATTTATCATCTCCTATAGAATACCAAGAACCTATTTTTTGTATCAACTTATACTTAATCGAAGCATCTAATATACTAGCTTCACGTGAAATACCTTTCCCAAAATAAATCACAAGCTCGATTTTACGAAAAGGAGGTGCTACTTTATTTTTCACAACCTTAACTCTTACCTTATTCCCAACAACATCATCTGCAGAACTCCCCGTTACCTGTTCAATTTTCCTAACTTCAAGACGAAGAGAAGAATAAAATTTTAAAGCATTTCCTCCAGTAGTAGTTTCCGGATTGCCAAACATTACACCGATTTTCATTCTTAATTGATTGATAAACATAATACAAGTCTTAGACTTTGAAAGTATACCCGTAATCTTTCTTAAAGCCTTGCTCATTAATCTTGCTTGAAGCCCAATTTGACAATCGCCCATCTCTCCATCAATCTCTGCTTGTGGGGTTAAGGCGGCAACAGAATCAACAACAATCAAATCAACTCCACCACTTCTAATTAAATATTCAGCAATCTCAAGAGCTTGTTCTCCAGTATCAGGTTGACTAAGCCAAAGTTCATCAATATTAACACCCAAAGCTTTTGCATAAACAGGATCAAGAGCATGTTCAGCATCAATAAAAGCTGCTATTCCACCATTTTTTTGAACTTCAGAAATTGCTTGAAGAGTTAAAGTGGTTTTTCCAGAAGATTCAGGGCCAAAAATTTCTATTATTCTTCCCCTTGGATATCCTCCAACACCAATTGCCTCATCAAGCAAAATAGAACCACTTGATATGCTCTCTATGCCTTTACCCACAGGAGACTCTCCCATCTTAATAAGACTTCCTTTACCAAAATCCTTCTCTATTTGAATTCTAGCAAGCTCAATGGCCTTTTCTCTATTTAATCTATCATTTAAAGAATCATCTATTTTATCTTTTAATTTTGACATTTTACCTCTTCTAATTAATTTTGGCAGGTTCTATCTTTTTAACATAGTATTGAAAATGAGTATCATTTATTACAAAATCAAGATTATCACCTTCTTTTGCATCTAATAAATTTTCTCCAAAAGGAGATTTATACGATATAATACCTTCATCAGGATTTGACTCCCAAGGTCCAAATATCAAATAAGACTCTTCCCTTTTTGTATCTTTATTAATCATAGTAACTTTTGTTCCAAACCCAACAACAGAGCTTTGAAGTTCTTTAGTATCAATAACTTTTGCAAAATCTATTTCTGACATAAGAGAATTTAATCTCTTTGTTAAAAACTGTTGTCTTTCCTTTGCAGAGTGATATTCTGCATTTTCTTTCAAATCACCAAGTTCACGGGCCTTGCCAATTTCTTTAGAATTTTCAGGTATTTCTACATCCTTTAAGTACTGCAATTCTTTTTGCTTCTTACTAAGAGAACTTAAAATAGTTAAAAATCCTATCTCGACTTTATCCCCTGAGGATTGCATTTTCTCATCTTCAAATTCAAGATCAATAAACACACTTCTTATTGCAGTTTTAATATGTAAAAGATCCTTTGGGGGAAAATCTCTTATATAAAAACAAGTCATATATATTCTTTTGGCAAGCTCCTCATCCATGACATTATTTAAAACAATACTAAGATATTTATCCTTAATTAAAAGATTCATTACCATTTTATAAATTCTCTTGTTAGCGACAGAATTATTTTTATTATTAATCTTAACAACACTATCTGTTAAAATTTTGATCAAATTTATCAATAACTCTGAATCAGAATAATCTAAATCAAGTGAATACGAAGTATAATGCTTTAAAAGCCAAATATAAGCATCTTTATAGACTTTATAATTTTTTATGATATAGTTAAAAAGATGTGCTGTTTCTTTTATATCTTCTTTATAAAGAGAATCTATCAATTTTTTATTAACATAACAAGGAAAAAGCTGCTTATAATAAACAACCCAATCAACTAATTCATCCTTGATTAAGGATACCAACTCCTTTTTAATCTCCGCATTCAAGATTGAATCAAAAAGATCAACTATGTTCTTGGAATACTCCTTTAAGAGAACATCCAAATTAATATCTTTTTCAATATTAATCTTAAAAGCACCACCCCTCTCAGAATTTTTTAAAGACTTAAGTATTACATAAGAACTTATAACATAATGATCAACCTTTGCAAAATTATTAACATAAATCAAAAAGTAATTAAGCATTTCTTCTTCAACATGTAAATCCTTTACAACACCACCAGCGGTACAATAGTGCATAAAAATTTCATATCTTTTATAAAAATCCTTTTCTACTTTAAATTTATCATAAATCTTTTCATTAAAATTAGAAGCTCGCTCATTATATATATAACAATCGGCTTTTCCAGATGCCATAACAAAATGGGGATTATCTTTTAGAATTTGTTTAGCTTTTACACTCCAAGCATTCCACGCACTCTGAGTCATCAAACTTGGAACAAGTTCTCTTTTTATCCCTTTAAGATCAATTGACTTATAGCTTTTAATAATTATCCTTAAGGCCCATTCAACATCTCTCTTCAGATTCTCTACAAGCTCTTCTTTTGGCTTAATCGCCTTTAAAACCCGAATATCTTCTTTTTTAAGAGGAGATAGCGCAGACATAGCCATATCAAAACTAATAAAATGTCTTCGTTTAGAAACAAAATCAACTACAATGCCTTGTTCATTGACATCCTTAACTATTCCTACAAACCAGGTTTGATGATATACAAAATTACCCTTAGCAAAAAATAAATATTTCTCAAAATCAGAATAAACATCAATAAAATTTTTATCCAAATTTTCAAGATCAGACTTTTCAAGATATTCTTCAATATTTTTAACATCTTTATATTTTTCTCTTAAAAAGATAACTAAATTTTCTCTCGCTTTTTGATTTTTATTGTCAAGCTTCAAAATTCCCTTCAAAATTTCTATTGTTTCATCAATATTTTCACTTACAGAATAATGTTCATATAAATCTTCATAAAGAACAACAACCTTTTTAAATCCGAGCTCTTTCTCAACTTTCTGAAGTATAAGAAGAAAAGAATCAAAATCATCAGAAACATATCTGATCAATTTAGACCATACCTCTCTAATACCTGACATTTGTTTTTTATCGATAAAACGGTAAATAGCCTTTCTAAAAAAATATATTGATTTCTGCAAATCAATATTCTCATAATGCGTAGCAAGTTGCCTTACACATACAGTATCATCAACATCAGCTTCAACAATGCGCATCCAAATACCTGGAAGTTTATCATTCTCATTATTTTGCGAATATATCTTTGCAAGCGTATAGAGTGCATGCTTATTTTCAGAAGTTAAAAGCATCTTGTGACATATATGTTCAACAAGAGACCACTTCAAATTTTGTGAAAACAAGTCTACAACTGTAAGCAAACTCATATCATTAAGCGGTCTTCGACTATATATAAGCATGCCTGAAATATAAAGACCAGCAATACTTTTTTTGACATCCTTTAAATGTTTACCACAAATATCTAAAGCTTCTTCTGTTAAATTTTCAGAAATTATACTATCTATTAATTCATCCAATTCCCTTATCTTGGCAAGAGAATAATTATTAACAACTATCCTTGTCCATTTATCCTCCTGCAAGATATTATCTAATCTTTCTATAGTAATATTAGACATTCAACTCTCCTAATATCAATTTTATTAAAAACCAATCTAATTAACATATTGCTGATATATTCCTATATCTATTTCCTTAATATAAGATAAAATTTCATCAATCCGAACACGATCTTCTTTTATCCTTACATAATGATCAATAAGCCAAAAATATTTATTAATAAGCCTTGGAAGTAATATGCTCTCATTTATTGATCTATAAGACTTCTCCTTAAGCTCATTACGCAAACTATAAACAGACTGCTTTAAATGACCAAGTTCAATAGGTCTTAATTCTCTTTTTATATTAAAAACACCATTTAGTGCTCCATAAACAGGTATCCACTCCTTAACAAGAGTATCAGAAATATTTCTATCACTCTTAATAGCTTCTATTAATTTAAGTATCATCTCAGATTCAAGCGCATCTATATCTATCTTTTGGGGATTAATAAAAAAAGCCTCTCTAAATAATACCTTAGCCTCCTTAATTTCATCAATAAGGGCATAAGAATCAGCAAGTTCAGCAACTACATCTGCATTATCTTTTGTATCTCCTAAAATCTGCAAAAAAACAGTTATGGCTCTCTCATAATTACCCATTCCCTTGTAAGACTTAGCAATCTTTATTAAAATATCTAAATTCTCTGGCTGTAATTTATATATATTTTTATATATCTCCAAACATAATTGAAATACAAAATACTTAATTGAGTTACGACCTTGAATAAAATCAAAATTCATCTTTTTTAAATATCTTCTAGCAAAATTATTCCATTCTCTTATTAAAAACTCAGCCTTCTCATAGTCTTTATCTATACGATCAAGACTTTCGACTTGACCATTCCAATATACAGAACTTTTTAAAGCCGTTAAAATCTCAATATTATCAAAATCAAGAGAATGTGCTTCCTCTGATTTCATTAAAGCTGTCTTAAAATCACCTTTTCTGAAGCTTAAATAAATATCTTTGATTAATTCCGCGATTTTTTCTGATGACACATTCCTACCACTTTAAAATATGTATAAATCCCAAACGAGCTTATATAATTATAACATTAATAAATTTTTAGTCAAACCGGTCTTTTTAAAACAAAAAACAATATTCTATTTATTATTTTTTTAAGATAATATTTATATATAAAACATAAAAAATAATATCATGAGGGTAACTTCAACTTTATGGCAATGGAACCTAATAAACTTATTAATAAATCTATTAGTTATTATAACTCTCAAAAATATTCAGACGTAGTAAAACTTTTAGAAAAGGAAATTTTCCTTTATAAAAATTACTATTTTTATCATTATATTTTAGGAATGTCTTATCTTCGAATGGGAAATTTAGGAACTGCTCAAACATATCTAAAGAAAGCTTACACTTTAAATCCAACAGAACCAGATGTTAAGCAATCAATTGCAATATTATTAGCAGCTCAAGGCAAAGAAGACAAGGCTATACAAATATGGCTTAAAATGATAGAAGAGAATCAAGAAATACAACGATCAGAATTTTCCCTAGAAACCATTAGAAAAAATCCTATTCAAGGAGCACTATTCCTGAATAAAAACAAAATATATGCTAAGCTATTTCCAGAAATCAAAGTAGAAACGGGACAAAATTTATCTAAATTAATAAGAATATTACTAATAATAGCAAGCCTTGCATTCTTATTAATAGCAATATTCTTACTCATACATTCAAAAGAAACAATTAAACTGTCATTAAGTAACTCTAAGATAAAAGAAAAAAAAGCTATTAACAATATTGCGGCATACATTGATGATATTAAAATAAATGACAAAGAAAAGATTGAAAACCATGAGGGACAATTTGTATTTATACTCACTGAAACTGAAATCAAAAATTCATTTCAAAAAATAAAAACTCACCTAAAGCAAGGCAAAGATAATTTTGCAAGAATTGAAATAAATAAAATATTAAATTCAAATGCCTCAGAATCAATTAAACTTAAAGCTAAAAATCTTGCAAGTTTTATCTCAAGACCTAATTTTATCACATTCGACGATTATTTAGTTTTAAAAGAAATCAAAAAAAATCCATTAATTTACTCAAATGTATATGTCAAATGGGAAGGAATTGCAAACAATATTGAAAAGAAAGACAACATAACTTACTTTGACTTTTATGTAGGATATAATAAAAATGCTCTTGAAGGAATTATAACAACAAAAACAACTTTTGATATTGATATCAATTTTAAAGATTACGTTGAAATACTAGGACAAATAGACTATGACTACAACACAAACATATTAACTCTAAATGCAATTACGATACGCAAGATAGAAAAACAGAAGAACTAGTACTTAATAAGGAATCAAAGACACTAAAGCTTAAATACCTTTAAGTTAAAAAGGTGTGCATAAAAATTTGTCATTACCCTTAATAAATTTTATAGCTTCATCAAAAGACAGTAACAATTCTTCCTTTTTAGTCAAGTCTCTCACTTTTAACTTATCTTCTCTATATTCATCTTGGCCTACAAAAATTAAAAACCTTATAGCCTTATTAAGAGCATATTCTATTTGCACCTTAATATTTTTACCCTCTTTACTCTTAGGATACACTTCACAAGCAATATTATTTATCTTAGAATAATCATGCCTTCTAAATTTATCCGCAAGTTTATAATAATAATCTTGTAAACTATCATCTATATTAACAATTAATACTCTAGAACTGGCTTTAACCACAAACAACTTGATATAATTAAATTTCTCAATTTCAATTATATCTTGAATTCTATCTATACCAAAAGATCCTCCAACTCCTGAAACTTTTTGCAAAGAGCTAGAAAATAAGGATAATAGATTATCATATCTTCCACCACTACAAATACTTCCCATATTAATACCTATCATCTCAGCTTCAAATACAATCCCGGTATAATAATCAAGCCCACGAACTATCTTAAGATTAAAATTAAAAGCATCTTGAATTCCCAATGCACTCAGATGTACAAAAACATCCTCAATCCTCTTAACAGCATCATTGTTCTCTAAAACACCTTTTAAGGTCTCCAGTTTATCCCAAAAAGCCCCTTCTAAATTTATAAACTCCAATATCAAATCAACATGCTCTTCGTTTATCTGTACAAGCAAATTTTCTCTAACACTTTCAATCCCCATTTTATCTAATTTATCTATATTCCTTAAAATAAAAGTGGCTTTATCCTTTAATCCCAACTTATCAATATAAGCATTCAATATACCAATATGAGAAAAATGAATAACAAACTTTCTATTAATACCTTCTATGAAATTTAAAAAAATCTCTTCAAGCCCACAATAAACAATAGATAAAATTTCAGCATCACTACGAAAAGTATCCTCACCTACTATATCAAAATCAAATTGCATAAATTCTCTATACCTACCCCTCTGAGTATTCTCACCTCTAAATACCTTGCCTATCTGAGATCTCCTGAAAGGGAATTTAAGCTTAGATCTATTAGAAGCCATAAATCTTGCAAAAGGAACCGTTAAATCAAAACGCATAGAAACATCTCTATCTCCGTTATCTTTAAACCGATAAGTTTGTTTTTCTACCTCATCCCCGCTTTTTCTTAAAAGAAATTCAGAATACTCAAGAATAGGAGTATCTATTAAATCAAAATTATACGAAACAAGAACACTATATATTTGTTTTATAATATGAGTACGAATTAACGCTTCTTTTGGCAAGTAATCTCTAAACCCCTTTAAAGTTCTAACATCCACTATATTTAAACCTCTATTAATTTCAAATTTAATCTTTTCATAATATAATATTATAAATATGAAAAAAAATTAATCAAACACTAATACTAAAATCATCAACTGTCAAATATTTAATATAATATAAGGAGCATCTAAATATTTAATGCATAAAAAATTTGCTAGCAGCTTAAGATTAAATATCATCCTCATAATTTTCCTAATAATAACTCTGTTAACCATTTATAAATATTTTGTGCTAATGTCCTCAAAAGACATACAATATTTTTCTCAAAATATAAACCACATCTCAAGAAGAGGCAACATCTATGATAGAAATGGTAAAATCATAGCCTTCTCTTCAAAATCACATTCGGTCGGAACGGATCCAAACAAAATAAAAAATATTGTAAATACATCAGAAACTCTTGGTGCAATATTGAAAATTGATCCTCAAATACTTAAAAAAAAACTGTCTTTAAAAAAAGGATTCATATATATAAAAAGAAAAATAACAAGAGAAGAATCTGAACTAATTAAAAGAATTCAGTCAGAAGGAAGATTAAAAGACATCATACTTTATCCAGACTACACAAGAATTTATCCATTTAAAGAATTAACTAGCAATATTACAGGATTTGTAGGAACTGATAATATTGGACTTACAGGCATTGAACTTTCTCTAAACACCATATTGAATGAGGATCTCACAAAACAAAAATCTATAAATGAAAAATTAAGTACAAATAACATATATTTGACAATAGACATAGATCTTCAAAAGAGCATAAACCAAATAGCTCAAAAACACTTTAAAGAAAACAAACCTGAAAATATGATTGCCATAGTAATGAATGCTAAGAATGGAGAAATTTTATCAATGCTTCAATTTCCACAATATGATGCTAATTATTATGCAAAATATCCTAAAGAAATATGGAACAATTTTGCCACATCCCTAACCTATGAACCTGGAAGTATTAATAAAATTTTTACAGTAGCCATTCTATTAGACAGTGGATTATTAAAATCAAATGAAAAATTCTTAGATAACGGTATATACCAAAAAAAATTTAAATCGGGAGAAGTAGTTACAATTAAAACTCTAAATCCTCCTTATGGCTATATTGATCCCAGTGGAATTCTAATTTACTCATCAAATGTAGGAATAGCACACATTACAGACAAAGTAAGTAACGAATATTTCCATAATAAACTAATAGACTTTGGTTTTGGAAAAAGAGTAGGATTCCCCTTGCCCGGAGAAACAAAAGGTCTATTAACCCACCACTCAAAATGGTCCGGACGAAGCAAAGCCACAATTGGATTTGGACAAGAAATAGGAGTATCTGCCATTCAAATATTACAGGCTGCTAGTGCATTAAGTAATGAAGGAATTATGTTAAAACCCAAAATCATAAAAAGAATAAGCAATGAAATGGAAAATACAATTCAAGAATTTCAAAAAGAAGAAATTAAAAAAGTAATATCTAAGCATACAGCAAAAGAAGTTCTAAAAATGATGAGAGAAGTCGTAAATAAAGGAGGAATCCCAAAACTCAAGATGAAAAACTTAAGCATTTCAGCAAAAAGTGGAACTTCACAAGTAATTGATAAAAACACAGGTAAATATTCAGATGAAGATTACACGTCTTCAATACTAGTAATATATCCTACAGAAGATCCGCAATACATTATATATATTGTATACAGATATCCTAAAAAAATAATATATGGAACAAGAATTGCTGCACCAATGGCAAAAGAAATAATAGAATTGATTGAACATCGCAATAATAAAAATGAATACAATGAAATTAAAATTTCTTCAAAAATTAGCATACCAAAACCTATAATAAAATATGAAAAAACAGAAACCCTGCCAAACCTTACAGGAATCTCAAAAAGAGATTTAATGAAAATCTTAAAAAACTATACAAACATAAAAATCAAGATAAAAGGAAATGGTTTTGTATACAAACAATCTAAACCACCTAACACAAAATTAAAACATATAGACGAACTTGAAATAATCTTAAAATAATTTAAGAAAATAAATTCTTTATCTCATTTTTATAAAAACTTAAAATATAATTACGCTTAACATCCATCTTAATAGACATTTCTTTACCTACTTCAAATGGTTTTTCTAAAAGAACAAATCTCAATATTTGCTCAAAAGGCTTAAATCCATTGGCTCTATTAATAAGCTTTTTTATCTCATCATTAATAGCTTTAAGAACAATATTATTTGCAATAATCTGCCGCCTATTGTGAGCATCAAGAATTTTTTGCCCCATGCTTTCTAAATATTTATTTATCTCTTCAAAATTAGGAAGAATCAATGCACCTAGAAATTTTTGATCTTGACCCACAACAACAGCCTTTTCAATGAGTAAAGATTCTTCAAGCTTAATTTCAATTGGAGCAGGCTCAATATTCTCTCCATTATTTAAAACAATAGTATCTTTTTCTCGTCCTATGATCTGAACAACATTATCCTTTGATAACTTAACAATATCACCAGTATTCAAAAATCCATCAGATCCAATAACCTGCCTTGTAGCATCTTCATCTTGATAATATCCAATCATAACTTGAGGACCTTTAATAAATAAAATTCCCTTGCCTGGTGTCTTAAGCTTATTGCCATTCTCATCCCTAATCTCAGCAACAGTTTCAGGCAATATCCTACCACAAGTACCAATCATTATCTTTTCATGTTCATTAGATGCAACACCAGGAGATGCTTCTGTTAATCCATAAGCATTCGCAAGCTCAATTCCAATTGAGTTAAAAAACCTAACAACAGATAAAGACATACTACCCCCACCAGTGATCCCAACAACAAAATTATTGCCTAAAACTTTCTTTATCTTTTTAAAGACAATTAAATCTCCCAAAACTCTAAGAGGAAAGAAAAAAATCAGACCCAAAATCCCTAAGAGTTTTTTCATAGGAAATAACAAATCAAATCCATTATCGGGATATAATCCTAAAATTATTCTATAGCAGATATCATTTAAACATGCTGATTTAACAAAAATCTTAAATAACAATTTTGAAAAAAATGGTTTCTTGGCAACCTCTTTAAAGATATTTTGCTTTATTGCAATCCAAAGCCTAGGCACAGCTGCAATATAATGAGGATTAACATTTTTCATATCATCAAGCATGTTTCTTGGAACAATACTTGAAAATAAACAAGTCATACCTTTAAGAAAAATATTATAAGAAAATGACCTTTGAAATGAATGCCAAATTGGCAAAATACACATAAATATTTGTCCCTCACTAGTATTAATCATTCGACTAAAACTAGACACCTGATAAAGAAAATTAGCATGAGAAAGCATTACTCCTTTAGGATTCCCTGTAGTACCAGAAGTATATATTATTGTTGCCATATCATCAGGATTAATATTACTTAAAATTTCAATAATCTCTTCATCTCGCCTTGACTTATCTCCAATTGAAATGCACTCTTTATAAGTATAAATCTTAAAATTACCAAACTGTATTTTATCCTTTTCATCTAAGTCATCAATAATAACAATTATAGGGTCAACTTTAAAGTTAATCTGAACAACCGAATCAAGAAGATTTAAATTTTCCACTATTATTATATTGGGAAGCACATTATTAATAATTACTTCGGCTTCAAAAAGAGTAACATCAGCTCCTTTTGGAACGTCTACAGCACCTAAAGCCAAAATCGCAAAATCTATAACACTCCATTCAATTCTATTCTCAGAACAAATAAACACTTTATCCTGATATCCCAAACCCATCTTTTTTAAAAATGCTGCAAATTTTAACACATTATTTTTTAAATCCTCATAAGTAACATTGAAATAATCTTTGTTACTTCTATATATTTGTGCAACTCCATTGCCACGTTTTTTAGCAATTTCAAAAAAGTTTTTTACTATTGACATATGAACCTACTACACACTCATAATAACAACTATTATAAATAAATTATAACACCTTCAATAACAAAATCATAATCCAATTTTCATTAGCTTAAATTCGTCAATAGATAAAAAGTTTTATAAAAATAAAACATGCATTACCAAAAATCAATAAAGATTTAGTTGCCTATAACAAAAAATCTAATTCCTTCAGTAGGATACTCTTGATCTAACATCTCAACAGCATTTCTTAATTTTTCTATAATAAATAAATTATCAGTATAAACCACAAGAATAAAATTTTCTTCAGGCCAAATTTCATTACCTTGCTTCTCACCCGTTCTCCCTTTTCCTTGAACATTATATATCTTAGAATAATATATACATTCACCTAAATCTTTTTCTATCCTATGCATATGCTCATGAAGATCAAGCTCTAAAGACAGATTAGAAATTATTTCTGCTCTATACACATACCCTCCCAATCTTAATCCTCATCAATAAAAACATCATCCGAACTACCATCAATCTTAACATTCCCCTAGTATTACTTTTAAAAATATCGATACTATTTGCATTTATATTTTATCTGAAAAACCCCTACTTCCTCCCTGAAGATCAATTTTGTCAACAGGACCCCTTGACTTAAAAGAAATAAAAGCGTTTATAGAAAGTTTATAAAAAATTTCAAAAATCATAGGAATAAAAAGCAAAGTCAGAAATGTACTAGCAACCATTCCACCAATAAAGGTAAAAGCAATTGGCTTTACAAGATTACTTTCACTTGAACTTGAAAATGCAAGGGGAAAGAGTCCTATTATTGATGTTAAAGCAGACATCAAAATTGGCCTAAACCTGGAGCGACCTGCCTCAAGCACTGCATCTTTAAGATTAAAGCCCCTCTTAAGCAACAAATTAATATAATCTACCAATACAATACCCGTATTAACAACAACACCAATAAGCATAAGCATGCCAATAGCAGTAAAAACAGAAACCTTTTCTCCCGATATAAAATAAAACGGTACAACACCTATTAAGGTTAATGGTATTGTAAAGAGAATAACAAATGGCTTTAAGAAAGATTCAAATTGTGCTGCCATTACTCCAAACACAAGCAAGACAGCCATAAACATTATCACCCCAAATTGCTGCATACTACTTGTAAACTCACTGTATTCTCCTTCAAACTTAACCAACACTCCATCTCTCTGAGGTACCTTATTAGTTACAAAATCTACTACATTAGCTGTAATTAAAGCTAAATTTTCACCTGGAGCAATACCTGCTGTAAGCTTCACTACTAAAGACTGATCTTCTCTAGAAATTTCACCAATTCCTTTTGTCTTTTTAAGCCTAACAATTGAAGAAAAGGGCACTTGCACACCAGATGCACTTAAAATAGATATTTTATCTAAATCTTTAAAGCTAGCAATATTGTCTCTATCAAGCCTAAGCAAAATATCATAACTCACTCCATCTTCAATGTAATTTCCTGCTGAAATTCCACCAATATTAGCCCTAATCTCTCTTGAGAGAGTTTCCATATTAATTCCATAAAAATAGGCCTTTTCTCTATCTATTTCTATATCAATTTGCATCTCTTCTCGTATATTAAGTCTAGGATTGACAAGACTGGGAAATTTTTTCTTTAAAAGACTAACTAAAAATTCTCCATATTCTCTTGCATACCCAAAATCCGAAGCAATAATTTTAATCTCAATAGGAGAAGCACCAAAAAAACCTCCTCGTGAAGAAGCATTGGAATTAAAATCAGGATAAAGTTTCTCAACACGTTTATAAACTCTATATCTAATATCCTCTTCATCCTCAACGAATTCTCCATCGGCTTCCTCCTTTAAAGGTAATGTAACGTTAAAGATAAAACCATTTGAATTTATTTCAGAAACGATACTCTTATAAACCTTAATTTCATTTTTTACAATCTCTAAAATTTTATCTGAATAAAACTTCGCAATTTTCAAACTTGTCTTATGGGGAAATTTAAAATCAAAACGAATTAAAGAAGAACGTTCATAGGGAAGAAAAGATACATTTAAAAGAGGAAATAAAACTAAACTTAAAATAAAAATAAAGAGAATAATCAATGAACAAGCTAATTTCCAAGTTAAAACATAGTTTAGCAATTTAACATAAAATCTCTCTCCAACAAAATAAATACCATACAAAAAATCATCAATCCTTTTAATCAATTTATTTTTAATAGGTTTTTGAGAAGTAGTATAAAGCCCAACATAATAACTTGAAAGCACAGGTACTAAAAAAACTGCAACAAACAAAGAAGCCACTAAAGATATTACAATAGTAAAAGCAAAATCCCTAACAAAATCACCAATAACACCCAACTCAGCCTTAAAAATAAGCATAGGAGCAAATACACAAATTGATGTCAAGGTTGCAGTCATAATTGGCAATATCATTTCCTGTGTTCCAAGAATAGCAGATGAAATAAGCTTGGCACCCTTCTGCCTATATTTATATATATTTTCTATTACAACAATAGAACAATCTACAAGCATACCAACACTCAAAGCAAGACCTGATAGACTCATAACATTTAGCGAAATATTTGCAAAATACATTAAACAAAAGGTAAGAACAATCGCTAATGGTATTGTAATACCAATAATAATTGTCGCTCTAAAGCTTCTTAAAAAGAAAAAAATAATACATAATGCAAGCACTGCTCCAGAATAAGCTGAATTAGCAACAGAAGAAATAGCCTTTTTAATATGTTCAGCATCATCATAAGAAATGTCTAAAAATATATCTTTTGGAAGTGCAAGCTTGATTTTTTCAACCTCTGCATTTACTGCATCTGAAACAAAAACAGAATTTGCATCGCTCTGTTTTTGTATAGATATCACAATAGAAGGCTTATCATTATAATATGCATAATCCTCTACATCTTGAGCAACACTCTTAACACTTGCAATATCTCTCAGTCTGACCTGAACAAATGAATTATCACCTAAAGAATAAATACTTGGCTTTCTATAAGCAATAACCACGTTTTCCAAATCCTTAATTGAATTAAATTTTCCAGATACTTGTACTTGATATTCCAAATCATTATCTAACATGTTACCAACCGAAAATTCAACATTTTGAGAAGAAATAAACGGTACTATTTCTGATAAAGTAAGTCCATATGCCTCTAACCTATTTTGCAACACTTCAATTAAAATATGCTTACCTCCACCTCCAATAACTTGCACACGTCCAACCCCATTAAGTCTCTCCAACCTAGGCTTAAGAATATTATCTGCATACCTTTTAAGTTCTAAGACCGGTCTATCTGCATACATAACAAACGATATTATTGGCGAAGAGCCTAAACTTCCTCTATAAATCCTAGGTAAGCTTGCTTCTTTTGGTAAAATTCTTTTTGAAATCTCAAGCGCATCTCTTATTTCATTCAAAGCCAAGTCTAAATTAGTTCCATGATAAAACTGAAGATTAATACTGCTATGGCCCTTAAAAGAACTACTAGTTATTGTCTTTATGTTCTTAACTAAGGATAGATTACCTTCTAAAAGACTTGTCACTTTTTCTTCTACTTCTTTTGCGGAACTTCCTGAATACTGAGTAGAAATAGTGATATAACTGTCTCCAATGTTGGGGAGCAAATCTATCTTTAATCTTGAAAAAGTATAAATACTAAGCATCATCAATAATGAAAACAATATTAACATTGTTATTGGTTTACCAACAATTTTTTTTACTAACATAATTAACCTCAAAAATCAAACATTGTCTTCAACATCAAGCCCATCTCGAATATCCACTATATCTACATAAGCTCCATCAGAAAGAGAAGAAATACCTTCAATCACAACTAAATCACCCTCATTAATACCATCCCGAATAGACATAATATTATCTATTTCAAAATCTATTACAGGAAACACCCTTTCAACTGTTTTTGTATCTGGATTTAATCTAAATACACAAAGTTTACCTTCCCTTTCAACAAAAGCATGGCTTGGAATTTTGATCACATTTTCTAAATGCTTAGTAATAAGTTTAATCTTGGCAAACATACCAATAATCATTTTTCTTGCGTTATCCCCTATAGGTTCAAGATATATTGCAACAGAACGACTTTTAAAATCTAAAACAGGAGATACTTCTGAAATCTTAGCTTTAAATTTTTCATTAGGATAAGATTCAAGCTCAATAATTGCATCATTGCCAACTTTAATATCTAAAATATATTTCTCAGAAACATAAGTTTTAATCTGAATTAAATCCATTCTACCTATTAACGCAATACTTGTTTGAGTCCCAACTGTTTCTCCAATTTTGTAATTAATAGCTAAAACATATCCAGAAATCGGGGCTCTTACTGGACTTTTTAAATAAAGAAAACCTGGTTTTGAAGGATCAAGTGTCGCGATAATTTGTCCCTTTTTTACATAAGCTCCAAGCTTCATATTAAGAGACACTATTTCACCTGTAATATTGGGAAATACCTCAACTTTAACTTTGGTATCTACATCACCATTTAAAGAAATATAATTACTCAAAGCACCCTGTCGAACTCTCATCGCAACAACTGGAAATCTATAAGGCTCATTAGTAAAATCACTGGTAGTATTATTGGTATTAATATCTCCTTGTACTTCACTTTCAGTCCCCTCATTACATGAAAGGACAAACAATAAAACTAAAAGCAACAAATAATACTTAAAGCAACCTCTCATATTAAAAATCGAATTCATAAAATACCCTTATCAATCCAACTTATTTATTAAATCTTTATATTCAAGTATTGCATTGGCATAATTTAGCTTATCTTGTATAAATTGTAAATCACTCTGCTTATAGGAAGCTTCAATGTCATTTAATTTAATAAGATCTATAGTACCCACATTAAAGGAATCAAAAGCTACTTGATAATTCTTCTTAGACATTTCCAAATTTATCTTGGAGTTATCTAAAATCGACTTATATAGTCTTACACTTTTGCGTTTTTGAATAATATTAGATTTAAATTCACGAATCTTATTTTCAATTTGATTCTCTAAGAATTTTAACCGATAATCTCGTTCCCATATCTCTGTAAAACTTTTTGAAAATGGCAAAACCTCGGTAAAGCTATAAGTTAATCCCAAAGAAAAATGCAACCCTTGTTTAAATGAACCACTTAAACCATCACTAAAAGAAATGCTTCCAGGATTATAAGAAACTGAAAACGAAAACCTCGGCAAAAAGGCATCTAGCCAAAGACTCTCAAGAGTAGTTTGCATAATTTTAGTCAAATTATTTAATTCTCTCACTTCTAAATAACCGTCAATATTTATGACTTCATCAAACAATGAAATGTCTAAGATTTCATCTGATAATTCTCCTGTAGTCTCAAAATCTTGCAAGACATCCAATCCTAATAATAATTTAAATCTTTCTTTTGTTTCTTCAAACTTAATAATTTGTTCATCTAAACTAGGCTGAAATTTAATATGCTTAAGCTTAGCATCAAGATAATCTATCTCAGAAATAAGCCCATTATGATAAGAAATTTTTACTTGCTCAAATTTAAGTTTGCTATTTTCAAACTGACTTTCCAATACTTCTAAAATACTTTTGAAAGCTAAAAGTTCATTATACATTTTAAGAACATTTAACCTAATATTTTTAATGACTTTTTCTCTGTCTATCTTAGCAGCCTCATAATTAAAAACAGTAAGTCTAATGTTATTAACAATAGATGGGGATACTGAAAGATCAGCAGCAACACCAAAATTCAAGTTCCACTCTCCCCTCCCTTCTACATTAGGCATAAAAGAGTTTTGCCTTGAAAAATTTGAAGAAAACCCCAAATTTGGGATCAAAAGATTCCAAGAATTATCTTTATATAATTTTTTTATCTTTTCTCTATACTCAGCATCTCTAGATTCCAAACTATTCTCTAAAGCCATACGAATAGCATCTTCAACAGATATTTTAATAACTTCTGCATAAGAAGAAAAAGATAAAATAAAAATTAATATTAACCTCTTAATATTTACTCCCATAAATAAATATAGTAAAATATCTATTTCTTAATATAAGAAAATTTAACAATACTAATAATAATAATTTTTAACATAACATGATAATAGTATCATATTGTAATATTATTACATTCATGCATATTTTTAAAAAACTTTTTATAATATTCAACTTGATACTCATTTTATTAATCAAAATATATCAAAACACTCTTTCCAAAATCGTTGGTTTTCACTGCATATATGAACCTAGCTGTTCAAATTACGCACTAGAATGTCTCAAAAAATATAACATCATAACAGCTCTTATTTTAATTACATTAAGACTGCTTAGATGCAATGCTCTATTTAAAGGGGGGAGTGAATCATTGCCAACTGAAAAGCCAATATTAAATTCATTAAAAATTTTTAAAACAAGATTAATTAAATAAATCTTTGTATTTATCTGGAACCCAATTTTTGACATATTCTTTATGAAGATCAACGAATTCAACAGCATTCCCATACTCATGTCCAGGCTCCTTATAATTTTTCTCTATTAAAGGCAACAACAAATCATCACCCCAATAAAAATTATCAAACAAATAATAAGCATCGGGATCAGCATCCTCAAGTCCAATTCTAACAAGAGAATGAATACTCTCAGGGCCTCCCATTGACAACAAAGGATCATCTAAAAATTTAATATTATATTTGGTAAATGCCCAATGGGGCTTCCATAAAGGAACTAAAATCCACTCATGCTTTTTAATGGCAGATTCTAAACTTGCAAGCATTACGCTCTCACTTGAAGAGATGAGTTCATATTCTTTATCCAATCCATAACGCTTGAGGGTTTCTTCTACAGAAAGCTGCGTACCCGCTCCAGCATCTATTCCTATCATTTTATTTTTAAATTCAGCTCCTCTACCCTTAAGTTCAGAAATGCTTGAAATTGTAACATAACTTGGCACCACAAATCCTTGTAATGTTCCTTCATAATTAGCACCAAGATCAACAAACTTATCTTTAAATTTTTCATAATAAAATTTATCGGCCGTAGGTACCCATGCAGATACCATACCATCTACCTGCCCCGATGCTAAATACTGATACATTATAGATGTTGTAACAGGCAATATCTCCACATTATATCCTATTTTCTCAAAAACAACTTTCATAATATTGGTAGCAACCGTTTCTCCTATCCAATTAACATATGCAATCTTGACTGATCTTACACTTTTAAAGCCATTATCCTTAGAATTATCATTCTTATCACAAGAAAACAAAATTAAAATAAAACTTATAAAAACAGATATCAATAAACCTTTCATAGATCAATTCTCCTACTACTACATAAAAATAAAACATTATTTATTATACATTTCCAAAAATCTTTTAAACTTATTTTCTTTTTTCACCCCATAATTATCAGTATTTAAGTAACTAAACTTGATAAAAATAGCCTGCATAATTCTATCCAAAATAATAGCTATTACCACAACAGCTAATCCAGATATTAAGCCTTCACCAAAATGTAATCTCTCAACAGAATATATTACACTTCTACCAAGCCCTGATGAACCAACCATTGCCGCAATTACTATCATAGATATTGCCATCATTATTGACTGATTAATTCCCTCTATTATGCTTTGCAGAGCCAATGGCAACTGGATCTGAAAAAGAATACGAATATTACTACTTCCAAAAGACTTTGCGGCCTCAATGACCTCCCCTGGAACTTGAATAATCCCTAGTCTTGTATATCTAATGACTGGGGGCATTGCAAAAATTATTGTAGCAAAAATAGCTGAAGATGTACCCATACCAAAAAAAGGTATAGCTGGTATTAAATAAATAAACGGGGGCATTGCTTGCATTAAATCAAGCAATGGTTTTAAAAATACATAAAATTTTGAATAATATCCACCTAAAATACCTATTAAAATTCCCCAAATTACCGAAAAGAAAACAGACACGAAAATAATTGATATCGTATCCATTGAAACTTCCCAAAGATTAAAATATAAAATAAAGCAAAATCCTAACATAATCAAAAGAGCTAATCTTTTCTTTAAAAATAAAAAGCTTAAAACACAAATTAGAATAATAAAAAAAACAGGATTAATCAAAAGAAACAACTTTTTCAAATTGTCATAAAAAAAAATTACGATTTTCGCAAACCCTATACCGTTAGAATCCGAAAAATTGTCAACTAAAAAATTAAAAGCCTTATCTATATTAGCAACTATAAAATCTCTATTCATACATAACTATCTCGCCAATAAACCAGCAATCTCCCCTAAATCAATGTATCCAATAATATCATCTTGCTCACCTTTTATAATCAAATAATCCAACTTATTTAAATACTTAACAACACTTTTGATCTCATCATCCAAACCTAAATTTAAAGAAACAAGATTATTACATTTTTTATTAACAGACAAATCATACAAATTAAAATTATTATTCTCTTTTTCAAGAATAACATTACATTTATCAGTATCACCATTAAGAGTAAAATCCATTTTAATAATATCCTTAATTTTTAAAATATTTAAAACGGGAAGATTTTTAATAAAATTAGCTATAAAATCGGTTTTGGGATCTCTTAATATTTCTAAGGGTCTACCCACCTGAACAATCTCACCATCCTTCATAAAAGCAATTCTATTTCCCAATTTAAAAGCTTCAATCAAATCATGAGTAATAAATACAACCGTCTTTTTTAATTTGTCTACCAACCTTAAAAGCTCACATTGCATTTCTCCTCTAATTAAAGGATCAAGAGCTGAAAAAGCCTCATCCATTAAAAGTATATCGGGGTTAACCACTAAAGCTCGTGCTATGCCTACTCTCTGTTTCATTCCACCTGAAAGCTCATTTATATATTTATATTCAGAATCTTCAAGCCCCACAAGTTTTAAAATATCAAGAGCTCTTTGAATCCTAATTTTTTTAGGAACATTCTTAACTTCAAGTCCATAAGTCACATTCCTTAAAACATTCATATGTGGAAAAAGCCCAAAATTCTGAAAAACCATGGCAAATTTATCTTTTCTTAAAGCAGATAGTGCTTTTTGATTAATATCATTCATTTCAATATTATCCACCAAAATAGACCCAGAATCGATTTTGTGTATACCATTCAAACATCTAACAAAAGTAGATTTACCACAACCTGACATACCCATAATAACTAAAATTTCATTCTCATAAACATCAAGACTGATATTTGCATTTGCAATAAAAACAGAAGATTCTTTGTAAATGTCAGATCTATCTTTACCACTCTCATAACTCTTTATAGCCTTAACTATTTGTTTTTTATTTTTATTATAAGAAAATGTTTTATAAAGGTTCCTGACTTTAACACTAGCCTTAGACAAAGCAAACTCCTAATGTAAAAACATTATAATTCCATATAAATCAATATTAATTATACTAAAATATCAGAATTTTGATTGACACAAATAAAAATAAGGGTCTTTTAAGAGACCCTTATTGAAAAATCAAATTTATCTAAGCAATGATAATACATACTGAGGCACTTGATTTGCTTGTGCAATCATAGCCATTGCGGATTGTGTCAAAATGCTGTTAGTTGTAGATGCCACAATTTCATCTGTCATTGTTGCATCTTGAATTTGAGCATAAGATGATTTTAAGTTTTCAATAGCATATTCTGTGCTAGCCTTAATAGACTCAAGTCTATTTTGGAAAGCACCAAGATTTGCTCTTTGATCACTTACCATTCTAATAGCATTTTCTATCTTTGAAAGTGACATATTAGCATCAATAGTAGTTGTAACATTAACTGGAGAATTAACTCCACCTTGAGCTGGAGCTGCTGCTGGTGCTGGAGCAGCTTGAACTCCCTCTTGTTGTGCACCTTCCTGAGCTGGAGAAACCTGCGCACCTTCACCTGCAAAAAGGTTTGCAACATTAGCTGCATAAATATTAACAGCAATTGCTTCATCCTGATTTGCACCCACATGTACTCTTAATGTCCATGAAGCTTGTGATCCAGCTAATGATGCTGGTGTGTTAATTTTTGCAGGTTGCATTCCAAGCTCTTCAGCTGTTTTTATATTTTGAGCAGCTGACTTGTTGGACAACATATGCATTTGGTTGTATTGAGCTTGATCAGCAATTCTGTTGATTTCATCTGTAAGTTGCTCAATTTCAATTTGAATAGAACCTCTGTCTGCATCTGAATATGTACCATTACCAGACTGCACAGCAAGTTCTTTCATTCTTACTAATACTTTCTCTACTTCATTTAAATTCCCTTCTGTTGTTTGAATAAAATTTATAGCCTTTGAAGTATTTCTAGAAGCCTGAGATAATCCTCTAATTTGAGCATTAATCTTTCCTGCAACACCCATTCCAGCAGCATCATCAGATGCACGATTAATTCTATGCCCACTAGAAAGTTTTTCTTGAGTTTTGCTAAGATTAGCAGCATTAATGCTATTATTCCTTGAAGCATTTATAGCTGACGTATTATGATTTATGATCATATATCATTTCCTCCGTGATAAATTAATATAATTTTTTGATATTTTAGACAAATCCATTCGTCTTTTTAAAAGGATATCACAAAAACAAGAAAAAAATAAATACAATATTAATTTAAATTTGTTATCTGTTTTGCCTCTGAAGATTCAAAGACTTAAGGATTTCCTCTTGCTCCTTCATACGCTTCACAGTGAAATCCAAAGTATTAAGTTCTCCTTCAACCTTTTGCTCTCTTTCCTCATACTTCTTTTTATAATCTTCAACCACATTTTTCTGATTGGGAATTTTGAGATCATAATTTCTGATCTTATTATAAATAAATCCTCCAGAACTTATCAAAGGAGATAAATAATCGCCCAGCATCTTAGCAAGTCCATCATCATAAATGCGGTCATCATTAAAATCAACTGCAAAAAGTTCCTTGACTGAATTAATATTGCTTTGTATTATCTCATTAAATTTTTTCTCGTCAAGCCCTAAATAACGAGAAAGCCCTCCTGATGAAGACATAGAATTAGTAAACACCCCTATTTGATTGATAATCGAAAAATTAGGATCATTAGTCCTATAAGAATTAAACATGATTAATTCTAATCTTGATCTAAGATTTTTCAATGCAAACTCCGTCCTAAGGATTCCCAAATTCTTATAAGCTTCTTCCCTCTCTTCATCACTGAAATAGGACCATTCTTCAAGTACATCTGATTTTTGACCTTCCAAATTACTCTCATTTGAACTTACAATATTAATTTCAGCAAGAACCTGATTATAAGCTACCAAAAAATCTAATAAAAGTTTTTTAATTCCCTCATAATCAGGCTCAACTCGAACAACGATAGTATCATCTGATGCTTGTTTTAAATTCAATGTAACATTAGGAATTAAATCATTAACGGTATTCGAATCACGCTCAACATCAACTCCATCAAACTTCACCTTTGCATTTTCTGCAAAGCTCTTGGCATTTATTGGCAAGAAACCATCTCTATTCTTTGGATCAAAGATCTCAATATTGCGAATAACAAAAACCTTATTATTAACTTTATTTTCGATATTGATCTCTTTTAAATCCAAAAGTGAACCTATTTCAACCTCGACTTTTTCAAAATCACTTGCAACATTTATTGGGGGCAATTCCAAGGAATTTGTACCACTATGAATTTTAATCATATTCATCTGAATATACTTTCTCTCTTTCAAAGGAAGTTTATGATCAGATTCAAGATTAATTATACTATCTTCACCCTCAACCTTAGCATCCTCAAATGTAGCCTCGCCAGGATTAAAAACAATCTCGTTTAAAATGCCTTTATCATCTGAATCATAATATTTAATTTCAAATTTAATTTTACTTCTACTACTAACCTCAATATTTTCTGGAATACTTATTGAAATCTCTGAGAGAGGCTCTAATACAATATCATCCTTATCAAGAAAAATTTTATTACTACTACTTTGTTGACTATTAATAATTTCTGTTAAATTAGGACTAAAATTTGTTGTAAGCTCACTTAAAATACCTATCTGTTTAGCAAGATTTAAAGCTTCACCTTTCATGACAAGTTTATTGTTTTCACCTTCCTTTAAAGACCGCAAAATCAACCTACTATTTCCAGCACTATCACTTCTCACAACTTTAGCAGATAAAAACCCCTTGCCTCGATTATTAATATCCTTTACAAGAGACTCAATATCTCCATTATTCCTAATCTTAATCTCTTTATTACCAACTAAAAATATATAGTCTCCTGAAGGAATACTAATCTCCTTTTGTTTAAAATTCGCAGATAAAAAAATATCGGAACTTGCTATTTGATTAACATCAATTTTATAAGTTTCATTTTTAGCTCCATAACGAGCGGATAAAGAGAGAACATCATTATTACTAGAATTACCTGACATGTAATTAAAAGGACTATTAAGAGAGGTGATTTGCCTTGCAAGTGAATTTAAAGTAGAAATCTTTTTATTAATCATTTGCCAAGCTCGTTTCTCTTGCTCTAAGTTTTCAAGCTTTTTTACAGATGAATCTATCTTGGCCTTATCAGGTTTAAGCATCGATTCACGGATTTCTTTAGTATTATATTTATTATCCACACCTGGAACAAAAAATCCAGAAGACATTACAACACCCCTTAATTAGAAATTTTAACATAAAAAATATAAATTTTTACACACAAAATCATATCTTACTTCAAAACTAACAACAGAGCTCCCATTAAAAGACAAATAAAAAAAACAAGCATCTTTAAAAAAGATATTTGCTTATAGTAAAATTTAAGTCTATAGGAGAGTAAATATGCCAAATTTTTGTTTATTCAATTCAAAATCTGTTCTGACAGGAAATGATAAAATAGACAATTCAGCAGTCCTTATTAAAGACAGTAAAATCTTTGATATCGTAACAGCTGATCGACTTGAAAAAATTGATCTACAAAACTATGAAATGATTGATGTTAAGGGAAACTATATCACACCTGGTCTTTATGACAATCACATACATGGATTTCACGGATACGGAACCGACCAATGCTCAACAAACTCAATAATTAAAATGTCACAATATTTAGCAGAGTATGGAGTAGTAGGATTTTTACCAACACTATATCCACGTCCAACTGAAGAAATGATTGAAACAATCAAAGCATGTACCGCAGCAATAGGCAAAGAAAAGGGTGCAAAAATTTTAGGACTTCATCTTGAAGGACCATTTTTCTCTCCTGAAAAAAAAGGCGCCCATCCTACCTCCTATCTTCAACAACCAAGCATTGAAGTTATGAAAAAATTTATAGACGCTGCGGGGGGTACCTTTACGGATTCGTTCGGAAGAAAAAGAACAAATATTGCAACAATGACCGTTGCACCTGAACTTAAAGGCATGAGAGAGCTTGCAATGTTTTGCATGGAAAACAACATCACACTTCAAGCAGGACATACTAATGCAAAATATGAAAATATGATTGAGGGCTTTCAAGTAGGCATACTTCACACAACACACTTTTTCAACGCAATGTCAAAACTTGATCACAGAAATCCAAATGCAATAGGAGCAACTTTAATCCACGGGGATGTATCTTGTGAAATTATTGCTGATGGACATCATATTCATCCAAAACTTGTTTTAATGCTTAGGAAACTTAAAGACATAAGCAAATTAGTGCTTGTAACTGATGGATTAACCCCAACACTACAACCATCTGGAAAATTAATAGCTAATGGAGAAGAAGTATACCTTAACGATGACGGATTATTTCATATTGTAGAAAGCGACACAATTGCAGGATCGGCTCTCACAATGATACAAGGCATTAAAAATTTAGTAGAATTTGGATATAGCTTAAGCGATGCCATTCAAGCAAGTTCATACAATCCAATAAGGATAATTAATCTTGAAAAAAAAGGATTAATATGTCATGGTTATGATGCAAATATAAATGTCCTTGACAAAGACTTAGATTTAAAATTAACAATGATAGAATCAAAAATCATTTTCAATAAACTTTGATTTTATTCATTTATAAATATAAGGAGCAACAAATGAGATTAATCATTAGATCTAACTATAATGACATTTCAAAATGGGCTGCTAATCATGTAGCTATGAGAATAAAAAAGTTTTCACCAACAAAAGAAAAACCATTCATTTTAGGACTTCCAACGGGTAGCTCACCAATTGGAATGTATAAACATTTAATTGAAATGAATAAACTTGGAAAAATTTCATTTGAAAATGTAGTCACATTCAATATGGATGAATACATAAAATTAGATAAAAATCATCCTGAAAGCTATCACTCATTTATGTGGAGCAACTTTTTTTCACATATAGATATCAAAAAAGAAAATATACACATGTTAAATGGTAATGCTACTAATCTTATAAATGAATGTGAAGAATATGAAAACAAAATTAAATCTTACGGTGGTATTATGCTTTTTGTAGGAGGAATTGGACCTGATGGTCATATTGCCTTTAATGAACCCGGATCATCACTGAGCTCAAGAACAAGAATTAAAACTTTGACTCAAGACACAATTATCGCAAACTCAAGGTTTTTTGAAAATGATATTAATAAAGTTCCCAAAAGTGCCTTAACAGTAGGAGTAGGAACGATTATGGATTCAAAAGAAATTATGATTATAGTAAATGGACATAACAAAGCAAGAGCATTAAAACATGCTATTGAAAAAGGAGTAAATCATATGTGGACAATTAGTGCTCTACAGTTACATAAAAACGCAATCATAGTATCAGACGAAGCTGCAACATATGAACTAAAAGTCGGCACAGTAAAGTATTTCAATGATATCGAAAGAGATAATTTTAATAACGACATATAACATTATTAATTTCTAAAGATAGTAAATACAACATAAACTAAGCACAAGACATAAATTCTTTAAGCTTAGTTTACGAAACGCTTAAAATAACATTATTCTACGATTTCATTATATACTCTTGAAACCTCTTCCCAATTTAAAACCTTAAAGAACGCATCAATATATTCAACTCTTCTATTTTGATATTTAAGATAATAAGCATGTTCCCAAACATCAATACCTAAAATAGGTTTATAGTCTTCCATCAAAGGACTGTCCTGATTTGGTCTTGATATTATTTGCAATTCTTTACTTGCATGAAGAACTAGCCAAGCCCAACCACTTCCAAAAACATTAATAGCTGAATCTCTTAAGGCCATCTTAAGATTATCAAGACTGCCAAAAGTAGCATTTACATGCTCTTCAAAATTTTCTAAAATATTATCTTTGTTACCAGGTCTCAAAATCCTAAAATACAAAGTATGATTAGAATACCCACCAGCATTATTCCTAATAGCTGCTTGGAACTCTTTGGGAAATCGCTGAATATTTTTTAATATACTTTCAATATCCTGAGAATAATTTATTTCTGTCTTCTCAAGAACAGAATTTAAATTTACTGTATATGCATTATGATGTTTACTATGATGAATTTCCATTGTCTTAGCATCAATATATGGCTCTAAAACATCATAAGCATAACCAAGTTCTGGTAATTTAAACATAAAATCCTCCTTTTTAGCTTTTTCCATGACAATTTTTATATTTCTTTTCACTGCCACAATAACAGGGTTCATTCCTCCCAATTTTAGGAGTACTTCTAATTATTTGAACTCCTACTGTATTACCTTTGTCTGCCGAAGCAATGCCCGAAAATTCCTTATGAGTAGCACGAACATTTTTAGGCTTTTTATTTTTATAACCACTAGAATCAACATCAACTCTCACCTGCAAAGTTCGCCTTAAAGTTTCAACCTTAATATCTTTAACAAGCTCACTAAAAATCGCAAAACCTTCTTCCTTATACTCAGTAATTGGATTTTTATTAGCATAAGATCTCAGATAAACCGATTCTCTTAAAGAATCAAGATTTGCAAGATGATCTTGAAACTTAGAGTCAATATTCCTTAAATATTCATGTTTTAAAAATTCATTAAAAAATTCAACTCCAATTAATTCTTCCTTTGCATCTAAATTAGCCCTTGCAATTTCCATTAACTTATTTTTCAAATCCACAATATTCATGGTTTCAATAGAACCAACACTTTCCATCATATAAGCAAAAATTGAATTTATCTCATTTAGTACAGAACTCGTAACTACTTCTCCCTTAACTTGATCAAATAAAAAATCAAGATATTCCCTTAAAGAGAGAAGAACACGTTCCTTAATATTATTATCAACAAGAATTAAATTTCTTTGAGAATAAATAAACTCCCTATGCTTTGTTATAACATCATCGTACTCTAAGAGATGCTTTCTAATCTCAAAATTTCTATCTTCCACACGCTTTTGTGCATTAACTAAGGATTTCGTTAACAAAGAATGCGCAATAGGCTCACCTGTTGCCATTCCAAGTTTTCCCATCAAAGCTCTCAAATTATCGCCCGCAAAAAGCCGCATCAGATCATCTTCAAGAGATACATAAAACCTTGACCGACCAGGATCTCCCTGTCTCCCTCCTCGTCCCCTAAGCTGATTATCTATTCTTCTTGACTCATGGCGTTCACTACCAATAACATAAAGCCCACCAAGAGCTTTTACTTCTTCATAATCTTCAAGATACTGTTCTCTCTCACTTTGCATAGCCTTCTGAAACTCTTCAAGACTCATGCCCGTTCCAAACTTTTTACGAACCCGATGCTCAAGATTACCCCCAAGCTTAATGTCAGTACCACGTCCAGCCATATTAGTTGCAATTGTAACAGAATGTTTTGCTCCTGCTTCAGCAATAATTAACGCTTCACGAAAATGATTTTTTGCATTTAAAACTTCATGTTTAATACCTTTATTTTTAAACATATTTGAGAGAATTTCAGATTTTTCAATAGACACTGTCCCAACAAGAACAGGTTGTCCTTTCTTATAAGCCTCATAAACTTCATCCGTAATTGCTTTAAATTTAAATTCCTCAGTGTAATAAATAATATCATCCTCATCTATTCTTGCTACCAATTTATTAGTTGGAACAACTATAACATCAAGATTATATATTCTATGAAATTCTTTTGCCTCTGTATCAGCCGTACCAGTCATGCCAGAAATTTTTTTAAACATTCTAAACAAATTTTGAAATGTAATCGTCGCCATAGTTTTATTTTCACTTGCAACTTTAACACCTTCCTTAGCCTCAATAGCCTGATGCAATCCATCAGAATATCTGCGCCCTTTCAAAATACGACCTGTAAACTCATCAACAATTTCAACTCCAGAATCCCCAACAATATATTCTCTGTCCTTTAAAAAAAGTAAATGGGCTTTTAATGCCTGAGTCATATAATGAACATAATTAAAATTAGAATCAACATACATAGATCCCTTAATTATGCCTTTTGAAACCAAAATTTGTTCGAGATTATTTAAACCATTTGCCGTAAAAGATACTCTCTTACCCTTTTCATCAATCGTATAATCCCCATCAAGCTCATCGATTTCTAAAGGATAATCTCCAGTTTTTGGATCTTTAGAGCATTCTTTTAAAAGCGAAACAAGAGAATTGACCTCAAGATAAGCACTAGTATCTCCTTCTGTAGAACCTGAAATGATTAAAGGGGTTCTAGCCTCATCTATCAAAATAGAATCAATCTCATCGATAATACAATAATTAAAATTTCTTAAAGATTTTTGAGACAAATCAAAGCACATGTTATCTCTTAAATAATCAAATCCAAGCTCATTATTTGTAACATAAGTAATATCTTTATCGTACTCTACCTTCCGTCTAGCAGAATCCATATTAGACAACACAACACCAACACTAACTCCTAAAAGCTCAAAAACCGGTTTCATCCAATTTGAATCACGCTCCGCAAGATAATCATTAACTGTAACGATAATAACACCATCACCCGTTAAACTATTAAGGTAAGCAGCTTGCACTGAAGATAAAGTCTTACCTTCCCCCGTTTTCATCTCTATTATTTTACCCTGATGGAGCGCAAGTCCAGCAATAAGTTGAACATCATAAGGTCTCTCCTTAAGTCGCCTTCTGGCAGCTTCTCGAGAAAGTGCAAAGGCTCTCTCTAAAATATCTTCTAAAGTTTTACCTTCCTTAAGTTCATCTCTAAATTTTTCTGTTTCCATAGCAAAATCTTCATCTGACAAAGACAATGCCCAAGACTCAAGCTTATTAATAGTTCTCAAAACAGGAAAATAACTTTTTAGATCCCTTTTACTTTTTGAACCAATAGTTGCTTCAAATATCGCTCTTAACATATCAGGTATCAATTCTCCTAAAATAATTGACTTTCAACCATTTAAAATAATAACATCTAAAACATGAAAAAGTTTTATAAAATTCATTTAAATTTACTTTTTATGATTATATCATGTAATATCAAAACTTTAAACGAACTTGGGGAACAACAATTTAAAATACCATTTGGAACGTTACCTGGAGAAATAACACCACTTGTAAACAAATTTACCAATTCAAGCTTTGATATCAAAACATACAATGGACTTGTATACATTGTAGAGGCAAAAGCAAATAAACTCATGATTTTTAATTCTTATGGAAAATTAATTCAAACTTACCAAAATGACATATTCAAAACAAATTCTGACCTTAAAATCAAAAAAGTAGATTTTGAAAATATTAAGGCAATTTATCCATCAAAAGACTTTATTGTAGTATCAGATAAGCTAAATAATAAGAAATCTAAATTTGATGAGAAAGAAAATATAGCATACTCTACACGAATATTTATTTTAAATAAAGATTCATCTGTAGAAGTATTGGGACAAGAAGGACGGAATGGAACACTATTTCCACAAGTTTACGATATCAATATTGACGATAAAAACAACATAGCAATAATAACTATATCTAATGAAGGATATATAATATACTCCTATGATAAAGAGCTCTCACCCCTCTACAAAATTTATGTTAATACAAATATATTACAAATACCGGAAGAAGAGAAAAAAAAATATAACATATCAATAGATAAAGTATTTTTTGAAGTAAACAAAAAAATCATTTATGTAAAGACAACTCACTATGAAAACATTAGAACCAATGAAAACATTAACGACCTTGGAGTGAGGATCAAAAATCAATATTTTTATACAATGCTCTTAAACAAAAATAAGGAATTTGAAATAAAAAATAAAATTACACTACCCCAAAACTTATTAGACGATCAACAAGAAAGTTTTATAAATATCATTGGAATTCAAAAAGATAAAATAATAGCATCCACTAACATGAGGAACCTGTCTAATACTTTAATATGGAAACTGGACAATAAGGGCAAAATAAAAGAACAAATGGTCCTAATCGAACCACCGAACCTTAAATTTCTTGCTGAAAGCCTATCTAAGGATGGAATACTTAGTATACTTTATGGAGAAAAAAGTGGAGTCAGTGTCTATTGGTGGAATTTAAATACTTTACTTAAACTATGAGATAATTAAAAAGCCAACATTTATGAGAAATAAGAATTGCAAAAGTAAAATACAAAATAATCATAAACAAAGACTAAAAAAAAATCTAACTCTGGGAATAATCTTTGTCATCATGCTAATTATTATCAAAATTGTATTCATTCCCAAATTACAAAAATTGGAAAGCAAATACAGACCTACCATCACAATAGAACATAAAATAAAAAATGAAAACCTATATATCAAAATCAATATTAAAAGTCAAAACATAAAAAACTTAGGAAAAGCCAATATAGAAGTATACTTAGATAATAAACTTATTGAAAATAATATGATTTACATAGACAAGATTAACTATACATTATATACTAATGTTGCATACAGGAAAGAGGGTTTATTAAACATAGTGCTAATAAATCAGAAAGGCGATAAGGCATATTTTAGTAAAAGATTAGATCTTGGAGGATAATAGATGTTGCAAATATATTTTATATCTGTTTTACTTAATATCTTGGGGGGGATAGTACTAGCATTCCCAATTCTGGGAGAAAGATTTAAATGTTTAATCATCTTTGAAGAATTTATAAATTTAATTAACAATAACAAAAATGTAAGAAGCATTTTTGGCACAACATTTTTAATAGCTAGCATCTTTGAAATAATCATACCTTATGATTTGCCAATAATTGGAAATTTATTTCCTGCTATCAGTTTATTTTTTATTGGTTTCATTCTCTTCTTAAGTCAAAAGATACCTACAAGCCTTCAAAATAATAAAGAATATGGAAAATTCAAATCTTTAATTGAAAGCAATAAAAAAGTAATAGGAATCTTAGCATTAATTATTGGAATAATCCATTTTTTTGCACCAAGAGTACCTTTTCTTTAAAATTAGCTTCTGACATACAATTTTAATTACAATTCCAAAAAATAAGACAATGAAATAAATCAAAAGGATATTTTAGATAAATATAAAAAAACTAAAATTTTACTGTTAAACTCACCTACATATAAATGTAGTATAATATACAAAAATGATTAAAAATAAAGAAATCATAATAAATCTTAAAAATTTAGAATATAACTTAACCGCAATTAAAAATCATATTCAAAAAAGAGAATTAGTAGCAACACTAAAAGCTGATGCATACGGACATGGACTTATTCAGACATTTAAATTTTTAAAAGAAAAAGGGATAAATTATTTTGGTATTTTTTGGATAGATGAGGCCTTAAAGATTAAAAAAATAGACAAAAGAGCAAATGTATTACTCTACATCAACACAGATAAAAGTGCAATAAAAAATCTAGTTAAGTTTGATATTACACCCTTTGTTGCTGACTCTCAATATTTATCACTAATAGAACAAGAATGTAGAAAACAAAATAAAAAAATCAAGGTTCATTTAAAAGTTGATGTTGGAATGAATAGATATGGAATCAAAATAGAAAATGCTCTTAATCTAGCAATGCAAATTCAAAATTCAAAATTAGTAGAATTTGAAGGAGTTTGCACACACTTACCAACAACAGAAAATAGAAAAATTACTCAAGCACAAATCGAAAAATTTGTTCATTTTATAAACGAACTTAAGACCAAGAATATAAAACCAAAATTCATTCATGCTTCTAACTCAGAACACATAACAAACTATCCAATAAGTGAAAAATTTAATATGGTACGACCAGGACTTATTTTATATGGATATCATCCAAATTCAAATAGCTTAAACAATAATTTACAACTTAAACCCGTACTAAGCTTATATTCAAAAATCATATTTCTTAAAAAGATAAAAAAGGATGAACAAATATCATACTCTGGTCTATTCACAGCAAAAGAAGATATGCAAATCGGACTTTTACCAGTTGGATACTTCGATGGAATTCCACAAAATACATCTAACAATTTTTATTGTATAATAAGAGATAAAAAATGCTTCATTAGAGGAAAAATATGTATGAATATTTCAATAATAGAAATCCCTAAAGATCTAAAAATTAACATAGGAGAAAAAGTAGAAATTACTTCTGAAAGATTAAGCTTAGATATACTTAGCAAAGAATCTGGCATGAGTAAATATGAAATACTTTGCTCTATTGGAAAACATGAGAAAAAAAAATATTTATATTAAATTCCCTAAAGAATCAAACTTTTGAAAATCAACTAAATTTCCTTTACTATCATAAATCCATTTATAAACCGAAATCCCACCAATATCATCTCTTAGCCTTAAATCTGGACCATGATTTGTCTTTTTTGAAATCTTGCCAAATTTATTATACTCATATTTATACACACTAACACCGTGAACATCATCTTGTAACTGGCCTAGATTGCCAAAATTTTTCTGACTAATAAGTCTATTTTGTTTATCATATTCATAAGCATACTCAAAAATAGCACTCCGATCTGCAACCAAAACCCCACTCTTAGAATAATTACTCTTCAAGATCAAATTGCCATTAACATCATATGCAAATTTATATCTAAAAACACCTGCAAAATCATCTATAGGATTATCAAAATCTCCATAATGCTCTTGGGATTTAAGAAGGCCATCATCATTATAAGCATACTTATAAATCATCACCCCATTGGAATCACTAATTAAATTAAAATTTTTATCAAAAAAAAGATTTTCAATTAAATAAAACTTATTATCATACTTATAACTATAAACTGCAATACCCTTAAAGTTATTCATTATCTCATATTTTTCCTCATAACTAGCGGGAATATCACTATTATAATTTTTATTTATTCTATTACTATGATTTATTACCCTTTTTTCATTATTTTGCATATAAAAAATGGTTTTTCTCATAGCATAACCATTCTGACTAACGGTTAAATTATTGTTAGCATCATAATTATACTCTTTATAAAAATAGTCCTTTTCTTTTAAATTATATTCATATCTATATATTGCCACATTATTTTCATCGGGAGTCAAATTATTTTTAATATCATAATTTAAAATTTCAATGAGTTTGCCATCAAAATCATAACGATACGTCTTTATTGCAACAGAAAAAGGGTTTGCATACAAAGAAGCTACCGGATCTAAATATTCTTCCCTTATAATATTATGTGAACTGTCATAAGTTAACCTAAAACCATATATTCCATTCTTAGCCTTAATGTTATAATTGTTATCATCGTAATATAAAACTGTCTTCCTCCGATCAGAATCATCATAAATAATTTTAGTATAATAAACATTATTTAAATCTTTAATTTGAAAACCAACCTCACTAAACCTATAAACATAAAAACTACTATCATCATTGTAAATAAAATGATAATAAGCAATTCCATACTTATCCCTTATAATCTCATTAGATTTATTATAATTAAAAATACTCTTCGGTCTGCCATTTGGAAAATATTCTACTTGCTCAACATAAACATCTTTCAAATTCTTAGCAGCAAAACCTCCATTTAAAAATAATCTCCTTTCTATATCATCAGAATATTCTATTTTGATCTGATTTGCACCAAAAAAAGAAGGAATTAAAATACTAAGTTTGCCAACATAATCAATAAATACAAGCCTGCCATCATCATATGTAAATTTATACCCACACTCTTCTTCCGCATTTTCTTTACTAATCTCATATTTCCCGATTATCCTATAATTAACATCATAATCAGCAAACCTATAATAAATTTCTTCTGAGAAAAGAACACAAGACACAAAAAACATCACCAAAAACATAGTCATTCCTTGATCAATCAACCTTATTTTGATAAATTTATTATACAATAAATTAGTTTAACTAGGAGTTTAAAATGGCAAAAATTTCTAAAAATGCTCAAAGAAGTGGTTCTAAAGAGTTGTTAAGCAGGTGGGGCGGAAAAATTATAATGAAGTCTAAATTTGAAAATGGTAAAATAAAACACTATGCTGAATGTCAAACCTCAAAAAATACAGCAAGAAGACCTAAAGATTTATTTTAAAATTTATTTTTTATTCAATTTATCTTCAAATTTCAACCAAGCTTCATCTTGTTCACTTTTAGTATAAGCCCTATTAAAGGTTGCTTCCTTAGGGGTTTTGCCTTTTCTAACATAAGAACTCCTAATTTGCTCTCTTAGCTCTTCCCTTTGTTTTCGTCTTTTGTCCAGTTGTCTTTTCACTCTTTCATTTGGATCAAAAAGCTCAGCATGATCTTTAACCACAATCTTAGAATTTAATCTAGATAAAGCCTCTTTATAACTCTGCTGCCTCCCTGTTAAGAATAACACAAGCCTCTTTAACAAAGGCAAATCTCTATAAGCAGAATCTAAAAGATTAGATAGGTCAACTTTATAAATCTTATAAAGTGGTAAAAATGTATTACTATTTTTAAAATATTTAGCAGCTTCGGTTTTGATTATATCCTTAAGATGCGTCTGAATATTCTGTGTTTTAGAAACTCGTTTATAATGCGAAACAATAAAATCAAGAAATGCGACCTTATTTTTTAAACAATAATCATTTATATCATAATTAGCAATAAATTCAATCAATGTCTTTTCAAGACCTTCTTCTGTTAAAATAGTAGAAGAATTCTTCCCACTATTAAATACTTTCACAAAGTCATTTCTCAACTTATCCCTAATATCAACTAAAATTTGATCGAATTCCTTTAAAAACATAGAATAGGCACATGGCTTATATAAATACATTCCGGATTTAATACTAAATATTTTAGGTAACGAACCCTTAATGCTAGACTCAAAAAAATATTCATTAGCCGTCTTTAAAAAATATTCAGAATCAGATAATACCTCAGCATGCTCTTGAAGAATATTTTTAAATTCTTCTATATTAATAAATCTCGGTTTAAACTCTATTGTTTTTTCAATTGATTTCAAAGTTTCATCAATCTTAATGCTTTCTAAATTTTTAAGTTCTTCTAAGTTTTTCTCATTAGTAATATAAATATTCAATACTTCTAAAAAAGTAAAGTAATGTTTAGAAATATTAACGCCTTTCTTATTTAAAATTTCTTCCTTATTTTCTAAAATTCCTAAAAGCAAATTATAAGCAACTCCCACACCATTAATACCCTCATCTAACATTCGATCATACTCACTAAGCTTTACATTTTTAGCTCTCATAAAAACATCTTTAACTATTCTGTTAGAAGCAATCCCGAATAAAATTCTCTTCATAAATTCAATAAAATATAAGGCTTTTCCTGATGGAATTATTAAAGAATCCAACACAAATATCTTTTTTGATGAAGAATTTTCTTGAAAATATTTAAGATTAATGTCTGAATTTGAAAGAATGACAAACTCTTTTTCGAAAACCAATAAATTTTTATCTATATTCTTAATTGTAAGTAAAGTACTAAAGAGTTCTATTCCCACATAATGCTTTAAAAACAAATCCTCGATAGCATAATAATAAAAATCATAACTATTTTCATCTGTTATTATTATTTTATAAGGTACCATTTCTCCATTGGACGTTGACTGATTAATAATAATTCCTCTCTTAACCTCATAAAGCTTGCGAAATAAAAAATCCAATTCTCCTTTAAGAGCACGAATTTTAACAGAATAATCTTCGATAAAATTAGCATAATCTATAATATTGTGCTTATGTTCCAAAATAATCCTTAAAATCATTTTTTGAGTATCTGAAGAAATCCCTATTTGAGAAATCAAAATATCCACTTCTTTATCATTGAGATAGAAAATTTCGGGTAATTTTTTCATCTTATATTTCCAAGCTCCTCATATACAAAACAATAATAACATATAATAACATATTGACAAATTCAATAGAATTAAAAAACACCAAATAAAAATGAATTATATAAAATATACAAACATAAAAATAGAATAGCGGGTCCTCTGCTAAAAGCTCCTCTAAATCTCACTATGAATAATAACATTAAAGATACAACAAACATGATACTAAAATCAGCCAAATAAATATCACTCATGAGTACTGGATTTACAAAACTACTACTAGACAAAATAAACCCAATATTAAATATATTACTTCCAATGATATTACCAAGGGCAATATCTGACTCCTTTTTAATTACTGCAAAAAGAGAAACGACGATCTCTGGGATGCTGGTCCCAAAAGCTACAAAAATAATTCCAATTACTTTCTCACTAATATTAAAAACATTGTGTGCAATGTATATTGAACTATCTATTAACAACTTTGAACCGAAATATAAAAAATATATACTTAATAATAAGAGCAAAGTATTTAAAAATAAAAAATTAAACCCATAATTACAATTAAAATTTTCTAAATTTTTTGGAACAGAATTATATTTTTTCTCTTCTTTGTAAAATAAAAATAGATATGATAAAAATAAAATTAAAATCACCAATGAACTGGTTCTATGATAAGGTACCTTAAAAAAAGACAAAGTACCAAAATCAAAAGAAAACAATAAAAGAAGAAACATTAATAAAAATAAAATTATAAAAGAAAATTTGAGTCTCTTAAAATCAGTTTTAATCCTTAAAAAAACCCCTGTTAAGGGAAGTGCAAGCAACATATTAATGATATTACTCCCAATGATATTAGAAACAATAATTTCATTTTTACCCTTAAGAGATGCTATTAAACTTGTAAAAAGCTCTGGAGAACTTGTTGATAAGGATACTATTACAACACCGATTAAAAGATTAGGAACTTGAAAATAAGTAGCAATGTTAACAGAACTATTTAAAAGATAATTCCCACCAAGATACAACAAAAATATACCAAATATTACACAAAAAAGATGAATATGTGCCAAAAAATCTCCTCCCACAAACATATTAAGAAAAATTTAAAAATTCGCTTAAATCACTCTTAACCATATAGTAAATATTAGATGCATTCCATAAACTAAAGCCATTACCTAAAGATTCCTTAACGCCTCTTAATTGATGAAAAAAATATTTTAAATAAACTTCTTTACTCACACGGCGTTCAGAACCAAGCAAAAAAGCTTGAACATAAGGTCTAATTATAACCTTACCCGAAGAAAATACAGCCGCTCTATTACTTCCTTCCTTATAAATTTTATAAGCTCTCGTAGTATAGTATAACTCATTCTTTAAAAAATCATTAGTATAATGAGAAGGATAGAACATTGGAGAAATAACATCAACATAATCCGCAATCATAGAAATATTTTGACCAATACTATTTGTAATAAACCATCCATTATTTCCGTAAATGTCAATAGAAATAGGAATAGAAATATTTTTTCTAGCCATAATTAAAAAAGATTCAAGAGCATCAATCGCGCGCATCTTATATTTATTAAATCTTGAAGTTATAAGAGACACAGGCCCATCTGTTGGAAATCTAATATAATCAAACTGAATCTCATCAACTCCAAGAGACTGAATTTCTTTTGCAATAGATAAATTATAATCCCACGTACCTTGCAAGAAGAGATCTACCCAATGTTCCTTTTGAACAAATTTAAAAGAATCACCATGCTCAACCTTTACAAGGTTTGCCCAAGGCTGATTGGTCTTCTTATTCCAAAGAGCATACTCATAATTATTATAAAAATAAAGTTTAGCGTCTTTAAACACAACAACTCGTGCAATAACATATATTCCAAGTTCCCTTGCTTTATTTAAAATATAAGGAACATCTATCAAATTCTTAACAGCCTTTATCTTGTTTGGCAAAGCTAATTTACTTGCATAAGTTAAAATACCACTATCATCTTTAAAGTCAATAATAACAGCATTCATGCCTAATCTTTTTATAAACTCAAATCTCTCATCAATAGCTGTTTTGCTTCGAAGAGTGTAAGCCGTTAAATAAATTGACCCCTTATTAGAAGCAAGATGCATTCTTTCTAATTTTTCAATAGAATTTTCTCCATACACAGAAAATTGACCATCAAAAGTCCATTTGCCATCAACATAGGAATAAAAATGATTATCATAAGTTCTAACTAAAAGTTTTTCTATTTTTGCATCCGATAAATCAATAATACGCACTATCTGTTTTTTAAAAGGAAAGTCCAACTTCCTAACAACCCCTAGAGTTGTATTAATTAAAATAATATCCCCATAAATTCCACAGGAAAAGTACAACTCATTTGCATTGTTTCTTGAAAACTCTATTGCACTAACCATATCATAATAACCAGCACCCAGATATGTCTTAGAAATTAAAGAATTTAGGCTCTTAAAATCCAAATTATCATTAACACTTAAATAAATTCCACTATTAGAAGTACCAACAGCAATACGCTTATATTCTCCTCGAGATAATGCACTTGATGTAATGTAAGAATTTTTATTAAACTTCTCATTGTCAACTAATTTTATAAAACTTTTAAAATAATTATGAGAAACATAAACAGAGTCATTAGTTGTCAAAAGGGAATTTGAAGAATAAAAATCTTCATAAATAGAAGTTATTCTCTTAGACACAGGTCTTGCAAACGGATATATCCATCTGGTCTCTAGCCCCTTAGGTTCAACCTTAAATATCACATCATTATGTTTTTTATATAAAGCACCTTTATTAATAAAAAATAAATCACTATTCTTAAAATATTTGGTCTCATCTAATGAATGCAAATGAAAACACAAGAAAAAATAAGAAAACAACAAGCAAATTATATACAAAAGCATTATACATGTATTAAGTTTCATATAAATAACATCCAGCCTTTTTTAAAATAAACTTAAAAATAAATATTAAAAAACAAATATCATTTTAACAAATTATTGAAGTTCCTATTAAGTTCTTCCATAAAGTTTTGTAATGTCACTTATCTTTTTGCTTAAATCGTCACTCAAATCACCACTTAATATTCTAAAATTGTTAAGCATTGCATCAGATATATTCATACTAAAATCAGCTACCAAATCAAGATAATCTTTCATTGGAATTATTACACTATTTGCAACACTAGCCATCGCCCCCCTTATCATATCCCAAACAATAGCATTTTCACTAGTATTGAAATAATCAAAAATATATTTTTTATGCTCATTATCAACAGAGTTAATAAATCCACGAATAGTATTACTCTCATGAGTACCTGTATAAACAACACAATTTCTTATATAATTATGGGGAAGATATATATTTGCGGAATCAAAATCAAATGCACATTGCATCATTTTAGTTCCAGGAAAACCAAAATAATCTCTTAACCTAAATGTATCTCCACGATCTTTTACAAGGTCTTCAACCCAAATTTCTAAGTCATTAATCTCATTTAGAATCTGTTTAAAAAAATCTTTCCCAGGACATTTTACCCATTGTCCACCAAATAACAAAGATTCTTCTGCAGAAACCTCCCAAGTTGATACAAATCCTCTAAAATAGTCGATTCTAACAATATCCACATATTTACGCAAAAAATCAATACGATTAATCCACCATACATAATCATCTTTTCTTAAAGCTTTCCAATTATAAGCTGCATTACCCCAAAGATATTTTTTGCTAAACAAGCAATCAGGAGGTACACCCGTTACCTTATCTTTACTTGCATCAAACCTTAATTTAAAATATTTTTGATGCGCCCAAACATCAGCAGAATCATAAGACACAAAAATAGGAATATCACTTACTATTTTAATTCCAGCATTATTAGCATATTTTTTTAAAGCTTTAAATTGTGAAAAAAAGAAATATTGTAAAACTTGTTGAATATTGATCTCAACCTCAAGTGTCTCTCTAAGCTTAGCTAAAGCCTTAGCATCCCTTTTTAAAATTTCTCTACTAAATAAAAGATTAAAAGCCTGTGAAGATTGAAATTTAGAATAGTACTCTTTAAAAGCAACAAAACTTGAAAAATCTAAAAGCCAATAAGCAGCTGATTTTTTAAACTTTTCAAATGCATGAATCTCATCAATTGTTGCCCTGTGCAAAAAATTCAAAGCAGCATTTCTTAAAATAACTTCCTTAGCTTTTAACTTATCATAATCAACATATCTATCTTCCAAGCATTCAAAAGTGCCTAAGTCTATATCAATAAACCTATCAATAGCATTCAAATCAATATAATTGATATTACCAGCAAATGCAGAATAACTTGAATAAGGAAACTCCAAAAAACTAGGAGGCGAATAAGGCAATATCTGCCAATAACCTTGTGATGAATCGGCAAGAAAATCTATAAATTTATATGCCCCTCTTCCTAAATCACCAATACCGTATTTAGATGGCAGAGAACTAATATTTAGCAAAATTCCACTTTTTCTTTTCATTTTTTATACCTCAAAACAATTGACTATTTAATTAATATCTTAAAACAAACGTTCACATACAATCATTATAACTAAAATGTAAAACTCACAAAGCATTATTCAAAAGATTTAATGAAATATTTTCAAAAAACATAATCTCAATTATGATATAATTCGTTAAATGAATATTAAAATTGTTATATTACTATTTTTAGCAAATACTCTAGCATTTTCATCTGAAATATTAGAATTTAAATACACTAAAGGGGCTAAATTCAGAATAGAAACTACAGATAATCAAGAAATTTACCTAAACGGAAGATTTAACTCAAAAACCAAAACTAATATCCAAGTCTCAAGCGAAGTAAAAGATGTAAAAAACAATTTTGCAGATATCAAATCTTACTTTAGAGTGTTAAAAAGAGATAATGAGAGCGACGTTTACTTACTTAAAGAAGAATTTGAAGGAAATTTTAGCATAAACAAACAAGGCGAATATAAAATTAATAATGCTCAAAAAAGACCTTCTGTTAGAGGCATCCCAAGATTCCCAAAAACACCCATCAAAGTAAATGAAACTTGGACATATCCAGCAGAAGAATATATTCAAGCATCTGAGATTTCACAAGAAATAAAAGATTTTGTTACAAAATTTGATGTAAATTATGTGTACAAAGGCAAAGAAAAAATAGATGGTAAATACTACGACATAATTCTCTCAAATTATAAATCTAAATATAACGTAAAAAACATATTATTCTCTCAAAAGGTTAACCAAATAATTTATTTCGACTCAAAATTAGGAAACATATATAAATATAACGATACATATGAATTTCAAATGCAAAATGATAACAATAATATCAAAATGACTGGAAACTCATTTGGGAAAATAATCTCTATTGAACTACCAAATGACAACATAATAGAGCATGAAGTTAAAGAATATATTAGCACAAAACAGATAGACTCTATTAACATAGAGAAAAACGAAAATGGTATCAAATTAAGCTTAGATATTGAATTTTACCCTGATTCTTTCCAAATCATTAAAAAAGAATACAACAAACTAAAACACATAGCCAATTTATTAGAAAAGTTTAAAGACAACAATATTCTAATAGAAGGACATACAGCAAAGTTTGGAACAGAACAAGAAATGCAAGAATTGTCTGAAAAAAGAGCTCATTCAATTGGAAACTATTTATTAAAAATGAAAGTAAAGAACAAAAACCAAATATTTTTTAAAGGATGGGGTGCCAAAAAACCTAAGTATGCAAACTCATCTCCTTTAGCATCAAAAAATCGAAGAGTAGAAATTACAATTCTAAACAATTAAATATTAAATTGATCGCTTGCCCTTTTTTTCTTTTTTAGTCTGACAACTTATACATAAAAATGCATAAGGAATAGCCACAAGTCTTTCTCTTGTAATACTCTTATCACATGCCAAACAATTACCATAAGTATTTTGGGAAATTCGATAAAGCGCCTGATTTATTAAATGCAGTTTTTTTTTCTCAACTGAACTTAAAGCTTCAAGATTATTTCCATCCATATTGTCAAATGCAATATCAATTATGTCCTTTAAATGCATATCATTATTAATGATCTCTCTTTTACTATCCTCAACAGATCTTATAGAATTTAATATTTCTTTTTTTGATTCTAAAAGAAAATTTCGCATCTTTTCAACAAATTCATGCTCAAAATTACTTTTCTGCATGATATTACCTCCCTATAATAAATTACAATTTTTAAAAAACTCCGTGTAATTATATAAACAATCCCATATAATGTAAACTAGTACATTAATTTTTAATAAAAAATAATTGCAATGATATTCCTAATTGTGTACAATTTATTCTGTTACATAAATAACAAGGGGGCATTTTGAACACTAAAGAAGAAGCTATTGAAACTGAAGGTATTGTTAAAGAATCTCTACCTAACACAATGTTTAGGGTAGAACTTAAAAATGGGCATTTAGTTTTAGCTCATCTATCTGGAAAGATGAGAAAACATTTTATAAAAATAGTTCCTGGAGATAGAGTGAAAGTTGAGCTATCACCTTATGATCTTACAAAAGGGAGAATAGTATATAGAGAAAAATAACTACTTATATCAAAATAATTTAAATCAATTAATAGATCGATCTTACTTTATATTAAACTATCTTTAACAGATACAATAAAGTTTTTATAAATCCATCCCTGAAGTCCATGACTTGTTTGAATAAGAACAAAGTCATCTTTTCTATTAAGTACATAAACACTTATATTCCCGTTTAAGAATCGCCAGCTTCTTGAAAAATTATCAGGAACTTTATAAAGAGAAACTAGATCACCTTTAATAATTCCAATCTCAGACTGCTGGTCAACATAAAAGTAATATGTTTGAAATAAAGTAAAACACGTTACAGATAAAAGCAAGAATAAAATAATTCTCTTTAAATTTTTTGCATAAAATTTATAAGAAATAATCACTATTAAACTATTTATTAAAATTAAACTAATAATAAAAAAAATATTAGACCAAACAAAACTATTGTTTCGAATATTTTCATTAACTCCATTCTTAGCCTCAATAAAATCAATCACCTTGTAAAAGGTATCATTACTTGGTGAAGTAAAAAATGCCTTATAAGCCGAATAAATTGCATCAAAATATCTATCCATTTTATTCAAAATGAGAGCTCTGTTTAACCACAGTCCTGAATAACTTGGATTCTTTTTAAGAATATTATCAACTCTATTAAGAGCATTATCATAATTTTTTGATTTATAATCTTCAATTAAATCATTTATATTATCTTCTGACAAAGAACCATCGTTCATAGCATTAAGACTAACAGCAAGAGTTAATATTAAAATAACTAATCCACAACCTGATGCAATAAAGAACTTTTTATATCTAATAAAAACAGCTAAAGAAAATAAGATTCCTGGTATCAAAATTAAGTAATAAACGGGAACAAAGAATAAAAAAGTTTTATTTCTATGTTTTAAAATATCATGGTATGAAAGCAAACTAAAATCTGACAATAACTCTTGACCAGAATCATTATTATTTTTAAATTCCCCATAATATTCATATTTTAGTCGTTTACCATCAAGTTTATAAACCTTTCCATCATCAGGATTTAAATAAGTAAAATCACCAATATTTAAGAATAAATTACCCTTATTATCTGGTTTAAGAGTATATATCTTAGATATACTGCCCTTATACCCATCTTTTGAGGGTTCAAAATTATAATTTTTTTTATTATAAATAACTTTAGAGTTATAAGTTTCAATTTCTGGAAAACGAATATGTGGAAGATTACCTTGCCCTGTAATTTTTATTAAAACAGTAAAAGTATCTTGATTAATTAAAGTTGAATTAGGAAATTCATAGTCAATTTTAAAAGTTCCAACGGCTAAAGACTTAACCTCATCAGGTATTGGTTTTATTTTTAAAGAAATACCAGGACTCATACGGGCAACATTTTCACCTATATTAAAAGAAACACTAGGAATAACAATACCTTTTGAGCCTCTAAGAGGGGTTAAGATAAAGTTATAAAGGGGTACATCCAATATTTCTTTACTATTAAAAGTCCTATACTTAATATTTTCAAATATAGGGGTTCTATCAATCATTGCATCTTTAACAGCGTTAAAAGAACTGGCAATAGACTTCAAATTGTTATTCACAAGCCAATTGACACGCAAAACAAACCCAATACTCTGATACTCATAAATTTCTTCTTTATCAAAATCCCAATACAATCTAACTGGCAAACCAAAAAACTGGGACTCATCTTCTTTTAAAACAACCACTTCAAACTCTGAACTTAAATAAACTTCACCAAGATAAACAATTTTTAATGAAGGAATCTTAACAAATCCCAATTTATCAAAACCATATTCAATTTTTATTTCTGTAACAATATTATTTCCATCTGGTACCTTTGATATCGAAGCAATTTCGGTGTTATCTTTTATATCTTTACTTATTTCAAACTTTAATGACGACTCATCAATATCTTGGGATAAATTTAATCTAATCACATGAACAACCTTAGATCCTTGAAGGACCTTAGTTGATACTAAATAATCGGTACCAGATAAAGAGTAAATTTCAAAATTTATAAAAAATAAAACTAAAGATATCACCAATCTTCTCGTAAAAACACAGTTTGTTCTTCTGACCTTGTTACCCATAAAACCCTCTCAAGATTTTCAATATACCTTAAAAAATTTTCATTGTTCTCAATAAAATTTTGACTTCTCTTAACACTTAAACTATCTAAATCATCTGGAATACTTCTTTTTTTAATTATTGCAAGTTCAAGATTATATTTAGCATTATAACTTGCAGGATTGATCCTTAAAGCTTCCTTAAATGCCACCTCTGCTTTTCGGTAAAGTCCTTGATTATAGTATATTATACCCTCATTATAGTTTATATTAAAATTCAAAAAGGAATCATTATCTCTTTTTGCATAAGAAAACATCCGAAGAGAGCTTTCATACTCTCCTAAAGAATAATATACAATCCCAAGATTATAATAACCCCAAGACGTACCTTGCTTATCATCTACAAGATCATAATAAGTGGAAATTGCACCCTGATAGTCGCCTCTAATATATTCATAATTACCAATGGCCATAAGAGACATAGCTCTAATATTAGAACAAGATAAAAAGGATGCAAACATCAAACTCATTAAAAAACAAATTAAAAAGTTTCGTCCCATTTAATGACCTTAACAAATAGATACAATACTATAAATAAAAAAGAGATAGCTAAAAAAAGCTTATATCTTAGAATACCAATAAGCAAAATATCACTTGAACTTTTTTTCATTATATCATTCCTTATCTCATTAATAACATAATTAGTACCTTTTAAATATAAATTATAATAAGAACCCTTAAGAGAAGACGTTAAAAGATACAAATTATCCTCATCAAGCACAGCTTTCACTACATTGCCATCTTTATCCTTAACACTTAAATTATTATCAATCAAAGGCGATGGCTTATCACTTCCAATACCAACTACAAAGCTTGTAACATTAAGTGCATCAATCAACTTAGGAAAAGTATAATAATTATTCTCACCCCATTCATCTCCATCTGTTAAAATTATCAAAAAATTATAATAAGAATCATCTTTTATTCCCTGTATGGCACTAAAAACTCCTTCACCTAAAAAACTACCAGGAGAACTTATTAAGTTAGGCTCAATATAATTTAATATCTTATGCAAGCTAGCTTTATCCTTAGAAAATGGCAACACTAACAAGGATTTACCTTTAAAAATAGTAAGCGAATACTCAACATTCTCAAAATTATTTAAAATCAAACTAATAAAATTCTTAGCACTCTCAAGTCTGTTAATCGATTTTTCTTCATCAAAGGTTAACATACTACGAGAAATATCAACAACAAAAGATATCCTTAAATTTGATCTTTTATCCTCAGTAGCTTTTTGCCCCCAAGAAATATCCAAGATAGAAACAATTAAAGAACCCAGACTCAATACAAAAAAGAACATCATAAGAATTTTTTTTATATAATAATTTTTAATGTAAGCATTATTAACATACATAAGACTTAAAGTCTTAAACAATGGAAGCGCTTTTCTAAAATTATAGATATATAAAAAAAGAACTAAAAATAAAATTATAAACAAGTAAAAAGCATAATAATTGCCTATACTCATAACACCTCTTTTAAAAAGACCTTAGACAAAATGAAGTAAAGGATTAATAAGAAAAATATTACCAATAAAAATTCATTGTAAATATCATCATTATCAACCGCGATTTTAACCTTTCTCTCCACATTTTCCTTTTTCGAAAAATCCTGTATTGCAAGTTTAAATGAAAAATCATCACCTACAGAATAAAAAAGTCCTCCTGTTTTACCTGAAATCTCAAAAAGCATACTGGGATCATAAATCTCTCTTAAAGTCCCTTGATAAAACCTGCCAGATCTCAATTTAAAACCAACACTAAGCTCTTCACTACTACCAATTCCAATAGAGTAAATTTTCACATTTAATCCTTGAGCAAGATTTATTACCTGATCCTTATAAACTTCATCTGAATTAACTACCCCATCTGTTAAAACAATCACTGATCTCTTAGGCGCTTCCGAATGCTTTAAATGAGAAAGGGCAATGGAAATACCAAGTCCCAAAGCAGAACCATTTCCAAGATCCATAATATAAATATCGTCTAATTTTTTAGAAAAAAAATCTCTATCAATTGTAAGTGGAACTATTAAAGAAGCTTCCTTAGCAAAAGCTACCAATCCAATATTGTCATTTTCTCTCTGATAAACAAAATATTTAATCAATTCTTTTGCAAATTCAAGTCTATTTTTAGATGAAAATTCAATAGCACCCATGCTAGGAGATATATCCAAAACAATAACAATATCAGCTCCACTACTAAGATAAGTCGTTTTCTTCTTCGAAATAGAAGGACCTGCTAAGGTTAAGATCATAACTGTCATTGCTAAATAAAAGAAAGCATAAGTTATAAAATATAACAAATTCAATCCATAATCCCTTAATTTTATAGAACCAAGGTTTCCATAAATAGATATTGGAAATTTAACTTTTCCTCCTCTACGCTTAAAAAAATGGCCAAAATAAATTATGAATGGAAGAATTATAAGTAAAAATAAATATAAAGGCTCATTAAATGTTAACATTATCACCTCTATTAAATTCTTCAAAATTAAAAGCTGCTTCCCTTAAATCATCTAAAACAAGTGATAGATTTCCACCTGATAAATTCATCCCACTAAATTTACTAAAATCAGAAAGTCTAAGCATATTAACAAAAGTTGAACGAATTTCATAAGGAACGTTAAAATTTTGCAAAATTTCAGAAATTTCCGTCGTAGTAATTGCATTAAAATCAAAACCTGTTTTTTTAGATAAATAAACCCTTAAAGATGAATTCAATAAATTATAAAAAACAACATGTTCTTCGTCACTCTTAATATAATTAGACAAAATAATCATTTGTTTCTGAAACACTTTATAAGGTTTTCTTAAATTATGCTTCATTATTAAAAACACTAATAAATGCTTGACAAGCTTCAAAAATTTAATAAAAAAGTAAGGAACTACTACAAGGGCTAAAATAAAAATAACAAGATACGTACTTGTTCCTGGAAGAAAAAGCACTCCCTCTATATCTTGAATTTTAAGAACATCATCATCTGCAATTAACTTACTAGTATTTATTTTGACATTATTGAGAATTAATTTAAAAGATTTATCATTGCTGATAATATCTCCAACATAAATACGCGGAAGAGTATTGCTTCCGACATAAAACGAAACAAAATATATTATTACCTCGCCGCTCTCAGGCCTGTAAAGAAGTGAATTAACCTCAACGAACTCATTTTTAATTTCCTCAAATTCAGCAGGGATAAATTTTTCATTTTCACCAAGAATTAATGAAAATTTAAGCTCAACAGTATCTCCCACATAATAACGAGTTGGAATAAATATCTCATTTTTTATCTCATAAGAAAACAAATAAAAAGACAAAAAAGACATGATAAAGACAATTATGTTTTTCAAATATCATTCTCCTTTTTTAAAAGAGCTTTTAGCTTTCTAAAAACATCATCTTTCGTACTAATTTCTATAAAATTAATACCTCTTTTTATGCATTCTTTTCTCCATTTGATTTTATCTAATGTCCAATAATTTTTATAACTATTCAATATCGTTTTACTAAATCCAGAAGTCAAAAAATCTTCACAAGTTTCAATATCTTCATAAGTTAAAACTCCATATTGAGGAAGATTTTCATCAAAAAAATCTGTAAGCCTTATTGCAATAATATTATGACGTTTACTAAGAACAGTTAAAGATTTAAAATAATCACTGGCTTTAAAATCTGAAATAATGATAATTAAAGATCTTTTCTTATAATATTCAGCTGTATTTTTAAATACATAAGTTAAATTACTTCCCCTCTTAATCCGCCTATTTATTGTCTCATTTAAAATTCGTCCTAAATGTGAATGCCCCTTTCGAGATGAAATAAACTTATCCGTTTCACTTGAGAAAAAAGTTATACCTATCTTATCATTATTAAAAAATGCCATATGAGCAAAAATAGAAACTAATAAATCTTGAATTTCTTTTTTACTAGTCAAGCTTCCCAGACTCATTGAAAGAGAATTATCAACAAGCAAATGAAGATTCATTCCCTTATCTTCTCTAAAAACCTTAGAGAAGATACTATCTGTTTTCGAACTAACATTCCAATCAATCAATCTAGCATCATCCGTCTCCTCATAAGGTCTAAACTCATGAAATTCAAGACCAAGACCCTTAAAAATAGAACGATATCCACCAAAATTAAGCTCCAAAAGCATTTTTCTGGAGAAAAATTTTAAAGCTTTTATCTTATTTTTAGTGCTAGCATTTGATTCATTATCATATTGCATATGAAATTTAAACCCTTAAGGAAGCGCCACAGCTGAGAGAAGTATCTTAATAATATCATCAGTATTCATCTCCTCAACCTCTGCCTCATAAGATGGAGTAATTCTATGTCTTAACACATTATAAGCTACCGCCTTAACATCTTCAGGAAGAACAAACAATCGCCCCTCATACAGGGCATTCACACGAGCACATTTGAGCAAACTAAGTGATGCCCTAGGAGATGCTCCAAATTCAATATATTTAGTAAATGGATAAGTTTTTTTATCATTTTCACGAGAAGCTGCTATTAAAGTAACGATATAAAGCATTATCTTATCATCTACCTTAACCTTACCAATTGTACGCTTAAGATCTGCTAAAGAATAAGCATTCATTATTTTTGCAACTTTAATATTCTCAAGTCCGCCATCAACTGAGAATATTTTAAGAAGCTTAATTTCATCTTGAATAGAAGGATATTTCACATTAACTTTTAACAAAAATCTATCAAGTTGAGCTTCTGGCAAATTATAAGTCCCCTCTTGTTCAATTGGATTTTGTGTTGCAAGAACAAAGAATGGATCGGGCAGCTTATGTGTCTCATCGCCAAGAGTTACTTGACGCTCACTCATTGCCTCAAGAAGTGCTGATTGAACCTTTGCAGGTGCTCTATTAATTTCATCTGCTAAAATAATATTTGAAAATACAGGCCCCTTTCTAACCTTAAAAGTCCCTGTCGTACTCTTATATACCATATTACCTGTAAGATCAGAAGGCAAAAGGTCCGGGGTAAATTGCACTCTCTTAAACCCAAGATCAAGAACATCTGAAACTGTTTGAATCGTCAATGTTTTAGCAAGTCCTGGTACACCTTCAAGCAAAACATGTCCTTCAGTCAAAATTCCCATCAAAATAGCATCTATCATTTCTCTTTGACCAAGGATTCTACTTGCGACTTCTCTTCTAAACTTATTTATTAAACCTAATGCATTCTCTACTTCAGAATCTATTTGAAAACTACTTTTCATACCACCCCTATCGTACTAAAATTTTTCATCAAAAATAAAATATAAACGATAAAACGAAAAAATAAAATCACTACTTATAAAGCAAAAGAAAATTTCTCTCTTTACCATCATTCATTGTTGATGATTTTATTTCTATTTTGTTAAACAAGCTTTCAATATGACTAACTTCAAACTTAATCTTATTTAATTTACCCTTATAAGCCACAATCAAACCTCCATCTTTTAAAATCAATTTCAAAATTCTTGCATATTCTCTTATATCCCTAAAAGCCCTGATTGTAATAAATTCGTATTTATTTTGCTCTTTATCAACATCACGTTCTAATACCTCAATATTATCTAAACCAAGTTCCAAACTAATCATCCTTAAAAAAGTAGCCTTCTTATTGCTACGTTCAAGAAGAATATACTTTCTAAAGTTATCAAAAAGAGCCAAAACAATCCCTGGAAATCCAGCTCCACTACCTACATCAAGTACTTGCCGTGGATTCTTATCTTTGATAATAGGTAATCCAGCTACAGAATCTAGAACATGTAAAAGCACTGCATCAAAATTTCGATCATTATTTGACACCAAGTTAAACCTAGTACCAAATAACAAAACTTTTTCTATATAAAATCTTAATTTATCAATGCTTTTTGAAGTAAAAGACACTCCTAAACTTTTCAAAGAAAGTTCAAAATCATTCATCATAAAGCCAAATTAAGCACTACCTTATTTTTAGGACTTGAAAAATATATAAGTAAAACTTGAATATCCGTATTTCTAACACCAGAAATCCTACTTGCCTGAGCAAGATTAGCTGGCTGAATTTTAACAAACTTTTCCCTAGCCTCTCTGGACAAACCATCAATTTCATAATCGAAATCAAGGGGTAATTTAATAAGCTCAAGGTTATTCATTTTCCTAATTAAATCTTTTTGTCTATTAATGTAGCCTTCATACTTAATATCTAATTCAACCTGTTCAAGAATCACTTTTGAAGCATTCAACTTAGGATCTATATCAATAAGATCACTTAAATTGATATACGGATCTTTTATAATATGATAAAAATCTTTACTAATATGTTTCTTTAACTGTAAAGTACTAGCTTCCCTTTCCTTAAGACGCCTCTGCCTCAAAAGTTCCTTAATTTCTTCTACTTGCTTCTCCTTGAAAAAATATCTAGAATATTTTTCCTCACTAACCAGCCCAACTTCATATCCCCATTTAATCAACCTCTTATCACTAGTATCATGTCTTAAATTAAGCCTATGTTCAGCCCTTGAGGTAAACATTCTATAAGGTTCCTTAGTACCCTTAGTAACAAGATCATCAATAAGCACCCCAATATAAGAACTTGTTCTTGGCAGTATCATTGGATCTTTCCCCTGCAACTTAAGTGCTGCATTAATTCCTGCCATCAATCCTTGAGCCGCGGCTTCCTCATATCCTGAGGATCCATTAGTTTGTCCTGCAACAAAAAGTCCCTTAACCCTTTTAGTCTCAAGGCTCGCATATAATTCAATAGGATTAATATAATCATACTCAACAGCATATCCAGGTCTTGTAATAACTGCATTTTCAAGTCCATCAATACTATTGATCAATCTTTTTTGAACATCCTCGGGTAAAGATGAACTTAGACCATTAAGATACATCTCTTCAGTACTTAAGCCTTCAGGTTCAATAAATATTTGATGTTTATCTTTATCTTTGAATTTTACTATCTTATCTTCAATTGAAGGACAATATCTTGGACCATTCCCAATAATTTCACCGGAATAAAGCGGAGAGAGATGCATATTGTCACTAATTATTGCATGGGTTTTTTTATTTGTATAAGTAATGTAACAAGAAAGTTGAACCTTATCTATCTTAGTATTTGAAAAAGAAAAAGGAATGATATCAGAATCTCCAAATTGAATTTCTGTTTTTGCAAAATTTATACTCTTTCTATGAACCCTAGCAGGAGTACCTGTCTTAAGTCTACCCATCTCAAATCCAAGTTCAAGTAAAATTTTTTCAAGACCATAAGCAGCAGGCTCAGAAATCCTCCCCATACAAGCTCTATATTCACCAATAAATATTTTACCTCTAAGAAAAGTTCCGGTTGTAAGAACAACAACACGAGATGTAAATTTATTACCCCTCTCTGTAACAACACCTTCGATTCTATTCCTCATAGAATTAAGCAAAAAGTCACTAACGGTATCTTGAAAAAGATCAAGATTGATTTGCCTTTCCAATGTTTCTTTTGCCTTAACCTGATACACTAATTTATCAGCCTGAGCACGTGGGGCCTGAACAGCAGGCCCTCTACTTTTATTTAAAATTCTAAATTGAATCATACTAAAGTCAACAAGGCATCCCATCTCTCCTCCAAGAGCATCAATTTCACGCACCATATTTCCCTTAGCAAGTCCACCAATAGCAGGATTACAAGAAAGTTTACCAATCGTATCTAAATTTTGAGTAATTAGAAGCGTCTTAAAATTTAATCTTGAAAGAGCTAAGGATGCTTCAATACCAGCATGTCCACCTCCAATTACAATAGCATCGAAATCCATATCTATATCTATTTTCCTAAACAAAAATTCTTAAACATATTGTTAAGTACATCTTCACTAGTAACCTCACCCGTTATTTCGCCTAAAAAATTAAGAACTTCATAAACATCAAATGCCAACATATCATAGCTTATATCTTTTTCTATCTTATTTAACAACTCAATAATTAAAGTATAAGCTTTTTTTAAAAGTTCTGCTTGGCGACTTGATGATACGATAACATCATAAGCATCAATATCAATGTAATCAAAGCATGTCAATGACCTTATCTTATCATAAAGAGAATCTATGCCAAATAAAGTCTTAGTACTAATCTTTACTAAATTTGATGAATTTATATTACCTGAATTAAAAAATTCAACTGTTTGTCTATTTGGTTCTAAATCCATCTTATTTAAAACAAAAATCACTTTAGAATGTCCCTTATAAGAATCAATAAATTTTAAATCGTCATTTGTTAATCTTGCACTCAAATCAATAACATAAAGAACTAAAGATGCTTCCTTAATTAAAGAATTACTTTTAACAATACCCAACTGTTCAACAAAATCAGTAGTCTCCCTAAGTCCTGCTGTATCAAAAACGTTAAATAAAATACCATCAAATTCAAAACTTGCTTGAATGTAATCTCTTGTAGTGCCAGCATAAGAGGAAACTATAGCCCTATCTTCCTTTAGTAACAAATTAAAAAGAGAAGATTTGCCAACATTAACAGAACCGGCCAAAACCAATGCAATTCCATAATCCAATTTCCTTGCGGTATTATAAGAATCAACCAATCTCTTAAGTTCATCTCTGCTTTTTGAAATAATCTCAAAAGGAATGGCAACCTCATATTCACTTGTTTCATAATCAAGATGAACACTAAGTGCTGAGAGAAAATTTAAAATATCTTTCTTGATCAAATCTATTTTAGCAAACAAAGAACCTGAAAGTTTGTTAACAGCAAGAGAATGGGTCTTATTAGTTTTAGCAGAAATTAACTCATTTACTGCCTCTGCTTTAGTAAGATCAAGTTTTCCAGCCAAAAAAGCACGAAGAGTAAATTCACCAGGCTCAGCCATTCTAAATCCCACTTTCAAAAAACAGCCTATAATTCTCTTTATACCAATAGGGGAGCCATGGGCCATAACCTCTATTGAATTTTGACCTGTAAAACTCTTTGGGGCTCTATAAATACAAACAACAACTTCGTCCAATTTTTCGCAAATTTCTTTATCTATTAAATATCCATAATGAATGGTATGGCCAGACGCCTCAAGCAGTCGCTTAGGATCTGAAAACATTTTGGAAAATTTTTCAATTGAAGAAATCCCACTACTACGAATCACACACAAAGCACTACTAAGTAAAGGGGTAGCAAGTGCAACAATATCATCCTCTCTTTGAAAAAGATTGCTCATAGACTGTAAAAATTATAACATAGAATAAATGGCAAAGACCAAAAATAAAAGAAAAAATTCAAAAATACAATACATAAGATAAATGACCTAAATTTGTAAATATTATGAATTTCACTTATAATTTATTTCATAAAGATGAAAACCAAATTAGAAACCGAACTGAAAAATACTTTACAAGAAGAAGTTCTTTTAGTAGAAGATATATATAATATGTACCTAAATATAAAAAGATATCTTGATGAAAAAAACGAAAAGATGTTTAAGGAAGCAATAAACAAAACAAACATTTATCTTCACAAATTTAAAGATATAGAGCACAAGAGAGATGAACTTTGGAAAAATTTTACAGATCTTGAAAAATTTGAATCAACTTACATGGCTATAGAAAAACTATGTTTGGTTTATAAAAAAGAGATATATAATTATTTTCATCGATTAAGAATAGGGATATTGAATATCCAAAACTTAAATTACTTAATATCAAGCTACACAGAAACATCTCTTGGTATTTTAGATCTAATATTTAAAGATGCTCAAGAAAGTGTAGACAATATAACTTATAAAAATCCTTATGGACCAAAAAGCGGAAGCTTAAATGAAACATCCGTTTTAATAAACAAAAAACTTTAACTACTTAAGGAGTTTTAAATGGATTCAACATTTTCAGGAATAGAAATTGGGAAGAAAAGTTTATTTGCACACAAAGATGCTATGAACACAATTGGACATAATCTAACTAACACGTCAAAACCCGGTTATTCAAGACAAAGAGTTATAATGAAAACTGAAATACCAATTTATGCTCCTCAATTAAATAGAGCAAACAAAGTTGGTCAACTAGGTCAAGGAATAATGGTTCAATCTATAGAGCGAGTAAGAGACGACTTGCTTGATATAAAAATAGCTGAAGAATCACATCGACTTGGCTATTGGAGTTCAAAAGACAAATTTATCTCTCTGCTTGAGAATGTATATAATGAACCAGAAGAACAATCAATCAGAAAAAGATTAAATGATTTTTGGGATAGCTGGCAAGATTTATCAAAACAGCCCCAAGGACTAGCTGAAAGAAATATTATACTAGAACGCGGACAATCTTTTGCAGAAGTAGTAAGCAACAGATTTCATTCTCTTAAGCGAATATACACAATGGCAAATGATGAAGTAAAAATCACTACTGAAGAGATAAATAACTACCTTAGGAATATCAGTGATCTTAATAGGCAAATTGCAAAAGCAATCGCCATGAAAGATCAGCCAAATGATTTAATGGATGAACGAGATTTAATAGTTGATAAACTAAGCAATTTAATTAGTATCTCCATAGAAAATAAGCGAGACCCTAATGAATTTTTAATTTATGTAGAGGGGAAACATCTCATTCAAGGTGCAATTGCAAATGAATTTATATTGGAAGCAGCCAATGGCCCTACAGGAACTAAATGGAATGTTTTATGGAATAATGGAGAACCGGCTAATATTAATACGGGAAAATTAGGGGCTCTTATTAATGTAAGAGATAACGAAATTAAAAACGAAATTAATGAAATAGATAACATGGCAATTAATATCACAGAGCTTGTAAATGAAGTTCATGTGTCAGGACACGGTCTTGATCAAAAAAACGGAAGAATTTTCTTCGACCAAGAATACAAGCTAACCGATGAGCGTGGACGATATGACAGCAATGGAGATGGTCAATTTGATTCTGTTCATATATTTAAAATAAATAGTACAAATGAAATTTTTCCAGAAGAAAATCTAGGATTTTCAGGAATACTCAAATTTCAAGCAATCAATAAAAATGATTTTATAGAAATACCCTACAATACAACAGATACCGTTCAAGACGTAATAAATAAAATAAATAACTCCAACTCACAAGTCACTGCAAGAATTAATGCAGAAGGAAAATTTGAAATTAAGGCAATCAAAGAAGAAGAAAACGACAGTGCTATTTTTAGAATTAGATATATTGAAGATTCTGGACTATTTTTAACAACTTACACAGGCATTTTAAATGCATCGGGAACTGAGGGTGCTTATAACTATCAAGACGTTAATACTACTAACCAACTAATAAATACAGTTAGCTACTCAATAGCTCCTCTCAAAAATCCAGCTGCATGGCTTAAAGTATCTAGAGAAATTGCAGAAGATCCATCAAAGATTGCATCGGGAATTAAAACTCCAACAAACAACGCTCCTATTGGAGATAATAAGGCAGCATTACGTATTGCATCTTTTGTAAACTCACAAATCATGATTGGAAAGAATGCAACACTAAATGACTACTTCGCAAACACGGCTTCTAATATTGCAATCAAAGGACAAACAGCAGAAATTACAAAAAATAGTCAAGAACAAATACTTAAAAATTTAACTGATTTAAGACTATCAATATCTGGTGTAAATAAAGATGAAGAATTAGCAAACATGATAGAATTTCAACAATCATTTATTGCCGCAAGCAAATTCATCACCGTTTCTGCAGAATTAATAGATACAATCATAAATAAAATGGGAGTATAATATATGATAAACAGAGTAAGTCATCCTTTGACATATGATAACTTAAAAACATCTTCAACAGACAAAGAAGTAAAAATAACAAAACTTTTAGGAAGCCTATACCAAGGTGGCAAAAGAATTACGAATTTGCGAGATGATCCAACAGGTGTCACTCATGCAATAAGATTAGACAGTGATATATTTAAGCTTAATACCTATGTTAAAAATATCAACAGCGCCAAAGGAAAATTAAGATATATGGAAGGGTATTTACAATCGCTTGCAAATATTCTAACTCGTGCAAAAGAAATAACTGTCCAAGGTGCAAGCGGTACATACAAAACTGATGATAAAAAGATAATAGCAAAAGAAATAAATGCAATACTTGAAGATGTCCTTGCAATAGCAAATGTAAAAGGAGCAGATGGATACAGCATATTTGCAGGCACTAAAATTGATAATGAAGCATTCAAAGTAATTAGAGAAAACAGGATAAACAAACTAACTCAAGACAAAGCAGAAACTCAAATAGTAAGAATAGACTACAATGGAAATCAAGCAGAACAAACAACTGAAATATATAATGGAATTTATATCCCAACTAACTATCCTGGAAGCGAAATATTTTTTTCTCACAATCATTACATAACATCATCAAAAAATGTTAATGGATTTATTGTCAAGGAAAACACAAAAATTTATATTGATAACATTGAAATAGCATTAACAGCAGGGGATACCGCTGCCGACATTATTGCCAAAATAAATGAATCATCTGCTCCTGTTGAAGCTACTCTTGATCGTATTTTAAATTCAATGGTCATACAAACAACAATACCTCACCAAATATGGATCACAGAAGAGGAAGGTTCAACGGTACTAAAAGAGCTAGGTATTCTGACCCAAAATAATGAGACCAAAGAACCTCCTTATAATATTGCAAACAATACTGAGGTTAGAAATAGAACAATTTTTGATAGCTTAATTGAGTTAAGAGATAATCTAGAAGAAAATAGAGAAGAAATCATTGGAAGCAGAGGCTTAGCAGAAATTGATGCAAGTTTAAATAAAATTTTTGCAACATTAGCTGATCTTGGCACTAAAGAAAATAGGCTTGATCGAAGTTATGAAAGGATAAGTAAAGAAATAATGGATATGAAAGATGATATGGTTAAATATACCGATCTTGATGTCACAAAAGCAATAACGGAGCTTAACATGACAAGTTTAGCTTATCAAGTATCTTTAGGGGTTTCCGCAAGGATCATGCAAACAACATTATTAGATTTTCTAAAATAAAATGAAAAACGAAATTAGTATAAAATTTAACTTTCCTGAAGGGATACTGGGATTTGAAGAGATTAAAGAATTTATCATCAAAGATTCTGAACACAAACCTTTCTCTATAATGCAATCGATAAACGGAGAAATAAATTTTTTAGTAACATCGCCCTTTAATTTTTTAGAAAAATATTTACCAAATATAGAGGAAGAAGATTGGTTAGATATCCAAACAGAAAATGAAGACGAAAAAGTCATACTATGTATAATTAACATGCATGTAAAAAACTATAAAGAAATAACGGCTAATTTAAAAGCCCCAATCATATTAAACAAAAAGAAATTAATTGGAAAACAAGCCATATCTACAAATGAAGAGCATTATCTTAGATATAGAGTCTTTAAGGAATAAATATGCTAGTATTATCAAGAAAAGCAAACGAAAGCATAAAAATAGACTCTAACATTGAAATTTCAATATTAGAAATAAAAAAAGATAGTGTTAAAATAGCTATAAAAGCCCCTGCAAATATCAAAATACTTAGATCTGAAATCTATGACATCATCAAAGAAGAAAACAAAAAATCAATCCTACAAGACAAGAATAATATACATAAAATTAAAAATTTATTTGATTATCTTAGTAAATAAGATTTAATTTCTGCATCACTCAGTCTTACATAAAAAGGTCCTGACAAAATATCATCTCCCTGCCTGTTTTCTACATACTTAAACTTGCCAAGCTCTGTCAAAACTGAACCAAAAGAATCCATATCAATGATAATCTCAAACTTATTTTTTAGTTTTTCATAAATAAATTCAATACCATTACCCACAATAACAAATTTTAAGTCAAGACTATCTAAATATTCAAATAACTCTGATTCAGAAAAACAAAAAATTTTCCCGCAGAATTTAGAATTCTTATAACATCCAAGGAAATATTTACCCGCTGTAAAACTTAAAGTTAGCGTATCTGCGCTTGTATTAACCAATTTCGCAAAAACATCAAAAGTAGGTACATTAACAAAAGGAATTGAAAGACCTAAAGAAAGCCCCTTAATAAAACTTAAACTAATTCTCAAACCTGTAAAAGAACCAGGACCAGAAGAATTAATAAGTAAATCAAGTTTCTTTAGATCAATACCATACTCTAATACAAAATCATTAAATAATTTTGGAATACTAAGAGTATAATTAATATTATCTTTACTCTTAATTATAGAGAAGACCTCACCATTAATTTCAAAATGAATCAATAAAGTTTTATGTGAATATTCAATTGCAAGGGTATTCATCGCTAAATTCTAAAATCCTACTAGTATTTTTTATTTTAAATGTTAAAAACATTAATCTATTCTTTGGCAAAACATCAATAATTATCTCTGGCCACTCAATAGCTATTATAGCTGACATATCTAAGAGAAGCTCCATTCCACCAATAAGTTGAAACTCATCTAAAATATTTAAACGATACAAATCAATATGATAAAATTTAAAATCTACAAACTCATAAAAATTAACAATATTATAAGTTGGACTTGTAAAGTAAGAAATGCCAAGATTTAAAGCCAAACCTTTTAAAAAGGTTGTCTTCCCAGTTCCCATATCACCACAAAGACCAAATATCTTACCAATAGGCAAGGGATTAAAAAAAGATTTAGAAAAGTTTATCATTTCCTTTTCTGTTTCAAAAGATAATGTCAAGGAAGCTCACCTTTTATATCAAGATCAATAACATGCCTCTTGATTGCAACCATTAAACTAAGAACAGGGTAATTTAAAGGGTCTACAAAATCAATAGTGATATGTTTCTCACCTAAAGGAGTTACTTCTATTGTAAACTTCACTTGCTTAGTCTCACTAGAGCCCTTATATTCATAAAAAGCGTCAGCAAAATATACTCTCCTATAATATATATGACTATCTTGCTTGCTGATATTATCAAGAGAAATAAATTTCACAAATAGTATTCCTTTAAATAAAATCCCGAGAAGCCAACATAGGAATATTTTCATTTAGCGCTATTTTCAAAGATGGGACTTTCATTTTTAACTTTTAATCCGCCTATGCAACTATCCGTTAAAAAAATACTTAAATCCCCAAATTTAGTGAGATGTCGCAAAAAATAACTCTAATCCCTATAATTAAACTTCCCAGGAAGTTTTTAATTTTTTATTTCATAAACAATTTTTTTAAAAGTTTCAATATCCTCAATTGCTAAATTAGATAAGATTTTTCTATTAAGCTTAATATTAGACTTTTTCAAACTTTCAAAAAATTTTGAATAGTTAATTCCCATACCCGTTAAAGCAGCAGAAATTCTTACAATCCATAAACTTCTAAAATCCCTCTTACGAGTCTTTCTATCTCTTGTAGCATACATCATGCCTTTACGAAGAGTATCTTTGGCTTTCTTATAATTACTTTTCTTAGTACCCCAAAAACCCTTAGTTTTCTTTAAGATCTTCTTTCGTCTTGCAACGTGAACTATCCCGTTCTTAACTCTAGCCATATAATCTCCTTAAATCAATATTTAAGCATAAGGCAATAAGGTTTTGATTCTCTTAACCTCAAAACTTGAAACCAAACCTGACTTACCCAACTTCCTTCTTCTCTTTGAAGACTTTTTTGTCAAAATATGTCTTAAATTTTGCTTCTTATATTTAATTTTACCTTTTGAAGTAAAAGCATATCTTTTTTTTGCACTTTTACATGTTTTCATTTTTGACATTTACATCTCCTTATCACTACTTCTTAGATTTAGGTGCAATAATTAAAAACATTGTTTTCCCCTCCATCTTAGCTGGAGACTCTAAAACATAATTAGACTCACCTACCCTTTCAAGAATACTCTCTAAAATTCCATAGCCCAAATGAGTATGAGCGAGTTCACGTCCTCTAAATCTTATAGTAACTTTTACCTTATTACCCTCTTTGAGAAATCCTAAAATATTTCTATACTTAAAATCAAGATCATGAGTATCTATCTTTGGCTGCATCCTAACTTCTTTAAGCTTAATTATTTTTTGATTTCTTTTTTGCTCTTTTTGACGCTTTTCCTGATGAAATTTATATTTCCCATAATCAATTATCTTGCAAACAGGAGGCACTGAATTTGGAGAAATCTCAACCAAATCAAGCTCAGCATCCCTAGCACATTTAATAGCATCTTCAATTGGCAAAACAGATTGAGTTCCATTATCAAAAATAACCCTAACCTCACGGGCCTTAATCTTATGATTAATTCTCAATTCTTTATCACCGGATCTTGACCTATCCCTATCCTTACCGGAACTTCTATTTATCATTTAAAAATACTCACTCCTCAAACAGCATTAATCAATAACTAATTTTAATATACCTTCTCTAAAAAGTAAATTCGAACACATATCTCTTAAACACAATAATAAAAAGAATTTTGAAAACTTCTAAAAAGTAAAAATTTAATTGATTAATAAGTCATTTAAAAGTAAAATTTACTTATTATGAACATATTTTTACTAATAAGCCTACCTTTAGTTTTTAAAATATACATGATAATAAACCATCCTCAATTAAAGTTAATTAAACAAAATTATATCCATGCAACATCAATATTATTCGCAATGACCATTTTTTCTTTACTATATCTGATAGAAGAATTCATATTATATAAAAGCTTGCTCATAAATTACCAAACAAAATTCAGTTTAGCATATTCAATATTTATTAAAGAACAAATATATTACTATGTTTTTCCATTATTTATATTCACATTTTTTTTTACATTCAATCCAAACTCATTGCTTAAAAAAAATCCAATATTTTTAATATATTTTGCATTTGGATTAATACTCTCTAAAAATTTAGCACTCATCATAACAAACAGTAAAGTTTTTGGCACATATGAATATATTAAAATACCGCTTTTACATATATTAGAACTAATATTCACAGCAATTATATGCGAAAAAGGAATACGTCTTCATATAACACAAAATATAAATGGATATCAATTAATTTTTGTTCCTATCTTGATCTTAGAAGCAATTATAACATTTTTAAAAGTATTAATTTTAACTAATGCACAAATTTACGCTCTAATAACATTAATAATACTACTAGGAATCACAATCGTAAACAAGAAAGCCATTGGAACTGTAAAATAATGATACATACAATAAAGACTTTTATTATTACAATTATTTTAATTCTATGTTTTAGTTGTAAAAACAATAAAATCACAGATAAAAATTTTAGTTATATCATAATTTTTTCAGACACCACAGAGTATTTTTTCAAAATTAAAAATTCTCCATTCATACAAGATAAAACACTCTTTATCAATGAAAAAGATATCGAAATTATTAAAGACAAACTAAATAATGTAAAAAAGATACTTTTAACACATAAATCAAATAATGAAATATTTAATATTAATAAAATTAAAAAAAAAACTTTTTATCTATCCAAAGTAAAATTTTCATTAAAAAAAGCGATAGATTTTATATTCAGTGACCCCTCAATAGATTTAACAACCTCATTAATAATGAAAGACAACACACTAAATCAAACAGATTCAGAACACTTGGAAAAAAGTGCAAAAGAACAAAATATAAACATTACTACAATAAATGACAAAAATATTCTGTATTTAAAAAATTTGATTACTCCAAAAATAACAAAAGTGATCTTATTCTCAATGAGAAATAATCATGTTTTTTTAAAAAAATTATCAGAATCATCCTTTTTTAAAAAAATAGAATTCATATTGATTGGAAGTAATAAAAAAAATTTAAAAGAAATTAACACAAAATACATAATCAGTATGAATGAACTCGATTTGATTGAAATAACAAAAAAAATTAATAAAGATTTTCAATACGAATTCAACATCTATGAAAAAACAATATAAATCTAATTACAAATCAACATACATTTAACTGAATTGATAAGCAATAATTGACAAACAAAAAATACTATTATTAATGAGAGAAAATAATTGTTAAATCAAATCATTAAATAAATCCTTAAAATTATCATACAACGCAATTATAACGCTATCCACATCACAATTTTTAATTTTTGCAATCTCAAGACATGTATATCCTAAAAAACATGGAGCATTAATCTTGCCCCTTAAAGGAACTGGGGCTAAAAATGGACTGTCTGTTTCAATTAAAATATCTTCAATATTTAATTTCTTTAAAACTCCTCTTAAAGGCTCTGAATTTTTAAAAGTTAAATTACCTGCAAAAGATATCTTAAATCCAAAATCAATAAATTTTTTAGCATACTCATAATTACCTGAATAACAATGCAATATGCCTCTACTTATAAAATTGGAAGATTTAATAATATTGTAAATATCATCATAAGCCTCTCTTACATGCAAAATGACGGGCTTCTTATATTTACTAGCTAAATCTAACTGAATATTTAAAGCTTCAATCTGCTCGCTTTTATTATCTCCCTTAAGGTAATCAAGTCCAATTTCACCAACAGCAACAACGTTTTCATTTTCTAAAATACTTTCAATCAATTCAAAATCATCTCTTAAAGCCTTATTTAAAGGATGTATGCCAACTGTTAGTGAAATATTAGGATAAGTATCTAAAAGTTGCTTTCTCTCATAAAAATCACTAGGATGCAATCCAATATCAAGAAAATAAGAAAATCCATTTTTCAAACATTCATTAATAAGATAATGAATATCAATAGAATTTTTCTTAAGTTCATTAAAATGAACGTGGGTATCTATTAACTTTTTTAAAAAAATAGATCTTTCAAAATTAAGATTCATGCATCCATCTTTTTTTTAAGGTTATTAATGTAGTCAATAATGGTAACATTCTTCATTCCAAGTTGCAAGAAACTTGACAAAATATCTACAGCACTTTCAATTTGCCCTAATGCCTCATAACATTCAGCAGCATTTACATACAATATTGAGTTCTTAGGATTGGTTTTTATCAGATTTTTAATAGCTGACAATGCCTCTTCATACTGCCCCTGCTCCTTTTGAAGTAGTGCAAGACCAAGTATAGCAAACATGTCAAAATCAACATCAAGAGCTTTTTTATAATAAATCTGTGAATTCTCATACTCTTTCAAGTATCGGTAAGTATCACCTACTCTTGTTAAAACCAGATTATTCTTTGGATCCTTATCTATTATTGTAAGCCAATATTTTAAGGCTTCATGATACTCTTTACTTCCTCTATAGCAATCAGCAAGTCCAAAAATAGCATAAAAATTATTCGGAGAAATTTCCAAAGCTCTTTTGAAAAAATAAATTCCCTTACTAAATTCCTTTAATTTCCTATAACAATTTCCAATTGAAGTTAAAACACGAACATCAATCTTAACCTGATTTATTTCATACATTCTAAGCCAATATTTCAACGCTTCTTTATATTCCTTAAAGTCATAATATAAATGTCCAATACCAACAAGAGCATAATCATTATCAGGTACAAATTCTAATACTCTTAAGTACGATTGCCTAGATTTTTGAAAATTTTTTAATTTCCTATAAGAAGAAGCAACTCTTGTAAGAACCGTAATATTTTCAGGATCATATTTCAAATATTCTTCCCATACATCTGTAGCCTTCTTATAATCACCTAAACTTCTATAACAATCTCCCAATCCAAAAAGTGCATAATTATTATTTGAATGTTTAGCAAGGCATTTTTGATAATAAATTATAGCTTTATCAAAATTTCGCTTCTTCCTTTCAATGTCTCCAAGTCCAACAAGAGCATAATTATTATCATAATCCTTTTGTAAGATATCATTAAACAATGCTTCTGCTTCAGGAAGTCTCTCTTCCTTTATCAACTGATATCCCCTTTTGGATTTTTCAGTAACATCAAGAAGCTCATTATCAGAAATTTGCGAGATATCCCCAAACTCACCTAAAAGTTTCTTGTCTAACATAAATACCCCTTCTTAACTGGTTTATTAAAGACATAACATTCACTTCATATATGCTATTTAAAAAAACATATAAGTCATAATTTATATATAAACATATCAAGATATTAATAAATCTTTAATATCCAATCTCAATAAACATATTATATAAAAAATTAAAAAAATATACTTAAATTCGTAAACTTAAACTTATTTATTTAAATTGTATATAAAGCCTATAAAATAAAATTCATGACCAATTATAACAAAAAAATTCAAAAGTAGGATAAAATAATACTACTTTATTAGGAGAAAATTAAGATGTTTTTAGAAAGATTAAGTCCCATCGAAAGCAAAATAAAAATACTTGAAGAAAAATTACAAGATACAAATTTAATTAAAAACCAAAAAGAATATGCAAAAGTAATAAAAGAATATAACTATTTAGAAAAAATCAAAGAAAAAAAAGATGAATATGAAAACATAATAAGCCAAATCGATGAGAATCAAAAAATTTTGTCCGAAGAAGAAAATTTAGAAATGAAAGAATTAATAAAACAAGAATTAACTCATTTAAATCTCAAAAAAGATGAAATTGAACACACAATCAAAATATTACTCTTGCACCAAGATGAAAATGACAATAAAAATATAATTATTGAAATTAGAGCTGGAACAGGGGGAGAAGAAGCTGCACTTTTTGCACATAATCTTTACGAAATGTACACAAAATATTCTGAGAAAAAAAAATGGAAAACAGAGCTTATTAACTTTAATGAAACGGAACTTGGTGGATTTAAAGAAGTAAGCTTTGAAATAAAAGGTAAAGAGGTATTTAAAAAATTAAAACATGAAAGCGGGGTGCATAGAGTTCAAAGAGTTCCTATAACAGAATCCAATGGAAGACTTCAAACCTCAGCAGCAACCGTTGCTGTACTGCCTGAAGTTGAAGAAACCGACATTGAAATCAACGAAAAAGATTTAAGAATAGATGTTTACAGATCTTCTGGTGCTGGGGGCCAACATGTAAACACAACAGACTCTGCCGTTAGAATTACACATCTGCCTACAGGAATTGTGGTACAATGTCAAAATGAAAGAAGTCAGCACAAAAACAAAGATCAGGCTATGAAAATATTAAGAGCAAGGCTTTATAAATTTGAAGACCTCAAAAAACAAGAACAACGCTCAAATGACAGAAAGCAACAAGTAGGTTCAGGTGATAGGTCTGAAAGAATTAGAACATACAATTTTCCACAAAATAGAGTAACAGAACACAGAGCAAACATTAGTCTTTATAAACTAGAAGAAATTATGCAGGGAGAACTTGACCTTCTTCTCGACACACTAGCCCTAAAATTACAAGAACAAGCACTAAAAGACAACCCAATATAATTTATTTTAATGACAATAAACGAAGCAATAAAAAAGTCAAAACAACATAATTTAAATACTCTTGAGATTTTATTACTACTTGAAAAAATCTTAAAGAGTCGAAAAGAATTAATTCTTGCAAATATAAATAAAAATTTAACAAAACAAGAAGAACATAAATTATCGTGTCAAATAAACAGAATAAGATCAGGAACACCCATAAACTATATACTTAAAACAAAAGAATTTATGGGTATTGAGTTCTATATAAACAAACATGTACTAATTCCTAGAGAAGATACAGAATGTTTAGTAGAAGAAGCTTTAATTCAAATTAAAAAGCACAATTTAAATAAAATTTTAGACTTATGTTGCGGAAGTGGATGCATTGGCTTAACAATTGCACATTATCTTAAGTGCAAAGTAACACTATCGGATATTTCAAATAAAGCCTTAAAAGTATCATTAAAAAACACACAAAAACTAAAATTAGAAAATTATATAGAAATACAATATTCAGATCTGTTAAAATACATAAATAAAGAGTTTGAGCTAATAATCACAAATCCTCCTTATTTAAATAAAGATGAACTAAAAATAAAGGAAAAATTAATAAAAGAACCAAGAATAGCTCTTTTAGGGTTTGGAAAAGACGGACTTGAAATTCCAAAAAAAATAATAAGACAGGCAAAACATAAGCTTGCCAAAAATGGACTTTTAATAATAGAAATGGCTCCTTGGCAAACAAAATCTTTAAAAGATTTTGCAATCCAGGAAGGGTTTGACTATTTAAAAACTATATATGACATTGAAAGCAGAGAAAGAGCATTGGTCTTAAGGATAAAGAATGATACAAGTTTATGAAATTGCATACTTACTTAAAATAAATGATATCGATAAACTAAAAAACATTTTCAGAAAGACTGTCAATAATATTTATCAAGATGATATTCAAAAAAAATTAATATTTAAAGCTCTTGAAATATCAGAACAATTACACTACGGACAATATAGAGAAAGTAAAGAGCCATATGTCATCCATCCAATCATGGTTTCACTATTTCTTATAAAATTTCAACTAGACTTTAAAACAATAATAGCTGGGCTACTACACGATGTTCTTGAAGACACAAGTGTCAAAAAGGAAGAAATAATCAAAGAATTTGATCAAGAAATTTTAAGTCTAATTGATGGGGTAACCAAAATTCACGACCTACACAATAAAACAAGAGCAATAAAAGAAGCAAATACCATTTCAAAAATGTTTTTTGCAATGACTCATGATATTAGAATAATAATCATCAAGCTTGCAGATAAATTACATAATATGGCAACCCTTTCTCACTTACCTAAAAACAGGAGAGAAAGGATTGCAAGAGATTGTCTTGCCACTTATGTACCAATTGCAGAAAGACTAGGTATTTCATCTCTTAAAATATATCTTGAAGATTTATCATTAAAATATCTTTATCCAAAAGAATATAAAGAAATCAAAAATTTTTTATCCGCAACAAAAATAGAAAGGGAAAAAAAATTATATAAGGGAAAATTGATAATAGAGAAAGAACTTAAAAAAATTGGCATCGATGTCACAATCACAGTACGTTCAAAACACTTTTACTCAATATTTAGAAAAATGAAAACAAGAAATAATAATATTTCTCAAATCTTTGATACCCTGGGAATAAGAATAATTTGTAAACAACAAAAAGAATGCTACGAAATACTAGAAATTGTACATAAAGTTTGGAAACCAATACCTGGAAGACTAAAAGATTACATAGCAATCCCTAAAGAAAACAAATATCAATCCCTACATACCACTGTCAGAATACCTGAGGATAATCAATTGATAGAAATACAAATTAGAACAGAAGAAATGGATAAAATTGCCAAATATGGTGTTGCTGCTCACTGGCTTTACAAAGAACAAGTCGAATTAAAAGCTGATGATATATCATTTATCAACCGAATCAAAAAATGGCAACAAGAATCTGTTAACAAAAATCAATACTCAATGCATGACATACACAAAGAACTCTTAAACACATTTATATATGTCTATACACCAGAAGGAGAAATAGTAGAACTTCCATTTGGCTCAAACTCAATTGACTTCGCATACACAATACATACAGATATTGGGGATCAAGCACTTTATGCAAAAATTAATGGTAAAATTAGCTCACTAACCAAACCATTGAAAAATGAACAAATTGTTGAAATATTTACCTCTCCAGAGGCAAAACCTGATGTAATTTGGCTTAATAGTGTTAGAACAAAAAAAGCACGCTCAAAAATTAGATCTTGGCTTAACAAAAATGACAATACAATATTTGTAGATAATAACATAATTGCATATCTTATTGGAGAAAATAAGGAACAAAAAAGACTCTTCAGTTTGTTTAAATCTTTAACAAAATCCAAAATAAAAAGTATTACAATAGCCCCTGACTGTAATCCATTAACAGGTGAAGATATCATTGGGATAATACAAAAAGATACAATAGTAGTTCACAAAGAACATTGTAGAGAAATTGCACATCAGAAAAAAAGTCATCTTGTAGAAGTAGAATGGGAAGCAACACCAACAAGGAAAGTATATCATATCATAATATTCTTAAAAAATTTAAAAGGCCTTTTTAACTATTTAGATAATCTTTTTACAACTTTTGACGTAAGACTTATTAGTGAGAAAATAGAAGACTGCGGAAATGGACATGGAATAATTAACATAATTATCTCATCAAATGCAAAAAACGTATCAATGATTTTTACTTCACTTAAAGAAAATCCTAACGTACTCCAAATAATGCAAGTAGAAGAAGACATAAAAAATTATGATAATTAAGACATTACTCTTAATCCTAATACAAACATTAATTTCACATAAAATAATAAAAGCAGACGAAATAGAACAATGTGGCAAACAAATAAGAAAACATATCACAAAAATTAATGAACTAAACAGATCTTTAGAAAAGATAAAACGAATAGAAAATACTTATGATTACATAAAAAAATATTTTCTAGAAAATAAGATTCAACACAAAGAACACTCACTCCAAGAAATTGGATTTATTGGATACTCGCAAAAAACAATTCACGTAAAAATAAAAGGCACAGAAAAAACTAATTATAATATCATTGTCCCAATAGAAGCACAACATGATCTAAAAAACAACCTAGCAATTGCCATTGTAATAACACTAATAAATAATTTCAAGAACAAAGAGATAAAGAATAACCTAAACATTTATTTTATAGAAGACGACTCACATAAACAAATATCAACAATAAGCAGTAGATTGTTATTAAACAATAATGCACTTGATAAAAACATAAATACAATATATTTAATGCTAAATGAAGACAAAGAAAACAACTTAATAGAGTTTAAAAATCAATCAAACATAATAAATTCAAAAACAAGTTTAGGCTTTTTAGAAAATTTTATAAAAACATTTGAAAATCATAAAGTAAACTTTAACGTATCAAAAATAAATGACAAACATATCAATGGAATATACAATTTATATTTAAAAGAAGAAATTCCAATTTTAATAATAAGCAACAATAAAGAATGCTCACTCTTAAAACATGTAAAAAATAATAATCTTTGTGACATTTACAAATCAATTGAAGAGACAGTCAAAGCTAAAAAAAATAATCAAAGTGAAAATGAACTACACTATATCATTATAAATATGCCATTTAAAAAATGGATAATAAATGAAAATACACTTATCATAATAATATATGCTATTTGCAATTTCATTATATTAGTGTTCATCACAAAATTTAAAAAAACTAGTATCATACTTAGAAAAACAAAAGAAAATTACCATAAAATCATAAAACTATTTTTCATATTATTCCTAAGCACATATATTTCTACTCTAATCACAAATAAAATGTTAACAGCATATGAAAATTTCATAGACTATAAGATTATAAATCCAATATATCTAGTAAATTTTTTTCTAACATTATTTAACTTCAATATTATATCTTATTTCACATATAACTTTAAAATACATTTGAGCCTTAAAGAACTTAAATATTTAGCAATATCAATCTCTATAATTGAACTTATTATAATGTTATATATCAAAATAGAATTTATTTTAATCATAATTTTAAAAAATATACTAATATTAATCATTCCTAACAAGACAAAAATTCTAAAAAAGATAGTAATAATGCTTATTTGGATAACAAATCTCATGCTAATAACGTCAATACAAACAACCTTAATGACGACAAGACCGATTGCACTAAGCTATTTCATATCAATTTCACTTTTCTCAGCAATACTTACAAACATCGTAGAACATTTAAAACATAAAACTGAGACAATAAGACAAGAATTTACAAAATTTGAAAAGATTGAATCTATCATTCTTTTTCTAATAATCGCCATTACCATAATATCACATGACATAGAAAAAATTTCAACAATAAAAATAGATCAAATAATAAGCTTTCCAGAAAAAACCAACAAAATTAGAGTAGAATACCTACAAGACAACAGAAATACAATTCAAATTTCAACAAAAGATTTTAATTTAAGTTTAGAAAAAAATAAAAAATACGCAGAAAAGGAAATTCAAACACAAGAAAACTTAATAGATTTATTTTTTCAAAAAATAGATGTAGCTGAGAGAACTATCTATGACATTAAGATTACCACAAAAAAGATTACAAAACAAATTAATCTATTTTTAAAAAATGCATCTGAGCTTATCATATATCAAAGCAATACACCATATAAAATAGCATCCAACAATGTAATATTTACAATAAATAATATTAAATCAAATACAACAAATATAACTTTTACGGTTAAATCTCAAGAAAAAATTCAATATGATATTTTTGCTTACTCTGATATCAATACAAACTACGTAAAAATATATGATCAAAAAACAAAAAAAGAAGTTAAAAACATTAATATAGACTATTCATACGCAATAAAATATTCTGGAATACTTCCAAAATCTGCAAAATACAATCAAAATCCCTTTTTTAAACTTCAAAATGACAAGGAAATTGAAAATTTAAAAAATTTGAAACTAAATTAGTTTTCCAGCCGGTGAAAATCAATCCTCTCCTTTCTCTTTGCATAACTTTGAAAAGCTAAAGCTATCAATTTATCAACCAAAGATCCATAATCAAGACCATCATGTTCACACATCTTAGAAAACATAGAAATATCTGTAAATCCTGGAATTGTATTTATTTCATTAATATAAACTAAGTCAGTATCTTTTTCGATCAAAAAATCAATCCTTGCCATACCCCTAAGCTCCAAACATTTATAAGTAAAAAATGCATATTCTTTAATGTCTAACAAATGTTTGGTATCAAGGTGAGCAGGAATATTAAAGACAACCGAATTTCCAGGAGCAGTGGAATATTTAGCATCATAGTCATAAAATACAAAATCCTGTATAACAATTTCACCAGGAGTAAATATTTTAATCTGCTCATTTCCAATAACAGCACATTCAATCTCCCTTGCCCTCATAAATTTCTCTATAACAACTGTCAAATCATATGCAAACGCTTCTTCAATACATTTTTCAATCTGAGTCTCATTATATGCAATACTTATTCCAATTGAAGAACCTAGCATAGCCGGTTTAACAATGACAGGATAATCTAAACTTTGCTTTATGTCTTTTTTGATGCCCTCTTTATCTAAAAGATAATCATATTTTTTAAACCCAATAAAGGGTACTAAAGGAATATTAAAACTTTTAAGCAAAAGCTTACAGAAATACTTATTAATAGAAATAGCACTTCCTAAAATTCCAGAACCAACACAAGGAATATCCATAATTTTTAAAAATCCCTGAATAGCACCATCCTCACCTGTTCTCCCATGAACAATAGGAAACACAACATCAATTTTAAGATCCTTATTATTTACAAATATTCCATAACCAGGAATTAAACTAATAATAGCAGAACTATCTTTTTTAATTAATTTAGGATCATCAGGAACAGAATCTAATAGGTACCAAACCCCAGTAATTTTATCAATAAAACTTGAAAACACATTATATTTATCAAGCTTCATAAGAGCTGAATAAATTCCACAAGCAGATCTAAGAGAAATTTCATGCTCAAAAGAAACTCCTCCAAATATTAACATAAGATTTTTTTTCATCAAATCAACTCCTATTTCTCGAAATTATATCTTTAACAACAGCTTGCTCATCCCAAAATATACTTCGATCTTTATATATTATTGAGTTTTCATGCCCCTTTCCAAGAGTAACCACCAAATCGTCAGTATGTGCAATATTTATTGCCTTTTCAATTGCACTTTTTCGATCAGGAATGAAAAATAAATCTCTATTTAAAGTTTTTCCTGAAATTCCTTCCGCAATATCTCTAATTATTTGCATACTATCTTCACCTCTTGGATCTTCATCGCAAAGTATTATTATATCTGAATATCTATCTGCAATTTCTCCTTGCAACTTTCTCTTAAGAACATCTCTCTCTCCAGCAGAACCAAAAACAGAAATCAATCTATTTTTTGAAAGTCTTTTAAAGATAGGAAAAATTTTAAGAAAAGCTCCGGGTGTATGCGCATAATCAATAATTAAAGAAAAATCCTGCCCAAAATCAACACCTTGCATTCGTCCAAAAAGACCCTCAATATTTACAAGCTTATCAATAAGTTCTGAAACATCAACGTTCATAACTTGACTAACAACAATCAAAGCCGCCATAACATTTTCGACATTGAAACTGCCAGTCAAATTAACTCTAGCATCATATTTAACATTCTTATGATAAAACTCAAATTCAGTAAAACCCATTTGTTCATTAATCTTACTTACAAAAAAATCAGCATTTTTATTCTCTAAACTATACGTATAAGCCCTATTAATAGTATTTAAAAAGGTAGAAAAATTTTTATCATCCATATTAATAATACCAAAACCACCATTAGCATCTGCAGAAGAGAAAAGATTAAGCTTAGCATTTAAATAATGCTGCATAGTACCATGAAATTCAAGATGTTCATGACTAACATTAGTTAAAACAGCAACAAAGTACGCAATATCAATGAGTCTTGATGTTCTAATATCAAGGCCATGCGAAGTCGATTCAACAATAGCATATTCAACATTGTTTTCTACCATTTTACTAAGAACTAAATGAATTTCTGTTGACTCTGGAGTCGACTGCCTATAAGGATTCTTAACTAGCGTTCCACTTCCATCTTCAAAGAATACCGTTGAAATAAAACCAACTTTAACACCCATAGATTTTAATAGAGTATAGATATAAAAACAAACAGAACTTTTACCATCAGTTCCTGTAACGCCAATAATCTTAAGATTTTTTGAAGGCTCATTATAAAAAATATGAGCAAAATTTGACATAAATTTTTTTATATTACAAGAATCAATTTTAATATATGTCACATTGGGATCATAAAAATTAATATCATTAGTATGAACAATAACATTACTACCCTGCTCAATTGCCGAATTGATAAATTCTTGACCATCAAAATGAAGTCCTGGAAGAGCAAAAAATACAAAATGAGATAAAACACATCTTGAATCATATGTAAGTCCCAAGATTTCTACTTCACAAGACCCTTTAATTTCCTTTACAAAATTCTTATCTAACTTAGATAAAACATTATTAAGCATTTTTTTATTCATATTCATAAATATTACAAAAATAAAAATTATTTTTATAGAAAAACATATAAAGAAAATACTTAAAAAAGTTCAATCACAATCATTCAATCATAAAAGATACTGTTTACAATTTAAATATTTTTTAATAAACTAACTAATGTTTAGAATGGCGCTGTACCCAAGTGGCTAAGGGAGAAGTCTGCAAAACTTTGATTCGCCGGTTCGATTCCGGTCAGCGCCTTGTAATCCTTAAGTAAAAAGCCAATGCAATTTTTTTTTACAAAGACAAATAAAACTAAAGAAAATGCTTTAAAGATAAATTAAAATAATACTTATGTTAGAATTAACAATTATATTAATATTCATAATACTATCAGCAATTTTTTCAGCATCAGAGACAGCCTACACATCATTAAGCCTAATTCAACTTCAAGACATAAAGAAAAAAGGCAAATTAGGAACAGTAGTATACAATTTAGCCCAAAATCCATCAAAGCTTGTAACGACAATTCTAATCGGGAATAATATTGCTAACATAACAGCAAGCGCTCTTACAACAAAATTTGTCCTCGACAAATATGGAAACAATGCACTTGCTTTATCAACTGGAATCATAACAATAATAGTGCTTATATGCTCAGAAATATTTCCTAAACAAATTGCAATTTTAAATAATGAGAGCATAGTTTTATCAACCTCAATCTTACTCAAAATATTAACAATCATATTCACACCAGCAATATATGTAATTAATGGAATAGTTAAAATTTTACTAAGCCTATGTAAAATAAAAGCAAGTCAAAAAATGACTAAAGATAGCATTAAAAACATGTTATTTTTGGCCGAAAAATTAGGAATTTTAGAAAATGATGACAGAATATTCATGCAAAAAATGTTAAACATAGGAGAAGTTAGGGCTTCTGAGGTTATGACACACCGAACAGAAGTATTCTCACTCTCAAGCACATCGCAATTAAAAGATAAGATCAAACTAATTAAAAAAGAAGGATATTCCAGAATTCCTGTATACAAAGGTCAAAATAGAGAACAAATAATAGGAATTTTAATAACTAAAGACCTAATCGAAATAAGTAAAAAAAAACTTGAACAAAACATTATTAAATTTGTCAAACCTGCTGTTTTTGTACAACAAAACAAAAGGATAAAAGATATACTAGATATCATGAGACAAAAACAAAAAATAATGGCCATCGTTATCGACGAGTATGGAGGATTTGCAGGAATACTTACAATAGAAGACATAGTAGAGAAAATCTTTGGTGCAATATTTGATGAATATGATTTTGAAGAACAAAAACAACTCATTACTAAAAAAGATGAAAATATCTACTTAATATCAGGCGAGACCACATTTGATGAGATTGAAGAAACAGTTGGAATAAAGATTCAACACAAAGATTACATAAACACAATTGGAGGATATATAATGGATTTACTTGACAAAATACCCACGGGCGGAGAACAGGTTAGCACAGAACATGGAGAATACTTAATAGAGGAAATCCAGAATCATAAAATAAAAAAAATAACATTTACAAAACTTGACAAGGAGTAAAAATGTATAACAAAAAGGAGACAAAATGTTAAATGATATCTTAAAATTTTTCAACAAAACATATGAATATATGATAATTCTAATTGTATTAGTAATAATATTACTAATAACCATTGCAAATATTTTTGTGGTAGGACCATCTGATGAAGCTATAGTTCTTCGTCTTGGCAAGTTAAATAGAATACTTGAACCAGGCATACATATAAAAATTCCATTAATTGAAGAAAAATTAATTGTACCAGTAAAGATCGTACAAGAAGTTAAATTTGGTTTTAATACAAATAATAACACAGGTCCTAACTTGAACGAAGATGACGGGATAATTATTACTGGTGACTTAAATATAATTAAGGTTGAATGGTTAGTACAATATAAAATCAGTGACCCATATTCTTTTATGTTTAAAGTAGAAGATCCTGCAAAAACCATAACAGACATTGCAAAATCATCAATGAACAGATTAATTGGGGACAATACTATTTTTGAAATAATTAATGATAATAGAGTTGGTGTTACAGAAGGAGTAAAAGCCTCTATGAATGAAATCATAAAAACATATGATTTAGGAATTGATATTGTTCAAGTACAAATCAGAAATGCTATGCCACCAAAGGGAAAAGTTTATGAGGCATTTGAAGATGTTAATATCGCAATCCAGGATAAAAATAAATTCATTAACGAGGGAAGAAAAAAATTTAATCAAATAATTCCAAAAATTAGAGGAGAAGCCCTTAAACTGATAGAAGAAGCCAAGGGATATAAGGAAAACAGAATAAATACTGCATTAGCTGAGACCGCCATTTTTAATGCAATACTAAATGCATACATCAAAGATCCAGAAATTACAAGAGAGAGAATCTATAACGAAGCAATGAAGGAAATCCTTGAGAGTAAAGACAATATTGAAATAATTGACAAAAACTTAAATAATTTCCTTCCATTTAAGGAGGTTAAATAAAATGAAATACATACTAAAATTTTTATTCTCTATTGCTAAGATTTTAGCTTTTACATTAATATTTGGATTAATATCGTTAGCTATAATGCAACCACTCTATATTTTAAAAGAAAATGAAATCTCAATCACCACAAGACTTGGTAAAATTGAAAGAACTGAAAACACAGCAGGACTTAAATATAAAATCCCATTTATTGAAAATGTACAAATATTTCCCAAAAACATACTTAGATGGGATGGAGAACCTCAAAGGATTCCAACAGGAGGAGAAGAAAAACAATTAATCTGGATAGATACAACTGCTAGGTGGAAAATTGTAGACATTAATCAATTTTATACAGCAATTAAAACAATGAATAGAGCTTCTACAATAATTAATGCAGCTATTGAACCTGCGGTCAGAGGTGTTATTGCCAAGTATCCTTTGCTTGAAATCATCAGAAGTTCAAATGATCCAATTCAACGTCTATCTGATGGAGTTTTAACACCACAAGAAATTACAGATAACACAACTTACAAAATCACAAAGGGTCGAAAAATAATTGAAAATGAAATAATTGAGGTTTCCAACAAAAACACAAAAGACATTGGTATTGAAATTGTCGACGTTCTTATTAGAAAAATTGGTTATGATCCAAGTTTAATTGACTCTGTACATAACAGAATGATTTCAGAAAGACAACAAATTGCAGAAGAACAAAGAAGTACAGGAATTGCTGAGCAAACAGAAATACTTGGTAGCATTGAGAAAGAAAAGCTAAAGTTATTAAGTGAGGCAAAAGCTGAAGCAGCTAAAATTAAAGCTGAAGGGGATCATGAGGCTGCAAAAATTTATGCAAATGCTTATGGCAAAAACGTTGAATTTTACAAATTTTGGCAAGCACTAGAGAGTTACAAAACAACACTCAAAGACAAACGAAAAATATTCTCAACAAATATGGATTTTTTTAGATACTTGCATAATAAAAAATAAATTATAAGCGGGGCAAATACTTAATTGTATTGTGCCCCATTTCAGCAAATACTAAAAAGTAAAGATAATTTCACAAATAACAAATTTTAGTAAAAACATTGTAAAAGTTAAGACAATAATTATAACCATAAAAATATACAATTATCTTTATCATATACTTCATTATAATGTTCCAAAGACTGAAAATAGTATTTACTATGTTTTATAATAACTAAAATTGACAAAAAAATTACTCACTCAAAAAATTACAAATAATTTTTTATTGACAAAAAACTTTGTTTATGAAAAAATTACTTCTGTTAATAAAAAATTACAATGTCAAAAAAATTTAGCCGCTGTAGCTCAGTTGGTAGAGCAGAGGACTGAAAATCCTTGTGTCAGGAGTTCGATTCTCCTCGGTGGCAATATAAGTTAAAAGATTTTGTCTATACAATGCAGCCCACTTAAAAAAAGTAAGAATAAACTTTAGGTCTCAGCTATTAAGAGGCTATATAAAATTATATAATAAGTATAGCTGCATCTCAATTGATAAAGCATAGGATAAAATTCCTGACTCGTGCATTCAATTGTATTAGACAACAATACTTAAAGCTTTTAAGAGGGCTCTCAATGATTTTCAAAGAAATAAAAAAAGTAGAAGATTTAACAGAAAAGGATATAATTTTTTCAAATATTGGAAATATGGCCAAATTAAGTACAAGAGTAAATGAAAAAATAATCACATTTTTAAATAAAGGTAACGTTTTACACATACCAGTAATCAATAATTACGAAAATATTCCACATGACAAACTAATAAATACAATTAATGAAGAAATTCTAAACAATGAAATAAATTCCTTAAAGGAAGAGCTAATAGAAGCATTAAAAGACATATATAAACCATTTTCAGAAAAAGATAAAATGTTTACAATTTCTGGAAGAAAAACATTAATTAATTTAAATACACTAATGGAAAAAGAACCCGATCCTATTTACCTTAAGGAAATAATTGAGGGCAGTTTTAAAATTTTACCAAAACACAAAATAATATCTATTCAAAAGATATTACTAAAAATCTATGATTATTTTGATTTCCAAAAAATCATAGACAAAGACAATCTTAATAATACAAAAACAATAAAAAAATTATATCTACATTCAATCAGAAGAGATTATGAATTTTGCAGAGAACAAGTAAAAACAGAAGGCGACTCCATATTGATACATGCAATTGATACTACGATCTATTTTTTAACAACCATTGCACAATTAAATAAAGAAAGGGCTGCCAAAGATGCTCCACGCTCAACATCAAAATTCTTTATCGACAAATCGCACTACACAGAATTTACAGAATTTTTCTACGATAATGACATTATACTGCAAGCTGCACTTGGAGTACTATTACACCCTATTGGACTCATGCATATCACAATATTACAAAAATTAAGAGAAAAGATCAGTCTTAAAAACAAAGACACAAAAGAAAAATATATGTCTAAAATAGAAATTTTAGAAAAAAGTATTAATATCTCTAAAAATCTATTCAGAATGAGAGAAGATATTTCTGCCATTACAAAGATGATAATAAATGGACAAAAAAGCTATCTTAACATCAAAAATCGTGCAGAAACAGCAACAAAAAAATTTACCCATGAACTTATTAGAATTTTTTGCATAATAGATACTTATGATGAAATGGTTAATCCAATTATAATCAAAGAACCTGTGAATCCTTTAGAAGCTATTAAATTTTTAACTGAAAACAGTGAACAATACTATTGGACAAAAGATAACCCAGAAGAATACTTAAAAAACAAAAAATTTGACGTAGAAATGCTAAAAAATTTTCTAAAAGTCCTTGCACCATTCGATCATGGAACAATAGTAGATGTATATATAAAAGATTGCAATGAACCTTTATTTAAAGCAGTTGTTTTGAAGTATACAATAGGTATTTTGCCCATTATGTCCATTATCAAACACAAGGACAAATCTTACAAAATTGGAGATATACTACTAAACCTTGAATCTAGAGAAATCATCATAAAGGGACAAAATGGAGAAATTAAGACAAGTCCATTCAAAAATACAGATCAATTTGAATTAAGGCACAACATTGAAGAACTTAAAAGTGATGAATTTCAACTTTTGACTTCTATGCAAGATTAATAAGCTTAAACATAAGACTTAACTTTAAAAAAATCAAGTTTTGACCCCCCATACTTTCTAAAATCATATTTAGAGAGTCTTAAAATATTGTTGTCCAAATTTTCTCTCGAAGGATAATGAATAATAATTTTTGCATCTTTATTTAAACTTTCATTTTCTGATATTATTCTAAGTAAATTCTCTTTAAAAGAATATCCAAAAGGCGGATCAAGATAAATAAAGTCATAAAAAAGATCACTCTTTTTAAGAAATAATTCAGCCTTCCTGAAAAAAAATTTGTAAGGTTCACTCACAACTTCAAAATTCTTAATCAAAACATTTTTAGAAAATTTATTACAATCAACAAGATGAGCAAGATTAGCTCCCCTACTTAGAGCTTCAAGAGACATTATTCCCGTACCTGCAAATACATCAAGAAAATTCGATCCTAAAATCTGATTTAAAAAAATGGAAAAAAATGCTTCTCTAACAATAGCCATCACAGGACGCACACCACCTATTTTAGGAAAAGCAACCTTCCATCCCTTATACTTACCTGCACTTACATGCATAAAAATAGATTTTAAATCATTTTCAAAAATAATTAAATATTTATAATTTAAATTTTGATATAATTTTAATTAAGAGAGACAAAACATGAAAGGTATTATCTTAGCTGCGGGATACGGAACAAGGTTCTTACCCATAACAAAAACTATTCCAAAGGAAATGCTACCAATTTTAAACAAACCATCAATTGATTACATTATTGAAGAATTTACTAGTTCTGGAATCAAAGAAATACTAATAATAACTTCAAGAAGAAAGGGTGTTTTGGATAATTATTTTGATAGAGAAATTGAACTCGAAACTGTATTTACCAAAGAATGTAAAAAAGACTTGCTAGAAAAAATCAAACTTAAAGATATTAATATTAGCTTTATAAGGCAAAATGAAATGATGGGCACAGGTCACGCTCTACTGCATGCAAAACCCTGGATAGGTACTGACAATGTAATAGTCGCATACCCTGACGATTTACATGTTGGATCACCATCCTTAACAACACAATTAATAGAATTGCATAAAAAAACTGGAAAAAACATATTATCTGTTATTGAAAATCCTAAAGACATTAACAGATATGGAGTAATAAAATTAAATAAAGACAATATTCATGTCAAAGACATAGTAGAAAAGCCAGAAGTTGGCAAAGAACCAAGCAATAAAGCATCTATTGGAAGATTCTTATATACCCATGAATTTTTCAAATTTTTAGAAGAAGGATTTAAAATTCACCAAAAAGGAGAATATCATCATATTTATGCCTTAAAAAAACTCATGTCTGAGAACAAAGTATTATACAAAGAAATAGAAGGCGAAAGACTTGACATAGGTGATATTGGGGGATATTTAGAAGCAATAATCAAAATTGCAAAACGTGATGATAAATTATTACAAATCATTAAAGATTCACTAAGGAACTAAATGAAGATAGCACCAAAATATCAAGAGTTTTATAATTCTCTTAGCATATTAAAAAAATATATAAATATAAACATAGAAGAAAAAATTTTAAGATATAGCATCTTATCAAAACTCTACAAGCTCAATGAAGAAGAAATTCAAAATCTTATAAAGATAAGTCAAGATTACGAACTTAAAAAAAACAAAATCAATATCACACTTGAAGAATATTATTATGAGAAAATACAAGACAAAAAAATAAAAAATTGGATACTAGAAATAATTAGAGAAAAAAATTCATTACAAATAAAAAAAGAAACAAATCTTATCAGCAAAAGATCTGGGATAACATATAAATTACATTCCACCAACTTTTTAAAAATAATTGAAATACAAAATAATAGCAAATACACACAAGAAAAAAAAGAATTATATAAACAATTAATATTAAATTTCTCTAGTAACTTGAAAATAGAAAATCTAGAACCAACAATAGATATATTAATAGCTGTAAAACATAGAAATAAGGAAAAAATTAAACGCATACTAAAATATAATCAATCATTTCAAAGATTATTTAAATCAAGTTTAGGAAAAAAACAAAGTAGAGTAATAAAACTAAAAAAATTACTCATCTTAACCTACTGGCCAGTAGGATGTTTATCCAAATCACTTTTCAACAAAATTTTAACAAAAAATTACAGATACATAATAGATGAAGTTTTAACTCTAAAGTATGATGAAATTCTAAAATACCTAAAAACAATTAAAACTTTCAGTCTTAATGAAATTTTTTACAAAGGATCAAATAAAAATTCTAATTTTAACTACTTTTTTAGTGAATTTATGAAATATACTCCTAACGATTTTCAAAACACTTTAAAAACTTATTTATTTTCACTTGAAAAAACTGCAATAAAACAATACCTAGAATGGTTTTTTAAAGACAAAGTACCAAATGAATGGGAAGATTTCATCTTTGCAATTGAATATCTTGAAACACATAAACTGCTCAACCTAAGTTCCAATATCAAAGATATCATCATAGCAAAATTTAAAGCAGAAGAATTTTTTGTATCTTTTGAAAAAATGAATTTCAATCCATACAAAAGTTCAAAAATATTTCAAAATAAAAATATAAAAAGAATATTTTTACAAAATGTAATAAATTATATAAAAGACAACTCAACAAAAATAGATACATACGGATGGATTGCATTTTACATTTATGCAGATAAAAATGATAAGGCAAAATTCTCAAAAGATATAAAAAACTTTTTTGAAAACAAAAACCTTGAAATTCAAAATCAAATATTTGTATATTTTTTATCCTTTTATCCAAATATTGACAAAAAACATTTTGAATTCATATCAGAAATAATGATACACCTAGATAAAGATAAAATTTCAATACCTCAAGAAATAATAAAAATGCAAGAAATAAGTCCTTACAGATTAAATTATCGTAAATCATACATTTTTGTCAAATCATTAATCCTAAGAACAAGGGTGTTTAAAATATTACATAAAAATATTAAACTAGAACTGCTATTTAAAATAGAAGAATTTAAAACTGAAACATTACTACCTGCCATATGCTATATTACTTGTTATTCCAAACCAAATGCATTAAAAGAAGAACAAACAATGTCATCCGAAAAAAAAGAAGAAATAATGAAATTTGTTACATTTTTAACTAAAGAATAAAATAAATTTGATTTTAAGACACTATGAAATATAGAAATATTTACTTTAAAGTAATAAAATAGTACTTATAAAAGATATGAATAAATGTTTATTATTGCTTAAAAATCTGATTGTCTTGCTTATTTTATTACTTAATTCAAATTTGGCATACTCTCAAAGATTAATTAGAATTGGACAAGAAGAGATAAAAAATAAAAATTATTCACAAGCAATAAAAATCCTAAGTGAAGCCATTCAGAAATACCCAAAAGTACAAAACGGCTATTACTTTCTAGCAATAGCCTATAGAGAAAACAATCAACTAACAGAAGCAGAAGGGGCTCTGCTTGATGGAATTGCAATAGGAGGAGACATTGATTATAAATTATATTTTGAACTGGGTAACATAATGTTTAAACGAGGCGAGGGTTATTATAACCTAGCAATCAAATATTATTCCAATTCAGTTAAAAATATGCCCAATTATGACAAAGCACTTCTTAATAGAGCAAATTCTTATGTTGAACAAGGAAAAATTAATTTTAAGGAAAAAAATTACAAAAATGCATGGGATTCATACACTATGGCAATCCATGATTATTCACAATTTATTACATTAAGATATGAAAGTGAAAAAAAAAATGCTATTCTCCACATGATAGCTCTGTTAAGAAATAAAAAAGCCGCTCTTGAAGAACTTGACAAAAGTCTTAAAAATAGAAGTGAATACATTGCCACAGAACACCAAAAAGATAAAGAGAACACACAAGAACATATGAACAAAAAAGATAACAAAAACACACAAGAAAATATGAGCAAAAAAGATAACAAAAACACACAAGAACACATGAGCAAAAAAGATAAAGAGAACACACAAGAACACATGAACAAAAAAGATAAAGAGAACACACAAGAAAATATGAGCAAAAAAGATAACACAAAAACACAAGAACACATGAACAAAAAAGATAAAGAGAACACACAAGAGCATATGAGCAAAAAAGATAAAGAGAACACACAAGAACATATGAGCAAAAAAGATAACAAAAACACACAAGAACACATGAGCAAAAAAGATAAAGAGAACACACAAGAACACATGAACAAAAAAGATAAAGAGAACACACAAGAGCATATGAGCAAAAAAGATAAAGAGAACACACAAGAACATATGAGCAAAAAAGATAACAAAAACACACAAGAAAATATGAACAAAAAAGATAAAGAGAACACACAAGAAAATATGAGCAAAAAAGATAACACAAAAACACAAGAACATATGAACAAAAAAGATAAAGAAAACACACAAGAACATATGAACAAAAAAGATAAAGAGAACACACAAGAACATATGAGCAAAAAAGATAACACAAACACACAAGAAAATATGAGCAAAAAAGATAACAAAAATACACAAGAACATATGAACAAAAAAGATAACAAAAACACACAAGAGCATATGAGCAAAAAAGATAACAAAAACACACAAGAGCATATGAACAAAAAAGATAAAGAAAACACACAAGAACATATGAACAAAAAAGATAACAAAAACACACAAGAGCATATGAGCAAAAAAGATAACAAAAACACACAAGAACATATGAACAAAAAAGATAAAGAGAACACACAAAAACATATGAGCAAAAAAGATAACAAAAACACACAAGAACATGAAAAGAAAAAAACAATGTTAAAAGACAAATTTGAAGATAATTTAAAAACAGATTCTTTAATTGAACTAGACAAAATTAATTGGCAAGAGGAGTTGAACATAGATGAATAAAAGAAAAAATTTACCCACACTAATAATTTTAATAATATTACTTATTGCTTCATTTGGAGGACTTGGTTATTACGTATATAAAGAACGCCTAAATAAAAACAATCAAGCAATCATGCTGAATGAAGTAAAAAACAGCGTTATGGATAGAAATTATAAAAAAGCACACTCAATAACAAAAATGCTAAAAGATAAATATCCACAAAATACAGATATTGCAATGCTTGAGAACACTCTTTCCGAACTTGCAAATAACAGTCCTTTTGAATCAAAAGATTTACAAAGAGATACGGCTAATCAAATATTAGATAAAATACAAGGAAAACAACAATCAATACCCATCAACAATGAAAATTCTGAAATTGCTTTTAACAATAGATATATAAAAGATACTACAAAAATAGAAAATTATGCTGATAGAAAAGATGATACTGGAATTGAAAACGAAGACATTTTAGAATTTAATCAAAACACAATACCTGAAAACTTAAGAAAAAACATAAATAAAATAGCAAAACAACAAGAATCAACTCCAAACAACGATAAATCTATTGAGAATAAAAAAAATCTATTTAACTTAAAAAAACTAAAAGAAAATCTTAACAAAGAATTAAATCAAACCAAGACCACTCAGTTCAACACTATAAAACAAGTCATCAAAACACACGAACAAAATGAAGATAAACTTATAAAAAAGAATACAGATGACTCTAGGGAAAATAAAACAAAACAAATTGACAAAGTTATCGAAATTTCTCCCTCTCTCAAACCAAAAACTAAAAAAGAGACCCCAAACACAAAAGATGCTCATAAAAATCAAATAATCGAAAAAATAGAGAGACCTTATAGTTATGTAATAAAAAAAGTACTCTATGAAATATTAGATAACATTAATACCGGGAATCCCTCACTTGCAAAAGAAAGACTTAATGAACTCATTAAAAAAGGATTGAGTAACAAATTCAATAAAATTAATGACTTAATTGATAAACTACAAACCCAAGAAGCAGCCAATCTCTTAATTAGATTAATAAAACAAGATATAGAGCCAAATTCAATAAGCATAGAAAAAGCTCCTTTCAAAAAGGAGCTTTTAAAGCAAAAAAAACCCAAAGAAAAAAATTTTCCCACAAAAGATCAGTTAACAAATAATCAAATAAAAATGCAAGAAAAACCTAAAACACATGCAAATCATCTTAGTCAAACCTCAATAGATTTACAATCTCTTAAAATGCTAGCATCAATCAATGAAGAACAAAAAGATTTCAAAAAAGCCGAAGCAATTTATGAAAAAATTGCAAATATTACAAACGAAGCAGAAGATCACTACAAAGTCGGAATAATGAAATTTAAACTTAAAAAATATGAAGAATCAATAAAAGCATTTGATAAAACAATATCATTAAATCCAAAGCACAAAAAAGCATATACAAATAAAGGAACAAGCTTAATATTGTCACATAAACCAAAACAAGCAATTGAAGCTTTCAAAAAGGCAATTACAATCGACCAAAATTATGATACTGCCTACTATAAAAAAGGAATAGCAGAAGAACAAAACAATGACAAACAAAATGCTTTTTTAAGTTTCAAAAAAGCTTATGAGATTACAAAAAATCCTCATTATGCTTTAAAAACAGGAATTATTGCAAACTATATCGGAGATTTTAAAAACAGCGAAAAATATCTAGACAAAGCAAGTACTTCGATAAAAGAAAAAAACGATATTATGTTTTATAATCTAGCAATAGCAAAATTTGAAAATGATAATCTTAATGAATCATTAATAAGCATCAATAAAGCCCTTGACATAAATCCAGAAAAATCTGAGTATTTATATTTAAAAGCATCTATTTATTTAACTAAAGAAAATTATAACGAAGCAATACCACTCTACAATAGTGTAATTTTAAAAAATCCTGAAAACATTACGGCTCATATCAATCTAGCAAGAGCATATGAAAAGTCAGGCAATGAACCAAAAGCAATTGAAATCCTTGAGAAAATTAGCAATAAAAATCATTTATTAGCACTAAACAATCTTGGAATACTTTATAAAAATCAAGGAAACTATCAAAAAGCAATAGAAATTTTTCAAAAAGCAGAAGCTCACTCAAGTCTTGAAGCAAAATACAATCTTGCAACTGCCTTGATTGCTATTAAAGATAATAAAAGGGCTATGGAAAAATTAAAAGAATACATTAAAATAAATCCAAACAACCCAGAAGCTCTACATGCATTAGGCATAATAGAATATAATGATAATGGAAATGATAAAATACTTAAAGAAGTTATCAACAAATTTCCCAATTACAAACAAAATAAAACAATAATAAAAATTATAGGCAAATGAATAAAATAAAATTTTTAGATAGAAGTCTAGTACAAAAAATAGCAGCAGGAGAAGCAATAGATAGACCTTGTTCAATTTTAAGAGAATTACTTGACAATTCAATAGATTCCGGAGCAGATAAAATTGAAGTTTTTCTCGAAGAAGGTGGGATTCGAAGAATACTAATAACAGACAATGGTAGCGGAATAAGCAAAGAAGATTTAAAGATATGTTACCTACCCCATACCACTTCAAAAATAAATGAAGAGAAAGACCTTGAAAAAATCCAAACACTAGGATTTAGAGGGGAAGCTCTCTCAAGTATTGCAATCTGTTCAAATCTCACAATCACAAGTTCAACTACGGGAGAAGACAGCTACCAAATTGAAGTTGAAAATGGAACTGAAAAATATTTTAAAAAACAATCCGCAATAAATGGAACAATAGTAGATGTTACAAATCTATTCCACAATTTCCCAGCAAGAAAAAGATTCTTAAAAAAAGACTCTATCGAAACAAAAATGTGTTTAAAAGTTTTTGAAGAAAAAGCTGTTACTCATCCTGGTATTGACTTTAAATTAAGTCTAAATAATGAACTAAGAAAAGTTTACTTTAAAGAAAGCCTAATAAATAGAGTTCAGAGTGTATATGGAGAAATAATAGAAAACAATAAATTTGGAAAAATAGAAACAGAATACGAAAATGTACAAATGAAAATCTTTTTTGCTCCTCCCAATTTTTCAAGAAAAGACAGACGAAACATAAAAATATTCCTCAATAGGAGACCTGTTGAAGAGCACAATCTATCTGAAGCAATAATCGATGGACATAGCAGAATACTCACTAATAGAAATTTCCCAATATGTTATTTATTTCTAGAAATAGATCCCAGATACGTCGATTTTAATATACATCCTCAAAAAAAAGAAGTAAGATTTTTTAACTTACCATTTCTTCCTAAGCAAGTTTCAAGCAATATTAACGAATTTTTTGACAGAGAACGAAAAGAGATTTTACAAGACTACCATAACATAATAATCAAAAGGCAAATAACAAATGATGCTCATCTATTACACCCTGAAGATGATCCAACAAATTCAGATTTTCAAACTTATGAAATCATACAAAACGAATCATTGATTCTAGATAAACCTCAAAACAATAAAATAACAAATATAATAGAAGACAAGGTAAAATTTGAAAGTCAAAACCCAATTCAAAAAGATAAACCATCATTCAAAAGCTACATCCAAAATATTCTCCTAGAAACTTCTACAATAGCAAATGATTTTCAAAAACCAATAGCAAAACATGAATTTAAATATAGGGGACAACTATTTTCAGAATTTTTAATAGTAGAAAAAGATAATGAGGTTTTCTTCATAGATCAGCATGCACTTCATGAAAAAATCATATATCAAACTTTAATAAATTCAGAAAAAATTACCCAAAAACTTTTAATACCAATTGAATTTCAAGTAGACTGTGAAGATACAGATAAAATATTAGCAAGTGAATTGGAAGAATATAAAAAATTAGATATTATAGTTACCAAAATAAAAGAACAAACCTACCAACTCGAATCAATTCCCAATATCTGCAACAAATATGAAAATGTTATCATCCAATTTTTTAAGACAAGAAAAAGTAAAACAATTGATTCTCTGGAAACTGATTTATATGCAACGATTGCATGTAGACAAGCTGTTAAATGCAATGATACAATAAGTTCTGAATTTAGTCAATTTTTAATAAATGAATTTTTCAATCTCAAACTAAAATACTGCCCACATGGAAGAAAAATTTACCATAAAATTTCCAAATTTGAGCTTGAAAAAAGTGTTAACAGAAAATAAAATGAACATGGAAGCCGCTTATGATAAAAGATATTAAATCCAAAATTCAAGAACTGAGCCCACAAAGAGATAAAAAATTAGTTGAACTTGGAAAGGCTCTTAAAAACAGTAATGTAATAGAGCTTAAAAAATTAAAATCTTACACATCTTTAAAATTAATTGAAAAAGAAATATCTCAGCTTAAAGCAAGCCTAAATAAAATAGAAGATAATGAGAGTAAACTAAAAGAATTATATAAAAAGATCAAAGACTATAAAGAAAGCAAAAAACATATCCTAAAAGCATACGAAAAAAAACTAAAAAAAATTACTGAAATAACAATAAACAAATATCCAAATAATCTTTCAACAATTTTAGAATACAAAATGAATTTTATCAAATCAACACTTGAAAAACATAAATACAAAACAACAGAAATAATAAAACTCAATGAAAAAATTAATTTCTTCAAAAGACTTATCATAAACATTAAACTAATGCTAAAAGACATCATAAATAAAATAAACATAGAAAAAATGTCAAAAGAATTCGAGAAAAAAATATTAAAAGAACATTTATTTTCAGACAATTTAGAAAATTTAATTGATGAATTTGTAGAAAATAAAGACTTAAGCAAAGCAATCGTTGAAGAATATAGGTTAATGAATGAAATTCAAACAGAAATCGTAAAAATAAACAATGAAATAAAACATAAAAGTATAAAAGATAACATTAATAGTAAGAATAAAATAGAATGTGCTATTAATGCTGTTCAAACAAATAGAGAATTAATTTTAAAAAAAATTGCCGAAGAATTTGTTGAGATGTCAAAGACAGAAAAGGGATTAAATAAAACCGGAACAATTAATTCATTGTTAGAAACAATAAAAAATCTAAATCAACAGATATCCAAATTGAACGCAGATTTAATAAAAGCAATAAAAATAGATGAAATTGTAAAAGTGAAATCAAAAATGCAACAACTCATCAAAAATAAAGAATCAATTGAGGTCAAATTAAACGAATTAAATTCAAAAATAGAAATCATACAAAATGAAATTAACGAACTTGACAATCAATAAAAAATCAATATAATGGTCTAAGGTATTTCTAAGCTTTAATTGGCATAAAAGTATTTAATCACTTTTAAGAACTTTTTTAGCTTGGCTTTACTTATATGGGGCCTATAGCTCAGTTGGTTAGAGCACCCGACTCATAATCGGGTGGTCCCAGGTTCAAGTCCTGGTAGGCCCAAACTAGTTTAATCTAAAAAATAAATTAGAATGCTTGCCCACATAATAAAATCCTAAATAAACATCCAAGTTATCATCATCCAGCTGAATATTCATTAAATCTTCGATCTTAACAATTGAATAGAAAAAATCAATTTCATCCTTAGGGGTCTTAATTAAATATAAATTATTACCACTAATTTCATTTAACTTAAGCTTATCTTTCGAGTTATATATATAATAATGAATTAAAGTCAATTCTTCTTCTGACAAGCTTAAATTTATGACAATCTCTCTACTATATACCCTCATTCCAGAATCAATAAGATGAACTTGTGCCATAAAATTTTCAAAAGTCTTATCAAAAAGATTAAACCTTAAATCTTTACAATAAAGAACATTTTTCCCAAGAACAGAATTTATAAAAGAAGAAGTATATTTATCCTTAGCTACTTCAATAAACTCCTTACTATCTATGTTTTCAACAAAAAATTTGATCACATCATTCGAATTTAAAACTTTAACGGCAAAATCAAAAGTCATAAAATAATCGAACTTATCTTTAGCGAAATAATAATTAATTACATAATCAACTTCCCTTATATCAGGATAGCTCATCTCACAAGAACAAAAAAAAATAAAAAATAATAACAATATGTTACTCTTTAACTCTCTCAGCATACTCTTTAGTTTCAGAATTAACTAAAATTTTATCTCCAACATTAATAAAAAGAGGTGCTTTTACCACCAATCCCGTATGAAGGGTAACATTCTTCATTGCATTAGTTACAGTATCCCCTTTCACAGCAATCTCAGCATCTACAACCTCAAATGCAACCTTTGGGGGCAATCTAAGATCAATAACTTCGTTATCCCATTTAACAAGAGAATAAATCCCAGCCTCTTGCAAAAACATAACCTTGTCCTCAATGTTTGAAATCTCTCTTAAGTTCACATCAAATTGATCATAAGTTTCTAGATCCATAAAAATAAGATTTTCATTCTCTCTATAAAGATACTGAGAAGCAACTTCTAACACTTCAATTTCTTCTACTGTATCAGCACCCTTTAAAGTTTCCTTAACAACAGACTTGTTTTTAAGATTTTTAAGCTTCAATCTTACAATAGAGCCTCCCCTACCCATTTTTGAAAACTCTCTCTCAAGAACAATATGTGGCATGCCTTTAAAAAGCAAAAAAGTACCTTTTTCAATATCTCCCGATTTAATTGTACCCATCTACTACCCTCAAATTCTTAATGTATATAATAACTTATATCAAAAAATCAAAATATTTACTATTCATTGACTTATCTAAGATTAATGATATTATATATAGTTGTAAAAGGAGTTAATTTAATGCAGGCTATCAAAGTGCTCTTTACTATTTCAATAGCTTTTTTATTTAGCAATTGTACAAACAAAGACAAAGAAAATGTCATTGCAATTGGTGGATCTACATCGACAACCTCTATTATGGATGAAATGATCCTACGATATCAAAAAATAAATAATCAACTTAAAGTCACTTATGATGCACAAGGCAGTAGTGTTGGCATTAAAGGATTATTTGATGGTATTTATAAAATGGCAATTTCTTCAAGAGACGCAACTGAAGAAGAAATAGCTCAAGGAGCAAAAATCACAATCATTGCTTATGACGCTTTAATATTCATTACAAGTCCTGATGTCAAAATCACAAATATTACAGAAGAAGATTTAGTAAAAATACTTAATGGAAATATTAGAAACTGGCAACAAGTCGGTGGACATGATGCTAAAATTAACTTCATAAATCGAGATTCATCATCAGGCTCTCATTCATCTATAAAAGAACTGGTTCTTGATAAGATATTAAAAAATCCTGAAGAAGCTCAATTCAGACAAGATAGTATTATGGTCAAATCCAATGGTGAAGTAATTGAAAAAATAAGTCTCACACCCCACTCAATTGGTTACATTAGTTTTGGATATGCAAGAGGTGCAATAGAAAAAGGTCTACATACACTCTCAATAAACAGCATATATCCTACAAAAGAAACAATAACAAAGGACAAATATAATATAAAGAGAAGGCTAATAGCGATCACAAACAGTATTTCTGAGGATCAGAACATACTTGATTTTATTAACTTTATGCTAAGTCCAAATGGACAAGATATTGTTGAAGAACAAGGGTTCATAAAGGTTCATACAACTGAAAATATCTAAAACCATGACAAAATTGTCTTAAGAATTTAAGTTAAATATAAATTTAACAAAATTCGATTTCTATAGGGGAACTCTTTTAAAGCATGAAATTAACTTTAAAGACAAAAAGAAATATTGTTAGATTGGCTTTCAACTGTTTCATTTTTACATCCGCAATAATTAGTACCTTGACAATATTATTACTAGTCTTATTCATCATTAAAAATGGACTAGCACCCTTGCTTAACAATAAAATTAAAATTTTTAATTTTCTATTCAGCACAAACTGGGATCCTACTAACAAATTACAAAAATCGTACGGAATTTTATCTTTTATTATAAACTCAGCCTTAACAACATTTTTTTCTGTCCTAATTGCACTACCAATTGGACTTGGTTTTGCAATTTACCTGTCTGAGAAAACCAAAGGTATTTACCAAAAGACATTACAAACCATAATAGAACTCTTAGCAGGAATCCCAAGCGTAGTATATGGATTTTTTGGAAGCACATTTATAGCCACCCTTATAAAGAACACTTTTAGCAGAGAAGATAACTTAGGATATAATTTAATAACCTCAGTAATAGTTCTAAGCATAATGATACTCCCAACAATAATTAGTGTCTCATACACATCACTTAAAGCTGTTCCAAAATCATATAAACTAGCATCTCTTGCACTAGCTGCAACAGACTGGCAAACAATATATAAAGTGATGATCCCTTCAGCTGGAAAAGGAATTTTAGCAGGAGTAATACTAGCAATTGGAAGAGCTATTGGTGAGACAATAGCGGTTTTAATGGTTGGTGGGGGATCACCTCTATTTATACAAAATATATTCTCACCTATTAGAACATTAACGGTAAACATTGCAATAGATATGGGATATGCATCTGGAACACACAAAGAAGCCTTATTTTCTACAGCTTTGGTCTTGCTATTATTAGTCATAATAATAAATTCAATTAAACACTTTATTTTATCTTCATCTAAAAGGCTAAAAATCAAGTGAATACAATTCAAACAAATAAATTATTCAATAAAATTTCATTTTGCATAATCAGATTCATTGCTTATTTTTTAATAACACTATTATTCTTTCTAATATCGTATATAGTATACAATTCACTATTCTTTACAAGCAAAAAACAAACATTATTTTTAGATGAAACAAAACACTTTTTACCATTCACATTGAAAAACAAAATAATCAAAATTGCATTTATTATTAATAAAAGCATAAAAGCGGAAGAAATTACTACGCAAGATATCTACAATATATACAATAATAAAATTTCACATTGGGGAAGCATATCAGATCAAAGTATTGACATAGTTCCAATTGCAAGTTCACAGTCAAATCTTGCAAGTACAGTCGTACTACAAACTTTTACCAAAGACAATAAATTTAATAACAGGTATATAAAGCTTGTAGAATCAAATGAAAAGATAATAGAAACTGTCAACAAAACAACAGGGGCTATTGGTTACTTAACAAAAGAAGAACTTGAAAAATTAGATTTTAAAAAATTTTCAGAAATTAAATCCCTGAAAATCAAATCCATGTCTATTTTAGTAGGCAAAAAAACACTACAAAAAAGTGAAAATGAAATTATTAACATACTAAGCCTTAATCAGATTAAAAAATTACTCATAGAAAAGACAAACTGGAATAACTTAATATCTAAAAATATTAAATTAAATATCATAAAATACTCAGATTATGATCAAAATGCAATAAAAACAGTAGAAGAACATGAAGGCACAATTGCGGTTGTGCCTTGGCATTCTTTCTATAAAAGTGATGCTCCTTTTCTCAAATTATACTATATGAAAAAAGACATGCCTTTAAACTTAAATTTCATATTATCTACTCCAAGAAATTCTGGAAAATACGGGGGTATTTCTTATTTAATCTTCAACACATTTTACGTCATACTATTAACAGCAATAATATCAATTTCAATAGGAATTGGTACGGGAATAATGCTTGCAGAATATACTTCAAATAAAATATTTTACAAAACAGTATCTATGAGTGTTGATATCTTATCATCCATCCCTGCTATCATTTTTGGACTCTTTGGACTTATCTTTTTTGTTCCAATCTTTGGCATGGGAATACTCTCAGGAGCAATAACAAGTTCTTTAATGATATTACCAATGATTATTAAAACAACTGAGGAAGCACTAAAATCAATTCCTAAATCATACAAATATGCTTCAGTTGCTTTAGGTGCCAATAAAACAGAAACTATAATCAAAATTTTACTGCCCGCTTCTAGTCCAGGCATATTGACAGGAATAGTGCTTGCAATAGGACGTGCTCTTGGAGAAACTGCTGTACTCCTTTTTACAATGGGAACAAATTTAGGACTTGCAAGTTCTCTAAATGAACCTTCAAGAAGTTTAACTGTACATCTACTATTATTATTTCAAGAAGGATATTTAGACAAAGGTTTTGCAACAGCATCAATACTTATAATAATGATACTTTTAATAAATTTAACATCAAAATTTCTAATCAATAAATTATATAGGATTAAGTAAATGAGCCAAGACAAAGCAATTATTAAAACAGAAAATCTAAACTTATTTTATACAGATTTTAAAGCATTAAATAATATTAACATATCAATACTAAGAAACAGCATCACAGCCTTAATAGGTCCATCAGGTTGTGGAAAATCAACATTTCTTAGAACACTTAACAGAATGAATGATCTTGTGGAAGGCGTTAAAATAGAAGGAAAAGTTATGTATGAAGGTAAAAGTATTTACTCAAACAACTTTGATGTACTGGAACTTAGGAGAAAAATTGGAATGGTTTTTCAAACTCCTAATCCATTTTTAATGTCAGTTTATGACAACATAAGTTATGGACCTAAAATTCATGGAATTAAAGATAAAAAAAAACTTGATGAGATAGTTGAAAAATCCCTAATAAAATCTGCACTATGGAATGAAGTAAAAGATAAACTTAATAGAAATGCCTTAAGCCTTTCAGGGGGACAACAACAAAGACTTTGCATCGCAAGAACTCTTGCAATCGAACCAAATGTAATATTAATGGACGAGCCTACTTCTGCTCTTGATCCAATCTCAACAGGCAAAATTGAAGAGCTAATAATAAATTTAAAAGAAAGCTACACGATCATAATAGTAACTCATAATATGCAACAAGCCGGACGGATATCTGATCGAACTGCATTCTTTCTAAATGGCTACATTGAAGAAGAAAGCCAAACAGATGAATTATTTTTCAATCCTAAAAATATTAAGACAGAAGAATATATTACTGGCAAGTTTGGCTAATTACCCCAAAGACACATCAAGGAACATCATTAAAGCAAATCCAATAACTCCAAATATGGTTGGAATCTTATTGTCAATATCTTTTCTCTTAGCTTCAGGTATTAATTGTTCAATTGAAACATAAATCATTGCCCCTGCAGAAAAAGATAAAGCAAAGGGTAGAATCCTAGTAAAAGTATAAACTGCATAAGATCCTAAAAATCCTCCAACAATTTCTACCAAACCTGACATCTGACCATAATTAAAACACTTCCATAAAGGAACATTACCTCGTCTTAAAGGCAAAGAAATTGCTGCACCTTCTGGCATATTTTGAATACCAATTCCTAATGTAAGAATCATAGCCCCAACTAAAGTATGAATGTCAGGAGAAGAAGCTAAAGCTCCAAAAGCAACACCAACAGCAAGTCCTTCCGGAAAATTATGCAACGTAACAGCCGTAAAAAGCAAAAAATCCTTTTTACCATGTCTCGTTAAATCTTCATCAATAAATGCTAGTTTATCAAGATCTGGCACAAATACATCCACAATATATATAAAAAATGCTCCTAAGAGAAAACCAAAAACTGCTGGCATCCATGCAATATAACCAAGCTCTTCCGCCATTTCTATTGCTGGTTTAATAAGTGAAAAAAAACTAGCAGCAATCATAATTCCTGCTGAAAAGCCAAGCATGGCATCCATTATTTTATTGTTTACTTTTCTGAAACAAAAAACAGCAGCCGCTCCAAAGGCTGTAGTAAACCAAGTAAAAGTAGAACCTAAAAATCCTAAAAAAATAGGATGTAAAGTTAATAAATAATCGCCTAAATGTTTAAACATAAAGTATCCTCCAATATTAATCGATCAAAATGCCTTTTATTCTCCTTACACCTGATGATGAAGCCTGTTCCTTTTGTATCTTAAAAATCCCAAGTTCACTAGTGTTCTTAACATGCGGTCCACCACAAACTTCAATTGAAAAACCATCAATTTCATACACACTGACAATCTCTTCATATTTCTCACCAAATAGAGCCATAGCACCCTTAGCCAAAGCATCATCCAGACTCATTACAGTTCGATTTACAGATAATTTATTTTTTATCTGTAAATTAACCATATCTTCAACTCTTTTTATCTCATCATCCGTCATTTTATAAGGATGACTAAAATCAAACCTTAGTCTCTCAGCAGTAATATTACTACCTTTTTGCCTTACATGATCACCTAAGACTAATTGAAGTGCCTTATGAAGCAAATGAGTAGCTGTATGTAGCTTGGTAGTCTCATATGTACAATCCGCAAGTCCCCCTTTAAAGACTTTATCACCTCCTTTCTTAGAAACCTTTCGATGCTTCCTAAAATGCTCTTCAAAACCTGTCTTATCTATACTAAATCCATATTCAGTTGCAAGTTCTTCCGTTATTTCATAAGGAAAACCATAAGTATCATAAAGTTTAAAAGCAATCTCACCAGGAATTAATTTCGATGATAAATGCTGAATTAATTTAATAAATTCTTGTTCACCATGACGCAAAGTTTTAAAAAATTTTTTTTCCTCTGTATTTAACTCAGCCTTAATAAAATCTTTATTTTCTGTTAATTCTTTATAAAAAGATTTATAAATCTCTTCAACAGGATCAACAAGATCTGCTAAAACATGAGATTCCATCCCAAGTTTTTTTGCATATCTAATAGCTCTCCTAATGATTCTCCTTAAAACATATCCCTGTCCTACATTAGACGGAAGAACTGCAAAATTATCAGCCAAAATAAAACAACTGGCCTTAATATGATCAGCAATTATTCGAATAGATTTATCATCCTCTAAATTCTGCCCATAAATTTTGCCAGAAATTTTTTCGATCTTATCAATTATCGGTTTAAATGCATCCGTGTCATAAACTGAAGACTTTCCCTGCAAAAATGTAATTGTTCTCTCAATACCCATTCCTGTATCCACACATTTCCGATTCAACTCTTCATAATTTCCATTCTCATCCCTTTTATATTGCATAAAAACATTATTCCAAATCTCAAAATACTTACCACAAGAACATGTAATATCACATTCATTAGAACACTTCTCTTTGCCTGTATCTACAAAGATTTCAGTATCCGGCCCACAAGGCCCTACATTTCCAACAGGACCCCAAAAATTATGCTCTCTTGAGAGATAAAATATCCTATCTTTAGGAATTCCAAGACTTTCCCAAACACTAGCTGTCTTTGTATCCCGTGGAATATTCTCATCACCTTCAAAAACACTAACATAAAGCCTATCTTTTGAAATATTTAAGTAATCAGGTGAAGTTAAAAACTCAAAACTATACTTTACTGAAAGTTCTTTAAAATAAGCTCCAAGGGACCAATTTCCAAGCATTTCAAAAAAAGTTAAATGACTCAGATCTCCCACCTCATCAATGTCTCCTGTTCTTAAACATTTCTGAACGTCAACTAACATATCTCCAGATGGATGTATTTCTCCAAGAAGATAAGGTACAAGCGGTTGCATGCCAGCTGTATTAAAAAGAACTGTAGAATCATTATCAGGAATTAAAGACTTGCCTGCAATCTCACAATGTCCCTTACTCTTAAAAAATTCTATATACTTTTTACGTAGTTCATCAAGTTTCACTAAATAAACTCCTCATTTTTTCTATATATCATTAATTCACCCTTTAAAGTTAACTCCTTAATATAATTAACAAAGGACGTAGTCATTGCTTTTATATCTCTCTTTTTTACCTCTTTCAAAAAAGACTCTTCTTCTAAAATAAGAGTTTTACGTCTTCTTGAAACATTGAAAAGAATTTTATCTCTAATTTCATCACTTTTATCTTTAATAATAATTGCAATATCGTTATCTGTAAATTCTCTTAAAATATTATGCATATCATTATCTGTAATTCTAAGTATTACATTAATATCAAATATTCTTTCTTTAATCTCATTATCTTTAACAGGATTTAAAACTTTCATATCAATATTACTCAAAAGATTTTTTTCATCCTCAGAATCCATATAACTCAAAATATCAACAAGTATCTTAGAACCATCAAGTTTTTCTGTCTTAAGTTTACCCTGCATTGCAAATCTACTCTTAAGTCTATCAGAGATAATCTCAATCATATCCATATTTAATTGTCTCGGCTTAGCAAGCTCCTTAACAAACTGTTTCTTAATATCTTTTTCCAACATAGAAAAAACATATTTTTTCTGTTCTTTGGTTAAATAATTATATATTATCAAAAGTGTTTGAATATTTTCATCTTTAATTAAAGCCCAAAGTTGTTCATCCTCAACACCAGATAAGTAATCAAAAGGCAAAAATGGATCAATTCCTGTAACTTTTATATAAATCTCTTTCGCTTTTGCCTTACTTAAAGATTTATTTAATAACTCATAAGTAAATTTATCATCAATTTTTAAATATTTTCTCTCACTTTTTACTAAATCTTCAAATTCTTGAATAATCCGCTTTTTATCATCAGGGGTAATGTACTTAATTTTTGTAATTTCTCTAGTAATTGCAATTATATCAGCATCATCAAGTTCAGCCATAATTTTTGATGATTTTTCAAGACCAATAGCTAAGAAATATTTTGCTATTTTTGATACTTTACTCTCTTTACGAATAAATCCTGGCTTCCCAACTCCTTTGCTAAGAGAACTTGAATTGCTGAAATCCTCTCTTTTGCCCCTCTTAATCAGATTGACCCATGACTTAAGCAGAGAACCTTGTATTTCAGGCAAATCATTATGTAACTCTTTTTTTTCAGATTCTTTAAAGGTTTTTACTCCCCAATTTTTTGCATCCTGATATTTAGAAATCCTAGGATCCTGCATAGACTCCCTCAATATTTGTAAGAACCAATAAACGAGCATGATCCTTGAAAATTTTAGCTGGACATTCTCTTAGAGAAATTTCTGAACTTAAAAAATTTTCTAAAGCACCCTTTTTTTCATGACCAATAAAGAGTAACACAGAAGCCTTAGACAAAAGTAAAGACTTAGGTGTTAAGCTCATTCGCTTACTTGGAAACTTTGGTGCATCATACTCATATTGATATCCTTCCATCTCAGAAAATAAAAGTTTCCTTGAAGGAAAAAGAGAAGCAACATGCCCATCTTCACCAACAGACAAAATGCTAAGATCCAATCTTGTAAATCTAGAATTAAATTCAACATTATAATTATAAATAGACGATGTTTCATCAAACTCACTGTAAATAAATGGATGAAAATTAGAACCACAGATTAAATTTTTCTTCATCATTTTAGAGAAAAATCCTTCACTTAAAAGCCTAAAATTACTGTACTCGCTATTTAAATCAACACAACGCTCATCTACTAAAAAAAAATGAGATTTTTTAATAGGATAATTTTGTTCATCAAAGACATTGAGAAAAGAAATAATATTTCGACCACCACAAACTCCAATACTAGTAAAATCATCTCGACTAATATTTTTTAAAAAAAAATCAAAAAACCTTCCCTTTAAATCACTCTCTTTATTAGAACACAAAAATTCCATCACCATTCCTTGCAACAAATTTAATCTAAATAATAAGAAACTGTAGTAACAACCCTTAATATCTTTTTTGAATAACGCTCATGATTTTCGGAACTTCTATCAACTGGAAGAAATTCAAAGTATCCTTGATTTGCGGTCTTAATTTTTCCTAAAACAGCACCAGAATTACGTGAGAACTCTAAAGCCGCATCCAAGGCATTTTTAATAGAATCTGCTAACATTGCAGGTTTAACATCATTGATTTTATCAAAATAATAACTTGGTCCACCATTACCAGTAAAGAGGACTCCTTTATTGTAAAGTTTAATAATATTTTTGCTTACCTGCTCCATTTTATCAATATCTTTAGTATAAATACCTAAAGATATATACGCATTGTACTTATAAAGAGCATCACTATAGTTTGCAATATGAAAATCCATATTTTTCATGCTTATCTCATCTTCATGAAACCCATAGCTAACAAAAAAATCTCTTATCGCCAAAAAATTTGCATTATTTAACTTATTAATCTCATCTATAGTATTTCCACCTAATTCATACCGTAAATTCCAACTTGAAGAAGTTGAGAGTACCTCTTTTTCACTTAAGCCCTTAACAGTAATGTAATTTCCATTTTTTATCCCAATATTCTTTATACCAATAGACATGATAACTGAGGCTATCAAAAAAACTAAAGATGACAATAAAAATAATAACTTTTTTGCAAACATAATTTTCACCTCCTAATTTTTTATAAACCCATAAACAAATATATTGTCAAATTAAACAATTTATTTTAACATATTATGCCATGTTAATAAACCGAAAAATCGCAATAGCACCAATGGTAGCAATTACTGACGAACACTTTAGATATATAATAAGATTATTATCAAAAAAAGTTACCCTATATACCCCAATGATTTCTGCAAAATCAATTATTATGGGCAAGTTAAACACAATTGTAAAACAAACTCCCACTGATTCACCCATTGCAATTCAAATAGCAACAGACTGTGAAAACGACGCCGCAAAAGCCATAGAAATCCTTGAAAACAAATTTAACTTTGATGAATATAATCTTAACGTTGGCTGCCCATCATCTCGTGTCCAAGATGCAAACTATGGGGCATGTTTAATGCAAACTCCAACTCAGGTAGGCAAAATCCTGCAAGCCATGAAAAAAAACACAAATAAACCTGTCTCAATCAAACACAGAATAGGCATAAGACATAATAAAAGAGAATATCATGAAACAAACTATAGAGAACTCAAACAATTTGTAGAAAAAATTATAGAATATGAAATAAAAAATTTTACCATTCATGCAAGAGTAGCCATACTAAATGGATATTCTCCTAAAGATAATCAAAATATTCCAAAACTCAGACATGAACTTGTATATCAATTGAAGCAAGATCATAAAAATATATTTATTGAAATAAATGGAGGAATTATCAGTAGTAACCACATAAAAACACATCTATCTTATGTGGATTCTGTTATGATTGGAAGAGCTGCGGCAAAAGATCCTTATTTCATTGCCAAAATTTCAAGAGAATTCTTAGAAGAAAAAGAAAAAATTCCAACAAGAGAAGAAGTATTATTAAAAATGGTAGAATATATCAAAGAATATAACGAACACCTTTCAATTAATACCATACTAAAACACATAATGAGAATAGTATTTGCAAAAGACAATGCTCGCAAATTTAGACAAATCTTAAGTGCACCTTTTCCTAAAAATCTTAAAAATCATGAAATACTCTTAAGCGCAATTGAACACTTAAGAGAAGATACTTTAAAATCTAATTTTTAGGAGATATATAATCAAAACCTGTATATTTGACCAAATTCTTAGGTATTCGTACACCGCCTCTTGCATCCTGAAAGTTCTCAAGTATAGCAATGATTGTTCTTGTTGAGGCTAAGGCTGTACCATTTATCATATGTACAAACTTACTCTGACCATCATCCTTATATCTAATTTTAAGGCGCCTTGACTGATAATCTGTACAGTTTGAAGTTGAAGTAACCTCTCCATACTCGCCCTTATCTCCCCTACCCGGCATCCAAGCTTCAATATCGTACTTCTTATAAGCTGATGCACCAAGATCAAAAGAACAAACATTTAAGACTCTATACGGGATCTCAAGTTCAGTAAAAATTTCTTCTTCTAATGCCAAAAACTCATTATGAATACGATCAGAATCTTCACTCTTACAAAGACAAAACATTTCCACTTTACTAAATTGATGCACCCTATAAAGGCCCTTAGAAAATTGTCCAGCTGCTCCTGCCTCTTTACGAAAACAATGAGAAAGTCCTGCCATCTTTAGTGGAGACTTAAGATCTAATATAGTATTATAATAATATCCACCAAGAGTAATCTCAGCTGTACCAATAAGATATTTATCTGTATCTTCAATTTTATAAATATTACTTTCAGTGCCACGCGGATTAAAGCCAATTCCATCAACTATAAATTCCCTTGCAATATCAGGTGTGATAAATAAATCAAAACCCTTGGGTTTAAGTTTATTTAAAGCAAAATTAATAAGTGCAAGCTCTAAAAAAACAGCTTCATTTTTAAGATAATAAAACTTATTACCGCTAACCTCACGTGCCCTTTCAAAATCAAAAAGATCCAAATCAATTCCAATTTCCAAATGATCCTTTGGTTTAAAATCAAAATTTGGAATACTTCCTGACACTTTTAACACAATATTTCCATCCTCACCCTCACCAACAGGAACATCAGGAGCAGAAATGTTTGGAATCCGCTTGTGCTCAATCAACAGTTTAGATGTTATATGACTCAATTTTTCTTCCAATATCGCAATTTCAGACTTTAAAACCTTTCCAGTCTCTATGAAAGAATGCCTACGGGAATCATCTATTTTTCCTTTCATAGCGTTAGCATTTTCATTCCTTATAGCATTCAACTCCCCTATCTTAGTAACAAGTTTTTTGCGCTCATCATCAAGAGAAATTAACAGATCGATATCTAACTCAAGCCCTCTATCTTTAATATTTTTTTGAATAAGCTCTAAATTATCTCTTATAAACTTCAAGTCAAGCATCACAGAACTCCCACATAGATTTAACTAAAAATAATTGAGGTCAAATAAAATAAAATGAAAAACAAATCACATCAATTATTATCATAAATATTATATAATAATTATAATAATAGTAGAATAAACTTATATACGGAGAAAAATGTCTTTATGATAAAAGTGTCAACAGCTCAAAAACTATTCATTTTAACATCATTACTAATGATTTTTATAGGGTGTACAAAAAAAACAAAGAAAATAAACTTTAATGAAATTGACACACTCTATAACGAAAAAGATGAAATAATAATTCAATCAATTCTAGCAGAAGAAGAAAACGAATTTTTTGAATATAAAATTAGAATACCCAAAGTAATAGATGCCAGAACAAAAAACAATAAAATAAAAACATTCAATGATGAAGTTGAAAATTATTCAAATGAAATAGTTAACAACCTAGAGAGTGCTGCTCAAAATATTAAACAAGAGTCTAAAAAACCAAGCTTAAACATAGATTATGAGATCTACCATGGATATGGTATTTATACAATAATAGTAAGTGCCACTCAAACAATTAATGATACATCTATCACAAACCATAGAAGCTATTATATTAGCGATAATGGGGATTATATTTATAATATAGATGAAATCATTAACGTAGAAGAAGCATTTCCCTACTTTACTCAAAGGATTAAAGAAAAAATTGAACAAACATACCCAAATAAACTACTATTTGATTTACAGCAAGCAGTGATTTACTTTGAAAATAAAAAAATCATAATAAAATTCCCATTTTATGTATTTAATTTAGACGACATAAAGGATACCGAAAACATATTCGAATTTAATGAAGAAGAAGCACAAAAATATATAAAACAAGGATAAAATAAATCATAAATGAAAAGAAAAAAAATTTTCAACTTAATTTCAAAAACTTACCTAGAAGAATATGACACTGAAGGATGTTATTTTAAACATGAAAGTGGACTAGAAATATTTGAACTAAAAAATACCACATTTAAAGAAAATGCTTTTGGAATAGCATTCAAGACTATTCCCCTAAATAATACGGGGGTTGCTCATATCCTAGAGCACACGATTTTTTGCGGATCAAATAAATATAGAATAAAAGATCCTTTTCTTTATTTAATGAAAGGAAGCCTAAACACTTTCTTAAATGCAATGACATTTCCAGATAAGACTCTCTATCCAGCAGCATCTACAATCCAAAAAGATTATTTTAACTTATTCAAAATATATGCCGATGCTGTTTTTAACCCATTACTTAAAAAAGAAGCCTTTATGCAGGAAGGTTATAATATAAACCCAAATAACTTTAAACTATCTGGTATTGTCTTAAATGAAATGAAAGGTAATTATTCCAACAAAAATTCTTTAATTAACGAAATTGCTACCAATTCTCTTTTTTCTGAAGGTACCTATCAATACGATTCTGGGGGCAATCCTATCAATATCATTGACCTTACATACGAAGAATTTATCGAATTTTACAGAAAACACTATACACTAGAAAATTGTAAAATATTTTTATTTGGCAATATTGACACTAATAAAAATCTTAATTTTATTGAAAAATATATAATTAGACCTTATACAAAGGAAAAATTAAATATTAATTACAATATAAAAAAAACCACAAGATGGAATAAAGGTAAAACACTAAATTTTGATATCCCAAAAGAAACTGAAAATACACTAGGAGTATATGCAATAAACTGGTTATGTACTGATATTAAAAATATCAAAGAAAATATCGGACTTGAAATTCTATCAGAAATTCTCCTAGACAGCTCCTGTCAATTCACTATAAACATGCTAAAGAGTAATATTGGTGACGTAATAGCTGATGTTAGTGGCATCAACACAGACATAAAAGAATGCGTATTTTCATTCGGATTACAAAACGTAGTTCCAGGAAAAATGGAAGAATTTAAAAATATGGTTTTTAATGAACTTAAAAATCTTGTTAAAGTAAAAATTTCAGAAGAACTAATACAAGGTATTCTCTTTGGTTATGAATTTGCATTAAAAGAAGAAAAAGGACAAGGATGGCCTATTTCTTTAATGATCAAAAGTTTTAAAGGTTGGTTACATGGAATGCATCCAACTGAAACTTTAAAAATTAATTGTCATCTAGATGAGATTAAAAACAAACTAGAGAAAGGGGAACCTTACTTTGAAAATCTAATAGAAAAATATTTACTCAATAATAATCATTACACATTGATCCAATTTAATCCATCAGATACAGTCCTTAAAGAAATGGAAGAAAAAATAGAAAAAAAATTAATGGATAGAGAAATTGACATTAAGAAAAATCCAGAAAAATTTGCAGAATTTACTAAAGATTATAATCAATTTAAAGACTATCAAAAAAAGGAAGATCTTAAATCCGACATTACTAAGCTTCCCATGCTAAAAATAGAGGATTTACCAAAAGAAGTTGAAAAAAGTTTAATTCTTAATGAAACTCCTGAACTTAAAACACATACGTTTGAATTAAAGAAAAACAATAATATCTTCAATGTGCATCTATTTTTTAAATTAAATTTTCTACAAAAAGAAGATTTTATGCATCTTTCTTTATTAAAAAGAGCCATTCAAGATCTATCTACCCAAAATTATTCCTATGTAGATTTAAATAATAAAATCCAAAATACTTTGGGACAATTAAACATACATGAAAGTTATGAAGAAGATATACAAGGAAACATGATAAATTTATTTAACATAAATTTCAAATCATTTAACAATAAAATTCAAGAATCATTTATATTAATTAAAGAAATTTTAATCAACATAAATTTTCATGATTACGATAGATTAAAAGAAATAGTCTTAAGCCTAAAAAATGATTTTAAATCGATACTAATACCCAAAGGACATATCTTTGCAACAATAAGATCAGAATCAAAATTAAGTCAAAGCAAATATCTAAAAGAACTTCAAGTTGGCCTTACAGGAAGAGAATACTGGCAAAAAGTAAAGACAGACATAGAATCTTTAAGAGAACTTGCATCTAATTTAGAAAGGCTAAGGGACAAAATAATTTTTAAAGACAATCTCTCATCACTGCTTATAGGTAGTACTAACGATGTCATTAAAAGATTAGAAAGTGAATTATTCACATTAAGAGAAAGTTTAAGTAAAAAGACTTATATCAATAACCCAATTACAATACAACCATCAGGCAATATCTTAACAGAAATAATCATTATTCCATCAAAAATATCTTTTAACTCCATAAGCTTTGCAAGCTATAAAATAACAGATGAAAATTATCCAAAAATAAATTTCTTAACACATATATTAAAAAGTGGGATCTTATGGGAAAAAATAAGGGTCATGGGAGGAGCATACGGTGCATTTGCATCAATTACAAACGGAATATTTTCTTTTGCATCATATAGAGATCCTAACTTTGTAAAGACATATCAAGCATTTGAAACATCATTAGAAGAATTGGCTAATAACGAAATTAAAAACGAAGAACTCTATACATATTTAGTAGGAGTAATTGGTTTAAGTACAAATGTAAAAACCAAATCCATAGAAATATTAGAAAGCCATAAAAGAAAAATGCTAAACATTAGTGATCAGCTAAGACAAGATATAAGAAACTCTTACTTCAAAATAACAAGCACAGACATTAAAAATATATCTGAACAAGTATTAAACCAATTAAAACAAAAAAATAGCATTACATCTCTTGTTAACCATGCAACTTATGAAGATGAAAAAGAAAAACTAGAAGCATTTATTGGAACAAACTACAAGGTAAAAAAAATATATTAATATATAAGAAAAAAAATTACTTAAGCTTTTTATATTTTTTGTTAAATTTGTCAATTCTACCTGCTGCATCAACAAACTTTTGTTGACCTGTATAAAAAGGATGCGATTTGCTTGTAATTTCAACAGTAATTAATGGATACTCTTTATTATCACTATATTTAATTGTCTCTTTTGAAGTTAAAGTAGATCTAGTTAAAAACATCGTACCATTGGAACTATCTTTAAATATTACTAAATTACTAACAGGATGTATATCTTTTTTCATAATGCCTCTCTTAATTTGATAAAAGTTTAGTCTAAATTTCAAATAAAGTCAATTTTACTAATCCCCATTACTCATGGTCTTTAGGAAAATTTCATTGTTCTTACTCTTTTTCATCTTTTCAACTAAAGCTTCAACACCTTCATAATCATCAACACCACCTAAAATTTTTCTAATAAGCAAAATTTTAGAACGCTCCTCTTCACTTAAAAGCAATTCTTCTTTTCTTGTCCCTGATTTCTTAATATTAATAGCAGGAAAAAGCCTTCTATCTGCCAAACTCCTATCAAGAATTAACTCCATATTACCAGTACTTTTAAATTCCTCAAATATAACTTCATCCATCTTACTTCCAGTATCAACTAAAGCTGTAGCTATAATAGTAAGACTTCCACCTTCCTCAATATTTCTAGCAGAACCAAAAAATCTTTTTGGTTTATGTAAAGCATTAGAATCAACTCCACCTGAGAGTATCTTACCAGAAGTTGGCATAGTCTGATTATAAGCCCTTGCAAGTCTTGTAATAGAATCTAAAAGAATAACAACATCCTTTTTATTCTCAACAAGTCTTTTTGCCTTCTCAATAACCATCTCTGCAACCTGCACGTGTCTACTAGCCTGCTCATCAAAATTAGATGCAATGACCTCACCCTTAACACCCCGAATCATGTCAGTCACTTCTTCAGGTCTCTCATCAATAAGTAAAATCATTAAAACAATGTCTGGATAATTAGTAGTAATTGCATTTGCTATTTTTTGAAGCAAAGTAGTCTTCCCAGCCTTTGGAGGTGATACTATTAATGCTCTTTGTCCTTTTCCAATAGGAGAAAAAAGATTAATAAGCCTAGTGGAAATATTACAATTTTCATATTCAAGATCCAACTTTGAACTAGGATATAAAGGTGTTAAATTATCAAAAGGTATTCTATTTTGTGCAAATGTAGGGTCCTGGTCATTAATGCTTTTAATTTTAATCATTGCAAAAAATCTCTCACCATCCCTTGGAGACCTAATCTGCCCATATAAAATATCACCTGTCCTTAAATTAAAAAGTCTAATCTGAGACGGTGAAACATAAACATCATTACCTCCTGAAAGATAAGAATTAGATGCTGTACGCAAAAACCCGTACCCATCACTTAAAACATCAAGAACGCCAGTAAATAAAACATTAATATTATGTTCAGTTAATATCTTAACAAGTAAAAATATTAATTCTGTCTTCTTCATTGTTACCGCAATAGTATGATTAGTCCCAAGACCCTCAACAACTTTCCTGATTTCGGTAATGGGCTTATCATAAAGACTATCAATAACGATAAAATCTTTACCACCTAAAAAATTAATAATGTTGCTTTGCTCAAGAGTCTTAATACTATTTTCTAAATCTGGATCAGATATATCATAATCAAAACCTGACGAGACTCCATTAGATTCTCTCAATTTATCAATATTAGAGTTTTTAAGTCCACTAGCAACAGATTCTTTTTTAGTGACAACTTTAACTATTTTTTTCTTAGAATTATCCTCAATCTTTAATTCTTTAGAAGAATTTAAACGCTTCATTTCATCCTCTAAATCAAATTCCGCACATTTTTTATCCATAATCTCCTCTATGAGATAAATTTTTAAGAAGGGTATTTTATCAAAAATAATACTTAACCATTAAATAATCAATAAATATAACACTAATTCATTGAAAAGTATCTTTTAATTGTGAAACTGTAAAAGAAAATAAATCTATACTCTCATTAGATTTAATCATTTCACACTTACCATCAAAGACTATATTATCATTAATAAATATCTTTTTTGTCTTAACATCACCGTATATCTTACAACCACTATTTAAATAAACCTTATTGCTAGCATTAATATTTCCCTTTAAAATTCCTTCAATTATTAACGTATCGCAAATTACCACATCTGTAATAACTTTACTATTTTTACCTATAAAAAGTATTCCACTTTTTGAAAATATCTCCCCCTCAAAAGACGAATCAAGATATAAAGCACCCTCAAACTTTAACTTCCCTCTGAAAATTAAGCTTGAATCTAACTTACAGTCCCATTTGTAAGAATCCTTAATATTAACAGGCATTAACTATCCCTTAATGCCCCATACTCGTTCTTTTAAATCTTTTCCTGGACGAAAATAAGCAACATGATGATCATCAACATTAACATACTCACCTGTTTGAGGATTACGAGCATTCTGGCGACCTTTCCTTTTTCTAAGCTCAAATGTACCAAAAGATCTAAACTCTATGACATTATTAAGACAAAGACTATTTTTAAGCTCTTCAAAAAAAGCATCAACTACAAGCCTTATATATTTTTTTTCTAATTTTTCATTACTATTTTTAATATTTAAAGATATTTGGTTAACAATATCTGATTTAGTAACTTTGGGTCTTCTTGAAAAAGACATAAACTAGTTCCTTATCGTAATAACAAAATACTCAAATTTGATTTTTTACGTGCAGCTTTATTTCTATGAATTATTCTTTTTCTAGCAGCGGTATCTAATTTTTTTGAAACAAATTTAAAAAACTCCAAAGCTTCTTCTTTTTTACCTTCCCTTATAAGGTTCATACAACGCTTTTCTATTGTTTTCAACTCACTCTTAACACTTACATTTCTCAAATTCCGCTTCAAATTTTGCCGAGCTCGTTTTAATGCTGATGGATTATTGCCCAAATTAAACTCCTTAATGCAGCAAACATGATAATAAATAAATATACCAACTAATTACAATATAGTCAATCATACATTAAACACACTGCCTACAATATTTATCAATATAAGCAAATACCTTTTGCATAGAATAAGACATTCCCTCATTATTAATGTATACCTTTTTAAGAGTACCTCTATGATTATACACAAAAGACAAATAACCATCCCTACTCAGCTCAGAAACATGAACAAATATACTGTTAAAAAATTTATAAAAGTATTCTTTATGAGAAAAGATTTTTTTCTCATAAACAGAATCCTTTCTAAATTCATAAAAAATAACCAAATCTTTAATAACTAAAATATCATCTATTAAAACCTTAATACCGATAAGAAAAATAAAAAAAAATACTATTATGCTACCAAATGCAATATAACAAACAGACATGTTAATTAAAATTCGACACAAAAACATTAACAAATAAAGACCTGAAATATAATACCTTATCGGCAACTCCTCATTCTTTGCAATAAATAGATCACTTCTCATAATTTTAAGCTTCCTGAAAAAATTGCTTAAATATTTTTTTCTTAAAAAACAAATTTTTATTTTCCGTTTATTATTTAATCCTAGAATTAATATACTACCTGATAATCTCTTTTCAAACCATAGAATATCATTAAAAGTAAAATTAACCTTGGGATAAAATTTTTTATAAAAAATTTTATCCCCTTTACAATCAAGCTCATAAAAATATCTTAAATAAAAAATTATTAAAAAAAGATTTATCAATATTAAAAAAAGAACAAAAATACCAAAGATATTTTTATATAACAACATATAAAATACAGAAAAGCTCAAATTAAGAAGAAAAATAAAAATTAACCTGATTTTATAAAAAAAAAACTCATTCATATTAATAAATATTATATTTAAACATTAAATTTAAAGAAAATTATATCACCATCTCTTACTAAGTAATCTTTCCCTTCAAGCCTAAAACGCCCTTTCTCCTTGACGCCTTGAACACTCTGATATTCAATTAAATCATTAAATGAATATACTTCGGCTTTAATAAAACCTCTCTGAAAATCACTGTGAATGATACCTGCAGCTTCTGGAGCCTTCATTCCATCCATAAAAGTCCAAGCTTTAACTTCTTGCTCTCCAGCAGTAAAATAGGTTCTCAAACCTAAAGCATAATAAGTTGTTCGTATTAAATTGCTAAGACCACTATCATTAATTCCCATAGACTCAAGCATTTCCCTTCGCTCACGCAAGTCTTTAATCTCAATAAGTTCTGCCTCAACCTTAGCACACAAAATTAAATAATCATTACCCTCACCTAAAGCTATATTCTTTACGGTATCTGTATATTTATTGCCACAAAGAGAATTTTCATCAACATTACAAACATATATAACTTTTTTAATAGTTAAAAGATTTAAAGATTTGATAAAATCATATCCAAATTCATCAAATTCAAATTCAATTACCGGTCTAACATCCATTAAATGCTTCTCAAGGCTCTTAAGCATTGAAACAATCTTCTTTGCATTCTCACTAATCTTTTTATCAACGCTCTTTACATTTTTTTCATTCTTTAAAATGCTTTTCTGCACAGTATCAAGATCTGCAAGACATAGCTCTGTATTAATTGTGCTTATATCTCTTTGTGGATTTACATCTCCATCAACATGAATAACCTCTCTATCTTCAAAACATCTAACAACATGCACAATAATAGAAACCTCACGAATATTTGCCAAAAATTTATTACCAAGTCCCTCACCCCTAGAAGCCCCCTTCACAAGACCTGCAATATCAACGAATTCTATTACAGCAGGAACAGTTTTTTTTGACACAACCAAACTAGCAATTCTTGAAAGTCTCTCATCAGGAATTTCCACTATACCTATATTTGGATCAATAGTACAAAAAGGATAGTTAGCAATCTCTGATTTTGATGCTGTCAAAGATGAAAATAAAGTAGATTTACCAACATTGGGCAAACCCACTATTCCCACATTAAGCGCCATAACTAAAACTCCATAAAATTAAAATCTAATTAACCAAATACGCAAATTCGCCTCTACCTATTTGTTGATTAAAATTCACCTCAACAGATAGATTGTAATAACCATCAGGTTCTTGAAGTCCTGGATAATCATACTCAAGCAAATAAGTACCTGTTTTTTGTTTCATCATTAAATCATAAACCCTAGATACTCCCTCATAAGATGAAAAAGGAATAATTGCACCACCAGTTTCATTTACTAAATACTGTAATTTAGAATCAACAGGATTATTGCCAAATAATATCAAATAAAATCTAATATCATTATTCTTATAATAACTTAAAATAGTATCTATAGAATATCTATTAAAAGCAGAACGACTTAAATTTCCATTACTAAAATAAAGCACAGCTCTTCTTGCACTCTTTGACATAAGCTCAGAACCTGCAAGTTTAAGACTAACATCAGTCTTTACATAATTTGAATCATAAGCTCCAAGAGAATTTGTCTTATGAATAGTACTTAATAAACTTTCAATATTATCTACTAAAGGCACACTTGTTGCATTTATAAAACTAAATTTTTTATTCGCTCTAGACTTTATAAGAGTATTTACACCCATAATCTGTTCTGACTCATAATTTTTCATAGCAAAAGACTTATCAAAAACAATTGCAATATTCATATCATTAGAAGTATTAATATCATAAGCAATTTTAGGATTAACAATATAATATTCTTCATTAGCAATCGCAAAATTTTCGCTCTTTAGACCTATAACTGGCAAGCCATTTCTATTACTAACATTAAGTTCAACATAAATTTTAGGACCTCCGACCCTAATTACTCGACGTACATCAACATTTAAACTATCATAAACACTAACATCACTTTTATAAACCGAAATCTGAGCATTATCAAAATCTGAAACAATTACTTGATTATTAACATCAATAATTGAAGATGAAATTTTAGAATCAATCTTATCTGCTTTTAAAAGCTTAACAAATGTCTTTCTTAAAACACTGTACTTATAAACACCATACTTTGAAGATATAATAATATTATTGCCTGTAAAATCACTACTAAGACCTTCTATTCCCTCAAGAGAAGTTGCAATAGAATATAAATGATTACCACTAGTATCAAAAACCTCAATGGAATTTTTCGAAGTATCAGCAACATAAATATTTCCATTTAAATATGTAACACCTGTTGGACCTAAAAGCCCCATATATCCAACTGTTTTAACACCAAAATGCAAAATAAAATTTCCCTTAGCATCAAATTTACTTACCCGCTTATTGCCCCATTCACTAACATAAATATAACCTCTCTCATCAACTGTCATATACTGAGGAGCAAGCAATTCACCAGGATCAGTGCCTTTTTTCCCAATCGAACCCCTTTTAATACCAAAAGTTTTATCATATATGCCAATCTCATCATTTGAACAAAGTGTCACATACAATAGGTCACCAAGTTCAATTACGTCATAAGGCGACTTTAAAGAAGTGATTCCATCTTTAATCAAAACACTAACATTATTGTTAGCATCAAAATGTAATATTTCATTTCCTACAAAATTAACAGCATAATACCCACCATATTGATCAGCTTTTAAAGAGGTAATCTGATATCCATTTGGCCGTCTATAAATAGAATTATTAAGAAAAGCAACTTGAATAAATCTCTCAACATCAAGTTCATTACTTAATGATATACCTCTTCTTTGTTCAATTATAGATATTAACTGTCTAAGATAAGCTGCCTTATACCCTTGGGATTGCAGATTGCGCCATTCCCTCAAAGCTTCTTCAACATATCCCAACCTATAATAAACATTACCTATCCAAAAACGATAATCTAGATTACTTGGATCAAAACTTAAAACTCTTTTAAAAGATAATAAAGCATCATCATAAAGCCCATTATTATAAGAATTAAGTGCCAATTTAAATTCTTCCTGAGCATCTTTGTTGGTAACTATACCTTGAGAATTTAAAACAAATGTACTCAAAAAAAATAAAACAAATAAATTAAATATTAAAATCATTCTCTTTATACTTAAACAAATACTATATAAATTTGATATTGTTATACAAAACATACTATATATATTATACTATGCAATATGGCATATTAATATCTGTACCACTTAATATGCCATATATTTTTATAGATAAATATCAGTAAAAAAAGAGGGAAAATGAAAACAAGATATTTCTTACTAGCCACATTTTCTGGAATGCTTACCACTCTGGCAATTCCAAATGAAATAAAAAATATGGGATATTCAAGTATTGGTCTAGTTGCATATATACCACTTTTCATTGCATTAATTAAAGTAAAAGATAAAAAAACTCTCATCGGTTTAACAATTTTTTACTTTTTAGTAGCTAATAGTCTACAAAATTTTTGGCTTGCATTTTTTCATTCATTTGGGCTAATTACATTCTTAGGAGCAGTATCTGGATATATTCCCTACGCTTTCGTTTTAGGATATTTTCTATACTATGCATTAAAAACTTTTAAAAATAAAACATTGACTTTAGCTATACTTTTCACATTTTATGATTATTCAAAATCAATTGGATTCGCAGCATATCCTTGGGGATTCTCAGCCTTTATGGTAAACAACTTCAATGACCTTATACAAGTAGCTGATATTTTTGGGGTCTTTTTTGTATGCTTCATCGTTTACTTTTTTAATGCAGGAATTGCAAATTTTTTAATAAGACAAAACAAAATAAACACATTAAACGTATTATTCTCCGTTCTATTAGTAAGTACATCTTTTGCTTACGGAATCATGAAAAAAATAGAATTAAATCCAATCTTAAACAAAGAAATAGACACTCTAAATATTGCAGCAATCCAACTTAACATTGACCCATGGCTACCTGGAAATCATAAAAAAGGAATTCAAACATCTATAAAGCTTACAAAACAAGCCTTAAGAAAACATCCTGATACAGAACTTGTACTTTGGAGCGAAGGGGCATTAGCCTTGCCATTCAATTCTTACAAAGATTACATTTATTATGATGAAGAATTGATTGAATTATATGATTCAGTAAATGAACTAATAAGCAACAGCAAAGCTCATTTTGTCATTGGTTCACCTTCAAAACCAGATAAAAGATCATTAACACATCAAAATTCAGTTTACGCAATAAAACCTAACCTTAAGATAGAAAATATATACTCTAAAATATTTTTAGTTCCATTCTCAGAAAAAATACCATTTTATGAATATAAATTTGTAAGAAAATTCTTCCGTCAAAACTTTAACATTACAGGACAAATCAACGGCAATAAACTTGAAATCTTTAAACTCAAAAAATTCAATTTGGGACTCTTAATATGCTATGATGATGCATTCCCAGACCTTGCAAGAAATTACAAAAAACAAAACGCAAATCTACTATTAAATTTTTCAAATGATTCTTGGTCACATACAGATTCATCAGAATGGCAACATTTTGTAGTAGCAAAATTTAGAAGCATAGAAAATGGAATCAAAACCGTTAGAGCTACAAATTCCGGAATCACTGCTATAATAAATGAATATGGGGAAAATGTTAAAAGTTTAGCAACATTCAAAAAAGGATATCTAATATCAAGAATAAAATTGCCTCCAAGATTCACAACAATCTATGAACACATTGGAGACCTATTTATATATGTTTTGGCAATAGTAATTGTAATCATGACACTAAGATTCTATTTTATTGAAAAGAGTACCCATTTATCATCCTGATTTTCAAAACATAAAGTTTGAACATCTCTCCAAAATGGAATATTTTTAGTAACATCATTTTTCTTAGCTTTAACTCTAACACTATAAGAAACATCTGTATTTTTTATAATATTTAAAGATTTGAGGTCATAAAAATCATCAACTGCAAGATAACTTACATCGTCCTTACTAATATCATTTGAAACCAGCTCTAAACTTGAAATAAAATCAGTTTTAGGCTCAATTCTACCCAACACTTTCACTTCATCGGCCACAACAGAATCAAGTAAATTTAAATCCTGCAAGAGAAGAGCTCTTACAAATTTACTAAACTGAAATTTAACTGCTTGTTCTTTATATTTCTCTCTCTCTCTATTTGCAATATATTCTATTTTAGGAGCATTTGTTATTTCGCTAATTTCAATTTTACTATGAATTATCCCTGGAATATCATCAAGTTTAACATCATCAAATGCAAGGAAGTTGGTCTCACCCTCCAATTTAATCTTAGAATCAATTTCCTCTACAGCGACTTTAAGATTAACTTCTTCTTTCAGTCTCGGATAAATCTCCAAAGCCTTTTTTTGAAAAATTTTCCCCTTTCTAACTTTACCAACATCAATGTATCGCTGCCCAACCTCATAATAAAAAATAGCAAGTTCCTTTTGTTGCTCATCAACTACAGAACCATTTTTTGCAAATAAACTTATAAAAGCAAAAGAAAAAAACAATAACACCAATTTTTTCATACTAACCTCCAATAAAATCTAGTCATCCTCAAAAAAACAAAAATACAACCATAAATCATCTATAAATAATTATATTACAAGTTTATCTTTAATGAAAGCAATAAGCTTGCTTTTGTGTTTATCATCAAAAATATTTATGCTATTGTAATCAAAGCTCAATTTAGGCGATAAATCATAACTATCATACCAACTTAAATATTTCTCATTAAGACCTTCAAGATACTCTCTAGGAATGCCTGTCTCAAAACTCCTATTTCTATTTTTAATGCGACGCTCAGCTTCATCAACGCTACAATCAAGATAAATCATCAATACAGGTTTCTGAGAATGTTCAAGCATATTATCAAGCAAATCAAGATATATCTTATATTCATCATTGGAAATATATCCACTATCATTTAAAAGAGAAGCAAATACACGATCGCCATAAATAGATCTATCAAGTATCCCTCCCTTAGTCTTAAATATACTCTTTATAAGCTTAAATCTTTCATTTAAAAAATTAATCTGAACTAAAAAAGCCCACCTAGACTTATCCTTATAAAATTTATCTAACATAGACAATGTAAATTCATTATTTAATTCACTGTAAAAAGGAATATTAAACTCCTTAGACAAAACATGTCCAAGCGTAGTTTTTCCTACTCCAATTAAACCCTCAATTACAATCACCAAACCTGCCTCCAAAATTTCTAACTAATATTTTCTAACTAACATTAATAATAATTAAAAACAACATCATTTAAACAAATAAAAACATAAATTATTAAAAAAACATAAAGTAATAAAATGTTTAAAAACATAAACCAAGTATTGGTAAATTCATATTTTTAAATTATTGACATTAACAACAATAAAAAATAAAATCTCTAATATACAAAACAATTTCATATACTTTAATGCTTAAATTCAGGAGAATATTCAATGAATAGCAAATACAATCTAAATAGTCAAATAACACTGTTTAAAGCAATAATTAAAAAATCCATAAAGGAAAGATGTAAAAAATTTTTCATCTCAAAAAGATTCACAAATAAAATCAAAGAATTAATCAAAAGTTTTAATTTATACAGCACAAATCATATAATTTTAAACGACCAAAAAGGCAATGGTCACAATTGGCACAAATTTATAACTCATAATCTCATCCCCTTGATAACAAAAAATTTATTAATGAATAAGAACCTATGCTACAAAAATAAATATAAAGAGCATATCAATGGTCTTATATCAAGTTTCACAAATTCTAAGATAATGAATATTGAAATATCAAATGAAAAAAGAGCAATTAGTCAGCATAAAAAGACTTCACTAAAGTTTTCATATTTGGCAATAATTTAACAAATTCAACATAACTAGTACATATTAAAAAAATATTATGAGAGAAAATGAAAATAAAAAATTATAAAAAAACACCATGTAAATTGAAAAAATATAAAAAGTTAATTTCAAATTAGATTTTAAGTAATATAAGGGAGTTAAAGTATGATTTATATACGATTTAAAGAATTTATTGCAGAATTTTTAGGTACATTTATTTTACTGGCACTTGGAACAGGTTCTGTAGCAATGACAACCTTATTCCCATCAAACCCTTCTGTAACTGGAGAAATAATAAAGGGAGGCTATACAAATATAGTACTTGGCTGGGGACTTGGTGTAACATTTGGGGTTTATACAGCAGCAAGAATTAGTGGTGCACACTTAAATCCTGCCATTAGCATTGGATTAGCTACTATTGGCAGATTTCCAACGGCAAAACTTTTTCACTACATTTCAGCACAAATACTTGGAGCATTTTCTGGGGCTCTAATGACATTAATTGTATTTTACCCAAAATGGATAGAAATAGATCCTGCATTTGAAAATACCCAAGGAATCATGTCAACTTTTCCCGCTGTCCCTGGTTTTTGGCCTGGATTTATTGACCAAATATTTGGAACATTTTTACTAATGTTTTTAGTTCTAGTTGTTGGAAAATTTATAAAAGGAGACACTCAAAATCCATTTTTTCCTTTCATTATTGGATCAATAGTTTTAGCCATTGGAATAAGCTTTGGGGGAATGAATGGTTACGCTATTAATCCAGCAAGGGATTTGGGACCAAGAATATTACTACTACTAGCCGGTTTTAAAAATCACGGTTTTGACGAAATGAACGTATTCATTATCCCTATATTAGGTCCAATAATTGGTACTATCCTAGGTGCTATAGTTTACGAATTTACCTTAGAAGACAAGGAATGATCCTAAATACAATTCAAGCTAACATTGGTTATAACAATAATGCTAAGGAGGAACAATGAATATGAAATATATTCTATCTATTGATCAAGGTACAACTAGTTCAAGAGCAATAATATTTGACAAAAAAGCAAACATAAAAGGATTTGCACAAAAAGAATTTAAACAAATTTATCCATATCCAAGTTGGGTTGAACATAATCCAAACGAAATATGGAGCTCAATATTAGGAGTCATGGCAGAAGCTTTAGCAAATGCAAGAACTTTTCCCAATGAAATTGAAGCAATTGGAATTACGAATCAAAGAGAAACGACAATTATTTGGGATAGGCAAACAGGACATCCAATTTATAACGCAATAGTCTGGCAAGATAGAAGAACAGCACAACTTTGCGATGAATTAAAAGCAAGAGGACAAGATAAAAATTTTTTAAAAAAAACAGGTCTTGTATTAGATGCTTATTTTAGCGGTACAAAAATAAAATGGATATTGGATAATGTTGCAGGAGCAAGAAAACGAGCAGAAAAGGGAGAATTATGTTTTGGAACAATAGATACTTGGATAGTCTGGAACCTTACTAAAGGAAAAATACATATTACAGATTATTCTAATGCATCAAGAACCCTACTCTTAAACATTAAATCACTTGAATGGGACGAAGAACTACTGCAAATATTAAACATCCCAAAATCAATTCTACCTGAACTTAAACAAAGTTCCGAAGTGTATGGAAAAACCGACTCTTCCATACTGGGGACAGAAATCACTATTTCAGGAATTGCGGGTGATCAGTTTGCAGCAACATTTGGACAAGCATGTCTTCAAAAAGGAATGGCTAAAAATACCTATGGAACTGGTTGCTTTGTTACCGTTAATATAGGAAAAAACCCTATTATTAATGAACAACAAACACTTTTAACGTCAATTGCATGGGGAAGAAAAAATTCAATAACTTATGTTCTTGAGGGAAGTGTTTTCATTGGAGGAGCTGTAATTCAATGGTTAAAAGATAATCTAGAATTATTTAGAAAAAATAGTGATGCAGAGGCACTGGCAGCCTCAGTAAATAATAATGGGGGTGTTTATTTTGTACCAGCATTTGTAGGCCTTGGAACACCTCATTGGGATTCTTATGCCAGAGGAACAATTATTGGACTTACAAGAAGCTCAACAAAAGAACACATTACAAGAGCCGCTCTTGAGAGCATTGCATTGCAAAGCTTTGATGTACTAACCGAAATGCAAAACTCAATTCAAGGTTTTGCAATAAAAGAACTAAGAGTTGATGGAAAAGCCAGTCAAAATAATCTACTTATGCAATTTCAAGCTGATATTTTACAGTGCAATGTTGTCAGACCAAAAATTACAGAAACTACTGCTCTTGGTTCTGCTTATCTGGCAGGACTTGCTGTGGGATATTGGGAAAGTACTGAAGAGATTACAAGTCTTTGGAAATCAGATAAAATATTTGAACCTTCAATGGAAAATAGCAAAAGAGAAGATTTAATCTATAATTGGCATAAAGCTATTAAGAGAGCAAAGGATTGGATCCAATAACATTTATATTACTAATTTGTTAAAATCCAAAGACTAGTATTTCTTAAGTTATAAACGTAATATATAAAATTAATATTTGATAAATACAACGGAGATGTTAAATTATGAAGAAGTTATTTGATTTTTTAAAACCAGCACCTCACATAAAGAGAGTACACAAAGAAATAGAAGATTCACTATATAAAAAGTTAAGGTTGCAAATCTTTATTTCAATATTCATTGGATATGCTGGTTTTTATTTAACTAGAAAAATTTTTTCATTTGCTATACCAGAGCTCGAAAAAGAAGGTTTCAATAAAGGCCAATTAGGAATAGCTTTATCTGGAGTTTCAATTGCATATGGATTTTCTAAATTTATTATGGGAAATATCTCAGATCGGAGCAATCCTAGATATTTTCTAGCACTAGGACTACTGCTTACAGCAATAATTACCTTGTTATTTGGATTATTTTCATGGCAATTACTCGACCCCACAACTGCGATAATGTTAATGTTTATTTTGATGTTTGCAAATGGATGGGTTCAAGGCATGGGATGGCCTGCGTGCGGAAGAACTATGGTTCACTGGTGGGCAAAAAAAGAAAGGGGAATAACTGTAGCTACTTGGAATTTAGCTCACAATATAGGAGGAGGAGCAGCTGGAATAATATCCGCTTGGGCTTTAATTCACTTTAAAGAATGGCAAGCCATATTTTATGTACCAGCAATATTAGTATTAGGAATTGCAATATTTATTCTCATTACACTACGAGATACACCTCAATCTGTAGGATTACCACCAATTGAAGAATATAAAAATGATTATCCTGACGACTATACAGAAGAGGCAGAAAAAGAACTTAATGCAAAAGATATATTTATAAAATATGTCCTTAACAATAAACTGCTATGGTACATAGCTACTGCTAACGCATTTATATACTTTGTCAGATACGGAGTCCTAGACTGGGCACCATCATATCTCTCGCAAGTAAAAAACTTTTCCATCAAAAATTCAGGATGGGCATATTCCCTTTATGAATTTTCAGCTATCCCTGGAACAATAATTTGCGGATGGATATCTGATAAAATTTTTAAAGGAAGAAGATCTGAGACTGGAATAATTTTTATGACCGCTGCTCTTATTACAATAATTATATATTGGCAACTACCAGAAAATAATCCAACACTTACAACTATTCTCTTAGCAATAATAGGATTTTTAATCTACGGCCCTGTTATGCTTATTGGTCTTCACGCTCTTGATCTTGCACCCAAAAAAGCTGCGGGCACTGCTGCAGGATTTACAGGATTATTTGGATATATAGGAGGTTCTGTTACTGCTAGCGCTATTACAGGTCTTGTACTGCAACACTTTAATTGGAATGTTTATTTTTATCTATTAATAACTGCTTGCATATTTTCAATACTATTTATAAGTTTAACACTCAAGCAAGAGAAAAAAATTAATAATACCAATAAACAATAATTATATAAATATGGAAGCTTAATAAGTAAATATATTATAATAAGGTAATCATCACAATATAAGGGGTTAAATAATGAAATTAATTAAAACAAAATTATTAATGCTTACAATGAATATTTTTCTCATCATTGCCTGTCAGAATGAAAAAATGAGTATGACAAACAAAAAACCACCATTAATTATAGCTCACAGAGGTGCTAGCGGGTATTTACCAGAACATACCTTAGAAGCTAAAGCATTCGCTTATGCTTTAGGAGCTGACTACCTAGAACAAGATATCGTTTTGACAAAAGATAATGTTCCTATTATAATGCATGACCCAGAACTTGATACAACAACAAATGTTGCAAAACTATTTCCTGAAAGAGCTAGAGAAAACGGAAGATACTATTCTGTTGATTTTACACTAGATGAGCTTAAATCACTAAGTCTTAGCGAAAGATTTGATCTAGAAACCAGAAAACCAATATATCCCAACCGTTTTCCCTTAAACGAATATAACTTTAAAATCCCAACTTTAGAGGAAGAAATACAATTTATACAAGGATTAAACAAAAGTACAGGAAGAAACGTTGGAATTTACCCTGAGATTAAAAAACCCTTATGGCATAAACAACAAGGTAAAGATATCTCTAAAATTGTAATAGAAATTTTAAATAAATATGGATATAAGTCAAAAGAAGACAAAATTTATCTTCAAACATTCGACTTTGACGAATTAAAGAGAATAAGGGAAGAACTTGGATATCAAGGAAAATTAATAATGCTTGTTGGCGAAAATGACTGGGATGAAGCACCAACAGACTATGAATACATAAAATCACAAGAAGGTATGACAGAGGTTGCAAAATATGCCGATGGAATTGGACCTTGGATACCCCAAATTATAATTGATGGAAAAATAACAGATCTAACAAGTTTAGCTCACAAATATAACATGGAGGTTCATGCTTATACATTTAGAATTGACTCATTACCTTCATATGTAAAAGATGCAAATGAGCTATTAGATCTATTATTTAACAAAGCTAAAATAGATGGCCTATTTACAGATTTTACTGATACAGTAGTGAAGTTTGTAAAACAATAAAACGATAACTATAATTTTAATAAGGAGAATATCTGATTTTTATGGGTAAAAATAAAAAAAAAGAATTAAGAGATATTGATAATCAAGATTTTGACTTAATAATAGTTGGAGGAGGAGCAACTGGCCTTGGCATTGGAATAGACTCAATTACAAGAGGATACAAAACTTTACTCATTGAAAAATTTGATTATGCAAAAGGTACTTCCTCTAGATCAACTAAACTAATACACGGAGGCGTAAGGTATTTAGCACAATTAAATGTGCCTTTAGTCAAAGAGGCCTTATATGAGAAAGCTTTACTTGAAACAAATGCACCCCACTTAGTTAGTAAATGTGAATTTGTTACGCCCATATATAACATTTTAAATATTCCTTACTACTATTTCGGATTAAGTTGGTATCACAACCTTCTTGGCAAGCATAAAAAATCTCAGTATAAAACAAAGCTATTATCAAAATCCAAAACAATAGAAAAAATGCCAAATATTAAAACCAAAGGTCTTAAATGCTCTGTTTTATACTACGATGCTTCATTTGATGATGCCAGAATGGCAATAAGTATGCTTAGAACTTTCACTGAAAAAGGAGGAATTGCGTTTAATTATACAGAACCCACAAATTTTATCAAAAAAAATGGCAAAATATCTGGTGCTATTATTAAAGATAGAATGACTAAAGAACAAGTTATCATTAATAGCAAATGCATAATAAATGCAACAGGAATCTTTGCAGACGAGATCAGAAAATTAGATGATACTAATGCAGCTAACATTATAAAACCTTCCCAAGGAACACATTTAGTAATTAACAAAGATAAACTACATACCGAATACGCAATGCTAATGCCTAAGACAAGTGATAAGAGAATCTTATTTGCTGTACCTTGGTATGATGTCATTGTTTGCGGAACTACAGATATTGCAATAAACAAAATTGAGGAAGAGCCTAAAAGACTAGAGAGTGAAATTGAATTCATAATAAAAAATATAAATAACTACTTAGATATTAAAATAACAAAAAATGATATTCTAAGTGTTTACTCAGGAATTAGACCCTTAATAGTAGCTCCCAAAGAGAAAAAAAATACCTCAAAAATATCAAGAAACGATAAAATATTTGTATCAGACTCAAATCTCATTACAATTGCCGGAGGGAAATATACTACTTACAGAAAGATGGCTGAAAAAGTTCTAAAAAGAGCAATAGAAGAAAATTTAATACCTGATTCAAAGTCTATAACAGAAAACCTCAAGCTGCATGGGTATATAGAAAGAGAAGAAGCACTTAAAATTCCTGAATATTTTAGAGCTTATGGAAGTGATTTCGAACATTTAAGTCAAATGAAAGACTTTAACAAAAAGATTCACACAGACTTGCCATTAAATGAAGCCCAAATAACCTTTGCCATTGAATTTGAACAAGCAAAAACTGTTGAAGACATTTTATCAAGAAGAACAAGATCGTTACTTTTTAATGCAAAAGCCACAATTGAATCCACACCAAAGGTCGCTGAAATTATGATGCATAAACTTGGCAAATCTAAAGAATGGAAAACAGAGCAAATAAAAAACTTTAAAGAGGTAGCAACAAAATATTTAGTTTAAAATATAAAGGATATGATATAATCCTTCATATTTTAAAATTTTCATGTATCATAAGCTTATATTATTTTATAAAGAAAAGAGTATCTCACTTAAGCAAATTTATAAGCAATCCTTGAATTTCCTCAATACTGCTTAAAAGTTTAATCTGAGAAACTTGATTTTGCAAAACAGAATAAGCAAGCCTATCAAGCTTTTCATTAATAATCCTAATAATGCGATATTTGGGTCTTTTAAGCTCTCCATTATTACCTCCCTTTTGTTCTTTAAGCGAAATAGAAAATGATAAAACAATAGATAAAAATTCTCCTATAGTTTTTTTATAAAAAATTACATTTTGACGAGAAGGTTCACTTAACAGCTTTTCACCAACATCATTAATCTTGTCTAACATATCTTTAATTAATTCAAGATTAAATTCACCATTTTCAAAAACAATAAAATGCTTATCTTCTCTTACAAGTTCGGCTTTAAATATCGAAGAAAAAATATTTGCTCTATTGACATTAACTTTCTTCTTTGCGGCCTTATAATCTTTTGAATCAAGATTTAAAACTCCTGCAACCAAATTATTAATCTTCATCTATCTTGCTCGTCATCAAATAAGTACTTATCACACTCATCTATGCAAGCATCCTTAGTTGATTCTTCCCGACTCATTTCCTTATTTACTTCAATTAAAACATCTTCATCAACCTTATAAGAACCCGTATAAATCAACACATCTTTTTCAGAAAAACTAAGACTTCCAATACCAATATTCATATACCCATCAATAATTGCTCCTTCTTCAACCTCAATTGACTTACATGAAATATTGCCAATAATGCATCCTGACTGAAAAATCTTAATTTTATTGCTAGCCTGCACATTTCCAAGAACTATTCCAGAAACAACAACCTCATTTGCATTAATATTTGACTTAACTCGTCCTGCCTCTCCAATTATAACTCTTTTAGTAGAATTAATAGTGCCTAAAAAATCACCATCAATTCGAATAAAATTATTTGAAATTAGTTCTCCTTTAAAAAAATCACCTTTTCCAACAATTGTTTTTACATCAGCAAAAATAAAAGATGACGAAATTTTCTTATCCTTTTTAATACTCAATAGATTCAACATTTATTTTGAAGCCCCCGTTGCTAAATTTAAATACATATCAGGATTTACAACTTGAGATCCTATGCGAACCTCATAGTGAAGATGCGGACCTGTTGAATACCCTGTTTGACCAAGAAAACCAATTACTTGGCCCTTCCTAACATAAGAACCCTTAGAAATATTTAAACGAGACATATGCGCATAAAGAGTCGAGAGTCCATACTTATGCTTAATTTGAACAAAGTTACCATAACCTGTTACCTGATAACTAGCTCTAATAACTTCACCATCAGCAGCTGCCACAATAGCTGTTCCAATTCTCACACCTGCAAGATCTATACCCTTATGAATATACCATTGTCTGGTAAAAGGCTCAATAGCCGGACCAAAATGAAGAGAAACAATACCATCTCCTTTAACAATCGGCCAAAGCGAAGGAATATCATTTAATAATTTATTTTGAGAATGAAGTAATTTAACAATACTCTTAAGGGGAGAAATTGACCCTTCTATTGTATTCTTAACATTCTTAAGATCATTTAATTCTTTAAGTGCATTAGCTTCTAACATTTGCAAATCAAGAAAATCCGCAAGATCCCCATCTAATTTACTTCGATTTAGATCAATATTACTCTCTTTTATTTTTAAGGAAACGTTAAGTTCATCCAAAACTTTAGAAAAATTACTAGCAACAGAATTAATTTCTACAACTGTGTTTCTAAAATCCTCAATTTCAGATTCAGCAAGTGCATAATTTTTCTCAGTAGACTTAACAATAGATTTAAGAGTAACATAATTAATAGAAAGCAAAACAAACCCTATAAAAATAAAAAGAAAAAATAAAAAAAATAAAAATAGAGTTAAGAAAGAAATCTTTATATTCTTAACATCCCCTTTAACATGAGGAATAATCATAAAGCTAATATTTTGCCTAAAAATTGAGTAAACATTACTTAAAAGTTTAAGAAAGGAACTAAAAATCGTAAAAAAGATCTTATCTAATTTTTTAAAAAAAGATAAAATTCTAAAACCTTTTCTGTCTCTCATCACAAACCCCTCACCACTTATTCACTAATCAATAGAGATTTCAACATTTAAAACCTATTTGAAAGCCACAAATTCTGATTTAATGATTTTAATGTTTAATACCAAGTAACACCACCAAATTCTAAAATTTATCTTCCATATAATCACTATCTCCATTAAATCATAAATTATCTCTATAAGTACAATAGAAATACCAAAAATATACATAAATGATTTATTATTATATACAATGAAAACATTATTCTTTGCAACTACTAATATAAATAAAATAAACGAAGTAAAACAAATTTTAGATATACCTAACATAAAAATCAAAATTCCCAAAAACTTCGATGTAAAAGAGACAGGTAAAACTTTTAAAGAAAACTCTTTGCTCAAAGCAAAAACTCTATTTGAATCTTTAGATAAAAAAAAACCTGTTTTTAGTGAGGATTCTGGATTATGCATAAAAGCTTTAAATTTGGAACCTGGAATTTATTCTAAAAGATATGATCAATACAAATTAGGAAAAAAACTAGGAACAAATGAAAAAAACCATCTTATTATAGACTTAATGAAAGACAAAGAAAATAGAACAGCATATTTTATATGTATAGTTAGTCATATCTCTATAGACGGAACAATAACCAATTTTGAAGGCATCCTCAATGGAACAATTGCTTTGGATATTGATTGTTACAAAAAAAACGGATTTGGATATGATCCAATATTTTTAACTGCAAATAATAAAAGACTCAGTGAATTAACTCTTACAGAAAAAAACAAAATATCCCATAGAGGAATTGCATTTGCTAAATTTAAAAAATTTTTAATGCAATCTTTGAATTGATACCAAAAAAAACAGATTTTAAAAAACAACATAAATCAAGTATTCAACTCAATTGTAAAATTACAAGTAAAGATTTAAAATGGTTATTATTTATAAATCACAATTAGTGTCATATTAACAAGGAGCAAGTCTGATGATAGAGAGAAGTAAAATTAATGAAGATGACAAGTGGGACTTATCTTCTCTATTTAAAAACAATGAAGAATACAAGGAAACAGTCGAAAAAATAAAACTAAAACTTCAAGACTTCAAGGAATACGAAAAATTAGAATTCAACCTAAACATCTTTAAACAAGCATTAAATGATTACTATGAAATCGAAGAAGAACTGGAAAGAACAGTATATTACACACAAATTCAATTAGAAACAGATGTAAGCAATCAGACCTCAAACGAACTTCGCGCAATCAATATCAACTTAGAAACATACGCATCAAATTCCACCTCATTTTTTATACCAAAAATTTTAAAAACAGATACAAACCAAATAAGAGAATGGCTGCAGGACATAGAACTCAAAGATAAAAAAATAGCTATTGAAAAAATCTTAAGAGAAAAAGAACACGTCTTAAGCAAAGACGAAGAGAGAATACTAGCTAACTATACATCTCTTTATTCATCTTATAATGATATATTCTCTGTATTAACAAATGCGGACATGGAATTTGGAGAAATTGATGGTAAACCATTAAGTAATGCCACTTACAGTCTATTTCTTCAAAATGAAAATCAAGAAATAAGAAGAGAAGCTTTTTTGAAATTTTATCAAGAATATAAAAAACATGAAAATACATTATCCAACCTCTTAATTGCCGATATCAATAAAAATAAATTTTTAGCCAAAACAAGAAAATTTAAAGATACTATTTCAATGAAACTTTTTCAAAACAATATTGATAAGAAAGTTTATATGAACTTAATTGAAACAGTTAATGAAAATTTATCTGTACTTCATGAATATTACGAATTTAGAAAAAATATACTTAACCAAGAATATCTTAATCATTACGATGTCTATGTTCCTCTAACAAAAAATATCAAATTCAAAAACTCCTTTAAAGAAGCCTGTGATAAAATTTTAAAATCGCTAGAAATACTAGGAAGCGAATATACCGAAGTACTAAGAAAAGGACTCTTAGAAGAACGTTGGGTTGACAAATATGAAAATAAAGGAAAAAGAGCAGGGGCATTTAGTGCAGGATCATATAATGGAAAACCTTATATATTAATGAATTACAAAGATGAATCAATAAGAGATATGTTTACCCTGGCCCATGAAGCAGGACACTCCATGCATTCCTATTTCAGTATCAAAAATAATCCATTTCCTCAATATCAATATTCTATTTTTGAAGCAGAAATAGCATCCACAGTGAATGAGCAAATACTTGCAGACTACTTACTAAAAAATGAAAATGATATCGAAAAAATAAAATACATTAAATTAAACCAAATCGATGACCTACTTGCAACATTTTTCAGGCAAACAATGTTTGCCGAATTTGAATATATCATTCATGAAATGATCAATAAAGATGAGCCAGTGGTAAAAGAAACACTTAAGCAAACCTATTTAAACTTACTAAAAAAATACTTTGGTCCAAATTTTAAACTCGATGAAAACAGTTCACTCGAATGTCTTAGAATTCCTCATTTTTACTCACCATTTTACGTATATCAATACGCAACAGGCATCACAGCTGCTCTTTTGATATATAAAAACATAAAAAATAACAAAAAAGATGCTACTAAAAATTACATAAATTTTTTGAAAATAGGGGGTTCAAAATATCCCTTAGAATCCTTAAAAGTTACCGGTGTTGATTTAAGCTTAAAATCAACAATAAAAAATACAATTAATATATTCAAAGAACGTCTTGAAGATGTAAAAAAATTATTTGAATAAAGGAGTAAGCTTTGAAAAAATTATTAAATCTTATTTTAGCCTGGTCAGTACATATTTTAACAGCTTCCGGATTAATAGTTAGTCTTTACTCAATAATATCCATAATAAACACAGATTATAATCTTTTATTAAAACTTACCATCCTTGGACTTTTAATTGATGGGATTGATGGTACACTGGCAAGAAAATTAAAAATAAAAGAAATAATTCCAACAATAAATGGAGAACTCCTTGACAATATAGTAGACTACATAAACTATACGTTCATTCCCACAATATTTTTTTATTACGGTAACTTCATAAGCAATGAATACAAAATAATAACTTGCATTGGAATTTTATTGGCATCAGCATACCAATTCTCAAGATTAGACGCAAAAACTAGCGACGATTACTTTAGAGGTTTTCCATCTTTATGGAATTTTTTAATAATCTTTAACATAATTTTCAAATTAGACCAAATCACAAACCTTAGTATAATATTATTATGTATCATATTCAGTTTTGTACCAATTAAAGTCATCTACCCTTCAAAAACAAAAGAATTCAAATATATAACACTTCCTGTAACAGTAATAGCAGCCCTATCAGTAATACTTATAACATTCGCAAAGCTGCCAGACACTTACTTAAAGATAGGTAAAACACTAATAATTTTTTATTGTCTATATCTAATCTTAATGAGCATATATTTAACTTACAAGACAAAAAAAAAATAACGAGGTATTATGCATATCATACTAGAATTTATAGATCTCAATATAGCTTATTCACCAATTGTATTTTTCGGACTACTTATTCTTGCAGGTTTTAACATTCCCATTTCTGAAGATGCAATAGTAATAATGGGTGGCATACTTTCTAGTCGAAAAAATGAGTATACAATCTTAATCTTCCTAGGAATTTTCTGGGGTGCTTATATTGGCGATATAATTTCATTTTATATAGGCAAATTCTTAGCTAACAAATTCTTAAAACAAAAAAAACAAACAAATAAATTGATCGATAAAATGAATTATTACTATAAACGCTACGGAAGCTTAACTTTACTATTTGGAAGATTTATTCCATTTGGATTTAGAAACGCAATATTTATATCAGCAGGAATGGGAAACATGAGTACCAGTAACTTTCTTATAACTGACTTTTTTGCAGCCATGATATCAATTACAACTTACTTTACACTAAGCTTTAAGATAGGTGAATCGTTTAAATTAATCTTTCCTAAAATTAGGATCATATCACTAATAGCACTTATCATCATCACAATAATAATTTTAATAATTTACATTATAAGAAAGAAAAAAATTAAAAAAGTTGACAAACTTTTCAAATAGCAAATATAATATGTATGCGCTGTGGTGGTGGAAGTGGTATACACGCTAGCTTGAGGGGCTAGTGGGCGTAAGCCCATGCTGGTTCAAGTCCAGTCCACAGCATGCTTTAAGAGCAAATCTAACGTTACAAACTGTTAAGTTAATAAAAGGATTAAATATTTAATTTGCTTTTCAATGAAGTGACTATGAATATAAAAATGCTATATAAACCTTAAATAAAATATTACTATTTACTGAGGGGCAGATGTCTGAATACAATTTTACCAAAATAGAAAAAAAATGGCAGAATTATTGGGATAAACATAAAACATATAAAGTTAATGAAGATCCAAATATTCCTAAAGAGAAAAGAATCTATATTCTTGATATGTTCCCCTACCCTTCAGCTAATGGACTCCATGTCGGTCATCCTGAAGGTTACACAGCAACTGACATATTAACAAGATATAAACTCTTAAATGGGTTTAATGTACTTCACCCAATGGGATTTGACAGTTTTGGATTACCCGCAGAAAATTACGCAATACAAACAGGGGAGCATCCCAAAAAAATAACAGAAAAAAATATTGAAAAATTTAAAGAACAAATTAAAGCATTAGGATTTGCCTATGATTGGGATAGAGAAATCAGAACCCACGATGAAAATTACTACAAATGGACACAATGGATTTTTCTAAAACTATACAAAAAAGGTCTAGCTTACATAAAAGAAATGCCCGTATGGTACTGTCCTGATCTTGGGACAGTATTATCGAACGAAGAAGTTATCCAAACACCTGATGGGCCCAGATCTGAGAGGGGTTTCCATAAAGTACAAAGAAAACCTTTAAGACAATGGGTTCTTAAGATCACAGAATATGCAGAGAGGCTAATTAAAGATCTTGAAGAGATAGACTGGCCTGAATCTGTTAAAGAAATGCAAAAAAATTGGATTGGAAAATCAATAGGAGCCGAGATTGAATTCTCAATAAAGGCAAGCAAAGAAAAGATAAAAGTATTTACAACAAGACCAGACACAATTTTTGGAGTAACATATTTAGTACTGGCACCAGAGCATAACATAGTAGATAAAATCACAAAAGATGAACTTAAAACTATAATTGCAGAATATAAAGACAAAGAAATCCTTAAAAGCGATCTTGAAAGAACTTCTCTTGAAAAAGATAAAACAGGAGTATTTACAGGAGCATATGCTATTAATCCAATAACTGAAGAAGAAATCCCAATCTGGATAGGCAGCTATGTACTTGGAATTTATGGTACTGGAGCTGTGATGAGTGTCCCAGCACATGACGAGAGAGATTTTGAATTTGCAAAAAAATACAACCTGCCAATCAAACAAGTAGTGTCTCAAACAGGAAACAATGAAATACTAACAAAACCATTTACTGAGAATGGCATTTCAATTAACACCCCAGAAGAATTTAACAACCTCAAAACTGAAAAGGTAAAAACGAAAGTAATAGAATGGCTTACAAAAAACAAAAAGGGTCAAAAAAAAGTCAATTATAAACTTAGGGATTGGATTTTTTCAAGACAAAGATACTGGGGTGAACCCATTCCTATTATAATTGATGATGATTTAAATGAAATACCATTAGAAGAAGATGAATTACCTTTAAGACTCCCAGAAATAGAAAATTATAAACCATCAGATACAGGCGAATCTCCTCTCTCAAAAGTCCAAAATTGGGTAAATGTTAAACGTAATGGCAAAATATACAAAAGAGAAACAAACACAATGCCTCAATGGGCAGGTTCCTGCTGGTATTACATACGTTACCTTGATCCAAATAACGAAAAAGAATTTGCAAGTAAAGAAAAAATTAATTACTGGATGCCCGTTGATCTTTATATTGGAGGTGCTGAGCACTCAGTATTACACTTGCTATACGCAAGATTTTGGCACAAAGTTCTCTATGATCTAGGATATGTCAATACAAAAGAACCCTTTAAAAAACTCATAAACCAAGGAATGATAACATCATTTGCATATCAAGATGAAAATGGCATTTTAATTCCCAATGATGAGGTTAAAAAGAGAGATAATAAGTTTTTTTCCAAAACAAATAATAAGGAACTAAAACAAATAATTGCCAAAATGTCAAAATCACTCAAAAATATAATAAATCCAGATGATATTATTAAAGAATACGGCGCAGATTCAATGAGAATCTACGAAATGTTCATGGGACCTTTAACTGATTCAAAACCTTGGAATACACAAGGACTAATTGGAATTTTTAGATTCTTAAACAAAATATGGGCTATTAAAAACAAAGAACTAACAAAAGAATCAGCAGCAAAAGAAATAATATCCGGACTTCACAAAACAATAAAAAAAGTAACAGAAGATATAGAAAATTTAAATTTTAATACCGCGATTTCATCATTGATGATATTTATAAATGAACTTTTAAAACATGATAAAAATTATTTAGAAATCTTCAAACCCCTAACCATTATCCTAGCACCATTTGCGCCTCATTTAGGAGAAGAACTATGGGAGTATATGGGAGAACAACCTAGTATATTCAAAAACGCAAAGTGGCCAAAATACGATCCAAATCTCATTATTGATAATACAAGAGAGATTGTACTACAAGTTAACGGAAAAATTAAAGACAAAATTATATTAAACAAAGGCATAAATGAGGACACTCTTAAAGATATTGCACTTAAAAATCATAAAATCATGCAAAATATACAAAATAAGCAAATAATAAAGATCATTACGGTCAAAGATAAACTTATAAATATAGTAACAAAATAACGAGGCAAAAATGGATTTGGAAACCCTAAGCATTAAATACAGAGTTTTTATATTAATAATATTTACATTAATAACAATTTTTTTAGGATTTTTCCTAAAAAACATAAAATTCGATTCCAATATTTTGAAACTTATCCCAAAAAACAAAAAAACCGAAAAAATAATAGACATAGACAAAAGTAATTCTCTATTATCAACAATAGTAATGTTTAAAGACAAAAAAAGTATTTTTAATAAAGAAACCTTTGGAAAAATTAATAAAGTAGCAAATGATATAACCAAAATACTCAAAGTAACACCCAACTCTGTTACAAGTATATTTACTTACTTTCCACAATTTAAAAAAGATGTATACACAGATGAAGACATAACTGAAATAAGAAACAAAGTAAATTCATCATCATTCATAAAAAACATATTCTTAAATGATGATGCGACTTTAATATACTTTATAGTCATATCAACAACAGACGACAAAACAAATTTTAGCCGAAGTTTAAAGAATGAACTTGAAGCAATGGAAGCGGCAATTAAAAGATATGAGACTGATGATCTTAAACTTTACTTAACAGGAGATCTTATAGTAAGGGAAAAAATACTTAACTACATGGCTGACGATTTTAAATTGTTAGGTCCACTTGCTACCCTTGTAGTAATTTTATCACTCTATTTTATTGTAAAAAATGTATTGGGAGCAATACTTCCTGTACTTATTGCAACATTTGCACTAATTTGGACATTTGGAATCAAAAGCATTGTTATGTCCCCCATTACTGTTCCAGAAACCACAATGGTCGTTCTCCTTATTTCGATTGGATGTGCTAATGCTGTACATATAATAAATGGAATATTAAAGAGAATAAAAAACGAACCTTTCACTGAAAAAACAATAATAACTACAATTAAAACTCTAAGAACACCAATAATTTTAACTTCTCTTACAACAGCTTTCGGATTTTTATCATTAATAAGTTCTTCAATTCAAGCATACAAAACAATGGGAATTTTTATGTCAACAGGGGTCATTATTGCAATGCTTATGTCCTTATTAGTGCTTCCTGGAATACTAACCTACATACCATTTAAATACAAAAACAAAGAGAATAAAAATGCAAAAAACGATTTTCTTGAAAAACTTTCACTGATAAACCAAACAGTTACACAATGGATATTAAATAACAAATATCTCTCATCTATCATAACTCTAATTATTTTATTAACCTCAATTATAGGTCTTTTTAAAATAGAAATTAACTTTGACGAGAAAGATTATTTTAAAGAAAATACAAGTGTCAAACAAACACTTAATTTAATGCAAAAAGAAATAGGGGGAACATCTATCATCAAAATTGAAATTAATGGAACTACTGGTGAATTCAAAAATGAAAAAAATATGAAAAATTTGGATTTAATTACAGACAATCTTGATAAATTTACTGAAAAAACACAATCCAGTTCAATAAATGGAATTATAAGACTGATGAATTTCAAATTCAAAAAAGAAAATCCAAAAGAATATAGACTTCCTGAAAATCAAGCTATTTTAAACAAGTTAATACTCTTAATTAGTAGAAGCAATTCTATTAAGAACATGACTAAGATGTACATTAATGATGATTGGTCTCAGATATCAATTATTGTGAGAACTGACCAAAATTCAACTGAAGAAATCAAAAATTTTGCCAACTATGCAAGCAATTTGATTGAAGAATACATGCCAGGACATGAATATAACTTCTCAGGAGCGTATGACAAAATATTAATATCTAAAACCATGGTGGTAGAACAAGTCACAAATATTATTACAACACTCAGTGCAATAACAATATTGCTAATGTTATTCTTCAAATCCATTAAAACCGGAATAATAATTGTGATTCCAGTAGCCTGGTCAGTATTTTTAAATTTTGCTGTAATGAAACTTTTCGGAATAACACTCAATCCTGCAACAGCAACAATTGCATCCGTTAGTATGGGTATAGGGGTAGATTACTCCATTCATTTCTTTAATGCATTTATATTAAATTATCAAACAACTAAAGATTATAAAAAAGCTTTAATTAAATCAATTCCCAATGTATTTAATGGAATATTTGCAAATTCAATATCAGTAGGAATAGGATTTTTAACATTAATATTTTCTACTTATAAAATAATCGCAACACTGGGCGCAATCATAGCCTTTACAATGTTAACAACATCTCTTGCATCATTAACACTACTTCCATTACTAATTTACCTATTTAAACCCACAGTTAAAACACTAAAGACAACAAATGAAATATTAACAGAATGAAATAATTCTGCTCAAAAAATAGTAAAAGTCAAAATAAAACTTAAAGTCTTTTAAAATTCTAAAATAATAATTTAATAACTTCTCTCATATTATCTACAAGATGAAAATTTATGCCATTCTTGATGTTAATAGGAATATCATCAAGATCCACTTTATTTGATTTAGGAATAATAATATGCTCAAGTCCACTTCGTTTAGCAGCTATTATTTTCGCTCTCAATCCCCCAATAGCCATTACATTACCTGTTAATGATAACTCTCCAGTCATAGCCAAATGAGGTCTCACCACTTTATTAAGAGCTAAAGATATAAAAGCACTAGCAATAGTAATACCAGCCGAAGGTCCATCCTTTGGTATAGCCCCTTCTGGAATATGCAAATGAATCATATATTTTTCAAAAAAAGACTTATTTAACTTAAGCTCATTACTAATGCTATTTACATAAGTAAACGCGATATTTGCAGATTCCTTCATCACATCTCCAAGTCTACCTGTCAACTTAATACCAGGGGACTTAGACTCAGTTTTTACAGTTTCAATTACCAAAGTTGATCCACCATAATTAGTCCAAGCAAGACCCATTACCATTCCTGGAGACATGACTTTATGCAAAAATTCTTCTTTTCTAAATACAGGAATACCAATATATTCTTCTAAATTTTCCTTAGAAATCTGGTATGCTTTAACAGACTTATCTTCAATAAGCTTTCTTGCAACTTTTCTAACAATTTGTTTTAAATACTTTTCAAAATTCCTAAGCCCATTATCTCTTGCATATTCCCTAGCAATTTGAACAAGAGCTGAACCTTGAAATTTTAAGGAATCTTTATTAACACCATTTTCATTTAAGACCTTTGGTATTAAATACTTTCTTGCTATCTCTATTTTTTCATCATCAACATATCCTGAAAGCTGAATTATTTCCATTCTATTTAATAAAGGCGTAGGTATTGTCTCAAGAGAATTGGCTGTTAAAATAAAAAACACATTAGAAATATCAAAAGGCAAATCAAGATAATGATCTCTAAAATTAATATTTTGCTCAGGATCTAAAACCTCAAGAAGAGCTGAGAATGGATCTCCATAATTAGATGCTGAAACCTTATCAATTTCATCTATTAAAAAAACAGGAGAGTTGGTCTTTGTAATTCTTAGCCCTTGGATAATTTTCCCAGGTAATGCTCCAACATAAGTTCTTCTATGCCCTTTAATCTCTGACTCATCTTTCATACCACCTACAGAAAATCTAAAAAATTTTGTTTTCAGAACTTCAGCAATAGCTGTTCCTATCGAAGTTTTACCAACTCCAGGAGGTCCAACTAAAAGCATAATAGCTCCTTTTTGAGATTTTCTTAATTTAAGAACAGAAATATATTCAATAATTCTATCTTTAACTTCTCTCATTCCATAATGCGTCTTATCTAAAATCTTTTCTGCCCTTTGCAAATTAAATTTATCAAAATTAACTTTAGATTCTCCCCAAGGAAGGTTAGTAATAAGTTCAAGATAATTTCTAACCACAATATACTCAGATGAATGCTTTTCAAGAAATGAAAATTTTTCAAGTTCCCTCTCAACTGCTTCTAAAGCTTCTCCTTTTAAAGCTAAAGAATCGATCTTGGCTTTAAGTTTTAAAAATTCATTACTTTTTTCATCTCCTACACCAAGTTCAGCCTTAATAGCTTTAAGTTGTTCCTTTAAAAAAAATTCTTTTTGTTGTTTTTCTAACTTTTCCTGAATGCCCTTAGCAATTTTATTTTGAATCTCAATTAAATTTAATTCTTCATAAATCAATTCCAAGACCTTTTTTAGCCTATCCTTAACACTTAAAGTTTCAAGCACTTCTTGATGAGCATCTTTTGAAGATGAAATCATTCCTGCAACAACATCACACAATCTACCTTTATCTTCAATGTTAACCATATTTAACTGAAATTCGGGCATCTTTCTATGTGAGAATATTTCTTTAGTTCTAAGCAAAATACTACTATAAATTGCCTTTGACTGAACATCATCTTTTTTAATCGGAATTTGCTTTAAATAATCAACTTCAATTATCGGAAAATCTTCATTAAGAACAACCTTGACAAACTTCACTCTATCAATAGTTGAAACAAAAATATTATATCCACCATCAGGAAGATTAATTTTCTTAACTATTTTAGCAGTAATACCAACAGAATAAATATCCTTTTTATAATTGATAATTAATTTATCATTTTTAGTTCTTGATTTTTCTAAAAATTTATCACGTAATACGAATAAGGAGATAATGCCGTTACCTTTAATCACATAATCAACAGCCTTCATATCAGTATCAGAGACTATAACAATTGGAATAAACATACCTGGAAACACAGGATGTGATGGCACAGCAATTAAAGGTACTCTCACAGGCTTATCAAAATGCGGCAGAATGCCTCCAGAGTTTTTTGAACGCTTTTTTCCCTTAGAAACAGTATTTTTTACTTCTTCCATAGAATATTTAATCTCCTTAAGCTTCATTATAACAAAAGAAAATTTTTCTGAGAATTCATTTAATAATGAATTCTTTTATTATACAATAGTTATAATGCAGTTTAATAAAGTTAATGCTATCATAACAAATTTATATCATAAAAAAAGTTATTCTCTGTTAAATCTATTTCATTCAAAAGGAATTATTCACACAATAATTTATAATTCTACTATAAAAAAATTTAAATCAAACATCAATAACCTAGTAAAAGCCAATTTCGAGATAGTGAAAGAAAAGAATTTATGCAAAATAATAGAAGTTAATGATGAAGAATTTATAATGCAAGATTTAATCTATGAAAAACTAATAATTATTTATCTTTGGATCAAGCTTATTAATTTAAGCTTTGATGATGGGGAATGCTTTAAGTTATTTATCGAAGCAACAGAGATACTAAATACCACAAGCTTAGAAAAAGCACAATTAATTGACTTACAATACAAAACAAGATTTTTAATAATAAAGGGATTTTTATACTTATCAAAATTATGTTTTCAATGTAATAAACAAATAGACAAGCATTACTACTATGATATCCACATTAACGGATTTAATTGCATAAAATGCACCAACAATCAAAATAACTATATTAATACAGGTAGTTTTAAATACTTAGAATATACAACTCAAAAAAACATCAAAGAAACCTTAAATGTAAATTTAATCAGTAAGTCAAAAGAACTTATCAAAATTATGATCAAAAATAAGATCAATACAGAATTTGAACAAACGCTACTTTAAATAAAGCAAACTGGAATAAGACATGAAAATTTGGGAAAAAAAAGAAATTGACATCAAAAAAGAAAATATAATCAATATTGCAAAAAAATATAATATTAGCATTCTTGAAGCAACACTGCTACTTAGAAGAGAAATAAAAGAAGAAGACTTTTTATTTTTTATTGAAAGTAGTGTAAATTTAATGCACAATCCATTCTTATTAAAAAATATAAACAAATTCATTTATAGAATGAATGAAGCCATTGCAGAAAAGGAAAATGTATTAATCTTTGGAGACAAAGATGCCGACGGAATCACAGCTACAATAATAATGTATGAAACCCTTAAAGATTTTGGAATCAACGTAACCTATAAAATACCCTCTAATGGAGAATTTTATGGCCTTACAAAAGAGATCATTGATAAGGCATTGGAAGATAAAATATCAATAATAATTACCGTTGATTGTGGAATTTCTAACATTGAAGAAGCAAATTATGCAAGATCAAAAAACATAGAAGTAATAATTACAGATCATCATCTTCCAAACAAAGAAATTGACATAGAAAATATAATTATTGACCCTCATTTAAAAGGTGATCTCTCTCCATTTAAAGAAATAGCTGGATGTTATGTCAGTTTTAAAGCATGTCTTGCGCTCTACCTCTCCACTACCAATCTTTATAATAAAAACATGGTATTTTTATTCCTAGAAAGATTAAATAATAATATTACACTTCATGCAATAGAAATAAACAACTACATTTTAAAAAAGTATATAACTCTAGAAAGCAATAATGACTTACAAATCAATATTAATAAACTAGAAGAATTCTCACAAAGTAAATACATAATTGTATTTAATAAAGATGAACAGAATCAACTTCTAAATGAATTCTTTAATCACAAAATAGATATTGAAACAATTGATATTAGTGAAAATTTTGTCAAAAAATATCCTAAATTTGCTAAAAAAACACTAAAAGAACTCATGCAAATTACCAAATATTTTAAATATAGAGAAATTAATATTAAAGAAAAACTATATTACATATTTTACAACATAATATTTGCAATAAATAAAGATTTACTAAAAAACTGCCTTAAGAGACTTAAATTTGTCGCAATAGGAACTATTGCTGATAATATGCCAATTATTAATGAAAATCGAATAGTTGTAAGAGAAGGACTTAAAGAAATCGCACTAAGAGAAAACATATCCATCAATTATCTATTAAAAGAGGCCAATATACTAACAAAACCAATGATCACTGCAACAGATATTGCGTTTAAAATTGCTCCAATATTAAATTCAACAGGAAGACTTGAAAAAGCAGATATTACAATTCAATTTTTATTAACCGAAGATATTAATCAAATAGAAAATAAGTTTAAAGAAATTAAAAACATAAATATTTTAAGAAAACGCAAAGAAGATATATCTTGGAATACACATAATGAGAATATTATTTTTAAAAATGATAAATTCATAGTATGTTATGACAAACATACTCCAAAAGGAATTAGTTCTAGAATGGCAACAAGACTTTCTACTTATTATCAAAAAGTTGCTGTTTTCTTAACAAGACAAGAAAATATAATTAAAGGATCCATAAGATCAAACAATAAAGTAAATTCAAAAGAATTAATTTCGATGATACCAAACCATTTAATAATAAATTCTGGTGGACACAAAGCCGCTGCCGGATTTACTCTATATGAGAGTGTATTAAATGAATTTATAAAAGAACTTGAAAACGCTCTTGAAAAAATAGAATACAAAGAATTATATGAGGATTCAATACTCATAGATGCGATTATACCTAAAGACTTTAATAAAAAAGAACTTTTAAAAATAATAAACTTATTTGAACCTTACGGACATGGTTTTAGAGAATTTGTTTTTATGATGGAAAATGTATACATTCAAGACCTCAGAACAATTGATAAAAATGGAAATTCAAAACATATAAGCATGAAAATCAAAAACAATAAAGATTATTATAAAGCTATCTACTTTAATGGAACTCAAAATATCCAAAAACTCGGTATCAAAGATGGCCAAAATATAGACATAATATGCACAATTAGTGAAGATCTTTACAATCAAAACGATAAAATTTTAAAAATTATTGATATCAAAAAGAGACAAAATTAGTGATTAACATCAAAAGCCTTTTATTTACATTCATAACAGGATTACTTAACATCAATGCAGTAAGTAATGATACCATAAAAAGTTACTATAAAAAAGAAACTTTCCAGGGAGATAATATTTACTTTGCAAGCAATAAAAATTTCAAAAAACTATCTCTTTTAGGTACAAATCAAAAACCTATTTTAAGTGCATCTCCTTTCAAATTCAACGCAGGAAACAGAGAATACCATATAGCACTAATAGGAATTACACCAATGATTAAAGAAGGAAAAAGGAAAATTAAAATAGAATTTGAACATAAAACATACATAAAAGAAATAGAGATAAAAAAACTCAAATTTAAAAAAACAACAGTAAAGCTTAATAAAAACAAATCCAAGCTTATTAAAAGTCAACAATCACCTAAAGAAAAAAAACAAGCTCTCACATTATGGAATATAATTGGAAATATAGGAGATACAACAATTTACCACTATGATACATTGGTTTATCCAATCAAAGATCAATACAAAATAACCAGTCCTTACGGAGACCAAAGAATTTATATGCAAGACAAAAAAAAAATATCAAGCCATAAAATGCATAATGGAAAAGATTATGCCCCACTTAAAAGAGAAAAAACACCTATTTTCGCAGCTGGTAGAGGCAAAGTAGTATTCGCAAGAGATAGAGAAATTACTGGTAAAACCGTAATAATTCAACATTTACCAGGAGTATTTACAATTTATTTACATCTCTCAAAATTTGGAGTTAAAGAGAATACAATAGTAAATACAGGTGAATACATTGGTCATGTTGGCAACACAGGAATTTCAACAGGACCTCATCTACATTTTGAAGTTAGAATTAATGGAGTTGCAGTAAACCCAGATTTTTTCTTAGAACAAATGCTTATTGACAAAAATCAAATAATCAATAACACTAAAAGGATAGAGTAAAAACAAGGAGGTGATTTTTTTGATAACTGTCAATGTTGACAAAAATGAAGGCTTAGAAAAAGCACTAAAACGTTTCAAAAGAATGATTGAAAAAGAAGCAATAATTAGAGAATGGAAAAGAAGAGAATATTATGAAAAACCATCCACCATTCGCGTCAAAAAAGAAAAAGCATTCAAAAGAAAACAAGCAAAAAAAGTAAGAAAGTTAAAACAAAAAATCGGGAAATAATAAAATAGGGATATTCATATTGAATGTCCTTTTTAATATCTAAATAAACACATCCCGTGGTTTTGAGCCATTTACAGGACCTATATATCCCATCTCTTCCATAAGCTCAATAATTCGTGCAGCTCTATTATATCCTATCTTTAATCGCCTCTGTAAATAAGACGCAGATGCTTTTTTAGTAGAACGAATAATTTCAAGAGCTTCCTCAAACATGGGCTCATCTGAAGGATTTAGAACCACAGTATCAGCTCCCACAATACTATCAATAAATATTTCATCATCAATATAATTTGGGGTACCAAATTTTTTCACTTCTTCAACTAATCTATAAACTTCTTTTTCATTCAAAAATCCACCTTGAATTCTTTGAGGAAAAGGTGTAGTAGGATTAACATAAAGCATATCACCCTTTCCTAAAAGTTTCTCAGCACCTGATGCTCCAAGAATTATTCTTGAGTCCATAGAACTAGCAACCATAAAAGAAATCCTTGAGGGAAAATTAGCCTTTATTACTCCCGTAATAACATCAACAGATGGTCTTTGAGTAGCAAGAACTAAATGCATTCCAACAGCCCGAGCCATAGCTGCAAGCCTAGAAATCAAATTTTCTAAATCCTTTCTTGCAGAAAGGATCAAATCTGCAAATTCATCAATAATGATTACTAAATAAGGTAATGGGGCTTCATTTAACCCCTCTTCCAGTATTTTTTTATTATAAGCATTAATATCCCTCACAAGAAAATTATCAAGAAGAACATATCTTCTCTCCATCTCATCAAGACACCAACGAAGGGCTTCTAAGGCTCTATTTACATCAGTAATAACTGGGGTTAACAAATGTGGAATATCATTAAAAAGCTTAAGCTCAACCACTTTAGGATCTATTAGTACAAGCTTAACATCATCTGGGGATTTTGAAAAAATAATTGAAGCAATCAGTGAATTTACACAAACCGATTTTCCAGCCCCAGTAGCACCTGCTATTAAAAGATGGGGAGCATTGATAAGATCAAAAACAACATTACTTCCATTAATTTCTTTACCAAGTGCAAAAGGCACTTTAAAATCACTTTGAAACTCTTTACTATTTATTATTTCTGAGATCAAAATAAATTCTCGTCTTTTATTAGGAATTTCAATCCCAACAGCTTCTTTACCAGGTATTGGTGCAATAATTCTAACCCGAACTGCTGCAAGCCTTAAGGCAATATTATCAGATATAGAAGTTATTCTTGAAAGCTTAATACCTTTATCAGGACGAACAGCATACATTGTAACAACGGGTCCTTTAATAACATCAATAAGCTTAGCATTAATATTAAATTCTTTAAAAGTTTCCTGTAAAATCATCGATTGTTTTTGAATTTCTCGATCATATTCAATATCTTCAGTTTCACTTTTAGGTTCTCTTTGATCAAAAACAGAAATATCTATTAAATAATTATCACTACCCTCACCTACTAATAAATTTCCATAATCAATCTTAACAAGATTACTTATGATGCCCTTATGCCGTATATCACCAACCTTAATTTTTCCACTAGACACTAACTTATTATCCTCAAATTCTGTTAATGCTTTATACTTAGAATCATCTGTAACATTTAGATCACACTGAGAATCTTGAAACGATTGCTCTTCCGATAAGTTGTCATCGCTCACCTCTGATTGACAAAAAATGGTCTTATCTAAATTAACATCTAAAGGTTTATTGGGTTTTCTTAAAAAGGCTTTAAAAGACCATAAAGCCTGATACTCTTCATCATTAATGATATTATCTCCCTTATCAGAAGTCTTAGCTGCATCCAAATTACCATCACAATCTTTATACACTTTAATATTTTTTTTAATTTTTAGAGTATTTAAAAACGGTAAAAAAGCAAACATACTTTCAAACAAAATTTTCAATTTAAATACTATAAAATGAAAAGTATTTAAAACAAAGCTAGCATCCTTAAAAAGGACATAATTCAAGTAAATCCAAATAACAAGTTCCAAAATTAAAATAAGAAAAACAAAAAAATTGCCAAGCATAATCCCAAAATTACTCAAAAACCAATTAATAAAATTAGAACCCTCAAGATCAGAATTAATTCTTAACCAAAATGTCAGCGTAAAAAATAAAATAACCGTATAATTCCAATTAAATACAAATTTCTTGCTAAATATATTGTTGCGATAAGCATACCAATTTACAAGCGGATAAAGTATTAGATAAAATGATAAAAATGAAAAAGTATTTAGAAGCATATGACCTATTAGATTAAAAACAAAAAATATGAATATATTTCCTACAGGGGTTAAAGCAACAAAAAGCGAGAATGATATAACAGCCAACATAAAAAAAAACAAAAAATGAAAATAATGATAAAAATTTTTCATAACTCTATTAAAATCAAAAAAGGAAATAAACTAAACTTACAAGTATAATTAAATAAACCGAAAAATAATAAAGTTTACTATCCTTAAGCATTTTAACAAACAAACTAATTGAAAATAATCCAACCATAAAAGCAATAATTGCCCCTAAGTTTATCTCAAAAACACTAAAAAGCATATCTGACTCAAATAACTCCTTATACTTTAAAAGTAAACTTCCAAAAACAATAGGAATCAAAGATAAGAACGAAATCTCAAATGACTCTGACCTGCTAAACCCAAGCAAAACTGAAGCAAAAATTGTAATTCCTGAACGAGAAATACCCGGCATAGCTCCAATTCCTTGCATGGTCCCAATTAAACATCCTGCAAACAAGATGTTTTTTTTAAAATCAAAAATTAAAATCTTAAATTCAAGCAAAAACAATAAAATACTTGTCAAAATAAAATTAACTAAAACCAAATCAAGAGTAAATAACTCCTTAAAATTTTCTATAAAAATTCCAACAAATGCTGTAATAAGAGTGATTATTGATATGAGTAATATTAATCTCAACTTTACAAAATCCAACTTGGTAGTCTTTCTTAAAACAAATTTTACCAAGACTACCACAAGTTCTAATATTCGTTTGCGATAATAAATCACTACAACCAAAACAGTTGCAAAGTGCAAATAAATATCAAATACCATCGGAAGATCAATATGCATAAACTTTTTTAAAAGCAACAAATGCCCTGAACTAGATATAGGCAAAAATTCAGAAATTCCTTGAACAAAGCCTAAAATCATAACTCTTAAAACATTTTCCATCAAGTTCTCGACAACCTAAAAACTTTTGGGAAATTCACCCATAATATATTCTATAATAAAATCCATTCCCTTACTCTCATATAAAGCATCATACAACACACAATAAACCAATATCTTCTTAACGTAATTTCTAGTTTGCCCAAAAGGAATTGCTTCAATAAAAAACTCCTTAGGTAAATGCCCATAATCCCTCTCCCATTTACGCACATTTCCAATGCCACCATTATAGGATGCAAGAGCTTTATATACCTCTCCGATCATTTTTATTCTTTTACTTAAATAATAAGTTCCTATGATAACATTATCTTTTGGTTGTTTCAAATCATAATCATAATATTTAATTTCTCTAGAAACATCAACTGATGTTAAAGGCATAATCTGCATAAGCCCAATAGCACCAGGCTTAGACACAGCATTTCCTTTAAAACTACTCTCAGCTTTTATTAAAGAAAACACAAGACTAGGCTCAAGTTTCCGTCTCTTTGACCAATACCTAATTAAATCATTATACAAACACGGATAGAGACGCTTATAATCATCTCTACTTAAAGCCGAGTTATCTTGTTTGACAAGATAGTTAATAGCAAGTGTAGATTCATAATAATATTCATGCCTTACAAGTTCATCATAAAGGTTACGGTAAAAATTAGGAGAAAACCTATAACCATTATTAAAATCACTAGCAACAAAAGCACTAACATAAGAATGCAGATTAAATTTTAAAAACCCTTCTAAAAACCTTTCATAATCAGACTGATCATAATGAATATTTAAATCATTTTCAAAAAAATCATTAATACTTTGATTCAACAAATATTTGCTCATAAATGAGGCATAAGATATCCGATTATACTTAATAGAAGAACGCAAAAGTTCGTCATACTCATTTCTTGACTTAGAAGCAATAAATTTATGATATATAAGCCTTGCATTAATAAAGGCAAGTCTAGATAAAACAGCACCATCAATAATATTTTGACCATTATGATAAAGTGCATATAAATTATCATAATCCTTAAGTTGCACAGCTTCTAGAATATATTCATCTAATATCTTAATAAAGCCAAGATTATTCCTATCCTTATCCGTATAAAATCTAGCTACATTTTGAGCAAAATAATTTCTTGTATTCTGCAAAAATATTAAATTGCCAAAAATTTCATTAAGTATTTCTAACCTATAAGGTTCATTTTCAAGAGAAGCATTTTCTAAATATTTAACTATGGTAAAAAACCCTACGTCCTTTTTTAATCTTAAATTAATAAGCCCTAAATAATAATCCTTATAAACACTATTTAAACTACTAAAAAAAGACAACGCCTTACTAATATAACCTGAACCTAGAAAAGCTTTATAAACATCATTTAAAAATACAAAATTATTATAATATTTCTTAAAATCATCATTTAATATACTGATTGCGCCCTTTAAATCTCCATTAGCTACCAAGGATTTAAACTTCACAAGATTAAAAAAAACTGAACTTAAAAGATTGGATCTCTCTTCAAGAACAAGATAATCATGGGCCCTTACGTGTAAATATTCTGCTGGCAAATCTTCAAATAATTTACTGAAATAAATCAATGATGAATTAATATCAGAAGCATTAAAATAAAGAACTGCCTTAAATAAAAGATTTTCATTCTCTTGAGATTGTGCAAAATTCATCTTTTCAAGCTTATTTAAAACCAAAAGAGCTTCATCATTCTTTTTTTGCCAATAAAGACTTTTGAAATATCCTAATATAATAAATTTATTATTATCATATCTTTTGTAAAGTTTGCGTCCAACAAGTTCAGCCTCAAAATATTCCCTTCTAGCATTATAATATTCAAGAAGCTTAATTCCAGCAAATTGAGATGCAATATCATTGCTACTCTTTATTGCCTTATACATATATTCCTTAAACTTTTCATCATATCCTATTTTTTTAAAAAGATAGGCAATATACACATAAGAATTTGAATCTATGCCAAAATATTCATCGAAATTTTTTCCCGCATAGTCAAAATTCCATAACCAATTCAGATGACTTAAATCAAAATTATCAACATTCCTTTTAACTATATTGCTATTTAAAGACCCTTTCCCAAAAGAACAAGAAAATAAACTTAATAAGAACAAACAAATAATTTGCTTAAACATAATTACTGTTTTCACATTTAGTAATTTTTTCTTCTTTATAAAAAGGACAATCATAAATTGCAAAATTTCTAGGATTTAATACTTTAGAAAAAATCAAAAACAATGAAAAAAATATCAAAAGAAATAAAGAAATAAGACTTAAATAAAGCATAGAAGTTTGAATCAAACCTTCTTCCGAATCTAAATCCAATCGACTCTCTTCAATATCTGTAGCAAAATCTTCCTTACTAAAATCCAAAGCAACATCATCAAATTCACTCTCACCCAACCCATTATCAAGGTCGGTAATAATGTCCTCAACGTCCCAATTATCAGAATACGAATCTTGAAGAGTATAAACATTAACACTCTTAAAATCAGTGTCCTTATCTTCAACTAATTTCACAGCATTAGCAGCAGAATTATCAGAAGCAGCACTCGAATCACTAATATCAACAGAAATGTTATCTAAATCGAAATCATCTCGGCTGACAGTATCTTTATCATTAAGGACGTGTTCTTCAAGATCATTCCCTTCATCAATATTATTCTCAAACCCATCTCCTGTAAGCCCAAAATCAAAATTTTCTAAATTAAGATCAGAGTCAGAATCCAAATTTTCACTTACCAATGTACCATTATCTGAATTTAAAGAATCCGATAATAAATTAAAATTATTCTCATTACTAAAAAGCTTTTCGTCTGCAGACAAATTTTGAGAATTAGGTAAATCATTAAAATTATCTAAATCACCATCTAAAGAATCATACTGCCCAGCAACACTGCCAAATTCTTTAACAAATTCCTCTTCACGCTCTACACCACTAAAACCAACGGGCAAATCACTCGACTTAGCACTCTCTAAATCATTAATTTCTTCTGAATCTACAGCAAGATTAATTAAGCTTAAATCAAACTTAGACTTATTTGCAATTCCATCACACTCACCATAAACATAAAGCATCATAGAATCTATTTTGAAATAAACATTTATATTAGCACTCTCTTTCCTAAGATTATCTAAGAAAAAAGACCCAATAATAACAGAATTAGAAAAGTCATCATGTTCACTAATATAAAAATCCAATTTTACATTAGGTTCATCTGCAATCTTACCTAATACCACTCTCTTTACAGCAGTATCATCCAAACTTAAAATTGAAAAATATTCATCATTAGACAGCCTTATGGCTAAAAACCCTTTCAAGAATTCCAACCTTTTTGTTCTTTTGTAAAAAACAAATTTATATATAATCAAACTATAACAATAATATAATATAATTAATACTATGTTCAACTTACAAGTAATCTTTTATTTAACAGAAAAAACATTCAAAGGCTATAAACTACTGTTTTATATGATATTACTAAATATGACTTTTTAGGAGAAGTTAGGGTGTTACCGTTATTCATAATACTTTCCTCAGCTGCAATATCTCTTTTGATATTTTTATTCTTCAAAATTGCAATATCAAACACAAAAATAAGAAAAAAAGGTAAACATAATAAAACAAAAAAACTAACAGACAAAGCTGCAAACATATTAAAAACAAATCCAAACGAAATAAGTGCTTTACAAACTCTAAACGATTATTATTATTCCAATAAAGACTTTGAAAATGGTATTAAATATGCCAAAAAATTATGCCAACTTATAGAAGAAAATCCTACAAATCAAAGAATAGATTCTTTTAAGGCTTTCTTAAGTTACGGTTTTTATAATCTTGAGAGAAATTTTAATTCAGAAGCATTGGTATTTCTTAAAAAAGCATACATCATGAAAAAAACCGATGTAGATGCAAATTACTACCTTGGAATAGCCTTCTTAAGAAATGCACATTATAAAGAAGCACTACATTATCTCACAAAAATATATAAATTTGATAAAAACAATAAGGATGCCTTAAAATACATAGGAATAACGCTTTTTCATATGGAAAACTATACTAAAGCTGTCGGGATATTTAACAGCATAAGCAAATATATACAAAATGACGTAAATGCTCTATTAGCATATGCCCAATCTCTATCTCAATTAAATCAGGACCGGCTTGCATTTTCAATTGCAAACAAAATAAGAAACAAAGATGGAAGGATATATGAAGCTCTTTTAATTGAATCTGAAATTAATTCAAAAAATAACAACTTAACAAAATTAGAAGATAACATTAGAGAAATGATGAAGATCAAACCTGATTTACCAACAAAAACATTCCTTAAACTATTTTACAAACTAGGAGAGCTGTATATAGAACATGAAAACTACAAAAAAGCAACTGAAGCGTTTACTCGAGTTGAAAGAATTGATCCACACTATCAAAAAATTACTGAAAAATTAGAATTTAGTAAAAGACTGAATGAAAATTTAGCATTAAGAATATATCTTAGAAGTCCAAAAGAAAAGTTTGATAATTTAGCTAATGCAATTATCCTTAAACTCTATAAAAACAAGTTTCAAGTAAGAGATAAAAAGATAAATGAAATAACCTCACAATTTATAGACATAAATTTCCAACTATCAAATAATCAATGGGAAGAAAATTTAATAGTTCGATTTGTCAGAACAGATCAAAAAAATTTTGGAGAATTATTCCTAAAAGACCTTATTGCAAAAACCAAAGAAAGCAAATTAAAAGGACTCTGTATTGCACCAGCTACATTTTCTGATAAAGCCAAACAAATCATTGAAGGGAGGTTAATTGACCTCATAGAAGGAAAGAAACTAATACAAATATTAAAAACACTGGATATATCAAAATACGTATAGCCTATCTGAGATATTTCATAGGATTCCCCGTTTTTCCATCTTTAAAAATAGTAAAATGTAAATGATTGCCCGTGCTATACCCTGTACTTCCCATACGTCCTATTATTTGTCCTCTTGAAACCCTCTGTCCAACTTTCACTGCAAAAGAACCTAAATGAGCATAAAGAGTTTGAAAACCATTATTATGAGAAATAATAATATATTTTCCATATCCTCCAACACTAAATCCAGCTGTTACCACAATACCTTCTTTTGTTGCAAAAATAGGTGTATTAGCTACATTTGCAATATCAATCCCATTATGAAAACTAATAATTTTGGTAAAAGGATCAGGACGATAGCCATAACCTGAAGTAATAACGCCTTGAGTTGGAAATAAAAAAGTCTCTCCTAAAGCATTTCTAAGTAATTCTTTAGCCATTTTTCCCCCAGGAATAAACAATTTTTGCCCTAAATACAAAACTTCATTATCAAGGTTATTAGCATCAAGAATATCTACTTTGGGAATCTTATATTTTTTTGCAATTGATGAGAGAGAATCACTTTTCTCAACAGTATAAAGAACGCCTTTCATATTAGGCACATTAATAACAAAATTAGGCCTAATGCTCCTTACATCTTTAATATCATTATAAGAAATTAAAGTCTCACTCGTTATGCTATATCTGGCTGCAATATGAGAAAGTGTCTCTCCAGGATTAATTTTATGTTTAACTACCTTTAAAACAAAAGGCTTCCTTACAGTTGCTTCATAACTATTTGTATCCACTCCAAATAGATGATTATTGATCTGACTTAAATCTTGATCGCTATAATATAAAAAAGTATCAATAAAATAATCCTTGGGAAAACTCAGCCTACTTAAAAAAATGTACGAACCATAATACGAAAAAATATTTAAGTAAAAGACTAATACTAAAACAAAAATTATCGCATTAAATCTAAAAATAAAAATATAAGTTAGATTGATATCATAATCATTAATCATTTTAAGTCGAATCTTATTATAAGAAGATCGATACTTATAATTATCAATGATTACCATCCTACCAAATAAAGTCAAAAATAATAACTTAATTACATCTAAAAGTTTGTTTGGAATATTCATAAAACGAAAAAATTTTTTCCGTTTTTTTCTATGAAAGTTACGAATATTACCAAAATCTCTCAATTCAAAATCACCTTTAATAGCCCTATCAAATAAAAAATTTCTATTTCTTTTTAATACATTCTGATCCTTTTTTGGTATAATCATAATATGACTCATTATACACTAGAAATTTCAATTTGCTAAAAGATATCAATTGGAAATTTAAAAAATGATCAAAACTCATAAACAAGTACTAATACCCATTATACTGGCTTTATTATTAATGATAGCAATCATAAAAATATCTCTGTCTTTTCATTTAGTCAAAGGTTCTTCAATGTCACCAAAAATTTTAGAAAAACATTGGATAATCAATAACAAACTAGCTTATGGAATAAGACTAAAGAACAGCAAAACATATATTATATTATGGGGCTTGCCTAAAAAAAACGAAATGGTACTTATTAAAGACCCTATAACAAAAAAAATATCCATTAAAAAAATTTTTGCCATACCAGGCGAAAAATTTATAAAGCTAAAACAAAATGTAATATCCATACATAATTTAAACTTTAATATAGATAAGGAACATCTAAAAATTTTAGAAAATATATATATCCCAAAGGATTATTACCTGGTAGTAGGAGAAAACAAAAAAGTTTCCCTTGATTCAAGAGAATATGGGTTTATAAACATCAATGATATCATTGGAAAAATAATATACTGCCTGTAAAAAAACTTATAATAACAAAATTAATATCTCAATTCAAATAAATGTTTAAGTCAATTCAATACTGTCTTCTAACACCCTACTAGATCTCATGTCTTCTAATGAAGCAAGAACACCTTCGTTTTCAAAACCACTATCAAAAGAAGAACTTGTCATTCTTATTTGAATTGACTTAGAAACATGCGTATCTAAATCTTTTGCAGAAATGCTTAAGATACCACTTTCATCCAAACTAAAAAGTATCTCTATCTTTGGCATACCTCTTAAAGCCTTTTGTATATTACTAAAAAAGAATCTGCCTATAGAATAATTCAAAGATGCTTTCTTATATTCACCTTGAAGGACATGTATCTCAATCTCTTCCTGATAATCATTAGTTGTTGTAAAGATTTTTCGCTCACAAACCGGTAATAAAGTATTTCTCTTAATTAACGTAAAAAATCCATCATTACAAGTCTCAATGCCAAGAGAATAAGGGGTTACATCTTTAAAATCAATAAGAGTACTATTATTTGACAGACTACAAGCATGAATGCCCGCACCATTTGCAACAACTTCATCTTGATTTAAGGAATCCAATACTTCAATTTTAGGAAAAATTTCCTTCAATCTCTCTTTAACTAAAGGAATTCTTGTTGAACCTCCTGAAAGTATTATTTTTGAAATACGTTCAAGATCAACACCTGAATCGGCAATACATTCATTTGTAAGACTAATAGTTTTCTCTATAAATTCCTTAATCATAGAATTAAAATCATTTCTCTTAAGTTTATAATTCAAATGCTTGCCATCAAGAAAAGGTAATACAATACTAACCTCATCCATAATAGATAAACTTTTTTTAGCTTCTTCAATTTTGTCTCTTATCTGTTCAAGAATAACAATATCATCTAAATCAATATCAGGATATTCTTCCTCAAAACTGGTTAAGACATGCCTTTCTATGACTTCATTAAAATTATTTCCGCCAAGTTTATTCTCGCCCTTAATTGCAAGAACAGTATAAGTATCATTTTGTTTTTCTAAAAGAGTAACATCAAAAGTTCCACCACCAAGGTCATAAACAAGAAATAATCCATCTATTTGTTTTTCAAAAGCATAAGACAAAGCGGCTGCTGTTGGTTCATTAAGTATTGCACGACATTTCAATCCCGCAAGACTTGCAGCTTCTACAACACCTCTTCTTTGAATTTCAGAAAAATAAGCAGGAACAGTTATTACAACATCACAAATCTCTGTACCTAAAAATTTCTCAGCATTCATCTTCACATTTAAAAGTAAATAAGAAGCAATATCCTCAGCTCTATATGTATTATTACCCACTTCATAAGAGACTTCGGTACCTATATCAACTTTAAAATTATAAAAAGTCTTATCTGGGTTTACCAATATTTGATGTCTAGCAATACTACCAACAATAATACCAGAATCTGTAAAAGACACAATAGAAGGTGTCATTCTCTCACCCCTATCATTTAATATAACCCTAGAATTAGCATCAAAATAAGACGCTACAGTATTTGTAGTCCCAAGATCTATGCCTATCCATTTTTCCATCAAGTACCCCTATGAATTGAAACAATTAATTCAATTTCACCCAAATCCAATTTCAACTTTTTAGCAATAACTTCTAAAGACATTCCTTGCTCATAAAGTGAAATAACTTGCTGGCGAATATTATATCCTTCCTTGATTATATTTTTCTCAATAGTAGGTATTGAATAATCTAAATTACTCTTATAAACACTACTATCCCCTTTCATGCTAAAATTATTACTTCCCATTGAAATCGAATGAGCATTAAATCCCAATAGTCTTTGATCAAGTATTTCTATCCTCTCATCAACTTCCTTAATAATTCTATTTAAGCTTTCAATCTTTATCTCAATAATATTTATATTTCTATCAGTTGCTTGATTAATTTCAATAATAGTTTTATCTACCTCACTCCTAAATTTCCTAAGTATACTATTAGATTTGATTTTCAAACTAATATAAATATGAAAATATATAAAAATAAATATAATCAAAATAAAACAAAAAACAACAAACATACAGAATGTCCTATACTTAAACTATCGCTCAATATCAATGTTTCTTCCAATTTTTGGATCATGAAAATTAATATCATATATGCCAGGTGAATTTCTCTTAGCAGTCTTAATTTTTGACATTGTAATAAAATTGACATTACCATCCATGCTTTCATCAGCTGGATATATGCTATTTATTTCAGAGTCAACATGATAACTCTTGCTTTGATTTAAACTCAGATTTTTATTTTCTCTTATCTTTTTTTTCCTTAAATCTTCATTTGAAATTTCACTAGCCTTAAAAGCACCTTGTGTAATTATCTTTACAACTTCAGATGAACCATTAATATCCATAAAGCTCCTCCTACAATTTGCAACCTATTTAGATTTAAAAGGAACATAAGCTAACATTTTAATAATATTGTCATCCTCTACAAAAGTAATATTATTATAATCTCTTGGAAGTTCATAATAAGCATCTTTAATATGCAACTTAACGCCAGTATAAGCTATGTACTCAACAAAAATTTTGCCATCAATCTTACTATCTTCAAGTGCATCTTGCAAACTTTCTTGCTTATCTTTTACCATCTTTATTTCCAAAATTAAAATATCTCGCTCATTAATAAGCTCATTACAACTGTCAATTTTTAAAGATTTCTCAGCTTTATCAACAGTAAGTTGAATGTTCTTCTTTAAAGCAGAAATATCTTTTGTTAAAACTTCCAACCGTTTCTCAATCTTCACAAGATATTCAGTAAATCTAGATAGCAAAACTTTTATTTCAGGATCACACCCAACACAAATAGAAGTCTCAGCATTACCCTCAGATCCAATAGAATATGCTCGAACCTCTTCTCTCGCACGAACATCAGAACCAACTATCTTAGATTTTTTTCCAATGCAAAGCACCTTCTTTGTACAAGAAACAAAAGAATTGACAATTCCTCTTACAACTTCAATATTGCCTTCACATCGTACATTAACATTTTCTAAAAATTTAGACTTAATAGACTTCTTTGCATAAATCTCTGAACCACCCTTTCCATTAGCCCCACTTCGAAGAACAATAGAACCATCAGTTCTCAAATTACACCTACCAACAAGTCCATTGACTTCTATTCCACTCTTAGCCATAACATTATATCCATCTAAAACACTTCCCTTAACAAGCACCATACCATTATTTACTATATTTCCAGTACCAGGTCCAACATCACCCTCAACAACATAAACATCATGCACAGAAATAATACCATTTGAAATAGATATATATCCATCACACCCTGCAATAATCTTATTTCCTTCCATGAAAGTATTATCTCCCAAAATCAAATCCAGCTCTCGACCATGCTCTGCTCTTAATATTTTTCCAAAAACAGTATACCCTTCAATACCCTCTGATAAGGGAATAATTTCTGCCAATTCATCTCCTCTATTAACATTTCTAAACTCATTACCTACAGCACCATACTCACCTGAAGACTTACTCTTAGCAATAAAATTAATATAAGCATCTCTTCCCTTAACAGGATTTACTCCCCTTGCCATCTCAACTGGTTCACCATAAAAAGGATAATCTACAAATTCTTTTATTTTATTCTTAAGCAATGCTCGATCTGATACTCCATATTTCTTAAGAATACTATAAATATCTTTTTCCAAAACTTCAGCACCATTAGGTCCAGGAACAGTAAATTCAACAGTTACTGACATTGAATCTTCTGATATATGAACCATCATAGTTACACTCTCAACAAGATCGGCCTCAAAAACAGATACTTGTTCATACTTACCATTAGCATCCTCAATAACCGATCTAACAAAATTTTCATCCAAATCTTTGATATTACTATATGAAGCAAATTTATCCATTACATCTTTAAACTTAACAACACTCCCATCTCCTTGAGCAGGAGTAACCTTCAAAAATACCCCCTTGGCAGTTCTCCTGATAAAAAATTTCCCATCCAGAGACGCAACTTCTTCAAATTCACTTTGTGAACTTAAAACATCAGTAACACCAAACTTTGAATAAGAATTCTTATAAGCAACTATTTTCCAGTTTTTCTTACCATATCCAAATAGTCCATTATTTCCACGTACCAAGACCTCATAATTCAAGTCTTTATAAGGAACTGAAAGTTCTAAAGAAGCATCATTTAAAGCCTCTTCAAGCGTATCTGATTCCACCTCTATTAAATTAATACGATTTTCTCTTTCTAAATAATTCTTAATTCTATTCCTAAAATCCGCAAAATCGCTAATCGTAGCCATAATTATTCCTTTTTATTAATCAAACTCTTAATAGTCTCAGCAACAATTTTTGGATCAGTATTCTCAACATGTGAAATTTGATCTAATAACTTACTACTTAATTTACTCTCTTTAGCAACTGTATCATATTTACTCAATTTGTCTGAAAGACTATAATTGTCATTATCACCACTTTTATTATTATCAAGATGAATATTTTTAGAAAAAGAATTCTTATCATCTGTTTCAGGCTTACAGTTACTATTCTCATCAATATCCTTCTTCCTTGTATCATTACTCAAACTATCATCTTTAAAAAGATCATACAAATATTTCTTGTATATAAATTCAAGTAAAAGTCCAATACAAAAAAAAACTATAAACTGAAAAACCGCTCTAAACAATACTGTAATAAAAGGCACGCGAGCAAAAATGCCAAGAATCACCGCAAGAACAAATGCAAACGCACTAAATAATAAAACATACTTGCGTCTTTTAGTAAATAACATATTACCTATTCCATCCCAAAAAATTTAGATATAAAACCTATGACACCTCTTCTTTTTTTATTATCAAGAGTAATTTCTTCAAGAGCAGCCACAATAGAATCAAGACAATAACTAGCCTTACTATTGGGATTTAATAAAATAAAAGGTCTTTGTTTAAAAACAGAATTCCTAATATTTTGATCTTCATAAACATATCCTAAATAATCAATATTTAAATTCAAAAACTGACTTGATATATCAATAACTTTTTTAGCCACTCCTTTTCCCTCACTTACATTAGCCACTCTATTGACAACCAGTCTTAAATTTTTTAAATTTTCCATTTTATGAGATAAAACCTTGATTATACCATAAGCATCCGTTATAGAAGTAGGTTCTGGCGTTGTAACAATAACTACGTCATCACTAGAAAACAAAAACGAAATAACCTGTCTTGAAATTCCAGCACTGGTATCTATTATCACTATATCATATTCATAAACTTTTAATAACTCCTTTATAAACTGATTCATCTCGGTCTCTGATAAATCTAAAAGTTCTGTTGTCCCAGAAGCACCAGCTAAAAGATCAATATTATATTCTGTCTTTGTTATTACGTCCTTAATACCTCGCCCTTGCATAATCATGTGATAAATACTGTACTTTGGAATGACTCCAAGCAAAATATTAATATTAGCCATACCAATATCTGCATCAAAAACTAAAACTTTTTTACCAAGATTTGCATATTTAAGAGCAAGACCCACAGCAATATTACTTTTGCCAACACCACCTTTACCACTAGTAACGGCAATAAATCTTGTTCTATTATTTTGAATTTTATCATCAACAACAAAACTAGCCCTATTATTCAATCTCATAATATCACGTAAACTTTGAGCCTGATCTTCTATCATATATTATCCTTAATAATAAGATTTACCTTTTAGCTTTCGAATAAATTCAATATCATCACTTATTCTATATCCATTTATTTTTTTGATAAAGGTAAGCGGTTCTGCAATACTAATATTATGAGGAACAATTTGCCCATCAGTAACATAAGAAACTTCCTTTCTCATTTCATGAATTAAACTTATTAAATTACCAACACATGTTGTCTCATCTAACTTCGTAAAAATCACGGTCTTGTAGCTAAAGGGAGAAAATTGATGAAATATTTCTTTAATATCTGCCGTCTTTGTAGTAGAGCTGACAGCCAAATGAAATTCAGCATCACGACCACAAGCATTAAGAAGTTCCTTCATCTCAGCAAGTTTCATAAAATCTTTAGGACTCTTACCAATTGTATCAATAAGAACAAGATCAAAATCCTTTGACTGTGTAATTTCTTCTTTTAAATCTTTAAAAGATTCAATCGCCTTAACAGGAATCCCCATAATATCACCATATGTTTGAATTTGTTTCTTAGCTCCTATACGATAGTTATCAATGGTAATAATCTTAATATTCAAACTCTTATCATCACTATTAATTCCATAGATCGCTGCAAGTTTTGCAATAGTAGTGGTCTTCCCAACACCCGTTGGTCCAACTAAAATAAAAATTCTTTTCTTAAGATTATCAATAATAGAACCTGAACATTTAATAGTTTTAGCAATGTATATTATAACACTATCTCTAACTTTATCATAATCATCAAGATCTGATAAACTAAACTCTCTCTTAATAAAATCATTAATATCTCTAATGTAACTTTCAGAAAAATCATTACTACGTAAAATATCTTCTATTTTTAAAATTGTTGGATGATTAATTTCTTCCTTTTTATGTGCAAGTTCATTTTTTAGAGATTTAACTTCCTTAATTACATCCTCAATTGAAGAACTCTCTTCTTTTTTAATGCTTTGAAGAATTTTACGCTTCTCCTCTTCGACATTTATTTGTTGTTGTCCAATGTCATATCTAACATAACCTGAAACTTCAATCCAATCTCTACTAAACAAGCCAAATATTCCTCCATGAGCTATTGTCTTATAAGTCATAACTCTAGCATTCTTTCCATATTTCTTCTTAACAGTTTCTATGACCTCATTATAGGTCGGACCTCTTTCTGTAAAATACTGAACCATAATACTACTCTTCAACCTCTACTGTTTTAAGCACATTAACTTTAACATTTTTAGGAACCTCTAAAACAGATATAACAACAATATCTGGAAGTTCTCTACTGGTCAAGACCCTTATTACAGGTCGTGCGGATTCACTCGATAGTATAACAGGATAATATCCTTGTGATTGAACCTCATTTACAAGTCTAAAAAGTTCATAAATAAATTTAGTTTTTAAATTTGGATCAAGAGAACTTATAAGATCGTTATTTGTCTCAAATCGTGAATCAATTATTTTTTGCTCAAATTCTGGATTTATTGTTATCACATTAAGTTCTAAATTAGAATTTAAATATCCACTAACTATCTGTCTTCCAATTGCTTGTCTACATTTTTCAATTAAAAAAAATGTATCTTTAGTAATACTCGTAAAGTCTGCTATTGTTTCAAAAATTGTCACTAAATTACGTATTGAGACTTGTTCTTTTAAAAGACCTTGTAACACTCTTTGAATTTCTCCCACTGAAAAATCTTTTAAAACTTCTTCAACAATAGCTCCATAATCTTTTTTAAAAATATCAAGAATATTTTGAACATCTTGACGTGTCAAAATCTCACAAGCATGCCTCTTAATAAGTTCAGTCATATGAGTAGCAATAATTGAAGGAGGATCAACTACAGTATAACCCAATTTTTCAGCAATTTCCCTCCCATTGTCATTTACCCAAAGAGATGGAAGTCCAAATGAAGGATCTTTTGTAAGATCTCCTTCAATACCAGAATCAGATCCCACATTTATAACCAAAAACTTACCTAACTTAATTTCCCCATGTCCAATCTCTACTCCCCTAAGCTTAAATGAATACTCATTTGGTTCAAGTCGCATATTATCCACTATTCTAATCTTAGGCACAACTATTCCCAATTCAAGAGCAATTTCACGACGTATTTTCACAATACGATCAAGAAGTTCTGAGGTCTTTGAATCATCAACTATTGGAACAAGATTATACCCAATCTCTAAAGCCAATGGATCTAGTGGCACTACAGGAGCAATCTCCTTATCAGCATAACTTAATATTTGCTCTTCGGCTTTTTGTTTTTCATGAAGTTCTCTATTCCTATCTAAGTTAGACAGTGAATAAGCTAAAAAGGCTATCAACATACCTAAAAGAATGAGTATTAATGTAGGGAACCCTGGAAGAAATGCCAAAAATAATAAAAACCCAGATACAATCCAATAAATTCCTGAATAGGAAGTAAATTGTTCAATAATCTCAACTCCAAAACTATTTTTTGATATCGATCTAGTAACAATAAGCCCTGTTGCTGTTGAAATTAACAACGCTGGAAGCTGAGAAACAAGTCCATCCCCAACAGTCAAAGACACATAATTATTGACCGCATCGCTAAAACTAAGTCCTTGAAGAGTAACCCCTATTATAAGTCCTCCAAGAATATTTATAAGCGTTATTAAAAATCCAACCTTCACATTGCCTGATACAAATTTAGAAGCACCATCCATAGCACCATAAAAATTTACTTCAGCTTGCAAATCATTCTTCTGCCTTGTAGCTTCCTCTTCTGTTAAATTTCCAGAACTATAGGCAGAATCAATAGCCATCTGTTTTCCAGGAAGAGCATCAAGAGCAAAACGAGCGGCCACTTCAGCAACTCTTGTAGAACCCTTAGTGATAACAATAAATTGAACTGCAATTATAATAAGAAATATTATAAAACCAACAAAGAGACCTTGAGTTCCAGAACTTCCAACAACAAATGTTCCAAAGGCCCTTATCATTTGACCATCAAAACTTATTCCTTTTATCAAAATTAATCTAGTAGAAGAAATATTTAAAACAAGACCAAAAATGGTCATCACAAGTAAAAGCGTTGGAAAAACTGAAAAATCAAGTGAACGTTTAGAATAAAGAACAATAAGCATAACTAAAAGACTTATTACCAAATTAACTGCAATCAAAGCATCTAAAATAAATGCAGGAAGTGGCAAAATAAAACTAGCAACAACAAGTATTAAACCAACTGAAACTACCAAGTCCGCTTTATTATTAAGTCCAAAATATACTAATACAGAGTTTTTTCTTGCATCCAACAACTTAACCTCTAATTAAATTTTTTAGCGATAGAATACACTTTCACAAGAATTTTAGAAACAATTTCCCAATATTCTCTTGGAATTTCTTCATTAACATCAACATTAGCATAAAGATCCCTTGCAAGAGGCTTATTTTCCATCACAGGAATATTATTTTCCCTGGCAATTTGCTTAATTACAAATGCAATTTCATCTTGCCCCTTTGCAAGCACCCTTGGTGCTAACATAGTATTACTATCCCACTTAATAGCAACAGCAAAATGTTCCGGATTCGTAATTACTACATCCGCTTGAGGAACCGTTACTTTTAAATTAGCATTCAAAATTTCTCTCATTCGCTCCCGCATTCTAGAACGAAGCAGAGGATCTCCTTCCATTTCTTTTCTCTCTTGCTTCACTTCTTCTTTTGTCATTTTCAAATTTTCAATATAACGAGTTCTTTGAAAAAGATAATCCAATATACTAATACCCATCAATACTATTACTGAAAAAAAACATATTCTGTAAGCAAGACTTAATATAACAGAAATACCATCTTCAAGACTATATTCAAACATTCTTGAGATTTTACCTATATTGCTTCTTAGCATTATATAATATATAAAAGATATTATAGCAATTTTTGATAAACTTTTAAACAAATTAAAAAAAGCATCAAATGAACCAAAAGAATTTTTAATCCACTTTGAAAAATTTGGATTTACTCTATCCCATTTGGGAACTATAGGTTTAAAGGTTATCAAAAAGCCAACTTGCACAACGTTAATTAAAAAAACAACTATAAACGATATCAAAAGAAATACAATCACATATCCAAGCATCGATCTAATATATGCAAACCCCAATGAATAAATACTAATCGACATTATCTCTGGAAGCTTACCAGCTTGCCACCTAAAAACATCCATTAATTCGTAAGCAAAATAAGATAACATAAAGAAAAACACAGCAAATAATATGCAAAGAGTAACTGCCATATTAATTTCGGTTGATTTTAATACTTGCCCTTCTTCTCTTGCTTTTTGTTTTTTTTGTTCAGTAGGAAGTTCAGTTCTACCCTCATCCTCTGAGGCAAAAAAATTAAGAGGGATATACCAATTTTTACTTAAAAATTCATTTCTAGTATTCATTTTAAGGTCTCAGAAAATAAATTTAAAGCATTCCTCATAGATTCTAAAGCAAGTTCAATGACTCTCTTAACGGACATCACCAAACTTGGAAAACCAATATATAAAATAATTAATCCCAATCCCAACGAAACTGCAAAACTAATCATTAATAAATTAATCTGGGGAGCGGTCTTTGAAAGTATGCCTAAAATTAAATATAAAAGTAAAAGAACTCCCAATATTGGAAGAGAAATTATCAAAGCTTTTTCAAAAAGAATAACAAAAGAATAAAACATCAACTCAATAAATTCATAATTTTTTATATTAACCATATTTTCAACTCTAACATTTAAAACAGAATCATGCACTCCAATCATAAAGAAACGTAATAAAACATTATTTGATAAAAATAAAAGCAAAAAAAGACAAGTAAATATTTGAGATATTACTAAATTATCCTCTTCTGCAAAAACATCGAAAATATTTGCATAAGCAAGACCCATCTGATTTGAGAAAAAAAATCCAAGCAAATGAAAAACACTGAAAATTATGCTTACAAAAAAAGCCTGAATAAGACCTAAAATAGCTTCTCCTGCCAATATCAACGTAAATGCAATCAAATTATCTAAAGGGTAAACAACATTTATCTTATCTACAACAATAATAGACAAAATTAAAGCAAAGAAAAAATTTAAATAACTCATTCTTATAGTTGCAAAAAAAGGTGAAAACCTTAGGAAAAGAAAAATCCTAACAAACACAGGCAAAATCACAAAAGATTTTAAAACTAAAAAATTCATATTCATACTTTAATCCATACATTATATATTTTGTATTTGACTAAAAACCATAAAAGCAAAAAGCATAAGCTTTTTTAAAATCCAAGGACCAAATATAACAAGAGTTAAAAGTATTATAATAATCTTAGGAATAAAACTAAGTGTTTGATCTTGAATAGATGTAACAGCTTGAAAAATTGAAATTAGAAGACCAACTATAAGAGCTGTAATCAACATTGGCGCTGAGAGAATAATAATATTCTCAATAGAAATTCTAATTAAATAAATAATTTGTCCTGTTGTCATTTAAATCCTTCACATAAAGCTTTTCACAAGCCCACTAGTAATCAAAGTCCAACCATCTACCATTACAAAAAGCATAAGTTTAAATGGTAAAGATATCATTACAGGCGGCAACATTATCATTCCCATCGCCATTAAAACGGCAGCTACAATAATGTCTATCACTATGAATGGTAAAAATATTAAAATGCCCATTTTAAAAGCAACTTTCAGCTCGTGCAAAACAAAAGATGCAATAAGAACATGAGTAGGAACTTCACTAAAATTCTTAGGCCTGGGATAATTACTAATACTCATAAACAATCTAATCTCTTCATGCTTACTATTAGACATTTGCTTATACATAAAATTTCTAAGAGGAGCAATTCCCCTATCATAAAATTCATTAAAACCTATTTTTGAGTCCTGAAGAGGCAAATATGCTTCTTTATATATTATGTTAAAAGTTGGCCACATAGTAAAAAGAGTTAAAAATAAAGCCAATCCCATTATTACCTGATTAGGTGGTGATTGTTGAAGTGATAATGCCCTTCTAATAAAATCTAATACTATTGCTATCCTTAAAAAAGAAGTCATCAAAACTAAAAAAGCTGGAGAAAGAGTTATTATAGTTAATATCAATAACAGTTGCAAAGGAAAAATTATTCCACCGCCAACAGAATTTACAAGATCAACAAACGGAAAATTTAAACCAGTAGTAGTTTGCAAAGATTTAGTTTGAGCAAATGCAAAATTTATAACTCCAAAAAATAAGAAAAAACTTAATTTTTTACTCAAATTCAACCTCTAAAACTTTTTCAGCCTATCTTGTTTACTTTTTAACGAAGTCTCAATATCATTCTCCAATGCCGCATACTCAGTCTTATCAAAAGATAATTCATCTTTTTTGTTCTTACGCAATATTTTATTAAAAATTGACTTAAATGAAGTTATATCACTAAGACTTTTAGCTTTATCAAGCTCAAATTTTAAATTATCTAGTTCTTCACCCTGTTTGATCTCTCTTAGCAAAATAGAAGAATTACTTGATACTAAAAATACATAAACATTACCTAGTATATTGATAACCCTTACAGAATTTTTATTATCTATTTCATAAAAAGCAAGCTCTCTTATAAAATTTGATTTATAACTATTTTTAACTTTCTTATGATTTAGAATCATTTTCTTGAACAAAAAAATACAAATAAGAAAAAAAAGAAAGAACAAAAATATAGTAACTAAATCTGAAATATTGAAAAGAGATATATTTTGTATATCTTTATTATTCAAATTAGCCTTATCACCCTCAAATATCGGTAAATTAACCTCATTCTCTAAACTAGAAGAAGAAATATCTAAATCAACTCCATTCTCCTGTGCAAACAAATTTTTAAAAAAAAATATAAAAATAATTAAAAACACAAACTTAAATAAAGTTAATCTACTCATTTTTAATTTTAATTATTTCGGTAATTCTAACACCAAAATTCTCATCAATTACAACAACCTCTCCTTTAGCTATCACTTTACCATTTACCAAAATATCTACAGGCTCACCAGCAAGTTTATCAAGTGTAATAATCGTTCCCTCAGACATGCCAAGTATATCTTTTATTTTACGCTCAGTTCTACCAAGTTCAACAGTGACTTGCATAGAAACATCCATCAAAAGACCAAAATTACTAGGATCAACACCTTCAGGCAAAGTATCAATTAAATCAGGAAGTTTAACACCCTTTATCTCAGGTTTCTCTTCACCAATATCACTCTTATCATCTATAGCCATTAATTCACCTCTTCATTAAACTTATTAACACATTTAAACTTTTAACAACCTATTCAACCTCTTCCGTGAGTTCCTTTAACAAATCAAAATCCTCTACTTCACCAACTTTTTCTGTAACCTGAACTGAAATCTTATTTCCAACAAGACCCATTCTACACTTAAATTTCTGTTTAGTCCCTACCTTTAAGATCAAATCCTTATCTATTGGAGAATTTTCAAGATTAAGCACATCACCTTTTGCTAAGGATAATATTTCTCTTACCTTTAATTTAACCTCTCCGATTTCAGCCACTAAAAGCATATCTGTATTCTCAAGCTTTTCTCTAAGGATGTCAAGATTTTCACTAGTAGTGCCTACACCAATTAAAGAATGCCAATATCTTGTTGAAAGCTTAGATACAATAGGCTCTATTGTAATATAAGGCAAACAAAAATTCATAAGCCCTTCAACTTTACCTATCTTAACTTCAAGAGTTACTAAAATAACCATTTCTGTTGGAGGAACTATTTGGGCAAATTGAGGATTAACCTCTATATGCCCAAAACGAGGCCTAAGATCGACTACCTGCGACCAAGCTTCTCTCATGTTAGCAAGTATACGGATAATAACACTTTCCATGACAGACTGTTCTATTTCTGTTAAATCTCTACTCTTATCCTTAATAGTATCTCCATCTCCTCCAAAAAGTCTATCAACTATTGCAAACGCAATGGTTGGATCAACCTCAAATATAGCAGAACCCTTAAGAGGATCCATGTTAATTATTGCTAAAGTAGTAGGATTTGGAATAGATCTAATAAACTCTTCATAAGTCAACTGATCAACTGAAGCTACATGTACATGAACCATCTTTCTCAAAAGTGCTGAGAGTGAAGTTGTAGTATATCTTGCAAATGCTTCATGAAAACTTGATACTGTCCTTACTTGTTCTTTTGAGAATTTATCTGGTCTTTTAAAATCATAAACTTTAATTTTCTGTTTTTTGCCCATAGGACTGGATATGATATTAGAAAGTGAATCATCTGATGATAAATTATCAGATGAATTAATAGATTCTAAAAGACTATCTATATCATCTTGTGATAATGCTCCCGGATTACCTGCCATTCAAAATTCCTTTTAAAAATCACATATCAAAAATATCAATTTGTGTTAATGCTATCTCTTTTATTTCACCATTTCTAAGAATACTATTAATTCTAGCCTTAATTTCCGCCTTAATCTGACTTTCGTTCTTTATCTCTTGTCCTGTTCTTTGACTAAAATATTCTCTAATAATATCTTTTAATCGCACTTTCTGTCTTCCAAGCTCACTTAAAATATTTACATTATTCTCAGCATAACCTAACGCAAGTTTTATGACAAAAGTCTTTGGAGGAGTATCTTGAGTAGTTCCCCTAATTTCATCTATGCTTTCATACCATATAAGCATAGGGGGTTTCCCCAAATATTCATTAGAAAAAATTGGAAAATTATTAGGTGCCCCACTTTGACTTACTACCATCTTAGAAACAAAATAAGCAACTATTATCATAATAACAACAGTAAATAATCCTATTGCTAATATTTGCAAGATTTTTATTATAACATCAGGTAGAAGTCCCATTCTTTTACTATCCGCACCACCTACATCAATACTACCATCATCTCTCTCAGGCATATTACCTCCTATAAATTTCTTCTTTTATTACTAAAACATTATTAGTGATTAATACCTTTAGTAGAACTCAAAGAAGCATCACTAGTAATCAAAATATCTATTCTTCTATTATAAGCTCTACCTTCAGGAGTATCATCTGTAGCAACCGGTCTACTTCCCGCAAATCCAGATACCTCAAATTTACTCTCAATGCTTTGTATCTTAGACTGATCGGTGTAATTCAAAATCTGCTCTAACATATTTACTGCTCTTGCCGATGAAAGCTCCCAATTGCTTTTCCAAATTCCATTTATATTAACATCAACATTGTCTGTATGTCCTTCGATTTTAAAATTATACCCTTGATTATCCAAAAACCCAATAAAAGAAGCTATCTTTTGTATAGTTTCCCTATTATCATCAAGCTTAACCTCAGCACTAGCTGAATCAAAAAAAGCATCGGCCAAAAGAGATACAACAACACCGCGTTCATAATGTCTCACAATAACCCTATTAGACTGAATCTTTTCAATAAATTCAATAATAGACTTATTTTTAGACGCCTGAGAAGCTTGCTTATTCTTCTCAGTAGAGGGTAAAGACATAAAACTATTACTCAAATAAGAAAGCTTATTAATATCTAAGGTCTTCCCGCCCTTAAAAAATCCGGATCCTGTAAATGAAGCTGACATTATTTTTAATACATTTTCTTTGAGAATAATATCATTTAATGAAAACATAGTAACAAAAAAAACAAGTAACAAGGTAACCATGTCTCCATACGTTAACATATATTCAGGAGTACCTTCAGCACACTTTGAACGCTTCTTCCTATCTCTCAATGACATCACTCACCCCCAAGAATACCGCTTCCAAGCTGACTCCTATCTTTAGGAGTTAAAAACGTTACCAATTTTTGTTCTAAAATTCTAGGGTTATCCCCTGCCTGGATTGATAAAATACCCTCAACGATCATCGTCTTAACTGATGCTTCCTCAATATCTATAGACTCTAATTTAATTTGAATAGGAAGCAACATTAAATTTGCCATTATTGTACCATAAAGAGTTGTAATAAGAGCAACAGCCATAGAAGAACCAAGAGCTGATCTGTCTTCTAAATTTCCAAGAAGAGCTATAAGCCCAATAAGCGTACCTGTCATTCCAAAAGCAGGAGCAAGCTTTGCCCAAGTTCCAAAAAGATCAGCACCAATCTTATGTCTCTCTTGCATTTGATCAAGTTCAAGATAAAGCATAGTTCTAATTATCTCAGGATCAGCACCATCAACAACAAGTCTCATTCCAGACTTAAAAAAAGGATCATTGATTTGATCAAGTTCATCATCAAGAGATAAAAGCCCTTCTTTTCTGGCTTTTTCTGAGAGTTCAACTAAAGTCTTTATAATAAAAACTTTACCAAAAGAACTCTTTTTAAAGAACAATCCTAGATATGTAGGGATTCTCTTTACAGTGGGAATCTCTGAGGAAGCCACAAGTGCAGAAAAAGAACCAACAACCGTAATAAACACAGAACTCAAATCCCAAAAAACCCCTAATCCTGTAGGAGTAAATGCCATAGAAATTAAAATAGCACCAAATCCAACGCCCCATCCAACTATACTAGCTAAATTCATAGCTCAACTCCCTTATTCTCTTGTATAATTCTATCTAACAAAGCAATCTCTCTCCTACACATCTTGATTTTATCCACAACCTCTACTACATCTTCTTTTACAATCAATTTTTTACCATTCATAAGAAGAATCGTAGTATCAGGATTAGCCTCAATACTCTCAATATGACAAGGATTTAAATAATACCCATCGCCATTAAGTTTAGTTACATAAATCATAAACTAAAACAAAAAAATTAATTCTTAAGTCTTACAAGCTCTTGTAATAACTGATCCGAAGTGGTTATAGTTTTAGCATTAGCCTGAAAACCTCTTTGAGTAACTATCATATCTGTAAATTGTTCAGCAAGATCAACATTAGCCATTTCTAAAACTCCTGCTCTAATAGTACCAAGGCCTGCCAAACCAGTTTCACCTATCCTAGCCTGACCTGAATTACTTGTCTCACTAAAATTAGTATCACCTACCTTTGCAAGTCCCCCAGGATTAACAAATGAAGCAAGCGCAATTTTGCCAATATCTCGTCTAATACCATTTGAATAAACTCCCATTATTATGCCATTTTGATCTATTTCATAGTTTTCCATATATCCCATACCATATCCATCTTGAATAATAGCCTTTGTAGTACTTGCATCAGCAAATTGAGTAATTGAATCAGTATAACTACCAACATTACCAAGTCTAAGATTAATAGTTTGCTGCTCACCAACTTCTCCGGCATTAGCATTCACAACACCAAAAGTTATAGGAAACTCAAGTAAATCACCAGGCTGACCTGCCTGACCATTTAAAGAAAGCAATGCTCCTTCATTATTAAAGCCTATTGTAAAATTGGAATTTGTCTCTCCATTTACTAAAACTGTAGCGTTCCATAAATTAGGAGTAGTTGTATCCTTTACAACTCTAAGTTCAACAACACTAGTATTTCCAAAACTATCATAAATAGTCTTATTAACAACCCAAGTACCACGAGCAACATCCACTTCACTTGCACCTTCCTCAATTATAGGTAATCTTTTATCAAGATTACAAGCAAAAGTAATGTGTTCAGTAGCCTTAGCACTTTCTTTATCCCCAATAGGAATAACTAAATCTTCAACATCAGCAGATGTATTAATAACCTGTTCTCCTCCAATAGACTTTGCCATCCAACCTTGAATTCTCATACCATTTGCAGGATTTACAAGACACCTATTAGAATCAACATCAAATGCACCAGCTCTTGTATAAAAAGAATTATTACCATCTCTTAAAATAAAAAAACCATTACCACTAATTCCAAGATCAGAAGCTTTTTGGGTACTTTGAAAGGATCCTTGAGTATGAATAGTATCAATAGTAGCAACACTCATTCCAAGACCAACTTGTTTTGGATTAACACCTCCGCGCCCATCAGTAGGACGAGACGCTCCAGAAATACTCTGAGATATCATATCTTGAAAATTAACTCTTCCTTTCTTAAAACCAATAGTATTAACATTGGCAATGTTATTACCAACAACATCCATTCTTGTTTGATGATTCTGAAGACCAGAAACACCAGAATATAAAGACCTCATCATATAACTACTCCTCCAATCCTACTGACAAAATATTATTATAAACATAATACTTGCCATCAATCATAATTTGTGGAACTATTCCTGTTTTAATATTTGTAACTTTACCCTTAATAATCTCTCCATCAACATGTTCAAATTCAACTATTTTGCCCAATAAATCCAAATCCTTATTTATACCAAGAACAGATGAGAGGCTCTCAAAAGATTTACTCATATTTGTCATTTGTTCAAGAGCTGAAAATTGTGCCATTTGAGCAATAAACTCTTTATCTTTCATTGGATCTGTAGGATCTTGATATTTAAGTTGAGTAATAAGTAGTTTCAAAAAATCATCTCGACCAAGATTATTACCCTTCACACCTCTTTGTACCTTAGAATTAGATATTTCCTTAGCTCGGCCTATACCGACTAAATTGTCAATATAATCAACTCTACCCATCTATCCTCCATTTTAAACAATAAAATTAATACTTTTTTCTAAATCACCAGAAATCTCAACATTATCCTCAATTTTAAAGATATTATTCTTATTCAAAGAAGATGATTGGCTTTCAACATCATCCTCAAAATTACCAGAAAAAAACCCAGAACCACTACCTGCAAGAGAAAGATTTAAACTAGTATTAAAACCATTATCATTTAACATTTTACTGATTGAATACATATTTTGTTCAAAAAGAGTCCTAACATTATGATTGTCAACTATAATCTTACCTAATAAATTATTATTAGAATCAAGATTTAAATTAATTCTTATACTACCAAGTCTTTTGGGCTTTAAAATCAGCCTAATTTCTCCTGTATCATTCGATTTTAACACAATTTTGGCCTTGTTCACAATATTATGATTTATTTTTAAATTCCATTCTGACATTAAATTATCAGCAATGTGACCAATAAAAGATCCTTTAACAGGTTTTGCATTAAAACTAGAAAGATCACCTATAGATTCTGTCAATCCATCAAACGTTTCTTTAAGACCATATTTGCGAACACAATTTTCACTATCAATTAACCTAAACCTAAAACCTGAATTAAAAAATTCCTTAACACTATCATTTTTTTTAAAATTTTTAACATCAATACCAATAACATTTTTTTCCCTCTCTCTCTTTACAATATTCAAATCTCTATGATTAGAATTAAGATCAACACTTAAAACATCAAAATTAAAAAGAGAAGTTACATTATCAAACAAAATGTTAAGATCAGATAGAACTTTTTCAAAATTTTTTAATATTTTTATTTTGTCACTAAGTTCAGAATCAAAAGACAAACTCTCACTTAAAACTTTCAGACTATCAAAATCAAATAAATTATTCACCTTTTTTATTAAAGATTTTAAATCAGACACGAAACCGTTATCACTAAATTTTTCAAAGGCAAAGGGCTTCTTTAAAGAGATATTCTTAAAATCCTTACTTATAAGGCCATTACTTTTTAAAAATTTTAAAAAGTCTAGTATTGAATCCCTAAACTTAGACAGATTTTGAATCTCTGAAGAAATAAGATCTGAAAAAACACCCTTTTTAGCTTGACTAAAAATACCACCTACATTCACAAAATTAAAATCCTTGTTTAGACTTGGCAAACTAACAATAATCTTACTTACATTATCCATACATTACTCCAATGAACTAACAGACATTTTTCTAATTAGTACAGCGGCCTTCTTAGAATCCATAAGAGACAACCAATAAGGCACAATAGACGCACGTCCCTCTTTTTTAGCAATATCTTCCACCTTACGCATATAAGATATTGCAATCTCATCATTAAGTTCTTCAAGCCTCTTAACAGCATCCTTTGGTGGCATATTAATTAAATATAAAGCAGCCTGAGCAAAATTTGCGTCTTCATCTTTATATTTATTGACAATATCATCGATTACTTTCTGTTTCAGATCTAAATCTTTTTGCTTTTGATTAAGTTCGGCTTCTAATTTATTCAAACTATCTTCTCTCTTTTTCAATTCTTCTCTCAATTTTTCAACCTGCTGACCTTTAATATAAATCGCCTCTTTTTCCTTTATCATTCTAATCTCTTCAAGACTAATATGTGTATATTCAGGTGGCTGAGCATCTCCCTTAAAAAGTAAAGCCCTGATATACACAGGCAAATAATCTCTAGTTTGATATATGCCAAATAAATCGACCAAAAAAAATGAAAACACTAAGAAAAAAATAACTAAAAATAACCACAAAAAAAATCTAAGTAAAAATGACAAGCAATCATTCATTGATTATTCCCTAATTTTTTACAAATTCTATAATTAACATATTCATCCAAAAACAAGCTTTCGCTTTTTACTTTTTCTTTAATTATAGTATCATTTAAAGTTTTTATTAATATGTCAACCTTTTTTTCTTCTCCATATTTTTTCAAATAAATATCATGATACTTATCATACTCATGCTTAAGTTTTTCAAGCTTTTTCAACTCTTTCCCTTTTCTATAAGTCAAATAATCTAAATAATTTCCTTTCGAAAAAACATCCATATTGTTTAATTTGTTTAAACCTGCAGAAATTCCTTCTAAAAATTCTTCTATTTTTGAAATCTTATTATTTACATTCACTAAAGCGTTTTCGCTAGACTTCCTATCATAAGTCCTAATACTCAATATTTTTTCAAAAATTTTTTTCTTAAAAATTAAATCATTCAAGCTAATATTTCTCTCAATTCACTATCCAAATTTTCAAAATCAAACTCCTCTTGTATTCCTTGAGACAAAAAATCAATAATCTTTGGATATTTTGCAACTGCCAAATCAACTTCTTTATTAGAACCTTTAATATAAATTCCCGTCTTAATTAAATCTTCATAACTTTTATAAATTGATAATAAATTCCTAATTTTAGATATCAATTTTTGTTTTTCAAAATTTACTATTCTATGAAGAGATCTTGAAGTAGAACTCAAAATATTTACAGAAGGATAAATCCCTCTATCAGATAAATCTCTATCCAAAATAATGTGCCCATCTAAAACAGCTTTCATATTATCAGCTATCGGTTCTGTAAAATCATCACCCTCAACAAGCACAGTATAAAACCCTGTAATACTACCCTTAGAATTAAGTCCTGAACGCTCAAGCAAAATAGGAATTTCTACAAAAACAGAAGGGGGATATCCTTTAGTAGCAGGTGGCTCTCCCATAGAAAGACTAATTTCCCTTTTAGCATTTGCAAATCTTGTAATTGAATCAAACAGCAACATAACATCCATTCCACAATCTCTAAAATATTCAGCTATTAATGTTGCGGTATAAGCCCCTTTATATCTTGCGATAGGAGATGCATCAGAGGTTGAAACAATCAAAACACTTCTCTTAAAGCATTCTTCTCCAAGATCATATTTAATAAACTCATTAAGCTCACGGCCTCTCTCACCAATAAAGGCAATAACATTAACATCTGCCTTAGAATTTTTAGCAATCATACCAAGCAAAGTAGACTTACCAACACCCGCACCTGAGAAAATGCCTACACGTTGTCCCTTTGCAACTGGTAAAAACCCATCAAGAACTTTAACACCAGTAACTATTTGCTCAGAAAAAACACCTCTACTTAAAGGATTAATATTACTAAAACTTAATTCTTTATAATAATTACAAAAAAACTGCCCCTTATTATCAATAGGTCTACCAAGAGAATCAATCACCCTACCAAGTAATTCATCGCTAAGATTAATCTGAAGCTTTTTACCTAAAGAGCAAACTTGATCGCCAATCTCAATTCCATCAAATCCTTCATAAGCCATAAGATTAACAAACGATCCATTTAAACCTAAAACTTCAGCATATATTTTCTTACCACTTCTCTGCTCTATTAAACATAAATCACCAATACCACATTTTGGACCCAAACTTTCTACTAAGAGACCTTTAATCTTCCTTACTTTACCAATAAGAGATATAGGCTCAACATCATCCAACATTTTTGAATAACCTTCAAAAAAGATGTCCATCAATATTCCTTAATCCCTAAAATATAGAAGAAAAATTTTTAAATTTCTCCTCTATTCTATCCAGTTGGGATGAAATTCGTGCATCTATTTCCCCAAAATCAGTCTCAATAATACATCCACCCTTGCCTATATTAACGTCTTCAACAACTTCTAAATTTTTTATAAAATCAAATTTAGAAATAAACTCATGTTTTTGATGACTCACAACATCTATATCATCAAGATTAACACGAATAATAATATTTGTTTTGCTTTTTACTTTCTTTAAAGCCTCATTTATATTTTCTATGACAATACCTGTCTGAGAATCTATAATTTTTTTAACCACCTTAACTGCAATCTGCATAACAAGATTCATTATGTGTTCCCCTGAGGATTCAAGGATCTCCTTCCTCTTTGCAACCAAAGAAGATATTATGCTATTTAACTTTCCTAATATTTTATCACAATCTTCACGTCCCTTATTAAACCCTGCATCATACCCTTCATTTCTTCCTCTTGCCATTTCCGTTTCAAGTTCCCTTTTTAATCGCTCTTCATGTTCCCTAACTATTTTTTCAATTTCTAAATTAGACTCTTGCTCAATAGCCCCTTTTTTGTTCTCAGCTTCCTTTTGCAAAGCTTCAGCTCTCTCACTAGCAAAACTTACTATTTTGTTAGCCTGTTCTTTAGCTTCTTCAAGAATCTTAGAACATTCAGCATCTATTTCCTTTTTAGCAAACTCATGTTCACGTTCAATTTCCTCTTGAAGCTTTGCTCTTTGATTCATTAAATCTTCAAGTTCATTGCGAAGCTTAATGCTACGACTATCTATGTCACAAAGTTCATTTTCTTTTCTCTTAATTTCTAACGATTTAAAAATAGGATTTGTAATCTCAACAAACTCTAACTTTACTGCATTTACAACTTCTTTTGATTTATATAAAACCTTAGGCAAATACAACTCCTTCCTCAGACAAGTACATCTTCTTCACCACCCCTTGAGATTACTATTTCACCCTGCTCTTCTAATTTTCTAATAAGAGAAACAATTTTTTGCTGAGCTTCCTCAACATCCTTACGTCTAGTAGGCCCCAAAAATTCCATATCTTCCTTAAGCATTCCAGCAGCCCTCTTAGACATATTTTTAAAAATCTTATCTTGAACAGGTGCATCAACTGATTTTAAAGCTTTTGCTAACTCCTGACCATCTATTTCTCTTAAAATTCTCTGTATTGATCTATCATCAAGAAGAACAATATCTTCAAATACAAACATTTTCTTTTTAATTTCCTCTGCAAGTTCAGGATCCTCTTCTTCAAGGGATTCAATAATAAATTTCTCTGTCTTTCGATCGGCCATGTTAATTATTTCAACAACATTATCAACGCCTCCAGCTGAAGTATAATCCTCTGAAGATAAAGAAGCTAACTTTTTCTCAAGCACTCTCTCAACTTCTCTTACCACTTCAGGAGAAGTTCTATCCATCAATGCAATTCTTCTTGCAACATTAGTCTGAATTTCAGTAGGAAGGCTAGAGAGAATAAATGAAGCCTTTTGAGGATCAAGATACGAAAGTATTAAAGCAATTGTCTGTGGATGTTCTTGTTGAATAAAGTTTAAAATATTAGCAGGATCTGCTCTCCTAACAAATTCAAAAGGCCTTGATTGCAAAGCAGAACCTAAATTATTAATAATATCTACCGCTTTTTGAGTACCAAGAGATTTCTCAAGAAGCTCCCTAGCATAATCTATTCCACCCTTTTGAATAAACTCTTGAGCCATCATCAACTCTTTAAATTCTAAGAGAACACTATCTTTAAGATCAGAAGTAACAACATCAAGTCTTGCTATTTCAAAAGTTAAAGATTCTATCTCCTCTTGAGATAAATACTTAAATATTTTAGATGAAATTTCAGAACCTATTGAAACTAACAAAATAGCAGCTTTCTGTTTTCCCGTTAAAGTAGAAACACCTAATATCTCTTTTTCTTTTTGCTCTTCCATATAAATTATCACCCTTTATACATTCTTCACAATCCATGTTCTAATAAGCTTAGCAACATCTTCTGGTTTCTCTCTAGCTAAAAGTTCAGCATTACTTTGAAGCTCATCCTCTTCTCTAATTCCACCAACAACATCATCAACACCAATATCATCGCTATCCATTAATGCTTGTTGGCGTCTTAAATGTGCTTGTCTTGAAAATTCTTCTTCTCTAAGGCGTCTTCTTCTCTCAAGTTCTCTAGACACAATGAAAAATACCGTAAATATTAATATCAACAATGCAAATATTATACTTACTGTAAAAATAAGAAACTTAAATTTTTCAGTTGAAAAATAATCTTCATCTATCTTTCTAAATTCATTCACTCGATCAAAGGCAACATTCCTAATGGCAATTGAATCCCCCCTCTCCGGCTTATACTCAAAAGAACTCTGCAAAACATCTGTAATATTTTTTAAAGCTTCATCAGAAATAGGCTTATATTCCCTTTTACGCATGCCATTTTCTATAATAAAATTTCCAGACTCATCATAAACAAAATCCCAAACACCATCTATAAAAATACCAAGAGAAATCCCTGCAATCCTAGCAGGCTCCTTTTCGTTTAAAGATTTTTTCTCATTAAGAGCAACATTCTTTATTTCTTTAAACTCATTTGACTTACCGATAATATCACTTAAATCTCGGTATTCAGGAGGAGTATTACCTTCTTGACCAGGTGGCCCCCATGGACTATAACCTTGTCCCTCGTATTCTCTTTTATGCACTTGAGAAGAAAGCAATGTAGAATCACTAACTTTTCTTGTGTTATAAGAAACTTTTGGATCCTGAGGCTCAATCTCAATAGGAGCATACTCTTTAGATTCCGTAGTTTGACGAGAAGTATCAAGTGTCACATTAACTCTTGCAATCATAAACCTATCAACAGACAAAACCTTACTTAAAGCGGAATCAATTTCATCTCGAAGCATAGATTCATATTTTAATTTAAGCTTTCTTTCCTTTTCAGCCAAATCAATCCTATCAATGCCATCTAAATTAGAAAAATCATTTAAAACAGTCCCTTTATTATCAACAATAGCAATGTTATCTGATTCAAGACCCTCAATAGCATATTGAATCAGCTTAACAAGTCCTTCCACCTTTTTACGATTAGTCACGATATCAGAACCAGGCTTAGGAGTGATTCTAACAGACGCTTTAACTGCTTCCTGTGATTCTTTAAAAAGAGCCTTTTCTGGCATCACAAGATTAATACTAACAGCATCAACATCATCAAGAGCAACAATATGCTGTTCAACAGCTCTTGTAATTGACCTTCTAAGATTAACATTTCTCTCAAAATCCGTAATGGTCCATCTATCAATATCAAAAAGAGACCAAGGATCCATATGCACAGGAACAAGCTCTTCTCTTACAAGAATTGCTCTCATTTTTTTTGACATATTTTCATCACTTAAGTAAATTTTTCCATCAGCAGTAATAATATATTCAACACTTTCTCTATCCAATCTTTGCACTATTCTATCTAACAAGTACTGATCCTTAATGCCAACACCAAAAAGAGCAACACCTTGTTTTTTAGTAGAAAATCCTATTAAAAAAATAAATGCTAAAATTATGAATAAAGCAATAACACCAAAAGCCACTTTTTGAACCATACTGGCCTTTTGGAATTTTTTATTTACTGATGCAAAAAACTTAGTAATAAAATTGTTCAAACTGCATAGCTCCTTAACGAATATTAATTACATCTTGATAAGCCTTTATACTTCTCTCAACAACAGCCTTTGTAATACTTAAATTCATATTAGCTTTAGCCATTGCTATTGTAATATCATGCACATCGACACTATTTGGTTGCAAAATAGCTTGTTGAGACATTCTAGATACATCTAATTGGCTATTATTCACATCAGATATTAAATTCAAGAACAAATCTTTGAAAGACTCTGCCTTTACCTCACGTTTAACGTCAAAAACAGAAAAACTTTTATCAAAATGCAAAGGATTTTTACGAACTAAATAAACATTATTATCTGTAAAAAAAGAATCTACTTCCATTGCTCACAAACCTCCTTAATTCTGCAATATTGATAATGCACTCCTAAATATTGCTTTGCTACTATTAATGACAGTAGAATTTGCTTCATAAGCACGCGAAGCAGATATCATATCCACCATCTCTTCAACTGCATTCACATTAGGAAATTCCACATAACCCTTTCGCTCACCAGATTTTATTGCATCAGGATGAGTTGGATCATACTTTAATTTCAAAGGAGACTTGTCTCTCTCAATACCAGCAACCCTTACACCCTGACCAATTCCATTATCAAGATAATCAGGAACAAAAGGACCCTTCCAATACGGACTTACAACCCTTGGAGAAAAAACTATTCTCTGTCTTCTATAAGAGCCCCCCTCAGAAGTTCTAGTAGTCTCCACATTAGCAATATTATTTGCAATAACATCTAGTCTCAATCTTTGAGCTGTCAAACCCGTTGCAGCAGTATTAATACTTGAAAATAATCCCATATGTAATATTCCTTGAGGTTATAACTTATTTTATTACAATATTTACACTTTTAAAATGATGGGCTTGAATATTTGTAAACAAACTATACATCATTTGATTCTGAGCAAGATTTTTCATCTCAGAATCAATATCAACATTATTACCATTATTATTGAGAGTAGAGAGATAATCAAGCATTCTGCGAGGTTTAACATCTAAATATCCCAACTCTTTAAAACCATCCAAATGCTTACCATTACCCCTTCTTAAAGATAAACTGCTTGCTCCTTCATTAAAAATTGCTCGTTCAAGCTCAGACTCAAAAGTGACCTTACTTCTCTTAAAATTTGGAGTATCTACATTTGCAACATTATCAGCTATAACACTTTGTCTCAAACTAAGAACATCCAAATATCTATGTGCTAAATCAATTGACCTATCAAAAATATTCAAGCTCACACCCTCTATATCACAAAATACTTTTTACTATATTATATAATAATTTAAGTCTTTTTGTTCGTTAATTTTTATTTTTTCATTAACATAGTCCAAGTTTATTTCAAATTTTTTTAACTTGCTACCGGGTGCTTCAAAAAAAAGATCGGCAAGAATCTTTTCCATAACTCCATGCAACCTTCTTGCTCCAAGATTCTCTCCTTCATAATTCATATCAAAAGCAAGTTCAGCAATTCTATCAATCGCTTCTTCACTAAATGTCAAAGTCAAATTATAAACTTTAAACATTGCAATGTACTGTTTTATTAAAGAGTTTTTAGTGTGTTTTAAAATATTTTTGAAATCATTCACACTTAAACTTTTAAGCTCAACCTTAATTGGAAACCTACCTTGAAGTTCTGGTATTAAATCGGATGGCTTTGATAAATTAAAAGCACCTGCAGCAATGAACAAAATATGAGAAGTATCCACTATCCCATATTTTGTATTAACCTTAGATCCTTCAACAATTGGCAAAATATCTCTCTGAACGCCTTCTCTAGATATATCATTTCCGGTTCTATTCTTAGTAACTATCTTATCGATCTCATCAATAAAAACAATTCCCATATTCTCAACTCTTGATTTGGCAACTTCTACAATATTCTCATGATCCACTAACTTTTCAAGCTCCTCAGATATAATTATCTCCCTGGCTTTTTTTATTTTTAACTCCCGTCTCTTCTTCCTATCAAATATATTATTAATCAATCCTCCAATACTCATATCAATCTCTTCGAAATTACTACCGGAAAATATTTCGATAGTAGAAACGGGCATTTTTCCTGAAACATAAATATCAATAAGATTATCATCAATATCCCCACTTCTTAATTGTTTCCTAAACTTATTTCTTAATTTATCACGAATTTTTCTTTCTTCTTCACTTGTATTATCATTCTCAGAACCCTCAGAAGTTTTCAAAAGTTTGTCAATTATTCTCTCCTCAGCACGCTTGCTTGCCTCTTCGCGAACAGAATCATACATCTCTTCCCTTACCATATTCACCGCAATACTCATCAAATCACGAATCATAGACTCAACATCACGACCCACATAACCTACCTCGGTATATTTTGTAGCCTCGACTTTAATAAAAGGAGCCTTAATAAACTTTGAAAGCCTTCTTGCAATCTCAGTTTTACCAATTCCAGTTGAGCCAACCATAATAATGTTTTTAGGCATAACATCATCTCTTATTTCCTTGGGAAGCTTAGATCTTATATATCTATTAACAAGAGCAATTGAAACCAATTTCTTAGCTTCAACTTGCCCTATTATATATTTATCTAGCTCTGCAACAATCTCTTTAGGCACTATATTTTGATTTTCAGTCTTATCCATCAACTAATCTCCTCAAGCACGATATTTGAATTTGTATATATACAAACTCTTGCTGCTACCTTTAAAGACTTAAAAGCAATATCAGCAGCACTTAATTTTTTATTTTCCATATAAGCAAGCGCTGCTGAATATGCATAATTCCCTCCACTACCAATCGAAATCACATCTTCTTCAGGCTCAACAACATCTCCGGTACCTGAAATTAATAAAATATTTTCAGAATCAGCTACGAGCATCATTGCTTCAAGTTTATGAAGTATTTTGTCAGACCTCCAATCTTTTGCAAGCTCTACAGCAGCTCTCTTAATATCAATAATTCCATCTTCTCTAGCTTTAACCTTTTCTTCAAACTTCTCAAAAAGAGTAATAGCATCAGAAGTTGAACCTGCAAATCCTGCTAAAATTTTTCCATTAAACAACTTTCTTATTTTAATAGCATTGGATTTCAAAACAGTATATCCAAAAGTCACTTGTCCATCTGCTGCTACTACAGTCTTCCCACCCCTTCTTATTGCAATAACTGTAGTTCCTTTAAAACTCATGATGTCCCCCCCTATTTAGATATTTCATTCAATAACTTATTAATAAGCATACTCGATGTATCTTTGCATATACAACAGACCTTTGAGTTATCACTAATTTCAGGCTCATTATACTGAACATTTAGTATCTTATAAAGATCTGATACAGATTTTATCTCTTGAGCTCCAGAATCATATAAAACTCTAGAACCATCACCAGAATAATCAATATTATAAACATAAACATCAAGACCCAAATCAAGTCCAAGCTCAGCAGTAATTAAGGCTCCTGATTTCCTTGGTGCACAAGTAATAAAAACAACATCTGAAAGACCAGCCACTATTCTATTTCTCTTTGCAAAAAAATAATTTTGTATCTTCTCATAAGGCAAAGTTTCAGTAAGAACACCTCCACCATTTTCTAAAAGGCAAGCAACATACTTTCTATTTTGCTTTGGATAAATATTATCAATATCTGTTGCAATAACTGCATATGTTCTTTTTTTCTCATTCATTGCACCAAAATGCGCTGCAATATCAGCTCCTATTGCAAATCCAGATATTATTTCTACATGATTCTTAGCAAGATGAGACGACAACTCTTTAATTTTATCTGCCAACACTCTACTGATTTGCCTTGAACCAACAACAGCCCAAGACAAAGAATTAGAATCTGGAAGATTACCTTTATAATAAATAGCAAACGGAGGATTATAGATCCTCTTAAGCTTTAAAGGATAATCTTTAGATCCAAAAACAGCAATTCTTGCACTTGTTTTATTAATAATTTTTTGTTGCATCTCTATCAATTTTAAATCTGGAAGCTTATAGTCTCTCCTAAAAACCCTAGATAAATAATTAGAAATATCTCTTAAACTTAACTTACAAAGACAACTTAAATCAAAATCATTAAAAATTCTAAGTTTCTCTTCACCCTTTAAAAATCTTAAATTATCAACATAAAGCAATTTAAACATAAAAGTTACTTAAAATTATTCATTATTCTATCAACTCCATCTATTTGCTCTTGAGTCAAAGCTTTATCCTTTGCCTTCTTGTAAAACAACAAAGCATTATCAAAATCACCAAGAGAATAATAGTTTGCACCCCTCAGCATAAAAAATTCAAAATAATCCTCTCCCATAGACTCAAGTCTGCTTAAATATCCTTTAGCTTCCAACTGTTTATCAAGGTCATAAACATACATAGTAGAGAGAGCAAAAATCGCCTCTTTAAAATCATCTTTAATAGAGATTGATTTTAAAAAAGAACCTTCAGCAAGAATAAAATATTCACGAACCTTTTCTTTGGTTTCAATCCCCTTGGCTAAATTATAAGAAGAAACTCCTATATAAAAATGAGATAAATGATTATCAGGGCCATATTCCAAATTTTTATTCAAATACTCAATAGCAGGTCCATATTGACCAAGCCTAATAAGCTCAAGTCCAATCAAACTAAAAAATCTAGCCTTTTTATCAATTGAATTTATTATTTTTAAAATATTTTGCTCTTCTTTATCAATAAATTCCTTATAAACTTCAATTTTTTCTAATGAACCACCACCTGCTATCTCTATTTCTCTTATTCTAAGTCCAAGATTTACTTTTTCCTTAGATTCATCTCCACAAGAAATAACTAAAAACAAAAATATTGGTATCCATCTTTTCATTCAATTATCGCTATTTTTTTTATTTAAATTTCTAAGAAATGTAGGGACATCAATATCATCTTCAAAATAATTAACATTTTTTGACTTCGCTATAAAATTATCATTCGCCTCATAAACACTTCCTGAAACATCTTGACTACCTGACATTAAACTATCAAATTCTTTTGAACTTAAAGTATTATTTTCAACAGCACCGGATAAATCTTTCTGTTTTTTAGAAGAAAAACCAGTAGCAACAACTGTAACATAAATCTCATCATCAAGATTTGAATTAATTGCATGCCCATATATTACGGTAGCCTCATCATCAACACTAGCTGTAATAATTCCCATAATCTCTTCAAGCTCAAGCAATGAAAAATCTTCACCCCCAGTTATATTAACAAGAAGCCCTTTAGATCCTTCTATTCTAACCTCTTCAAGCAAAGGATTGCTAATAGCAGAAGTAGCCGCATCAACAGCCCTATTCTCACCCTTACCATAACCAATACCCATCAAAGCATCACCTTGTCCTTGCATAATGCTCTTAACATCAGCAAAATCAATATTAACTTCGCCATGCTCAATAATAAGACCTGCAATCCCCTGCACACCCATCCTTAAAACATCATCAGCCCTTTTGAAAGCATCCTTAATAGTAGTTCGCTTATCAACAACAGTTAAAAGTTTTTGATTTGGAATAATGATTAAAGTATCAACAGATTTTCTTAAATTATTTATTCCCTGTTCAGCAAGCCGCATCTTTTTAGGGCCTTCAAATTTAAAAGGCTTAGTAACAACCCCAACAGTCAAAATTCCAAGTTCTTTAGCCACTTGAGCAATAACAGGTGCAGCGCCTGTTCCAGTTCCTCCACCCATTCCAGCAGTAATAAATACCATATCAGCACCTGCTAGATGATTTTTAATAATATCAATATCTTCTTCTGCAGCAGCTTGTCCAATCTCAGGTCTCCCACCGGCCCCAAGACCTGAAGTAACTTTAGCACCAAGCGCAATCTTTATTGGAGCAATAGAAGTTTGAAGAGCTTGAAGATCAGTATTTGCTACAATAAACTCAACATCTCTTACTCCATATTCAATCATACGATTGACAGCGTTGCTACCGCCACCGCCTGCACCAATTACTTTAAGAACCGTAGGATTTGTAGCAGAATCAAACCTTTTTGAATGACTATCAATAATATTATAATCTTTCATTAAACTTCCTCCATGACTGGTCAAAACCACTCTTTCAAAAACCAACCTTTCAATTTTGAAGATATTTTACTTTGTCTCTTAGATTTATTATTTCCCTTCTTTAATTTATTGAATTTTTGCTGTTCATGCTTATAAAGAACAAGACCAAGAGCTGAGGAAAATTTAGGACCAATATATTCCTCTCCAACCCCATTAATATTCATTGGAAATCCTATTCTTGATGGATATTTAAATATTTCTTCTGTTAAATTAGAAATACCGGGAAACAAAGAGCCTCCTCCAGTTAAAACAATTCCTCCATTAATCTTATTATAAAGCCCTCTCTTCATTATTTCAGCTTTTATCATCTCAAAAATCTCACTTAATCTTGAATTAATTATTATAGCCAATTCTTTTCGACTTTTCTCTTGAGGCGGCCTGGTTCCAAGATTAGGAATAATAACACTTTCCACTTGACTCTCAAGAGCAGAAATATGAGCAACACCAGCCGTTATTTTAATATTCTCAGCAATATCTTCAGGTACTTTCCATACTTGTGCAATATCAAGAGTAACTCTATTTGCACCTATAGGAATTACTCCGGTATAATAAGGAGAGCCATCAATATAAAGAATTATGTCTGTTGTACCTTTACCCATGTCAACAAACAAAACTCCCATTTCTCTCTCTTCCTTAGATAAAGTAGCATAAGATGAGGCCAAACTTCCAAGCACAACTTCATCAACAGAAAATCCAGCACGATTCACACACCTAACCAAATTCTGACTTGAAGAACTAGATCCAGTAATAATATGCACTTCACCCTCAAGGCGGATTCCCATCATATCTATTGGATTTTTTATATGAGGAATTCCATCCACAATAAATTCTTGAGGAATCACATGTAAAATTTCTCTATCCATCGGAATCACAATTGCCTTAGCAGCTTCAATAACACGTTCAACATCTTCATTATCAATCTCCCTGGTTTTTGAATTTATTGCAACAACCCCACGAGAATTAGTACCCTCGATACTACTACCTGACATAGACACAGAAAGAGCGGAAATATCACACCCAGAAATAAGTTCAGCAGCTTCAATAGAACTAGAAATTGAATCAAGTGCAGCTTCAATATTTATAAGAACACCTTTCCTCACACCTCTTGATACACTAGTGCCTATTCCAACTATTTCCAACTGATTATTCAAGTTTACCTCAGCTACGACAGTACAAATCTTTGAAGTTCCAACATCTAATCCTACTATCAAATCCCTAGACACTAATCTTCTCCTAACAAAATGATATTACCGCTTCTTAAATCAACAGTATCAGACCTTCCCTTAAGCAAATCAGATATCATGAATACCTTATGCATTACACTTATTAAATCCATATCCGTTGTTATTAATATCTTATTATATATATTTTTTATATACAAAAAAATCTTGTAATCATAAAAATTCAACTTCAAAAAATTAATTTCCGATATTAAATTATACAAAGTATTTTGATTTATTTTAACATAGTTAAGGTTCTTTATAATAGCAAGCATTCTATCTTCTAAAAAATCACCAACTTCATTGCCATTTAAATTTAATCCACTAACTATAGGTAAATCATAAATTAAATCTTTACACTTTTCCAAAATTAAACCGTCTGAAGCAATAAAATAGTAAATAAAACTGCCATCAACATTCTCATAAGCAGTAACGATAGGCACTCTTCTCTCAATATTAATGCTAATTGTATTAGGAAATTTAAGTTTTACCGTCACATTCTTTACCCTTCGATCTCTCATAATATTTTTCTCATAAGCACTAACATCAGCATCATAATAATAAGTATTAGGCTTAATTCCTGAAATACTCAATATCTCTTCCTTAGAAATATGAATACTATCATTAAAATTAATGTATCTGATTAGAAAATAAGGGGAAATAAAAATAATAAAAACAATCTCAAGTAGTATAAGAGAAATTATTACATAAATATATATAATTAAAAATTTTCTATAAATCAACATAAATTTAAGATTAAATTATCATTTTGATAAAACTTCAAACTATTCACCTTCAACATCTCTAGAAACATTTGAAATAAGTCCAGAAAGAGCCATTGTAACAACAATAGAAGAACCACCTGACGAAAAAAATGGTAAATTTATACCTGTGGGAGGCAAAAGACCAATTGCAATTAAAATATTCATGATGCTTTGAAGAAAAATTGTAAGACTTGCAATAAACGCAATAAAAAATCTAAATCTGGTCTTAGCAAAAAGGGCAACAAAATACCCAAAATAGAACAATAAAAAAAATAATACAATAGCAAGACAAATCCCAAAAAATCCTAATTCCTCTCCAAGCACAGAAAAAATAAAATCAGAATTAGCCTCTGGAAGTCTGCCAAGCTTTACCTCACCCATTCCAAGCCCCCTCCCCCCAAGACCACCACTCTTAAAAGCATTAAGTGATGCAATTATTTGATACCCTTTTCCCAAAGGATCATCATAAGGATTTAAAAATGCAAAAATTCTAGCAACTCTGTAAGGTTCAAATATTAAAAAAAGCATAGCAATTGGAACAAAAGTAAATAAAATAGCAAAAACATATCCCAATGACATTCCAGAAACAAACAAAACAATAAAGAAAAGCATAGCAAAATAAATAGCCGTTGAATAATCATTTTGCAAAATTATGAGCAACCAAAAAATACCAAAAATTAACATTGGCTTTATCCAATAAGAAATATTATTATCTGACTTTAATCTAAATCTACTCAAATAACTCGCAAGATAAATCGTAAAAGATACCTTAAAAATCTCTGAAGGCTGAATACTAACGCCTTTTAAAAATATCCACCTTTGTGTTCCTGAAACACTAGGAGAGAAAAAAGTTGCCAAAACTAATGTAAAAGTTACAAGCAATATAATAGAAACAATTTTTTTTAAAAAATCTAAAGAAATCCTTTCAAAGACAAAAAATACAATAAAACTTAAAAAAAGATATTTAAGACGCATTAAGAATAAAAAATTAGGCTCCCCTGTAAGTTCTAGACTTAAAAAAAATGAAGATGTATAAAATACAACAAGACCATAAGCAATAAGCGACCATAAAACAAGTAAATAACATTTTCTAAGAGAGGTTCTCTCTACAAACATAAATATCAATTTAAACTCATCTAATCTTAAGAGTGCTTAAAGCAATTATAGCAAATATCAAACCTATTATCCAAAATCTAATAACAACCTGCATTTCAGACCACCCAAGCTCCTCAAAATGATGATGCAGTGGTGCCATTTTAAAAACCCTTTTCTTAGTATGCTTATAAACTACAACTTGAATAATTACAGATAAAGTTTCAACCACAAAAACCCCTGCAAGAATTGCAAAAAGAATCTCACTCTTTAAGATTAAAGCTGTCATCCCAAGAACCGCCCCGATTGAAAGACTACCAGTATCACCCATCATTATTTTAGCAGGATACGCATTAAACCACAAAAATCCAAAACTACCGCCAAGTAAAGCTCCAAGAAATACTACAAGTTCCTCAGCACCTTTAATATTTGGAATATTTAAATAAAATGCAAAATCTACTCTACTTGCAAGATATGCAATTATTACTAGAGCTCCTGTTACAACAATACTAAGTCCAATAGCAAGTCCATCAAGTCCATCTGTCAAATTAAAAGAATTAGACGCGGATATTAAAATAAACATCCCAAATGGAATATACAACACCCCCAAATCTAATTTAAGAGACTTAAAAAAAGGGAAATAAATTATACTAACATGTTCATCGCCAAAATAATAAAGCATAGTAACTGAAATACAAGAAAACAATATTTGCCCATAAATCTTAAATCGAGGATTAAGCCCATCTGAATTTTTTCTCTTTATTTTTAGCAAATCATCCATAAATCCTAAGCAAGCAAAACTAACCATGACAAAAAGTATAATTAAAAAGTAAATATTCCAAAAATCAATCCAGAAAAATAAAGAAACTAAAACACAAAAAAAAATAAGAATACCTCCCATAGTAGGAATTCCTATCTTCTCACTTAAATGGCGCTTTGGTCCATCTTTCCTTAAGATTTGATCTAGTTTTAGTTTTTTAAGTCTTAAAATAATAAATGGACCAAAAATTAATGCAAGCAAAAATGCAAAAATAGTAGCATAAGCGGTTCTAAAAGTAATATATTTCAACAATCTAAGTCCTAAAAGACAAAACATATCCCTCCCATTAGTCCTTAAAGATAATCAAGAATCCTTTCAAGTCTATTTGATCTTGACCCTTTAATAGCAATAAAACACTCAGATTCCAAATTCTTCACAAAATAATCAATAAAATTTTCAAAATTACTAAAATAAAATAAATTATCTAATGCTAAGTTTTCAATTTTTTTTACTTCTTGAAATTCTTCACCAATTAAAAAACCTTTATCAAAATTCATCAAAACAACTTCCCTAATTGCTGTTTTATGTACCTCATACGCAAATTTTCCAAGTTCTTTAAAAGCACCAAGAATAATAAATTTTTTACCCTTTATCTCAAGACCCAAAATCATCTCCTTTAACGCCATAAATGAACCTAAATTACCATTATAAGAATCATTCAAAATCAAATAATCCTTTACTCTTAAAAGCTCTGCCCTACCTTTTTGAAAATCAGCGTGCAATAAACCATTACGAATCTCATTTTCACTCAGTCCAAGCAACAAAGCTAAATGAATGCAAGATATTGCATTGAAAATATTATGCTGACCGGGTAATAAAATAGAATAATCAAACCCTTTATAAGTAAAATCATAAAAAAATTTATCATTTACAAATGCAAATGATCTAATTTGAAGACTATGAAAATCAAAATAAAAAATATTAATCCCTGGATTAATAGACTTAGCCATTACTCTTAAATGTAAATGATAAGGACAACTCTCATTTAAAATTACCATCTGAGTACTCTTAGTCATGATTTTACCCTTCTCAGCAGTAACAATCTCTAGATCTTCAAAAGCTTGCATATGAGCATAACTTATATTTGTTACAATAACAATTTCGGGATTTAATATTTCAGCAAGGAGGTTCATCTCTCCAATATAGCTAATCCCCACTTCAAAAACAGCATACTCCTCATCTCCCTCAGTTCTCAAAATACTCAAAGGCAACCCAATATCCGAATTTAAATTTCCCCAAGTTTTGCAAGTTTTATATCTCTCTGACAATATGCTGTAAAGCATCTCTTTTGTTGTAGTCTTTCCATTACTACCAGTAATAGCTATCCTCTTAAAACTTGTTCTTGTAATAAAATGTGCTGCTAAGTTTTGAAGCAAAATAACCACATTACTAGTAAGCAAAAAAACCAAATTCTCATCTCTGTTTAAATACTCAAGACACAAACTCTCACAATCTTTAGAGCACACAAAACATTTAACACCAATATCAATTAAATATTCGACAAAAGAAAATCCATCCACCCTATCACCTTTATATGCAAAATAAAGACTAGCACTACTATTTTTAGCATTTATTTCACGACTATCAAGCGAATAAAACGATACGATCTTTTGCATACTACTTGCATAACCAACAAATTTAATATCCTTTAGAGAATCTAAAATGTCTTCAATCTTTATATGCACCAAAAACCCTCATAGATTCTATCGTTTAATAACATTTATATCCTTATTATCCTTTTTTTCTAAATTCAAATAATCTTTACTAAGCTCTTCTATCCTATCAATACTTTGAAGTTCATATATTATGGTTAACAATCTAAGATTTTCATCAATAATATTACTTTGTTCATCATTTAAACCTTCAAACTCACGCAACTTTACAACATATCTAAAATTAAGATAAATATTTAAGCATATTATAATTGTTAATATCAGAATCAATAAAAAGTATAATCTAACTTCAATTTTTCCCATTTTACTCATATAATTTTTTGATGACTCTAAGCTTAGCACTTCGTGATGCACTATTAAATCTCTTTTCTTCACACCTTGGCATTATAGGCTTTTTAGTAAGTATACAATATTGGTCTTTACTTAAACCTTTAAAAAACTCTTTTACAATTTTATCTTCCAATGAATGAAATGTAACAATAGCCAAGACGCCATTATTTGATAAGCTTTCTACCCATAATGGCAAGCTTCTCTTTAAACGAAAAAGCTCATCATTAACATAAATTCTTAACGCTTGAAAAGTTTTTGTTGCCGGATTTATTTTAAGCTTTATCCTAGGATAGGCTTTGCTAACTATGTCCTGCAACTCTCTTGGGGTTTCTATTTTCTTAATTTTTCTATATTCTAAGATAGATTTAACAATTCTTCTAGAATAACGTTCACCACTTAATTCATATATTAAATTTTCAAGTCTTTTTTTGTCAAAAGTATTGATAATATCATAAGCACTAAGACCTCCAGCACCAGGATACAGCCTCATATCTAATCTTTCATCTTCAAAAAAAGAAAATCCCCTACCACTCATTTTGTAATGAAACATGGAAATACCAAGATCAGCTAAAATAAAATTGATTTTACTACTTAAAGGATATTCACTAAAGAAATCATCAAACCAAGTATTAAAATATGAAACTCTTCCCTTAAATTCTATAAGAGATTCTTTTGCCCTATTTAAAACAACGTCATCCCTATCAATCCCAATCACATTTATGTTTTGATACTTCTTAAGAACTGCACTTGAGTGCCCACCTTCCCCAAGAGTACAATCAACAAAAACAAACCCATCACTTATATTTGATGCCTCTAAAAGATTAATAATTTCCTCAAGAAGTACAGGTATATGAAAAATATTACCCATTAAGTGTAAACCTATAAGTTAAACTATTTTCGGTATTATAAACATCGCCATATTTGATCTTAATTTCGTTATGACCGCTAGTAAACTCAAGATTATTTATCTCAATGTTTCCATTATCTCTTTTTATGTTAAAAAGATCTAAATTATAATCCTTATTATCAAAAACAACATATGAATTACCGTTTAAAGACATGCTCTGAAAATCAGCACGAAAAATACTGTTATTATTTAAAAACACTTCAAAATAGTAAATACCATTAATAGCTTTTGCAACACCAATATCTTTTTTCAAAAAATTTAAAACAAGACCATAATCACCCAATTCTAAATCTAAATCAATATTTTCCTTTAACTCAAACATTGTATCATCCTTACCTTTTAAAAGGATATTACTTAATAAAAAGGAAGAATTGATATTTAAATTATTTCTATTCTTTATCACAAATAAAGGATTAATTATATGCCCACTATAATGATCAACAACCACTACATCAAAAACTTTATTATCATTCTTCAAAAAGATTTTCCCATCCTTATATATAAAATCACCAAAAAATTCCAAATTAAAACCCAAATCTTTATCAAAAATGATCAAAATGCTTCCATCATATTCACTAACCTTATTCTTGGAATACAAAATCTTATAATTATTTGAAAAAATAGAAAAGTGTGTATCTAAAGCTCTTAATTTTATACCAATACTTAAAGTATCATTTCTCAATTCTCCAAAATCACTTACTAAATCAAACTTCTCATCCTTTCCAAACTCCAAAAACGCATACAAATTAAAAAAATTAAAGAAAAAAAGAACAGCAATGATCATCACAACTACAACCCTAAATAATTTAAATCACTATTATCATTAAAATATAAAATTCCTTCATCAAATTCAACATATGAATTCACCTTATCTTTAAAAAAGATATTATCAAATAAACTATAAGAATCTACAGAATAAGTCCTTATATTGATCATACTACCACTCAAATCATAAAAATATACCCTATACACTCTAGAAAAAGGATCATAAGAGGCTTTTAAAACAGAATTTTTATTATCAACTTTAAAAGTTTTACCACTATTAATATTAAGTATTAAAAATGAATTTGCAGTCTCAACAAACAAATTATAAAATTTATCAATCTTAAAAAAAGGATTAAAATCTTTAATCTTTAAATTTTTCAAATATAAAAACTGATTATATCCATCCTCTAAGTTAAAAACCTCTATAGAGTATTCCTCATTCCCTCTCAAAATACATAAATATTTGTTATTTAAGCTTAACTTAAGACATATAATTGGCAAACCAACACCTAATAAATCACCACCATAAACCATTTTTCCACGTTTATACACATAAGTCTTGCCATCAGAGAGTCCTAAAGCCAAAACATCATCATTATAATCAATACTTAATATTGAAGCTATAAACTTGAAAGACAAAATTCTACTTCCATCTGCCCCATAAACTTCTAAAGCCTTATGTAAATTATTTAAAGCAAAAACAACATTATCTTTTGTAAAAACAAAATCCTTATATGCCAAAGAAAACAAAAATTTATCTGTCTTTCTAGAAAATACAGAATAATTATTTTTAAACCTGTTAAGCACATAATAATAGTCTGAAAAACTTACTAAACGATCACTTACAACATGATAATCATATTTATTGAAATCTAGATTCAAAATTTGATCATTAATAAAAACATTACGCTTTGGAACAATATCAACCAAATTATCAGACTTCTTAAAGTGATTAAACTTATAAAAGATTGAAATATCAATCGTTGATTTCAAGATAGAATCAACTAATACTATGAATATCAATAAAAAAATTGATAACAAAAAATTTTTGATTTTTCTAAATCGAGTTGAATTTTCTTTACAAAGATTCACACCTATTAAAATCCTCCCCTCAAACTCATCTACTCTTGCTCAAATCCGACTGAAATTTAACAGACCAAACTTCATAAAATTTTGTAAATTTCTCAGCTATCGATTTCTGAGAAGTAACAGTAGCTAAAGTTTTTCCGGCCTGAATATAACTTAAAATCTGTTCTGAGAGTCCATAAGCCCCATTTACTTCATATCTTGATCTTAACAAAAATGCTCCTTCCTCTAGGAGATCTAAAGATTTAATAAGATGAGCTAATTGAACCTTATAAAAAGGACTATCAATAACTAAATTTTTTGACAAATTCTTAAAATCAATAAAATTTTTAACCAGAACAATAAATTTAAGATATATATCTTCTAAAAAGAGAATCGCTTTAGAATCACCTTTACTAAAATACATTCCCAAATCAATAAGATATCCTAACTTTCTAACAATCAAAAATCGTTCTTCAGGATTTAAATTAAGCACAGACTCATTATCCATAAGTTCGCCAAAAGAAATAAGTAAAACAGGACTTACAAACAACGAAAAATCAGAAATAAAACTAAAAAGATTTACTCGAAAATCATAGTTAACTTTTAATCTAGGCTTTGTGTAAAAATAATTTAATGATGCAATATAACTTAGAACATTTAAATTTAAGTTAATAAAATTAACCGTTACACCTGAATCCAGTGCAAGCTTACCGGATTTCTTGATGCCTTTTATGTCTTTTAAAGTTTGCAAAATAAGATCATCAATAAACAAAATTTTTTGATAATTTTCATTATGCACTAAATCCATAAATACTCACTCATATCAATTATTACCTTTTAAAAGCTCTTCTGCATGTTGAAAGCTAATATCATTAACATTTCCACTAAGCATGCGAGCAACCTCTAAAACACGATCATTACCCAATAATAAACAGGCCTGAACATAAGGCCTATCTTCAATATATTCCTTTTTTACCAAAATATGATAATCTGAAAGACTTGCAATATTAGCAAGATGAGTAACAACAAATATTTGCATATTTTCTGACAATCCTTTTAAATACTTGCCCAAACTCATCCCAGACTCACCCCCTATACCAGAATCAATCTCATCAAATATGATAAGCTTACTCTCATCAACATTTTGAACACTCTTAATAGCCAACATTATTCTTGAAAGCTCACCCCCAGATGCAATTCTATAAATTGGTTGGGCTTTTAGCCCAGTATTACTAGAAATTAAAAATTCCACCTCATCTATACCCGTTGATTTGATTTTTCCTTCAGAGACTGACACAAAAAACTCTGCATCACCCATATTAAGCTTATGCAAAATCTTAGTTACTCCAGATGCAAATCTTAAAGCAGCAGCCTTTCTAACACTTGAGATATCGAATGCCAATTTTTTCACTCTCTCAAACAAATCATTTAACATTTGCTCTTTACCCAATCTTTCAGTCTCAAAATTAAGTGACAAATCAATAATGTCATCACACCTTTTCCTAAATACTATGACATCCTCAAGACTTGGTCCATATTTTTTGCGAAGACGAGAGAGGTCATGTAACCTATTCTCTACTGACTCAATTTCCTTCTCATCATAAGTCTTGTCAAAAAGATACCTACTATAAGCTTGACCAATATCCTCAAGCTCATAGTAAGAACTCTTAAGACGATTTTCAAGTTCAAAATAATTATTGTTCACTCCTGAGAGATACTCAGCATCACAAATTACATTCCTTATCTTACTTAAAGCAGAAACATTATTATTCAAGCTCAAAACACTCTTCAAGCTTGAAAGTGCATTACATAAAGATTCATGATTTTTAAGCTCATCTAACCTAGTCTTTAAAATTTCTTCTTCACCTATTTTGGGATTAAAAGAATCTATCTCATCAATTATTTTTTCACATTCCTCTTTACTATCTTTATGCAATTTCTCTTTCGAAACAAAATCATCATAATCATTTAAATATTGAATATATTCTTCATAGACTAATCTATATTTTTCCAATTGAGAATTTAAATTAGCATAATTATCCAAAATCTTCAAATTACTTGAGGGATTTTTCAAAATTAAATACTGTTGATTTTGAGAATGAACCTCAATCAACATATTAAAAATTGGCTTTAATATGTTACTAGAAATTGGTTCATTATTAATATAATAATTACTCAAAAGAGTCTCTGAAGATTCAAATATAATTACTCTTTTTATAATAATACAATCTGAGGCTAATATAGCCTTAGAAGACAAATAATCTCTAACATCACCATTCACCCTAAACTTGGCAAGTAAAACACATTCCTGTTCTCCATTAATAATTATATTACTTTTAATTTTTCCACCAAATAAATAATAAATTGATGATAATAATAAGCTTTTTCCACTTCCAGACTCACCTGTGAGCGCTACCAACCCCGTACCTATCTTAATAGAAAGTTCTTTAATTAAAACAAAATTTTTTACAAAAAGTTCAACTAACATACAAAACTTCAAAACAAGCTATATCTATATTATAAAACGCCATACATTATAATAACTTATTTTTAAGTCTTCTAACAAAAGTATCTGTACAAAATGATGCAAAACGTAAACTCTTATTATCAAGTCCCAACTCAAAAATAATATTAACCCCAAATTTACCAATATTAACGCCATCAACGAAAATTGATGCTGAGTTTAACGCATATCCTTTCTGAAATGAAAGTGAAAGCTTACTCCCGCTTGAAAAAATAAAGGAACGATTATAAACAGAATGTGGGGAAATAGGAGTTAAGATAAAAGCCTGAAGATCTGATTCTAAAATAGATCCACCTGCTGAGAAAGAATATCCGGTTGAACCTGTAGGAGTTGCAAATATTATTCCATCACTCCTATATGAGAGAAAATCTTCTGAATTAACCCTAAGATTTACATAAATCAACTTATTAATAACACTAGAACGAATAATTACATCATTTAAAGCATATTTGGTAAACACATTATTTCCATTCTCATAAGCACTAATACTAAGTAAATATTTACTATGAATAACTAAAGAATTATCAAAAAACTTATCTATGACCTCTTTAAAATCGATAGGTTTTATGTCTGCTAAAAATCCTACCTTGCCTAAATTTATTGAAATAATTGGAATATCAATATCATTCTTCAAAAGCAAGCTACTAGCTAATAAAACCGTACCATCTCCACCCAAAGTTATTGCAAGAATCAAATTATCCTCAGTTAACACCTCTGAGGATTTATCAATTCCTGCAAATAAGCTTAAAACACCATATTTATGTTCTAAATATTTTTGTATTTCACAAGCAAGAACCTCGGCATCTAAATTTGAATAATTCACGTAAATGAGAACCTTACTCTTCATTATTCTCCTTATATGGAATCCGTGCAAATTCGCCCTTGTCAAATATCCGTTCAATATCAATTAAAATTAAATATTCACTCTCAAAATTTTCCTCATTCTCAATTTTAACAACACCAGATATGTATTTTCTATCCAAAGTTTGCAAGGTCGCAGGGGGTTCTTGTACCTTTGATGTATCAAAGCTAATAACCTTGAGAACTTTATCTACAAATATTCCTAAAAGCTTATCTTTGATATTCACTATTAAATAACCTGTTAAAAGTTTATCTTCTTCCGTTACATAAACAGAAGGAATTTTAAATCTAATATTTAAATTTATTAAAGGGATAACACTCCCTCTAAGATTATAAATACCCGTAATATAATCAGGAACATTGGGTATTGCATATATACCTTCCAAAGGCACTTTAATTACTTCCCTAATGTGATCTATTGCAACCCCATAACTCTCTTTGCCTATCTTAAAACATGCAACTTGCAAATGAGACTTTTTTTCCATAATTTTTTCTTTCATAAACACATCCCAATACCCTTAAATAATTTAAATATTTGTATCTAATTTAATTAAAATCCTTAGATAAAAAATAAATCTCAAAGGAATTCTTCCGCACAGCTTTAGGTCTAATTTTTTTGACAATCTTAAAACAACTCTTAAGCTTATAAAAAAGCTGTTCTTCCTCACCTCCTTGAAAAACCTTAAGTAATAAATTACCACCTTTGACCAAAATTCTAGACGCCAATTCAATTATTCTCATATTCAAATTAAAAGAATTACTTGTATCAACTAATCTATTACCAGTAGTTTTGGGAGCTGCATCACTTATAATTAAACTATAAGGTGCAAAAGTCTCGATCTTTTGACAAACCTCATCGATATATATATTACCTTTGATAAAATAAAAATTATTAGTAAAATTAAGATCTATATCATTAAGGTCAACTGCAACAAGCACCCCATCTTTAAGATTTCCATAAGCATATTGAGAAAAACTGCCAGGAGACGCCCCAACATCCAATATATTGCCAGAAGAAAACAAAGAAAATCTCTTATCAATTTCTATTAACTTATAAACAGATCTAGCAAGATATCCTTCTTTTTTAGCTCTTCGTGAATATTCATCAACAACATTATACATATCAATGCTCTGCAATACACTCAATCCATTATACTTTTTATTATAATTATTATTATGCAAAATAAATCATTTTTAGATAAGATCGAAAAAAATATTAATAATATATTCTCACAAGACCATTTTCTTAATTTATTTAAAGACAAAGATTTAAAGCTAAAACTTAATATACAAAAAAATACAATAAAGACAATTAAAGCCCCAGCTATTGAAATAATAAATAGAGGGGGAAAAAGAATAAGACCAATGCTAATGATTTTACTAGCATATGCATTAGGATATAATAAAAAAAATACTGAGAATCTATACAAACTAAGCATGCTACTTGAATTACCTCATTCTGGAAGTTTAATTATTGATGACATAGAAGATGGGGCTATTAAAAGAAGGGGTAAACCTGCTATTCACTTAATTTACGGATTAGATAACAGTATTAATACAGCAAATTTAATTTACTTTTTGCCTGCAAAATTAATACAAACTTCCAAATTAAAAAAAAGTCAAAAACTATTAATTTATGAAAATTTTTTCACAACGCTCTCAAATCTTCACCTAGGACAAGGAATTGATATCGCATTGCACAATGGGACATATATTCCAAACCTTGACGAATACATATCTTTAGTAGAACTTAAAACAAGCTGCCTTTTTGGAATGGCTGGATTTTTAGCCGGAATACTTACAAACAATGAAAGTAAAGCAAAAAATCTTTACAACACATTTCTAAAACTTGGAACCTGTTTCCAAATAATAGACGATATCAAAAATATTAAAGATGGAATTAACGGCAAAGATTTTGGAGATGACTTAATTGAAGGAAAAAAAAGTCTGCCCATAATATACTTTTTAAAAGAAAAACTATTGGATGAGCAAATCATTCAAGAATTAAGTGCAATTAAAAATAAATCTATAAATGAATCAAAAAAAGAAATATTAAAATTTAGCAATATGATTAACTCATCAAGTGCCATTCAAAATTCTACAAATCTTGCAATGTCGTACCTTAATAAATTTACAGAAGAATTAAATTCATACGCATTGATCAACAAGTATAAAGATATGATAATGAACATTGTAAAGAAAATAAAAGAGGAAAATTTATGAAAAAATATGTAATAATGCTAATCTGGATGAATATCACTACTTTTATTTATGCAACAATTCCTACAGAAGATATCAATAAAATAGATGAACTTTATACAAAATCAATGTTACTCAAAGAGTTAAAAAAATATAATCAATCCAAAGCATTATTAATGCAAATTATAAATACAGATCCAAAACAAGTTGATGCATATTTACTAATTGCAGAATTAGAATACTTGATGAATAACTGGTTGCAAGCAATCGAACAAACAAAAACTTATCTACAAATAATTGATTTTAAAGATACAAAAAATTATCTTGATATCTCATGGGCATATTTTCTCATGGGGGAATCAAGAAACTCAATGGACTATATAATGCAATTTATTCAAGATAATAAAGAACTACTAAATACTAACATATACATATTAATTGATACTATTTTAAAAAAAGGATTTTATCATTTCATACAAGATGAGGACTTAATATTTAATCTGATAATAAATACTCTTTTCCAAATAGAAACATATGATGACACCATATTTACAATTTTTCTAAACAATTTAGATATCATCAAACAAATGCCCTTTTACAAATTTAATAAAATTAAAATCAAAGATTTAGAATTACAAATTCGAGCCTTAAAAAAGCTCAAAAATTCGACAAATGATATTGCTAAAACAGGTTGGTTTTTCTAAAAAGTGAGACAAATATATTAATTAATATAGCCATATAAAAGGGTAACGAAAGAGCAAAATAAGAATTAACATAATCCTGAAAATTAAAAAACTCGTATTCAATAAATATCATTAAAAATGCACTTGGAAAAATGAGCCAAGGATTTGCAAATGCAATATACAGTATACAAATAGCAAGCCAACCATTATTTAACCCCAAATCATAAGAATAAACATTAAAATTGATAGCAAGAAATGAACCTGCAATACTTGACGAGATTACGGATACAAAAATAGCAAAAGATTTAAAGTAATTACTAGTTCGCTCACCTAAGATATTTTCATAATCATTCGAGCGAATGAACTCAAAAACTACTCTAACTCTTGAATAATTTAGTATATAAATACTAAAACTTAAAAAAACGAAAAAAAATATAACAAAAAAAATAATAGCAAAATTATTGGAAATATTTAAACTAAATCCTGGAATAAAATTGAAATTAGCTTTCATCAAAACCCTAACTAAAAAATAACACAATATGTTAATTCCTATACCCGTTATAAAAATGTTATAACCATTTATTACAATAAAAGATAAAAAAAAACCAAAGATCAAACTAATAAAAATCGTCATAACAACTGAAGCAAATATTCCATATCCCAAATAAATAAAAAAAGATGTTAGGAAAACAGATAAAAAAGAAATTCCTTCAATAGATATATTTAGAAGTCCTACTCTCTCAGCATAAAGAATTCCAAGAGCTAAATATGCAAATACTATAGAATGCAAAAAAATACCAAACATTTATTTTTTACCCGCATTAATTAAAAACAATGAAATAAAAATCGATATAGCTTGATATAAACCAATAAATTCAAATTTAAACGAATAATTTATTTTAAGATAATTATTAAATTCATTCAGCATTGCAAAAAACAAACTAAAACATAATACATACATATAATTAAATCCTGAAACTACAGCAACAACAAATCCATTCCAGCCAAGCCCGGCGGTTAATCCTAAAAATAAATAATTCTTAAAAAAAATTAAAAAGATTGAACCTACAAGACCATTTAAAAAAGCACTGGTAAATACCGTACAAAACTTATACTTAAATTCATTAATACCGAAAAATTTGCTTAACGGCTTTCTATCACTCAATATTTCAAGTCTTAATCCTAAAATAGTTCTCTTATGAATAAATACATAACATCCCCAAACCAAAATACTAAATAAAAGCAAATATGGAAAAGCAGTATCAATAACGAATATCTTATCAATACTTTTTGTCTGATTTAAAAGTCCATTCGAGCCTAAAAGCTTTGATATAAATCCATCAACTAATCTCTGATTTCCATAAGACATTAAAAGACCTGTAAGCATCCCATTTACTCCACAAAAAAATGTCAGTAAAAAAGGAATAATTCCTATAACACCAACTAAAAATGAGCTTAAAATTATTATTAATACAAAATTAAAGTATGTAAGTCCACAAAACTCACAAAATATATATGATAAAAATGCTCCGAAATAAACTTGACCCTCATCGCCAAGAGTCAAACTATTACTTTTAGCACAAGTCGAGATTCCTGTAGCAATTAATAAGAGCAACATAAAGTTCCACAACATCACTTTCATATAAGAAAAACTAAAAAAACCATCAAAAAAATAGCTAATACTCAATACACTCAGTGAAAATATTAACAAAATATATTCTCTTCTAAATGCCCTCATATAAACAACATTTCCTTTAAAGCCTCTTTGTTGATATGTTCTCTTTTCAATCTCAATACAACCTCACCAGCCTTTATTGCCAAAACATCATCAGATAAAAGCAGTAATTCATCTAAATTAGGAGTAATTAGTAGTACAGGCTTTTCATTAGAAAAATTACGAATAAAATTAGATGTCTCACTATACGCTCTATAGTCTAAATTACTAAGAGGTGAAAAACAAATTAAAAAGCTCTTTGTAATATATTTTTCCCTAAAAAGAGCAAGTTTTTTTAAAGTTCCGCCAGAAAATGATAAAGACTTAGAATAAAAAGTCTTTAATATCTTACTATCACAATATTCCATGTCGCTTTTAAAAAATTTTTTAAGATCATTAATAATAGACTGTTTAATAAAAATTTCATTTTCAAAACTCATTATTTTGGCCAAAAAGCTATCCAATATAGTCATATTATCAGAAAATAAATTACCAATTCCTAAAGGTAAAAACCCAGCCTTTAACTCATAAAAATTAATATATTCATATCTATGCCCATTCATCTTTATACATCCTACAAATGGAATCTCACCTAAGAATAATTTCTCCCATGTTTTTATTACTGCCTCTTCTGCAATAATTCCTAAAACTCCTCTTTTTTTCAAAGAAAAACTAATATCATACTTCCAAAAATCTTCAAAAAACAAATTAAATTTTATAAAATCCTCATTCGGCCCACCACGCCTAATACTCATAGAAATAAACTTATCAGCAGGAATTTCAAGCTTGCTAAGTATTATCTCTTTATTTGTCGTTCTAAAACACTTTCCCTCTTTTAAAATAACAAATTCATCACTAAATTTTATGGCATCGCCAATCTCTCTATGTGTAATAAAAAGAGAAGTAATACCTGCCCTTTTAAGGGCCTGAAGCAATTTAATAAACTCTTTAGCCTCTTTTTGAGAAAAATAAGAAACACTCTCATCAAAAATAATAATCTTTGCATTTTTTTTCAGGGAAGAAATAATAAGCAAAAAATAGATTTCTTTAATATTCAAATCTTGTATTCTAGTCTCTAGATCAAAAGCAATATTATAAAATTGTCTAAGCCATTTATAATATCTATAGGTATGGGATTTATTCATTGGCATAAAAAATTGAGAATCAAACCAATAAATACTAAGATATTCCCAAACTTTTAAGTTCATATCAAGTTTTGGAATCTGAGACACAATATAAATACCATTACTCTTTGCTACATCCACATTCCAGTTTTTTTGCCTAATATTATTTACAAATACATCACCACTATCAAAACGAATAAATCCAGCTATAATTTTTGATAAGGTACTCTTACCTTCCCCATTTCTCCCAATTACAGTCAAGATTTTAGATTCCTCAATTCTTAAATTAACACTATCTAGAATAGGTTTTTCAATATCTGGGAAAGATTTTACTATGTTTTTAAACTCTACCATAAATTATTCTAAATTTATTTTGATCTCAGTATTATTCATCTCTTTCATTTTTTCCTCAAGTTTTTTTTTAAGCTTTGAATCGGTCTTCTCTAAATAAAACTTATTCAACAAATTAAATGAAACCCCCCTTTCTCTAAAGCCAAGGACCTTATAAGTTCCATATTTAAGTTCCCCTTTAAGGGCTTTCCCCAAAACTTTTTCTAAATAAAATCTTTGATTTGTAACGCCTGAACCAATAATATTATCTTTATTATTCAAATAATCTTCACCATCAAAAAGAACAGCAAAAACACCATGCTCACGAACTGATGAGAGAACTCCTTTAATAGCTGTACCTACAATTGGAAGAACTACAGAAACTCCTAAGTCTAAAATTAAAGAGTCAGATAAAACTTTTACCCTATTGCTATCATGCCAATTTCCTAAAGTTCTAAAGAACACTTCTGAATCTAAAACCTCTCTAATTCCATTCTTGAAATAAGGAAAAATATAATTATTCATAACAGGATATTCTTGTCCAGCAATCAAGGCAACATTTTTATTATGTAAATTAGAACTTTTTAAAAATAAACCCACATAATAACCCAATATGTAAGCTTCCTCTGCAACATTATAAGAGAGTGAATACACTTGTGGATTAATATTTTTAACTAAAGAATCAAAAAGCAAGAACTTAGTATAAGGATAATTGGGGGAAACCCTATCAATAATTCCTTGCATTGCATTATTTGTCGTTATCAAAAAATCATAATTGTTAGAATTTAATAACTTTTCAAGTAATTCTATCCATTCATGTTGATTAAACCCAGCTTCAAACAAACGAATCTCAATATCACTCTTATTTTTTTTAAATTCAATTAAAAAATCATACATTGCTTTATAAGAAGGAGAACCACTAATGATTCCAGGAATAAATAATGCAATTTTTCTATTAGATGAAGACCTGGGTTCTCTAATTCTAAAAAAATTAATATAAACAAATAAAAATAAACAAATTAGTGAAACAAAAACACAAAAAATCCTAAAAAAAAGAGCTTTACTCACAGAAATAAAACACCTTTTTCTCATAAAATAAAACTTGATACTATGAGAACAAAATGGCATAAAATCAAAAACCTAAAACGCACAATATACCAACTTTTTCAAAAAAGTTTCTTTGTAAAAAGATACCATAAAAGCCTCTATCACGTCCAATTCTATATCCGATTTTTTGCTTAAATTTGCTTAAAAACACCAGCATTGTATGAATATAACAAGAAACTTATTAACAAAAACTCAATGCAAGAAATAGCCTAAATCAAATTAAAACTATCAATCTTGAAAATAGGAATTTTTATAAATACTTCACAATCACAACATTTATCAAAATTAAAACTCTCTGGGTTTTAACAAATAAAATTCATTAACACTTAAATTACTAGGAATATCACCATTTGTACGAATTAAATACATTTTAAAAGAATGAACAGTTTTAAAAAACTTTTTTGTTAAAGACGAGCGATTTTTTTTATAATTTTCCAAATATTTTAAAATAGCCCCATGGATGCTCACTTTATCAAACACATCAGAAGAATGCTTAACAATATCTTCTATAAAGAAAAACACATTGGCCAAATAAATAAAATTATTAAAAAGAATACCTATACGGCCTCTTAAATAATTGACATAATTTATCATGTCAACTCTATTCCCTAAGGTATAATTTTTATCTTCTAAACTCCACTTTGAATATATTGTATTAAATTTAGGATCTCTTACCAAATAATCATATACAAAATCAAATCTAAAACTATCTTCAATATATTTTAAAAATATGTAAGTTAAACGACTATTATTTAGAGAAACAAAATTTTTACGAGACATTTCTTTCAAATTTTCAATTACATTTTGCGACACAGAATCACTAGTTTTATATAAAAAAGAATTATTATCCCAAAGTAAAATACTAGTGCCTGCTGAAATCCAATACTCATCCTTGTTATAATGTTTAAGAACTCCATCAAAAACACTAACAAAATAATTATTAAAGTATTCACAATTTACATAAAATTTTGCCGGAGCATCTGTCATAAAAAAATAATTATTTAAATCTACAGAAAATGAAGAACCTTGCACAACCTCATAAATAAACACCTCTAAACTCCCCTTAAATAAATATATTTTTGCATCCTGCATATCTTTAAGAGAAGAATAACAAATAAGACTATGGGTATTAGAATACAAGGTTAAATCTGATGCAATACCATTTATCCCATACAAACCTATTTTAATTTTAGAATTATCTCCCACTTCAATAAAATCATATTCAAAAATTTCATCCCCCAAATTTAATTTAACAGGAATAGCATTCCTTATAATATTAATCTGTCCTTCCATTTCTTTAATAGACGCTACTTGAGAGAATAATGTCACTTGTAATAATAAAAGTAAAAGGATAATAACATATGATTTCACAATCAAATTTTCCTCTTTTTTAAAACCTTATAAGCTTAATTATATCTTTTTTAAAGAGATTTACTAACTTTAATAAAAATGAAAAATACGTTATAATTTTCAAGAAAGTATAAAAATAATATTTTATACTAAGCCCGTTCTTTTAAAGAACCTAAAACGTAATAAAGCTACAATTTATGTAGTTAATCTTATGTCAAAAGGATGTACTTATGATGAAAAAAAACAAATTACTATTTTTAATGTTATTCGTATTTGCTCTTTCCCTAATTTCATGTGAAACCCCACCAGAAGAAAGAACATGTGGAGATGCTAAAATTTCTAAGGAATACTAAATGCAAGGGTTAGAGTATTGATACAATAAAAATGGAACTTAATATATACAGTTATACAGTAAAAAAATTGTATAATGTTAAATTGTGTAATAATATACTAATTAGAGGCTTTATGCAAAGATAAAAGAATTAATGTTTAGAAAGCAAAGTTCTTAATTTATGTAGTCAATATCACATAAGAAGGATGTATTTATGATAAAAAAAAGCAAATTATTATTTTTAATGTTATCTGTATTTGCTCTTCCCCTAATTTCATGCAAAACCCCGCCAGAGGATACAAAGAATGCAAACTCCAAAATTTCAACTAAAGAAACTGGGGATATAAAAAGAGACATTGAAGATATAAAGAAGGGAGTCCTAAGAGAACGGGGCAATCTTTTTTATTCTAAAGAATTTAATGAGACTGAAAAGATTGAAAAAGAAATGCACGAAAAATTTGCAAAGGGAATGATTAAAGAAGGTAATGAAATTGCCCTAAAAGTATTAGAAAGGTACAGAAATATCGCAAGAGATACAACAGAAAAAAAAGAACAAATAAACTACTTGAAAGAAAACATTGAAAAATACTTGAATGATGCTGAAGCTAATGAAGCATATATATGGATCCCATTAGAAATAGACGAAGTAAATAACTTATATTTCGAAGCAACAAGAAAATATAAAATGTATGATATCGAAAGCTCTCTTGGAATGTATAGTAAAACATTTAATAAAGCACAACAAGCTGCTAAAAAGGCAAAAGAAGCAAGGGCTCTTAAAGAAACGGAAGAGAGAATGTATAAACAATTAAAAGCACTGGAAGCTGCTTCTGAACTCCCCGTTTACAGAAACAATAAACTCATTAAACCATCACCATGGAATGGAAGAGCGCTTCTTAAGGATAAAGGTGAACGCATAAATCTTTTAAACCCACAAGACGAAACTTACTTACTTGGACAAATGGATTCATTAATACTTGCTTATGAAGAAAAGGCTGAAGAAGTAAAAACCCCAGACCCAAATAAATTTAAAACACTCCAGCTTATTGAAAAAGCCAGACAATTATGGGAACAAGGACTTGAAGCTAAGAATCTTAATAATCTTAGACTTGCAAATGAATTATTCTTAGATTCTGCAAGATATCTCAAAGCCTATCAAAGTCACTCAAGTAAGGAGTTATATATAATTAAAATCGGAAACACCTTGTGGGGTATTTCTAAGAAATTGTACAACGACCCTTACCTATGGCCAAAAATTTGGTTTGCAAACAGACAAAAAATTCAGAATCCGGATTTAATACATGAAAATTGGAAAATAATAATTCCTTCTAAATAAAACAAAAAAGAAAATAAGCTTATGCTTGTTTTCTTTTTTTATATCTAATAAAATTAATCTAAACAAATTTTTTTTACAAAATAAGAGAATCAAAAATGAAAAAACTAGTACTAACAAGTATCCTATTCTTTTCCTGCTATACAGTAGCTCACTTAAACAAACAACTTACAAAAGACACTCCGTACAGCATTTACCTACGAGAAGCTCAAAAAGCAACAAATGTTAACGATTATCAATCTGCTTTAAAGATATATGAAAAAATGATTAAAAATTATAAAGAAAATGAAAGCATCGTTGCCATAGGAAAGTATGAAATCGCATTCATATATTATGTGACAAATAAAAACAACACAGCAAAAAAGCTCTTTGAAGAATTAATACAATCTAATGTGCAAACACCTAAATGGATTATTCCCTTATCTCAAAAGATAATAGAGAAGATAAAAAACCAACAAAAAAAATAAATAATAATACACAATTAATGCAAACCACTACTTAAGTAATATTCCATAAATTGTAATATCTTTTTCCTTAGCTGATCTAATGACATCCTCATAAACTATAGGTCCTCGGGGATATTCATGGGGAGGTGCATTACCCAATACGATAATAAACCTATTATCTGCTTTCCAATCAAATTGAGTAACAGCAGAATTAATTCCCTCAAATACTGCCTCAGGATAATCTCCCCCACCACCCACACTAATATCTTCAAGAACATTATTTAAATATTCTTTATTATTAAAATCAAAAGATCTTGTTAAAAAATCTTCAAGATAATCCTTATAAAACACAAAACCTACCCTATAAGACCTATATTGACTTAACTGCGGTTCTATCATAGAGAAAAGGTGTTCTCTTAAAATTTCGATATGATTTTTCATACTATCAGTCACATCAATAACAAAAACAAGATCTAAATCAGCAAGCGGATCTTCTGATTCTTCTAAAATATTTTTTATCTTATCAACAAGATCAAGTCCTTTTTTTGCAACAACAACATTATCTGAAAACCTAGAGAATTCTTTTTTTAAATCATTATTCTCACTTGTACTTTCTCGTTGAATGTCTCCAAAAAATAACTCATAAGCATTATCCTTATACTGACCTAAATAATCATTATATTTTTTCTCAAAAGTTCTAATTGAAAACCAAAAAGGATCTTTTTTTCTCTTTAGAACTTCTAAATCGATATCACCACTCCTTGTCAAAAAATTAGGAAAACCGTATCTCAACTTTTTAGGTATTAAGATATGAAAAGCTTGTCCAAATCTTCTATTTTGAACAGGCGTAGAAGATGTTAATGATAAGAGACGTCTATTTTGAATAACTCTACCATTTAAAATTCTAATCTCATCCCCATTAATTCTATTATACTCCAATGTTCTAAATGAATAAGTAGAAACGTCTTTACTCTTATCTGGAATTTCAAAAGACTCAGTTAAAATAACCGATTTAATATTTGGCTTTTTTCTTATGAAAAGATGAAAACCATCTTCATGAGCCTCAACATATACATCATCAATATTAATACTTAAATGATCATTAATTGAAGAAAATAAATTAAATACAATAAATAAGGAAATAATAAAGTAAGCTTTTTTCATATAAATCCTTACACGTTATTAGGCAACCTTATATGCCTTAAAACTAACAAAATCACTAAATAATCTAAAGATTATCAGCCAAATTATCATAGAATAAAATCTTAGAACCAATAAAATCATTCTTAAAAATACCTCTAAGATTTAAACTAGCAAGATCTTTTTTAACACTCTTAACCATATCATCATCACGATTTAAGATATCAAATATTCTAGAAGATTCAGTCAAATTCGCAATCCCCGAATCAAAAAGATTATTATTTCTAACAACACCAGATTCAATCCTATCACCAAGAGATGCTCTTATCTCAACAACTCCTAGATTATTGTAAATTTCAATTTCTTTTATCAATAAAGCTTTATGATGATCATTCCCTTGAGGTTTAAAACTTAAAATGCTAGACTTTTCTGATTCCAAATTCTGCAATACTCTTAAATAATAACTCCTAGCAGCCTCAAAATCACCCATCTTGTAGAGAACAGATGCAATTGAGTTTAAAACTTTATTACTATTTGCAAATCCAGACATATTTTGAACTCTAAATAAATAAGTTAATGCATCTTTATAATTATTTTCCTTATAATTAAGCAATGCTAATTTGTAATAAACATCTGGGGAATTAACTCCTTCATTTATTGCCATTTCATAAGAAGATATAGCCGATTTAAAACCATTTAAAGTCCTAAGAATATCCCCCTGCTTTTCATAAATTAAAGCAAGCTCTCTAGAGCTTTTAACAAGACCATTTTTTTTATAAAAATCATATTCATTTAAAGCCAGACTAACAATATTACTTGCCTTAAGAGCATCATTGTTCCTCTCATAAATATCTGACAAAATTCTATAAGCAACAATCTTTTCAGAAGAATTTTCAATTGAATCTTCTTGTCTAAAACTATTCAGTGCTGTTAATAAATACCCTTCTGATTTCTTAAGATCACCCATATAATAAAAATATCTACCACTCTCAAAAAGAGCCTTATCGTAATCAGGATTTTTGAATAAAATTCTTCTAAGAATATATTCAATCTCTGAGTTAAGATTAATATCATTTAAAGCATTAGAAATGCTTTTTCCATTACCTGCCTTAAAACTAGAAAATTCTTTATTAAGTAAGTTCATTTGAGCACTGAAATATTTCAAATTTCTAGAAAGAGCATTTATTCTTTTATTATAAACTGTAAACTCAACATACTTATCTATCAATTTCTTAGCATATTTAGTATAAACTACTTCATCAATATCTAATTCCTTATTTACCTTAATAAAAGCATTTACATCTTCAGCTTCTCTCTCAGCACCAGCCTCAATGTAAGCATTAAAAAGCTTAAACAAAATTTCCTTTTTATGACCATATTTTGAAAGCAAGATAGTGTAATTATTAATACTATCTTTGTAATATGCAGGATCTCTTTGAGCCCACTGAAAATAATTATCACCCTTAGCCATTAATGCCTCATAATCATAAATAGAATAAGATATAACCTCATCCAAAATAGCATTGGCATCAGCATACTCACCAAGCCTCATTTTCATAAAAGCATAAGATATATATCCATCCCTATCAAAATTTTTACGTCTTCTCTTAGAAGCACCCACAGAAAATGGATCAATGGTAAATAATTCTTCGTATTTTTCCTCAGCACTATCAAAATCTCTTACATCTTCAAAAACTTTAGCATAAGTTAAAAACCACTTTTTGTTAGGTTTCATATAATATGCATCCCTAAAAATAGCTTTAGCAAGCTCTCTCTTATTCTCATATATATATGATATTCCCTCTTTATATTTTCTATCAGATGCAATATAAAAAAACATAACATCAACTAAAAAATAAAAAGACAAAAAGGTCAAAATAACAAAAAGAGATGCAATTTTAAAGATTGGGGTTAAAGCTTTAGAAAGTCTATAGCTAAATTTCTTTTCAAGTTTGCTACATTCCTCTGCTTTATAATACATAACAGGCAATTTAACAGAACGACCAACAATGTCTCCAACAAATTTAGCAATAAACTTAAGCCCTTTCTTATTTTGTTCAACAAGATCAATTAATGCTTCAATTTTGTACCTAGAGACATTCTCTAGCATTAAAGCCTCAGCAATAGCAATTCTCAAATTTCTAGGATAAGAATCTAAATGCTTGAAAAATAAAGGATAATTAATTTTAAAATTATGTTTACCTAAAGGTTCTTTTTGGTCATTTTCCAAAAATTCAAAATCATCTGAAAGATTAGACCAATTATCCTCCTCACCATCACTAAGATTTTCAGAATTTTCATTAGAAAATGATTCATCACTGTAAGGCATTTCTAAACTATTATTTGTTTCATCTGATTCCTTTAGACCACTAATCATATTCTCAAGATCAAAATCATCATTACTATCATTTAGAGATTCCTGACTCAAATTATTAGCATCAATCTCATTATCAATAGACTCATCAGAATTTAATAAATCTGAATCCAAATCATTCTCTATATCTAGATTTTGCAAACTATCAGCATTATTATCTAAATCGAAATTAATAGCATCGTCTAAACTAATAGAATTATCATCAAGAACTTTTTCAAGATTTTCTTCAAGATGAGAACTTAAAACATCAAAATCATTATCTAACTCATTAAACTCAGGATCAATGTCTACTTTTTTAGAATCTTTTAAAATTGCAATATCATTTTCATTAGATCCATCATTCTGATCTTCCTCACTATCAAGCTCACCAAGCATAGCATCCAAATCAAGCTCATCATCGGGTTCTTCTTCTAAATCAAAAACTTCTTCCTGATTTTCCCAAGGAACAATAGACTCCCCATCTTTAGGAGGTTCAATATCCATTTTGATGCCAAAACGTTCCTTTTGAGCCCTCTCATCGGAAATATTATCTAATAATTCTCTTTTAAACTTATTTATTTTCTCTATATCTGGCATATTACAATCAAAATCCTAAATCAAACCACTATATATCTTGGCTCCCTCTTCATGAAGGACCTCGAAACGTTTCTCTAAATCATCAGCAATTCTAGAACCCAAAATTTCTTTTGTTGGTTCTAAACCTTCTTGATTTAACTGCTCTAAAATTAAATTTTTGTATTCAAGTATATCCAATATTTCTGTTGCATTATAAACAAGAGTATCTTCTTTAAAAACATCACAAGACATATCCTCATTTGATGAAACTTCAAGAATACTCCCGTTAACACCAACCATTATAAAATAATCAAAAAGCTTAAAATAACTTGAAATCTCTGAAATTATTTTTTTAGTCTCAGGCCTACCTTTCCTATATCTTGTAGCCGTCGGAAAAATAAGAATCATATAACCACTACTCTTTTTATCTGCAATACATCTCATAGAATTAGCATTAAAAACTCGTCGCGCCCTAATCGTTTCATGATCAACGCCAACAAATGCATGTGGAGGATAAATAAATATCACACTATAACCTAAAGATAGACTTTTAATTAATAAATTATCTTTAAAAAGTTTAACACCAGCTATAGGAACAATATGTTCCGAAACTTCCTTACAATTCATTTGATTAAGCAAAAACTGAAAACAAGGAAAATCAAAATTACTATAATGTTCCATTAATATAATTGAAGACTTGCCAGATTTAGATTTTTCATAAAGCTTTAAAATATTTTGAATACCAACAATAGTAGAACTACTCTTAAGAAGTCTTTTAATCATTGTATCAACTAAACTCCTACTAACAGAATCTGCTTCATGATAAGAATTATTTAAATAATTTATCTTTTCAATAGCTTTAAACCTACTAAAAAATTCATTCTCAATACCTTTAAAATATTTATTAAAACTCTCATTACGTATAAACATAAAACTTCATCCTTTAAAGTTCTTGAAAAAAAAGATACTAGCAAACCAAAAATATTCCATGTAATATACTCACATGTAAATATTTTACATAATTATACTTTATTTATTTAGCAAATTAAAGTAAAATCCATTCAAGTATGTTAAACAAGAATAATTCAAAAGAAAAATAAAAAATATTTATAAGGAGAATAAATCAACTATGAAATACAAAACAATAATTCTTTTATCTTTATTGATTATATGGCTAACTTCCTGTTCCGGTGATGAACACAAAGATAAGATAACATTTAGAGTAACAAATGAAGCCGAGCCTGATTCACTTGATCCTCAACTTGCTACTTCTGTTCAAGCATTCAACATAATTATAAACACATTTGCGGGTTTAACAACAAGAAACACACAAACTGGAGGACATAAACCAGGATTAGCTCAATCTTGGGATATATCTGCAGATGGACTTGTATACACACTGCACTTAAGAGAAGGTATTATGTGGAGTGATGGGGTGCCCATTACTGCTGAAGGAATTCTAAAGTCTTACCTTAGAGTTTTAAATAAAGAAACAGGTTCACAATACGTTGACATCGTTAAATCAACAATCAAAAATGCAAAAGATTACTTCGAAGGTAAAATACCGGAATCCGAACTTGGTATTAAAACTATAGACAATTCAACTTTAGAGATAACTTTAGTTGCTCCAAAACCTTATTTTCTTGATATGTTAGCACATCAAACATTTATACCAGTACCAGTTCATGCTATTGAAAAATATGGACAAGCTTGGACAAATCCTGAAAATATAGTAGTAAGTGGTGCATACAAATTAAAGACAAGAATCCCAAATGAAAAAATAGTGCTTGAAAAAAACGATAAATACTACAATGCCTCAAATGTTGAAATAGATGAAGTGATATTTTATCAGGTACAAGGAAACACTGCGTATAACATGTACATAAACGACGAACTTGATTTCCTAACCAAAGTAGCATCAGAATACTTAGATGAAGCTAGAATAAGAAATGATTATTATTCTCATCCTATAAATAGAGTAGCCTACATGGCATTTAACACCACTATCAAACCACTTGATAATGTAAAGGTTAGAGAAGCTTTAACTCTTGCTATTGACAGAGAAGCACTCAATAAGATCACTCTAAAGGGTCAATCAAAACCAACAAGAAACTTAACACCACCATTTGAGCATTATTCTTACGGGAAACAATTAAAATTATTTGACCCACAAAGAGCAAAACAACTACTAGCTGAAGCTGGTTATCCTGATGGAGCAGGTTTTCCTACTCTTAAATATAAAACTTCACAACGAAATGGAATGGCAATAACTGCAGAGTTCTTGCAAGAACAACTTAAAAAAACACTAAATATTAACATTGAAATTGAAATTGAAGAATGGAATACATTCCTAAATAATAGAAACAAAGGTAATTATCAAACATCATATATGGGATGGACAGGTGATTATTCAGATCCACTAACATTTCTTGAGAGTCTATTTACAACAGAAAATCAAGGATTTGGAGCATATGGCTATTCAAACAAAAAATATGACAATTTAATAGAACAATCTAATTTTGCACAAGACCCAATACAAAGACAAGATATTTTAAGACAAGCTGAGGCTCTAATTATAGAGCAAGATTTTCCTGTAGCTCCACTCTCAATACTCAAATCATACTATCTATTCAGACATGACAAATGGACTGGTTGGATTCCTAATGTTTCAGAAGCTTATCTTTATGAAGAAATAAAATATAAAAGAGAAAACATTAATAATTAATAATAAAATATGAAAATAACTTTAAAATTAATAGACTAATACTTAATAATGATTAAAAATCACTTCTATAAACTATAGGAGTGGTTTTTATTACATAACCATAGCTTTTAAAATCACCTCAAAATTTTTGCATCTATATCTCTTTTATAATAGTTCATTATTTTACTTTATAAACTTTTTTATATCGAACACTAAGTAACTATTCAAAAATTTAAGCAAAGATACACATCTTATTTAATATCCAATAATATCCTACATTCATATGCCTCTCTTATTATCTTTATATTTAAACGTACTTTATGGTACAATTGATTCTTCTACCAAATAAATTAAAAGGTTCAATAAAACAAATTTTATAGGAAAAAACTTTTAACTGTTTTAATTGAATTAGAATTAACTTTAGTAACTAGGAGATAAAAGAATGAAAATAAAAAAATATACGTTTATTATATTTTTCTTAACAGTTATTTTATCCTGCAGTAAGGAAAATAGCAAAGAAAATTTGTCTTTCAAAATCAGCATGGGAGGAGAACCTAAATCAATAGATCCGCAATTAACTGAAGATAAAATAGGTGCAACTATAGTCGCACAAATGTTTAGTGGTATAGTAGATGGTGACCCAAAAACTGGTGGATACAAGCCAGGACTAGCTCAATCTTGGGACATATCCGATGATGGAACTATATATACATTTCACTTAAGAAAAGATATCGTTTGGAGTGATGGAGTCCCTATTACTGCTGAAGGTATAAGAAGATCTTATATTAGGATGTTAACTAAAGATACAGCATCAAATTATGTCGGTATGATTAAGTCAACAATCAAAAATGCACAAGATTACTTCGAGGGCAAAATACCAGAATCTGAACTTGGCATTAAAACTATAGATGAATTGACACTAGAGATCTCTATTATTACTCCAAAAGCTTACTTTTTAGATATGCTAGTACACCAATCTTTCATACCAGTACCAGTTCATGCTATTGAAAAATATGGAAAAAACTGGACAAATCCTGAAAACATGGTAGTAAGTGGTGCATACAAACTAAAGGAAAGAAATCCCAACGAAAAAATATCACTTATAAAAAATGATAAATACTTTAACGCTGCAAACATTGAATTACAAGAACTTATATTTTACACAATAAATGATGCATCAACTGCCTATAGAATGTATGAAAATAATGAAATTGATATGCTTATACATGGAGCAATTCCACCTGATTTAATAAAAGAAATAAAATTAAGAAATGATTATTATTCATCTGCTATTAATGGTCTTTACTACTTTTCATTTAACACACAAGTCAAACCTCTTGATAATGTAAAGGTTAGAGAAGCTTTAACTCTTGCTATTGATAGAGAAACATTAACAAAAAAAGTTATAGATAATGGTTCTATTCCTACAAGAAGTATAAGCCCAAAATTTAATCATTATTCTTACGGCAAACCACTAGAATTATTTAATCCACAAAGAGCAAAAGAACTAATGGCTGAAGCTGGTTATCCTAATGGTGAGGATTTCCCTCAACTAAAACTCAAATATAATACAAATGAAAGTCATAAAAAAATTGCTGAATTTGTTCAAAATCAATGGGAAAAAATTTTAAATATCAACATTGTACTTGAAAATGAAGAATGGGCATCATTCTTAGAAACCAAACAAAAAGGAAATTATGAAATAGCAAGATCTGGTTGGATAGGTGATTATTCAGATCCATTAACATTCTTAAGTTTATTCCAAAAAGAGTTTGCATATTTTTCCTCATACAAGTACTTTAATAAAGAATATGAAAATTTAATAAACCAATCTGATCGCGAGCAAGATCCAATTAAAAGACAAAACATTTTAAGACAAGCTGAAGAAATAATTATAAAGAAAGATTTCCCTGTAGCCCCAATATACATATATGCAGGAAACTACCTATTCAAAAATGACAAATGGACCGGTTGGGTACCTAACATTTCAGAAAGATTTAATTTCTCTGAAATTAAAAGAATCAAATAACAATAAACAAACATCTATAAAGATAGATGTTTGTTTATCAAAAATTTAATTCTTTTCTTTAAAAATTGTAATTTATATATTAATGAATAAGAATAAGTTAAGACTAACTTAAGGATGTGCATTTTCCCAACTAAAATAAATTCAATATTTTTTGAAAAATATTGAATCTCATATGTTAAAATAACTAATTATACAACGAAAAAAATCTTTCTGTTATAATAAGGAGCAATTATGTTAAAGTTTACCATGCAAAAAATACTGGAAACAATACCAACTTTAATAGTAATAATTTTTTTGTGTTTTTTAATAATGAAGCTTGCTCCCGGGAACCCATTTGATTCTGAAAAACCCATTGACCCTCAAATTAAAGAAAAATTGATGCAAAAATACCATCTTGATAAACCTTTTTATGTACAAGCTTACTACTACATCACAAACATTTTCAAAGGAGACTTTGGGCCATCATTAGTAAAGAAAGATTTAAATGTAAATCAATACATAAAATTAGGATTTCCTAAATCATTTACAATTGGAATAATAAGCTTAATAATATCTCTCACACTTGGAATTTTGCTAGGCTCATTAGCAGCGATCAAAAAAAACACTCGCACCGATTATATAATAAGAATAGCAGCAATATGTGGAATTTCTGTACCCACCTTTGTGACTGGTCCTCTTTTACAATATCTTTTATCTGTAAAATTAAAATTATTTTACACTTCTGGATGGATTTCAGAACGAGGAGGGCTTACAAATTTAATTATGCCAATATTAACAATGAGTTTACCATGGATAGCTATTTTTACACGCATTATTAGGGGTTCTATGTTAGAAATACTAAAGAGCGATTTTGTAAGAACAGCAAAAGCTAAAGGACTAAGCTTTAATGTAATAATCAGAAAGCATGTGTTAATAGGCTCTATACTCCCTCTAGTAAGTTATATAGGGCCTGCATTTGCTGGTATAATTTCTGGCAGTATGGTTATTGAACAAATATTTAGAATTGCTGGAATGGGTACATTTACAGTAGAATCATCTCTAAACAGGGATTATCCACTACTCATGGGTTCACTATTAGTATATTCAACAATATTGCTCATTTCCATTTTAGCATCTGATATTGCTTATAAAAAACTTGACCCAAGAACATAGGAGAACAAAATGAACGAACACGAAAATCAAGACACCTACGTCGAAATCCACACAGCAAACAAAAGAGCTTGGTTAAGATTCAAGGAAAACAAACTTGCGTTTATTAGTATATTTATTATCGGATTTTATATACTAATTGCAATACTTCGGCCAATACTACCAATATACAAATATCATACTCAAGTAGTAGAACATGCCGATTTGCCCCCATCTCTTAAATATGCTGGAGAACTATGGTATGAAAAGGAACTTCATTTCATCAAAAGATTATCAGCAAAGGAAAAACGAGAAATCAATAAGGAAGAAAAAGCAAAACTAGAAGAGATAAAAAGAAAAATAGAAACCGAGGTTCAAACAATTGATGGAAAAGAAATTAAAATACACAAAAGAATATATCTACTAGGAACAGACAATCTTGGACGAGATTTACTTGCAAGAATAATACAAGGAAGTCAAATATCAATATCTGTAGGCTTTATTGGAGCACTCATATCAATGATCATAGGCACTATAATAGGTGCAATAGCTGGCTTTTTTGGTGGTATTATCGATAGAATAATAACTAAAATAATAGAAATTTTTTATGTCTTACCTACTTTGCTTGTCATAATAATTTTAATGACTGTTATGGAAAGAAATATCATTGGGGTATTTATTGCAATTAGCATTATCTCATGGCTAACAATTGCTAGGATAGTAAGAGGGCAAGTAAAATCACTTGCAAGATCTGAATTTATACAGGCAGCTAGAACACTAGGTGCAACAAATACGAGAATGATATTTAAACACTTAATTCCTAATAGTTTTGGCATGATAGTAATTATTACAACAATGAATGTTCCATCATTCATTATGCTTGAATCATTTTTATCATTCTTAGGTCTGGGAATATCAGCACCAATGACTAGTTGGGGAGAATTAATCAAAAACGGAATCCCCACATTTATTGAATACCCATGGAAAATTTTCATCCCAGCAACAGTCATGACAATATTTTTACTATTTATGAACTTTTTAGGCGACGGATTAAGAGATGCATTTGATCCAAAAGACAACCTTTAGGAGACATTCAATGAAAGAAGACTATATGCTGGATATAAGAAATTTATCAATTGAGTTTAAGTTGAAGCATACAACAATATATCCTGTAAGCAACATAAACTTAAAAATGAAAAAAGGAGAAATTAGGGCTATTGTTGGAGAATCTGGTAGCGGTAAATCTGTCACAAGCATGGCAATACTAAAATTGCTGCCTGAAATTACGACAGTATACAAAACAGGTGAAATACTATTTGAAGGTCAAGACTTACTAAAACTTAGCGAAAAAGAACTTCAAAATATTAGAGGCAATAAAATAGCAATGATATTCCAAGATCCAATGACTTCTCTAAATCCATATTTAAGAATATCTACACAAATTGAAGAAACAATAATGTTACATCAAAAATTAGATAAAAAGACAGCAAAGCAAAAAGCAATAGAAATGTTAAAAACAGTTGGTGTTATAAATGCAGAAGAGCGAATAGAACATTATCCACACCAATTTTCAGGGGGAATGAGACAAAGAGTTATGATTGCAATGGCTCTCAGTTGCCATCCATCATTATTAATTGCAGACGAGCCAACCACAGCTCTTGATGTCACAATCCAAGAACAAATATTACTACTCATAAAAAGCCTGTCTAAAAAATTTAATACCTCCACCATATTAATAACCCATGATTTAGGAGTAGTTGCAGAAGTATGCGATACAGTTTCTGTAATGTACCAAGGAAAATTTGTAGAAGAAGGTACAGTACAAGAAATATTTAAAAATCCTAAACATCCATATACAATTGGACTTCTAAAATCAATACTTACTCTTGATAAGGACCCAAACGAAAAACTTTATTCAATTAAAGATAATCCTATTGGGACTATTACAAACAAAATGGAAGGGGATTTTAAATGAAAAATGAAAAAGACATAATTCTTAAAGTAGAAAACTTAGTACAAACATTCACAATTGGGGAAAACTTTTTATTTTGGAAAAATAAACGTAAGGTAAATGCCGTAAATGGTATCAGCTTTGAAGTTGAACGCAACAAAACATTAGGACTGGTTGGGGAATCTGGATGTGGAAAATCAACAACCTTAAGAACAATAATGCAGCTCTATACACCAACATCTGGCAACATATATTTCAATGGAAAAGATATTACTAAACTGTCAAAAAGAGAACTTTTAAAGACAAAAAAGGACATGCAAATGGTATTCCAAGATCCACACACATCCCTCAATCCAAGAATGACAATAAAAGAAATAATAGCAGAACCATTAGTAATATACAACGAAAATAAAATTTTCCCAAGAACCAAGCAAGAAATAGAAAAAAGAGTAAATGAATTAATGGATATTACTGGACTTGCAAAAAGCATGCTATCTAGATATCCACACGAATTCTCAGGGGGACAAAGACAAAGAATAGGAATAGCAAGAGCACTTGCTCTAAATCCCAAGCTCTTACTGCTAGACGAAGCCGTATCTGCACTAGATGTATCAATAAGAGCACAAATTTTAAATTTACTTAAAGATTTACAAAAAGAATTGAATTTATCTTATCTATTCATTTCACACGACTTGGCAGTAGTAAAATACATGAGCGATAAAATTGCCGTAATGTATCTGGGAGTCATTTTAGAGATTGCGCCTAGAGAAATTTTATTCTCAAACCCTAAACATCCATACACTAAAACATTAATAGCATCTATTCCTGAAATTGATCCTGAAAAAATAAAAAACAAAACTATCAAGCTTGATGAACCATCCCTCACAAATATACGAAACACATCTATAACACCAGAAAATGCAACTCTTGAGGAAGTAGAAAAGGATCATTTCGTATCTAAGTACCTTTTTGATGAAATGAATAATCTGATAAATAAAAATGATACCTAAGACAAATAAACTTTTATTTGTCTTAACCCAGATTTTTATATTTAGGCCTCACAAGACAATGTGGGTTATTACTTAATTCAGCATAAATTTTTATATTTACATAGATAAATTGTATTAAGAATTGCTAACAAGAACTTTAATTTTTTCCTTTAAGCGATCAATTATCAAAATAAGAGACTTCAAAATCCATCTTATTGTCAATACCCTCAACCAAATATAGATTAATTCTATTAACATTATTCTTATCTATAACTTTATTTCCAGAATCGACAAAATAATAATAAATTCTACCCTTAGGAAGGTCTTTAAGCTTAATAGTATATACCCCTTTATAGGGTTCTTGTTCAACCAATCTATTTAAAAATGGATTAAAATTATTAAAATTGCCAGCTATTGTAACAATCTGCCCAGGACGACCTATATAAAAAATTTCAACTTCTCTTCCATCAGAAGAATCAATCGGATTTCGTAAAGACACGTAACTATGATCTACACCTATATCAATTATAGAGAATGGTATTAAGTCTTTATTAAACACTACATTTTTATTATATTCATCATTTGTCCAGATACCATCTACAACAAGCCTATACTTAATGCTACCAACTCCATGAGGGAGATTAATCTTTACAAAAAAAAGTCCATACTTATTCTTCTTAAATAAATACTTTTTTGCATAACCATCAAAATCAAAAGCAGCAAAAATTTTCCTAATACCCTTATTCGAAGGATAAAACATAATGACTCTCTTAGAGTCAACAATTGGTGATAAATTATCCTTTCTTGTTGAAACTTCCAAAAACTCATTTAAAGATAAATCAAAATTTTCAATTACATAACATTGTGAACAAATATTAAAAATATTAAAGAAAAAGAATATAAAATAAAATAGCCAACCTAAAATTCTTTCCATGATTTAATTATAAAATCCAATAAACAATTCTTTTGCAAAAATACTACACATTTGTCTCATTTATTATTATACTAAAAATATATACTAAAGTAAATATACAAATATTAACCAATAAGGAGCGGAAAATGGGCTTTCATATTTATGAAATAAAAGCTAGGCAAATAATTGATTCTAGAGGAAATCCAACTGTTGAAGCAGATGTCATACTTGAAGATGGTTCTCTAGGTAGAGCAGCTGTTCCATCAGGCGCATCAACAGGAACCAATGAAGCTGTTGAATTAAGAGATGGTAATAAATCTGTTTATATGGGTAAAGGGGTACTCAAAGCAGTTGAAAATATAATAAATATTATCTCTCCAGAACTTGAAGGAATGAGTGCTTTAAACCAGGTTGAAATTGACAAAAAAATGCTTGAACTTGACGGCACTCCTAATAAATCAAAACTTGGGGCTAATGCTATTCTTGCGGTTTCAATGGCTACAGCTAGAGCAGCAGCCGAACACCTTGGACTTAAAGTTTATCAATATCTTGGTGCCTACAAAGCCAATATTTTACCTACACCAATGTGTAATATTATAAATGGAGGTGCTCACTCAGATAACTGTGTCGATTTTCAAGAATTTATGATAATGCCAATTGGAGCAAAAACTTTCAGTGATGCAATAAGAATGTCTGCTGAGGTTTTCCATACACTCAAAGGTATCTTAAGTAAAAAAGGTTACGCAACAGCTGTTGGGGATGAGGGTGGATTTGCACCAAATCTAAAGTCAAACGAAGAAGCTTGTGAAGTTATTATGGAAGCCATACAAAGTGCAGGATATACACCTGGAACAGATATCGCAATCGCTCTTGATCCAGCAACATCTGAATTATATGATCCAAAGACAAAAAAATATGTACTTAGATGGTCAACAAAAGAAAAACTCACATCTGAAGAAATGGTTGAATACTGGGCAAAATGGGTAGAAAAATATCCTATCATATCAATTGAAGATGGAATGGCTGAAGAAGATTGGGACGGCTGGAAAAAACTTACAGATAAGATTGGGAATAAAGTTCAACTTGTTGGTGACGATTTATTTGTAACAAACACATCATTCCTTAAAAAAGGGATTGAAATGAAAGTTGCAAATGCAATTCTCATTAAAGTAAATCAAATTGGAACACTGACTGAAACTTTTGAAGCTGTAGAGATGGCAAAAAAAGCAGGATATACTGCAATAGTTTCACATCGCTCAGGAGAAACAGAAGATACAACAATTGCCGATCTTGTTGTTGCACTTGGAACAGGACAAATCAAGACAGGATCTTTATCAAGAACAGACAGAATAGCTAAGTATAATCAGCTCTTAAGAATAGAAGAAGAACTAGGAAGTATTGCCGAATACCACGGAAGAGACGTTTTTTATTCCATCAAAAAACAATAATAACAACTAAAGCCCTCATAAGAGGGCTTTTTTTCATACAAACAAAATACTTATCTTTTTGAAAACTGAAAGCTTTTCCTAGCCTTTTTCTTACCGAATTTTTTACGCTCAACTTTTCGCGAATCTCTTGTTAAAAACCCATTGGACTTAAGAACCATTTTATACTCTTCATCAAGATCAAAAAGAGCTCTTGCAATACCATGTCTAATAGCACCGGCCTGACCTGAAATGCCCCCGCCATAAATATTAATGTAAAGGTCATATTTTCCAAGAGTATTTGTTAAAACTAATGGAGATAAAGCAATTGTCTTTAAATTTTCAAGTTGAATATAAGAATCAAAATCCCTATTGTTGATCTTAATATCACCCTTACCTTCCCTAATGTAAACCCTAGCAACAGAAGACTTTCTCCTTCCCGTACCCATTCCTAAATTAATACCTTTAACATCTGACTTTGCCATTTTTCCTCTCTTAATTTGCTTCTAATTTATAAAAATTTTGAGAATTAAGCATATGATTAGAACCTGCAAAAACTTTAAGATTTCTAAAAAGTTCACGTCCCAAAGGTCCTTTTGGTAACATACCCTTAATAGCTATTTCAAGAGGAGCTGTTGGCTTCCTCTCAGATAATGTTCTAAAAGTATCAGAACGAAGACCTCCAGGATATCTTGAATGTCTATAATAAATTTTCTGAGAATATTTCTTACCAGTAAGCCTAATCTTTGAAGCATTAATAATTATAACATTATCACCTAAATCTTGGTGGGGCGTATAATAAGGCTTATGCTTACCTCTCAAAATTTTAACAGCTTCTGTAGCAACTCTACCAAGAACTTTATCTGACGCATCAATCATACACCATTTTTTCTCTACACACTTAGGTTTAACCCATATTGTCTTATTATTCGTTATCCTATTCATAATAATATACAGCCCTCACTTAGATATTCTACAAAGTTATACTTTTTCATTGTATTATTTGTAAGTTAACCTGTCAATACTAACAGCCAAATTTATCCTGTAGCTTAAGAGAAACTTTGTGAAAACCATCTAAATCTCCTTTAGAAAATTTTAAAGGAACAAGCGAAGGAACATCAAAAAAAGGACTAATTAAATAGCCATTCTTTAAATACTCATTAAAAATTTCATTATGATACTCAGATTTATAAAGAGGAAACATATATCTATTAATTAGTTTAAATATAGGTGTAGCAAAAATATTAAAATTAATTTTTGTACTCTTTTCATAAGACAAAATCTTAGTAAGCATATGCCTAGCAACTGCTAAAGTTAAAGCATCAAAAGAATCTCTAAATTCTATTTTTCTAGATAAATTATCTACTATAGCAATGTTAATAGACATGCATCCAGGCATTGGGATCTTTACAAGCATAGGATATCTAAAATTATTAAATCCAGCCTTAAATTCATATATACCCTGCTTTTCCTCCCAAGGACTACTAAAACAACACTGGTCTGTTAAAGATAATAAAAAATCTCTAGCATCCCTTTCAAATTTAAAAATACACACAAATCCTGCTTCTTTAAAAAAAGAAAAAAGAACATTTTCAAATTGTTTTCTAAAAACAGAAGGATAAGAAGCAGTAAGACCTCTTGAAAAAGTTTGCTTAAGAATAAGATTTAACCCTTGAACCCTATGTCCTAAAAAGTTTAGTCCCCCATTCAAGTATAAATCCAAATACCTATTACCATGAATATCATAAAGATAAAAAAATCTTGCTCTTTTAATTATTGGAAAACAGCTAAACAAAGATCTATTATACATCTCTTAATTTATTCATTAAAATCTCATTTGCAAGAACGGGATTAACCCTTCCAGAAGTTTTGCGCATAATTTGACCCATCATAAACTTAATTGCATGACTCTTACCTTTTTTATAAAGTTCAATGGATTTAGGATTTTCATTCAAAACCTCAAACACAACTGACTCAATGAAAGAGATATCACTTATCTGTGCTAAATTTTTTTCATTAATAATAATAGCAGAAGAAACATTTCGCTCAAGCATTTCTAAAAATATTTCTTTTGCTATCTTACCACTTACCCTATCATTAACAATGAATTCAACAAGTTCACTAATATATGATGGTGGTAAATTAAAATCAAGTATATTCATTTCTCTATCATTTAGTACACTTAATACCTCAGACAATATCCAATTTGCCACTCTCTTAGGATCACTCGAGGCAATTGCTGCCTCTTCAAAATATTTAACCAAGTTTTTATCAGCCGTTAAAGTCACAACATCAAAATCACTAAGACCATATTGCTCTTTTAATCTAACTCTTGTATCAAAAGGCAATTCCACCATTCTATTAGACTTTATACTTTCAATATAAGAATCATCGAGTTTGATCAAAGGCAAATCGGGATCCTTTATATAACGATAATCAGCTACTGTCTCTTTGCTCCTTTGAAGCACTGTAATACCCTTTTTATCATCAAAACCCATTGTATGTTTACCTACACTCTCAAAAGTTCTTCTATGTAAAATCCACTCTTCTTTTTGCCTTGACTTTTCATAATCAATTGCCAACTTTACTGATTTAAAAGAATTTAAATTCTTTATCTCAGAAATGGGGGTTTTATACTCAACACCATTTTCATTGATAAGTAAATTAACGTTGACATCACAACGAAATGACCCGTTTTCCATGTTACAATCAGACAAATCAAGATATCTAAAAATTTCTCTTAAAGCACTCAAATAAGCCACAGCTTCTTCTCCATTATTAATATCTGGGTTTGAGACAATTTCTAGTAATGGTGCACCTGAACGATTAAAATCAATATAACTTCGATTTTCACTCTCAAGCAAATGCAAACTCTTGCCAGAATCTTCTTCCATATGTATCCTAATAATATTGATTTTTTTTAAACCTGAACAAGTTTCAATAAAGATAAATCCATTCTCACAAATTGGTGCATCATTTTGAGATATTTGATATCCCTTAGGTAAATCGGGATAGGCATAATGCTTTCTATCAAACTTAATAATATTTTTAATTTTAGAATTAGTAGCATGCCCAGCTAAAATTGCACTACTAATAAGTTCTTTATTTATACTAGGCAATGCTCCAGGAAGGCCAAGACATGTTGGGCAAGTACGAGAATTTGGAATTCCACCAAAATCATTCTTACACCCACAAAAAGCTTTGGTCTTTAATCCTAATTGTACATGAACTTCTAAACCAACAAGCAACTTATATTCCATTTAATCCCAATTCCTCTATTACATTTTTTGCAAAACTTAAAAGATCAAAATCTCTCTTAACTTGACCAATTATTTGCATACCAATAGGTAATCCCCTATCATCTTGAGAAAAGGGAATAGAGAGTGCAGGGGCCCCAATAAGATTGGCAATCACAGTACACATATCAGAATAATACATCTTTATAGGATTATCAAAATTTTCACCAATTTTAAAAGGTTTCACAAAACTTGTAGGCGTAATAATATATGAATAATTATTAAAAATTTCATTGAATTTTGGAATCAATACATTCTCAACAATTTTACAAGCCTTTACATAGTATTGCAAATCATAACCTTCTGATAACAAATAATTACCAAGCACAATACGCCTTTTCACTTCTTCTCTTAAAAATAAACTCCTATGTCTATAGTAAAAATCATTAAGATTTAATTCATCATTTAACCTTTTCCCATAATGAAGACAAGTATAACGAGCAAGATTAGATGCAGCTTCAACTGGAGATAATGAATAGTAAAGAGAAAGTACAAAGTTCACTGCCTCTATTGAAACTTCATGAATTTCAACGCCTCTGTTTAAAAGTGCAGATTTAAATTTAGAAAATTCGCATGCAACCTCCGGTTCCATCAAATCTTCACTAAGTTCTTTAATTACAGCTAATTTAGTACCTGCTAAAGACTTACTTAACAATGGATAAGGATCTTGAATAAGATCTATGCTAGTAGCATCCATTTTATCAATTCCACAAGTATATTTTAATATTAAAGCCACATCATCAATAGAATTAGCAAAAAATCCTATTTGATCAAGAGATGACGCATATGATGCAAGTCCATAACGAGATAAACCTCCATAAGAAGGCTTAAAACCAATTAAACTTGAAAAGGATGCGGGAAGCCTAACAGAACCTCCAGTATCACTACCAAGTGCAAAAGGAGCTTGATTGGCAGCAACAACAGCTCCAGAACCACCAGAACTACCACCCACAACATATTCTTTATTTAAAGGATTAAGCGTAACACCATAATAAGAAAACTCACAAGAAGATCCCATTGCAAATTCATCCATATTCGTTCTACCAATCATAATTGCACCACTATCTTTTAATCTCTTAATAACAGTTGCATCATAAGGGGAAACATATCCTTGCAAAAGTTCAGATGCACAAGTCAAGGCTTTATTTTTAATTGAAATATTATCCTTAACAGCAATGGGCATACCAATTAAGGGCAAATTTTGTCCCTCACCTTTACCCAAAAGTTCATCATATTTTTTTGCCAATTCTAATGAATCATCAAAAAATTCAATATATCCATTGATATCCTTATTTGCTTCATAAAGTTCTTTATAAAAAAGCACAATATCATAAATTTTACACCTGCGAGCCAATATTAATTCTTTAATTTTTATTAAACTTAAACCTCTGAAGTCCAAATCAATACTCCCTATCCAAGCACTTTAGGTGATGAAAAGTAACCATCCACAAACACATTGCTAAAATTTTTAATAGATTCAATTGCCAAAGAAGGTAAAATCTCATCGTTTCTCAAAACAGAAAAATTACATGCCTCTTTTTGAATGCCATCTTTTATCTCAAATTCAGAAATTTTATTTAACATGCCAATAATTTTTTCAAATTTTATGGCAAATTCTCGTTCTTCATTCTTACTTAACCTTAGTAAACTTAACTTTAAACTATCTTCTAAACGAATATCTCTAATATCTCTCAAATTTAACCTCTAAATTTTAGCAAGTCCTTTAATATAGCTTGAGCTTAAAATAGCTTTTCTCCCATTTCTTAGATTGATTTTAATAAATGGCTCACCATTTTGATACCACTTATCAACAACTATTCCGTTCTCACCATTATAAGTTATATAATCTCCAATATTAAAGCTTTTATTACCACTTTTTGAAAAAAAATATTTAAAATTATCTTTTAAATATTCTGGAACAAAAACAATATCATAATTATCTTTGCTAATATCTTGAAAAAAGACTGACATAGCTGTATTTCTGAGCATGCCTCCAAAAAATCTTTGCAAATTCATTGTAACAATAAGTTCAAATTTGGCTCTAGTAATAGCAACATAAAAAAGTCTTCTCTCCTCTTCCAGTCTCTCTCCGGTCAATTCTTCAATCTCAGCAGGCAATAAACCCTTTTCAAGACCAGATATTATCACTCTATCAAATTCAAGTCCTTTAACCCCATGAATTGAAGAGAGTAGTATACTAGACTTAGAATCTCCATGTATTAAAGGTGAAAGAGATGAATTTTCCAAAAATATTACAAGTCCCTCAAAACTGCCTGAATATTCAACTCCACTGCTGATAAGTTCATCAATATTTCTAGATTTTTCATCACCATCAAATTTTTGATAATAATCCCAAAATCCAGATCTAATTACAACATTTTTAATAAATTCAGATAAATTTACATAAACATCTTTTTGTATACTTTCTGCTAGTTTATCATACAGATTTAAAAAAGCAACAAGAGAATCTTTTGCTTTGCCCTTAAGACTATCAGCAACTTTTCTACTTGCAAGAATTAAATCAAAATTAACATTACGATCATTAAGCATTGCAATGATTTTATTCGTAGTAGTTTTTCCAATCCCCCTAGCAGGCTTATTTATTACTCTTAAGAAAGAAATTTTATCTTTTTTATTTACAAAAAGTCTTAACAAAGAAATTACATCTTTAATCTCCTCTCTTTCATAAAATCTAATTGAACCTAATATTTTATGTGGAATATTATGTTTAAAAAAAGATTTCTCAAACTGCAAAGATTGGTAATTAAATCTATAAAGAACAGCTGTCTCAAGTTGATTTTCAATAAGGAAATTAGAAAAATATTCAGCCTCCTCTGCAGGATTTCGAAAAACAAAAAATCTTATCTTCTTGCCCATTTTGTTTTCTGTACTTATTACTTTTTCATATCGATTTCTATTTTTTGAAATAACATCATTTGCAACATTAACAATGCTTAAACTAGAACGATAATTTTGTACCAAATAATACTTAGACACATTGTCAAATATTTTTTCAAATTCAAGAATATTTTCAATTCTAGCACCTCTAAAAGAATAAATAGACTGATCTTCATCTCCTACTACCATAAAATGCATATCTTTACAATAAAGCTCTTTTAAAAACAAAAACTGTGTATAATTGGTATCTTGATACTCATCTACAAAAATAGCCTTAAACTTCTTCTGAACCCTCATCTTTACATCTTCACAATCTCTTAACATCAAAACAGCTTTAAGAATAAGATCAGCAAAATCAAAAGCATTATTTTTAGATTTTTCTTGCTCATAAAATTTAATATCCTTGTAACTTTTCTCATCAAGACCACAATAATTATCTAAAAAGCAATTTTCCTTATATTTAAGTATGAAAGACGCAACATGCTTTGAAAGTTCAATGGTTGAAGCAAGCCCAATTTGCTTAACAAATTTAACAACATCATTAGTATCCCAAATTGTAAAATTTGAATCATAATTTTTATCAAATTCTTTAAAATAAAGTCTCAAAAGCCAAGCACCAAAAGAATGAAAAGTCTGGATATGTAAAGCCTTATTAAAATCAAAAAGATAATTTAGTCTTAAATTCATTTCATTTGCAGCTTTATTTGTAAATGTTAAAGCAAGAATCTCTTCTGGTTTTAATTGCATTTCCTTTATTAAGTGTGCTATTTTAGCTGTTATAACCCTTGTTTTACCACTGCCTGGACCTGCCAAAACAAGAATGGGATTTTTAGTATCATCTAAAACAATTTGTTTCTGATAAGAATTTAAACTAAAGAGGAATTTTTCTATTTTGTCCATTAATAAACTTCAGAAACCTTAAGATCAAAACCTCCAGGGGTTTTTAACCAAAAAAATTGCACTGCCATTATTTCTCTTCCATAACTCTTTAAAATAGAAGTAATATCCTTACCTTGAAGAATAATATTAACATCAGAAAGTCTTGACAAAAATAAGATTAAAGATTTTTTGAACTTTAAATTAAGAGGCAACCCCTTAGATACAAGCAAAGATTTACCATAAATATTACTCTCATCAGCATATCTTAAAAACGTATCGTTTAAAAAATTAATCATTAAATCAATATTGGAAATATCTTGAGAAGAATATACAGTAGGATACTCACTAATAACTCTACTCTTAGGTCCATTAACTTCAAATCCCCAATTTAAAACATTAAATCTACTAGAAAGACTAGTTTCAAGCACATATTCAATATTGAGCATAAAAGATTCTAAGCTTACATGAGCCTTTCGAACCTTACCTTGAGAATAATTATCATACACAATCTTAACTTTAACATTATCACTTAAATCTATTTCCCGAAATTTACCTAATTTAAAAACATATCGCCCATTTTTCAAATCATTTGTAACAACCAAATCATCATTCATAAAAGAGACTCTATAATTTGCAATAGTATTGCCATAAACTAAAGATAAAAAATCACCATCTCCAAGAGCAACGTTCCAAAAACTTTCTTTATCAAAAAGAACTTCATGAACTTCTGGAGCTCGCTTCGCAGCATGATTTGCTTTGAAAAAATTCCCTAAAAATTGCTTAATCCCACTAAAATTTGAAATTAAAAGTATTAGCAATATAATACTAACTAATCCTACCAGTATTTGAATCATTTTAGGAAAAGCTATCTTAGACAGATCTAAATACTGACCCCCAAGCCTGCCTTCGTTCACAAAATTTAAACTGCCATTTTGATCTTCAGTCTTAATTCCAATATAGCTACTATTAAGTCTTCTTTTGTATTCTTTAAAAAGGGACGAGACATACCAAACATCAATTCCTAAATACTCACTATAAGTCCTTAAAAATCCTAAAGCTAAAACTTCATTTGGAAACAATTCAATATTAGAATCTTCAAGTGCCTTAAGATATTTAACAGAAATTCTAATATCATCAGATATCATCTCAAGAGTTAACCCCTTATCAATCCGAGCCTTTTTTATAAAATCTCCAAATCTAATGAAATTATTTCTTTCCATTTCTCAACACCTCAAGTTTTTTTAACATCATATAAAAAATTATCCACTTTATTTGAAGTTTTTGGCAAATCATACTTAAATCTACTATCAGGAATTCCAACATTAAATTTTACAGATAAAAGATCAATAATTATTTCGCGACCACCACCTGTAGGATAAGCAATCACTCTCCTAATTACACCATTTCGTGTAAAAGCAATCATAAAGGAATCAATCGTAGCAGCACCCTTATAAAGTCGCCTTGAAAAAGTCAATTTTATAAAATTCTCTGTATTTCCTCCTCCAGATTCGTCAAGTGGTTCTAAATTGGGAGAATTAGTATAAGACACACTATACTCAGTACTTAAAATATTCATAAAACCACTTCCCACTTTTCCCATAGTCAACTGTTGTCTAAAAGAAGTACCAAGAGTTGGTACATAAACGGTTAAAATTTCACCATCACTTACAAAAACCTGATTATTTGAATCCAAATTAACAATGAATTTATCGGGGGATTTATATAACAGGGTTCCTGCTTGCTTTAACCCTTTTATGTTAAGACTAATCTTAGCCTGCATATCTTCTATATTTTGGTAATTTGAATAAATATTCTCAAAATATTGATTGGCAGATACTTGAGCAAAAATTAAACAAGGACACAAAATTAATATTATTTTCTTCATTATAAAACTCGTATACTACTAAGCTAAATTTAACAACAAATACATTATGTACGATCTATGTCTAATATAAATAGTACAACTTGTTATAATAATAAGCTATTATCATAATATACCATTTTGTAAATTAATAATAAACATATTTAGCAAAAGATCAAAGGGGATAAAATGTCATTAAACTACAGTGAAATAAATATCTTACTTAAAGAAGTGCCATTAAAAAATTCATTTTTAAGAAAAATCAAACAACCCAACCATAAAACTTTGATTATGGAACTTTATAATAAAGAAACAGAGAAAAAAAACTTTAATATATTAATCTCATTAGATCCAAAAAAAACAAGAATTCACAAAACAAACAAGAAATTTGAAAATACCAAACCCCCTTTAAGATTTTTTGAATTTCTAAAATCAAAAGTTCAAAATGGTAAAATACTTGAGGCATATCAAATAAAAAATGAAAGAATAATTTTAATTAAAGTATTTAAAGATAAAATAATAATCTTTATCTTCATAAAATTATGGCCATCATCTCCTAACATAATTGCAACAGACGCAAATTTTAAAATCCTTGATGCATATTATAGAAAACCAAGATCAAAAGAAATTACAGGTGAAATATTCACAAAAGCCAAAGAAATTATTGAAAATAATGATATAACTGACAAAAAAGAAGTCAAACTCAAAGATGGATACAACAATGAAATATCTTACTCCGAATTTATTGAAAATTACTATGACAATTTAGAAATAAAAGAGACTCAAGCACACAACATAGAACTACTTAAGCAAAAATACGAAAAAGAAAAAATAAACTTAGAAAAAAAAATAAACTCTCTAGAAAAACAAATAAACTCAATTGAAAAAATCGAGGATCAAAGAAAAAAAGGTGAAATGATCTTATCAAACATTAACAAAATAAAAAAAGGAATGGATGAAATCATTTTAAACAATAACAATGGTGAACAAATTAAAATAATGCTGGACAAAGCATTACTCCCTAAAGATAATGCTTTAAAATATTTTAAAGAATACAAAAAAAACAAAAATTCTTTAAAGATCATACAAGAACAATTAGAATATGCAAAAACACAATACAATACATTAATATCAAAGACAGCTTATATCGACAAAACAGACTGTATCATACCGACAAATGAAAAAACAAAAAAACAAAAAATTACAAAAAAACCATCTATTGGACTTCATTTCATATCTTATGGATTTGAAGTTGTTATAGGCAGAAATGCAAAAGAAAACGATGCACTCTTAAGAAATTGGGCAAAGGGAAACGATTACTGGCTACACACAAGAGACTATCCTGGTGCTTATGTTTTTATTAGGAGCAAAAAAGACAAAACACCTCCTCTTGAAGTCTTGATAGATGCTGGAAACTTATGTGTGTTTTATACAAAACCTGCAAGACAATCAGGCGAAGCTGATCTTTACTATACCAATGTTAAATATTTAAGAAGAATCAAAGGAGAAAAAAAAGGACTTGTAATACCTAATAGGGAAAAAAATTTAAATATCAAACTAGACAACAAAATATTAAACAAACTAAAAAACAAAAATTAAGTTTATAATATATGCTAATTTAATCTTAAAATAAAATGACAAGTTCTTAAAAAAATATTGTTATTGAAACTTAAAAAGCATAAAATTGAAGTACTGTAGGAGAAAAATAAATGATACAAAAATTAACAAAAATAGTAGCAACAATATCTGACCTCAGATGTGATCCAGAACACATAAAAGAGTTATATGAAGCAGGAGTAAATGTAATAAGACTTAATACTGCTCATCAATCTCATGACGATGCAATAAGAGTAATAAACAATGTTAGAAAAGTTTCAAATAAAATAGCATTAATGATCGATACAAAAGGACCAGAAGTTAGAACAGCTAATATTGAAAATCCTATTACCGTTAAGATAGGAGACAAAATAATAATCTCAACATCACCTATCAATGAGTCTAATGCATTGCAAACCAACTATGATGGATTTGTAAATGAAGTCCCAAATGGCTCGACAATCCTTATTGATGATGGCGAACTTGAAATGACTGTTATTGAAAAACTCACAGATAGATTAATCTGCAAAGTTAAAAACGACGGACAAATCAAAAACAAAAAATCAATTAATACACCGGGAATTTCACTTAAACTACAATCTGTCACTGAAAAAGATAAGGGATTTATTGAACTTGCAGCAAAACAAAATATTGATTTTATTGCCCATTCATTCGTAAGACATGCAAAAGATATTCAAGACGTTAAAGATATATTAAATGCTGCTGGAAATCCAGACGTCAAAATTATTGCCAAAGTTGAAAATCAAGAAGGAATTGATAATATTGAAGAAATTGCAAAAGCTTCCTATGGAATTATGGTTGCAAGAGGCGATATGGGAGTTGAAATACCAGCTGAAGATGTTCCTTTAGCACAAATTAAAATAACAAAAACCTGCATTAAATATGGAGTACCTGTAATTACTGCAACACAAATGTTGCACACAATGATTGAAAATCCAAGACCTACAAGAGCAGAAGTATCTGATGTAGCCAATGCAATTCTAAATGGTACAGATGCCATCATGCTATCTGGAGAGACAGCTTATGGCAAATACCCAATTGAAGCTGTTAAGATGATGACCAAAATTGCTATAGAAGTTGAAAAATATAGAGAAAAAACACTATTTCAAGATGAAATTTTCCACAGCAAAAGGATCATAAGAAACTATATTATTAAATGTGCAATTGATGCAATCAAAATAATGCCTGTTAAAGCCATTATTGTTGATTCACTTAAAGGAAGAACCGCAAGAATAATGGCAACATACAGAGCAAGTGTACCTCTATTTATTACAACAAATAATGAAAGGATAGCAAGAGAATTATCACTCTCTTATGGTGTTTATGCTAATCTGGTTGATCATAACTTCAAGGCAACAACTGAATTTGTAGTAACCTCTCTTGAAATGCTTAAAACACAAAAAGTAGTTCAAGATTCAGATATTGTAGTAATTATCTCCGGAAATCCAAATAGAGATACTAATAAAGGTACGGAATTTATGGAAATAAATACAGTAGAAGAAGCAATTAAAGGACACAACAGATAAACAAAATAAGAAATAGTTTAGTTGATAATATATTTTATTCAACCAATGATTGCAATTTAGAATTATTTAGCTTAAATAAAAGAAAAACTCATAAAGCACTTTTGATTAGTTATGGTGCTTATGAGTTTTTCTTAAACAATATTGCTCTGTTCAAAAAAGTAATAGCACATAATACAAAAAATGTGTTTATATTCTCACAAACAAAAGAAAACTCACAGATTAACATCTCAGATCATCAAACTTGGAAATTCTTTAATAAAACAATTGATGTCAATCTAGACATAATAAATTTAATAAAAAATTTTGAATTTACAAATACAGAAGATAAAATAATAGAAAATGATCATAAAATTGAAATTGTATTAAATTTTATCAAAGATATAACACAAGATATAAAAATTATTCCCATTATTTTAGGTAAACTTAAAAATCAAACTTTGAGAGAATTTTGCACATTTTTAAATCCGCTTATAACAAAGGAAGAAAATTCTTTTATATTCCTCTCCCACTTCATATCACACTCTACACACTTAAATAAAAGTATTCAACTATCAACAACATTAAAGGGGCTCTTAAGTACACCTAATTTAAATTCATCTACTCTATTAGAATATTATAATGCACGCAAAATATTTCCTGAAAATATAAACGCAATCATCATAATCCACAAGCTTTTCCACAAATTTGAATTTATAAACCAACAAATCATCAACAATGACAATGAATATTCAATAATAGAAAACATATTAATAAATTAAAATTAACAAAGACACAATTTTTAAATAAAATCTTCTATCTTTTTGGAATTTTTCTTCAAAAAAACACTAAGACCTAACTTCGAAATACTTCTTAGAGTACTTGCAGAAACTTTTATATTAATACTTTTCCCAAGCTCAGGAACAAAAAATTTCTTATTTATCAAATTTACCTTAAAAGTTCTCCTGGTCTTTACACCAATGTGTTGGCCCCCTCCACCCTTTTTTCTGGAAAGTCCCTTCCTTGGAACATTGTTTCCAAACATTGTCTTTTTACCTGTTATTTCACATTCTCTTCCCATCTAAATCTCCTAAACTGTATTTTTCTTCTCCAGATATAAATCCATCAATTTCAAAAACAAATTTAAACTATCAACTACATTTTTAATTATACTACCAAAGTTTACATTATTGCCATAGCTTTTTACAAGCTCAATATCAAGCTCTTTCCAATTATAAATAAACTCCTTTTCTGAAGCAGGTTTAAAATAATCTTCTAAACAATCATTCAAACGTCGTTCCAAAGATTTAATTACTAAATAATACTCATTCAATAAAATTAAAGCCTTTTTATTAATATCTGCTATTATATTCAACAGCAATTTCTCTGAGGATTTATCCCCAACAGAAATTCTGTGCAAAAGTGAATTTATTCTATTACCATAAGTACCCTGTTCGCCAAGATTATTATCAAAATCAATAAGATTGGAATAAACACCAACTAAAGAATGAATATCATTAGAAATTTCTCTAGAAACTTCCATATCCTTCCACTGTCCCTTAATAATAAGAACATTAATAATATCACTTAGCTCCTTTTTCACAAAATTAACCGCATGAGTTTTTATATAAACTAAAAGATCAGAGTAAACATATCCTGTAGTATTCACAATTGCAGATGTAATCTTAGCATGCATACGTTCACTATAATTCTCTAAACTTACAAGAGTCATTCCAGGAAATAATTTTTCGGCCAAAAGCTTAGATTTACTATTTTTTTGCAAAATTTCAATCTTTGCTCTCTCATTTGAAACATGTTTAGAGAGATCATTAAAAAATAATTTTGCCTTTGCCTTTGCCTTTTTGACACCAGATATAGGCAAATAATCAGGATCACCGCTAACATACCTTATAAGATATAAAATTTCCTTATTTTTATTGATCTCAATTATAGAGGTTAATATCTTAAGCCAAACATTTGGTTTAATAGGGAAATTGTCCCTATCCCCATATACTTCTAAAAGAATATCGTAGAGATTTCTCCAAATAGAAACATCTCTAATAGAATATATACATTCCAAAAAATCCTTAATATCATCAAGAATTACACCACAACTAACCGTATTAAATCTTGGCTTATATATAAAGTCATTTTCTGGAAACAAACTATCAAAATTCTTAATAATTGAATAATATTGATACGAGGCTAAGTCAAAAAAGATATCCAAAGCACCACAAGTCTCATCTATCAACCTGATTTGTTCTTGAGTTATATTGTTCAACAAATAATTTAAATTATTATCCAAATTCTTAGATATATCAGGTGTAAAATTGACTACATCATTAGATGAGAAAGAATAAATATATTCCAAAGCTTGCTTTTGATTATCATTTAAATACTTTTCAACAACAAAATGAATTATCTTATTTGAAGTTCGATATCTTTGTACAAAAAACTTGAAAGGCATAAATGCTTTATAAAGATTATAAATAAACTTAGCAAATTGAGGTAAAGCCTGAATTTTTGAAGCATTAAAAAAATTGCCTACCTTACTTAGATTATTCTTTACCTCTCTAAGTCTTCTTTGCTTCACTTGTTCAGGAGTAAGCTCTCTATTAAAGATAGAAACTAAAAAATCAACTAAACCCAAACTAGCTACTCTCCTTTCAGAATAAAATCTGGAGTTCTCAAAGAGATCTAAAATTATAAAATAACTATAAAAATTATACATAATTTATTGTAAAATGGAAGAAAATAGAACAAATAATTTTTTATGTGCATAAAGAAACCAATTTTAATCATAGTTTTTACTTTAATTTTTAGTTGCTCAAGAAATGATACCATCACTATATTAACTGATAACAAAATCATGCCATTTTACATCAATCAATTCAATATCCAAAATAAAACTAGCTTTATCATTAAATATAGAGAACATATTAACATGCAAACGATTAATGAAGAAAATGCGCAAGTAATTATCTCAAAAAATATAGATAACATAAACATAAATAAAAACTTTAAAAATATTCAACAATACTATTACTCAGATTATCCAATATTGAATAATATATCTGAAAAATTCGCATACAGAATTGTCCCCTTAAGCTTTGATGTTCCAATTTTAATATATAAAAATGAATATAACATACAAAAATATATTGATATACAAAATATTAAAGAAATATACAAAAGCTTTCAAAAGGAAAAAAAAATTTTTATCTCTCCATACATTTCTGAAAATCTATTCTACACAATATCTGAAATCAATGACATAAATTTTTACTTTGGAAATAATAAGCCAGAATATAATGAAAAAAAAATGTCGGATATGATAAACCACTTTAAATCTTTCATAGACACAAATGAACTTGAATTACACAAAAACTTCACAGAAAAATACAAATATTTAAATTTAGAGAAAATATTACTTCAAAAGAAAACCATTTTAATTGCAGGATTAACTAACTTAACATACTACAATAGCTTAAACAAAGATATTAAAGATAAAATTAATTTTTCATATCTAACAAATAAAGAAAAAAAATCATCAATATGCAACATAAACTTTATGGGGGTTAAAGAAATATCAACGCCTATAGAAAAATTTATTCAATGGATACTAAACCAAGAGGTACAAAAATCGCTAATTAAACTTAAAGAAAAAGCAAAATTCAATGAACATTTTGGATTTGCAAATGGATTTACACCCTATAAAGGTTTAAATTTAAAATTAAAACACATAATAAAAAAAATACCTTTATTTATTATAGATGAAAATTACATAAATAAAAATTCATATATAATCACTAAAGAACAAATAGAAAAAGAAAATCGCATGATTAATGAATTATTTTTATCTAATATAAACAACACAAAAGCTAATGAAGATCATTCTTCTTTATAATTAACTCGTATTATATGCAACACAATAAAAAACAAGATAGAAAAAATCAGAATAAAAGATATGTATATATTAACGGATATTTGAATAAAGAGTGCTATTAAAATCAACAATAAATAATTTATAAAAAGAGAAATAATACCTGAAAAAATAGCTATTATTAAGGATATAAGAAATATCATAAGTTTTGAATCAAATTCAAAACTTATCTTAGAAGCTACAGCTGTAAACATAACACCAAAAAAAACTAATAAAATAGGACTCATCATTAAAAAAAGACTTGAAGAAAACACACTTATCAGTATTAAATTAAACGTTTTAACTCTATTAAAAGCACCTAAAAGAACTTGAATGGGCAAAAAAATGCTATCCTTACCAGAATTTGCAAATAAACGCAAATTATTAACATCATTATTAATATTAATGATTTTTGTATTACTTAAATCAAAGTCTGTAAGCGATACAATCATCCTAGTGGCAGTAATGTCACTATTTTCATTTTTCTTATCTAAAACATTTTGATAAACCCCATTGCCCTTAAGAGTAGCAAATGGTACTTTAATATGCAATATAATATTACCTGATCTATTAAATCTAATAAGCTCAAAATTTTTAATCATCTTTATATAAGAAGAAACAGTATTTACAACCTTTTGCATATAAATATAATCATATGTCCCATTACCAGAATTAGGTTGAAACAAAAATATATCATTGATGCCATAATGCTCATAATGTTTTTCAATCTCATCAAAAAAGAAATACTCATCCTTAAGCTTTTCCAAAGATTTATTCTTATAACTTAAGATCTCATTATCATTTGGAAATAAATTATGAAGCCTTAAAAAGCCATAATATGCGGGCTTAAACTTTTCTGTATTGAGATATAAAAAATTTTTTTGCTTCTCTTCAAAAATTAAAGATTTCTTTTCAATTTCAATATTTTTATATTCATTAATAGCTTTGAAAGTTAAATCTAAGAGTGCAGCAAATTCATCATCTCTAGTCGAAACCAATCCCATATAAGCAAAATAATTAGCTGTAGAATAATCACCTTTAGAAATAAATCCATTAACAATATCTTGAAAATCCCTCTTCGTCAAATTTTTAATCAAACGTAATTTAAGCGTCTTTCTAACTTTTTCCAAATCAACATCATAAATAGGCATTCTATCATACTCAGACCGAGTCAAGTAATAATTAATTGAAAGTTCATCGTTATCAGAAATAAGTCTCATTTTTTCATACATTCTAAGCAACTCTTCAAGGTATTTTCTTTTCTGTTGCAAAATCTCTATCAACTCATTTACATCTAGTGTCTTATTTGAAGACAAATTTATATCTATACTTTTAACCTCATTAACTATCGCATTTGCCTGACCTGCAAGAAGATTATATCTCTCATAGTTATACTTATATTCACTTCTTTGAGTAAGAACATAAGACATAATAGAGTTAAAAACAAACATAAAAACAATGCCTATTATAAAAAACAGAAACATGAATGGAGAGAGTTTTTTAAATAAATATCCTTTATAGTCTCTCAGATAAAGCCGTGTCTCATGTTTAGCTAAAAAGATAAAATAAACTAAAACAAAGAAAATAAAAAATCCATTAAAATAATGATAAACACTTAAAATAGTATCAAACAATGTGGCTATTAATACATGTTTGTCTAAATAATCTGCCCCAAAGAAATACGTGTAACAAAAAACAAAGCAAATAAACAAAAGCAAAAGAATAAAAAATTTACTTACAAATGTATACAATTCTCTTTTCATATATAACAAATTAGTTTAACGTAAACTATTATCAAATCCTTCACTCACCCTAATATACTTAAAAATAAAGCTAATCAAATAAGTAGCAAAGAAAGTAAGTACACAAAAAATAAAAGGAACATAATTAGAAACTACATTTTCGCCCATAATCAAATCCAAACTCTCAGGGAATTCAATCGCATAAATATTATAAACCTTAAAAAACAATATAATAAAAATAGGATAAAGAAAAAAAGATAAACCACTTGAAAATATAAGATTAAAAACATAAGAAAATGAAAATAAAAGTAAAGCAAATCCAAATATGTTAAAAATCAAACTAAAAGATTCTAAAGAAAACAAAAAATTATTCAAAGTATCCAAATCACTAAAAACATAATTAATTAAATCATTATATAATTTCTGAGTAAAAAATGAATTTGCATTAAAATTCATGATATCAGATTCAGAAAAATCTGAATCATATGAAAAAGTTTTAAAATCTCCCTCATTAAACCCATTATCCTCAACTTTTAAAACACCCTTAAAACCAAATGATTTAACATCATCACTATAAAAGACTATTTTGTCATCAAAAAAATGCACTACCCCATCTTTAATAATTTTTTCACCTCTGCTATGAAAGTCCAAAAAAACAGAATTAAAATTAGCAGATGCTAAGAATCCAAAATAAGATAAAAGCAATATAAAAATAAAAATGATACCATAAAACCCCCCAGAAACACGCAACGTCTTCACATTAAAAGGATAAGCAATTCTCATAAAAGTAACAACTAAAGATAAAGGAAAAGCATAAAGATAAGCATCATAATAAAGTTCAAAACTTACAATAGAAAGATTCGCTTGTAAAAACTTATATTTCAAGTAAGAGGTACAAACAAACATTAAGGAAAAGATAACAAACATAACAATAAATCTAAAAGATATTAAAAAAATAAACCTCAAAATACTCAACATAATAAGTTCCTACAAGTTATAAACAATAAACAATCTAAGATTTTCCCATAGACAGGACTTCTTTTATCTTTTGTTTAGCTTCTTCAAAGCTAATTTGCAAGGCTAAACTAATCTCATGTTGCAAAATCAATTCAAAATCATTTAAAATTCTTTTCTCATAGAAAGGCAATTCTTTTTGCATAGATTTTGTATACAAAAATTTATACAATTTAGCGGTACTTAATATATCACTTTGTTTATAAAAATCATGACTACCATCTTTTATCTTTTTTTGATCTATTTGCTCTTCAAAATCTTTAATGATATTAAAAACTTCTTCTACTTTTTCCTTACTAACCAAGGCTCTAATTCCAAGATCATCTGCTCTAGAGACTGGAACCATGAAAGTCATTTCATTAAATGGGAAATATATTTCATAATAATCAATAAACTCACCATTAAATTCCTTATTTTGAATGTTTTTTATTTTTCCCACCCCCTGCATTGGATAAACTACAGCTTGATCTAATACAAATGCCATTTCTTTACCTCATATAAATTTTCACCAATATATAAAATTAAAAAAATCACAAAAATACACTTAAATTAGTTCTAATGCCAAATTTATTTGCATAAAACAAATCCTCAAGATAACTATCACTACAAAAACTTATTATCATACTAGGAGTAAGTTTATTAATATTGGCAAAGAACATTTCCTTGTTTCTCTTAACAGCTTTCAAATCATAATAACCAATAAAGTTAATCTCTTTATGTGACTCTTTTAATCTTAAAAAATTTCTCTTAGAAATTATTTTATCTTTATCAATAATATAACACGTTTTATATGTATTTTCCAGTACGCTCATTAAAACAAGCAAAATCGAATTCGAATCATAACAGCCAATATCGATCCTTTTAAAAAACTTACAAAGGGCTCTTAATAATTTAGAATTTGAGAAAACAAGTGAAGAATTCCTAACAAGATTTCTAAATTTTTTAAAAAACAAAAATTTTAGCAAAGACTTACAATCAATAAAAATAACCATCGAATGATATGGATAAGACACAAGATATTCAAATCGACCAATCAATTTATCACTGCTCTTAAATACATCTATTGGAATTCCAAAGAAATAAATCCTATCTGGTTTTGAATATATATCTTTTAAATTAGCCATTATTACCCTCTAATAATAATTTAAAATGAGCAAGTGAATAAACAACAGCCGTATCTGCTCTTAAAATTGGGGTATTAAATCTTACAAATTTAAAATTTAACTTTTTAAAGAAATCAATTTCTGATTTTGAAAAACAACCCTCAGGACCTATTAAAATTCCAATCTTACCAAAGACACTAATATCATCACCACAACCTAGCAAAACACCTTCTTTATGAGCAACATAATAATTCACAGATGGAGAATAAGAAATGCTAAAAAAATTTTTGTAAAAATTAAGACTAGGCACTTGGGTATTGCCACTTTGCTTTAAAGCCTCATTAATCAATTTTAAAAATCTTGTACTTTTAAATTCCAAATCATCCATGTCTATTCTAGCAACAGAATTATCAGCATTAACAATATTTATATGATCTACACCAATTTCAACAACTTGTCTTAAACTTAAATCTAATTTTCTACCCTTAAGACTAGATATAAATATACTTACTTCAAAATCACGCTTCTTAAGCATTTCTACCTTAAGAGTAGAGAGTTTAATAAGATTATTATCTATACTAGAAATTTCAGCAAACCTCACCTCTCTTCCTCCTAAGAGAACATTCAACGTGTCGCCTACCTTAACCCTTCTTACATCAACAAGATAGTGATAAATCTTAACATCATCAATAATGATATCATTATCAAATAAACAAGTATCGTCTAAGACTATTTGTTTCACAGATTAATTTTTAGTCCCCTTTACAAGATATTCATAAGCAGCCCTTAACGGCTTATCATAATGTAAATTATAAATTGGCATTTCATTGTGTGTGTCTTGATAAAATTGCGAAAATACATAATATCCTAAAATATCCTTATCTATATTATGGATCGAATGTTCTTTAAGAATTTTATCCACAAAAGCATCTATTTCTTTCTCAGTAATAGACTTTTTGTTTTTTCTGCTATTTAAAAAATCTTCTACTAATTTCTTATCAAGAATTTGTCTGTATGCTAAGACCTCAGTCTCAGAAAACTCTCTCTCCCCAACTTCCAAATCAGGCTTAATACCAATATTATGAATACTATGACCAGAAGGAGTATAGTATTTGGAATTTGTAATCTTAAATCCTCCGGTATAGAAAGGTAATATACGTTGAATTACTCCTTTACCATAAGATTTTTCACCTATAACATAAACTCTTTGATTATCTTTTAAAGCTCCAACTAAAACCTCCGATGCTGATGCTGAATGTTTATCAATCAAAACAACAATTGGCATGTCCAAAGGCACTATATGTGAAGAACTAGCCTTGTATTCCACAGGAACCTTAGAATCTCTTGCCCTGGTTGATACAATAAGTCCTTCAGCCAAAATATCATCAGCTATCTCTATTGCATCTTGAAGATAACCCCCAGTATTAAATCTTAGATCTAAAATCAAAGATTTGATGTTCTGAGCTTGCAGTTTTTCAAAAGCTTTTTTAAAATATGTATTAGTATTTGGATTAAAACTTAATATCTTAATATACCCAACACTTTTATTAATAACATCATGTTTAACAGTCTGTATATCTACTTTTTCTCTAACAAGTTCAAATTCAAGTTTTAAATCTTTATCTCTTAGAACAGAAATTTTAACTTTCGTACCCGCTTTTCCTTTTAAAAGACTACCTACTTGCTCTATTGTCATTAAAGTAGTACTCTTACCATCAATATCCGTAATGTAATCACCAGACTTAACTCCGGCCTTATAAGCAGGTCCCTCTTCAAAAGCAGTAACAATCATTACATAAGAAGCATCAAGAACAGAACTATCAGATTTTACAGGAACATTTTTCTTAACAATAGAAACTCCAATCCCAACATAATTTCCTTCAGTAGTCTTTGAAATTTCTACTAAATCTTCTTTTGTCAAATATTGCGAATAAGGGTCATTTAATGCTTTAAACATACCTTTTAAAGCACCTTCAAAAATAGCCTCATCATCAACAGGCTCAACATAATTCCTCTTAATAAAATTAAAAGCATCCATCATCATTTGACCATAAGTGGATGCAGACATCTTACCTTTAGAAGGATCCGTTTGTGCAAAGATAGATTCTACAATAACTGAAGAACTGATACTTAAGGCTAATACAAAGTATACAAATACTAAACATTTTTTTTTCATTGAATAATTCCTACATAAATAAAACTTGATTTTATCTTCATAATATAATATTTTAAGATTATGTTAAAGACAAATAACTCAAAAACAAAAAGAATAATTACAGGTCTCGTTCTTATTTTACAAACAGTCGCAAGCATATTAATACTGTTAGCACTATATGGATTTGCTGAGAGAACAATATTTGTAAATAACTCTTCTATCAAGTTTATGATAGCATTCATCATATTCTCACCAGAATTATGTATATCAATATTAACAACAAACTACATTCTGTATGAACAATTCAAAATCCTTCACAACTTAATCATCATAACAAAAACCTTTCAAATAGTAATGGTTTTTTTACTTATTATATTGGGATTAAGCCTTGACTTATTATATGTATATCAACCATGGATATTTATGCTTTTAGGAATAATAATAACTTACACTATATTTAATGCAATGATTTTAATTTTAATAAAAATAAAAGATAAAATAACGGGGTAAAGGTTTGATTATCATTCCTGTAGCTAGTGGAAAAGGAGGTGTTGGTAAATCTCTTTTTTCAACAAATATTGCAATTTGTCTTGCAAATGAAGGGAAAAAAGTATTACTTGTCGATCTTGACCTTGGCGGTTCAAATTTACACTCCATGCTAAATATCATACCTAAGAAGAGTATTGGAACTTTTCTTAAAACAAAAATTCCCTTTAAAGACGTAATAATTGAATCAGGAATAAAAAATTTAAGCTTTATTGCAGGAGATTCAGATATTCCTGAACTTGCAAATATAGCCATCTTTCAAAAGAAAAAAATAATAAACAACTTAAAAAACTTAAGCTATGATTACCTAATAATTGACCTTGGTGCTGGCACAACATTTAATACAATAGATTTCTTTCTAATTTCAAATCGCGGAGTAATAATAACGATCCCAACAGTAACAGCAATAATGAATGCTTATTTATTCTTAAAAAATGCAATCTTTAGGCTTATAGCAAAAATATTTACAAAAGAGACAAAAGCATACAAACTAATATCTGACATAAAAAAAGACTCTAGCGATTTACAAAGAATATATATACCTAATCTATTACTCAAAATAGAAACTTATGATCCTGAAAGTTATGAAAAATTTATGAAAAAATTTTCACAGTTTAGTCCTTTCATAATATTTAACATGTTAAACAAACCTGATGACATCAAAAAAATTAAAAAGATACTAAAATCTGCAAAAGACTATTTAAATATAAATTTACAAAGTATAGGTTCAATTTATAAAGACGAGCTTATTGACAAAGCATTAAACCATAAAATACCAATAACTATTTATAAACCAACAAGCTTAACTTCTAAAAGTATTAAAAAAATAGCAAAAAAATTAATTGAACTTGAAACCATAATAAATGATGTAGAACTCTTAAGTGAAGACGATCTAAACGAAAGCTATCATTTTGTAATTCAAGAAGCACAAGATGAATACCTAGAAAAATATGCATATCTTGAATCATTACTAATGAACAAAACAATAGACAATAATGCAATTATTGATATAATCAAATCTCAACAAAAAGAAATTGCAACATTAAGAAAACAAAATATAATGTTTAAAAAAAAATTATTTGCACAATTAAAAAAAGACTAAGGAGAAAAAAATGCCGAATTATATAAATTATCCTAGTTGGTTACATCCTGAAATAATTAAAGGTATTCCAATTACATGGTATAGCCTATCTTATATTATCATAATAATAATTTCTTACAAATTCATTTGGTATCAAATACAAACTGATAAAATTAACATAGAAAAAAGTGATTATGAAAAACTAATGTTTTCGCTTGTTATGGGAGCAATAATTGGCGCAAGACTAACATCTACTTTGATTTATGATAGAAGTGGCATTTACTATACACACCCATGGCTCATCTTTCTGCCATTCGATCGAAACTGGAATTTCACAGGTTTTAGAGGAATGGCAATACACGGAGGATTTTTCGGAGTAATTATTGCACCAATAATAATGATAAATACCAAACTTAAAAACACAAATATAAAAAAATACTTCAGAAAGATAACTGATTACGGAGCAATAGCCTTCTCTTCAGGATATATACTTGGAAGATTTGCTAACTTTGCAAATGCAGAACTTTATGGAAGACCAATGAAAGGCGGTATAATATTTCCCAATGCAGAACTTTTTAAAGTAAGTCAGAAAGGAGTAAGAGAATTTGCAGAATCAATTGGACTAGAAATATTACCTCACGACTTGTTTATTAACCTACCGAGAATTCCATCACAACTCATTGAGGGATTATTTGAGGGAACTGTAACCTTTTTATTACTATGGTTTATTTTTAGGAAAATAAAAAGATATGACGGTTTTATCTTTGGAGTATACATAATTCTTTATGGACTATTTAGATTCTTTATCGAGTACTTAAGAGAGCCAGACAAGGAAATAGGTTTTGTTATAACTTACAAAAAACCTGAGAGCATATTAGATTTCTCATTTTTAAACATATCAATAGGACAAATATTTTCATTAATTTTAATATTATCTGGAATAATTTGGCTATCATGGGCCAAAACAAGATCGGAAAAATTAAAGAAATAAATCACAAAATATAGATTTATACCAAAATTAATATAAATTTATTTAAATAAGATGAAAAATCCAAATGCAATTGTAATATCTGAAGGAACAATTAATGATAATGATATTACAAAGATCAAATCTATTTTTAAAATATCACAAATAGTAAAATCTAGAAAAAATATCTCTAGCGAATACATCAAACAAAGTAATATTAAATTTGCTATTATTTATAACCACAAAAGACCAATAGATTTTTCAATCAATATGGCAAATGACTTAAAAAGCATTAATAACATTCATTCTATTATCATAGACAACAAATCTATAGACGAAGCAATATATAGACCAAATTACATAGAAATATTAAAAAATATCAGTGAATTAAACGATAAAAACAAACTAATACAACAAAAAAAACTTTATTATGACAATAACAATGCTAATCTTGATTTTTTCTTAAATCTATCTGAACTTATTCAAGAAATAGTGATCATTACAAATACTGACAATGATATCATTTATATTAACGAAAAAGGAAGCAAAGAACTTGAACTCCCAATAAAGATTGGAGGCAAAACAAATAAAATAAGTGACATCAATATCATGGATTTAGAAAAAAATACAAAAATAGATTTAAGTTACAATATAAACGATATTCCCGAATTCAAAAACATACTAATAACCGACTGCCTTTTAAAGATTAAGAATAACAAAAAATTAATAGTAGACTTATTTATCAGTACAATTGCTCAAAACAATATTGATAAATTAATTACAATAAAAGACATATCAGAGTTAAAATCTAAACACAATATTCAAGATCTCACAATTATCGATCAACAAACAGATCTGTATAACATTAAAGGACTTGAAAAGCTATTGATAAATCAAATTGAATCTTCTTATAAAAAAATATATTTATTTGATCTGGATTTACACATAAATACAGAATGTAAATATAAAGACAAGAAAGCCAACTCCGACTTAAAGATACTTAAGAAAATTACTTCGAGAATAATGTCATTTTATTCAGAATACATATTTAGATTAAAAGACAATAATTTAATAGTCATTATATCCACAAGAGGAGGGGAACAAAGACTAATTTCAATTGCAGAAGAAATCAAAAAAACCATTTCAAGAGAACTTAAAAAAGAAGGCCTCATAATATTTAAATTCAACATAGGAATAATAGAAGTAAACCTAAAAGAAGATATAGAGACAAAGATTTCAAAATTAAAAATAGCAACAAAAATATCCGATGAATATAAAGATTCTACGCCTATTTTATACAAAGATGAATTACCAGAAACAATACTTATCAAAAAACAAAATAAAATATTTGAATATATAGTAAAAGCAATAAAAAATGACTTTTTTAGTCTATACTATCAAAAAATTACTCCCCTTAAAAAAGATCTAAAACCCAAAATTGAAATATTAACAAGACTTTTTGACTATACAGGAACTCCTATCCCAAACGGCAATGTATTTAGCTTAATAGATAAGTATAATTTAACTGTTGAAGTGGATAAGCTGGTAGTTACTAAAGCACTAAGAGAATATACAAATTTTGTAGCAAAAAATGGTGCTCATATCTTTTCAATAAATATTTCACCATACTCACTCAAGTCCAAAAATTTCAGAATGTTCTTAAAAGAAACACTTCTTACAAGCCATGTTCCACTTCAAAACATATGCTTAGAAATAACAGAAACTGGAATTTTAGAAAATTTTGAATTAATCAACACATATTTCAACGAACTTAAAACCTTTGGAATTAAACTTGCACTTGACGATTTTGGCAGCGGATATACGTCACTTTCATACATTAAAATCTTGCCAATAGATATCATCAAAATAGATGGTTCTTTCATTCAAGTAATAAATTCTAGTCAAACAGATCTCGTAATAATAAAATCAATAAAAGACATTGCTGACACAAAAAAAATAAAAATTATAGCTGAATTTGTATCGAATGAAGAAATACTTAAAAAGATAAACGAGATAGGAATAGATTATGGACAAGGATTTCTGTGGCATAAACCAGAACCAATCTAAAAATATACAAAAATATTTCTTAATACTATAACAACATTTAAACTCATTTTATCTTAAAAATAATTGTAAGTTCAAACTCACAAATCCATTACACCCTATTTTCTATTATTATTAAACTGCATTTAAAAAAGAATAGAATGTTATAATAAGTAATCAGGAGGAGAAATTTCAATGACAAAACAAAATCCTTGGACTTCTTTAAACGAAGAAGATAGAAATAATATTTTAGAATTTACTCAAAAATACAAAAAATTTTTAAGCACAGTTAAAACTGAAAGAGAAGCCACCAACTATGCTACACAAAGGGCAAAGGAAAAAGGTTTCATTAATGCCTGTGAAAAACAAGAACTCAAAGCTGGAGATAAAATCTTTTACACATGTCGCAATAAAAATATTGCTCTTGTATTTATCGGGAAAGAACCTATTGAAAACGGAATGAATTTCATTGTATCACACACAGATTCACCAAGACTAGATGCCAAACCATCACCAATTACTGAAGAGAATGAATTCACAATGATGAAGACAAATTATTATGGTGGTATCAAAAAATATCAATGGTTATCCCTTCCTCTATCAATACGAGGAATAATATTTTTGCAAAACGGAGAGAAAGTAGAGATTAACATCGGTGATGATAAGAATGATCCCGTATTTGTAATTCCCGACATCCTGCCACATCTCGACAGAAAAGTACAAAGAGATAAAAAAGCTGATGATATCATTGAAGGTGAAAATTTAAAAATCATAATTGGAAGCCTACCTATTGAGACTAAAGAAAAAGAAAAAGTAAAATCTGCTACTCTAAAGTTAATAAAAGAAAAATACAAAATAGAAGAAGATGATTTCGTTTCAGCAGAAATAGAAATAGTACCAGCAGGAGAAGCAAAAGACGTAGGATTTGATAGAGCACTAATTGGTGCTTATGGTCAAGATGACAGGGTGTGCGTTTACACTTCACTAGAAGCCATCCTAAATTTAGAAGAAACACCAAGCAAAACCGCTATATGTTTTCTAGTTGACAAGGAAGAGATTGGATCTACTGGATCAACCGGGCTAAACTCAAGATATCTTGAATACTTCGTATCAGACATAATATTCAAACTTGAACAGAACAAATATAATAATCTCTTTGTTCAAAAAGTATTATGGAACTCAAAAAGTATATCTGCTGATGTTTGCGGTGCAATAAATCCATTATTCAAATCAGTTCATGATGAACAAAACGCACCCAAATTGGGATATGGAATATCTATCATGAAATATACAGGTCACGGGGGTAAAATCATGGCAAGTGATGCTGATGCTGAACTTGTCTCTTATGTTAGGAATTTACTAAATAAAAATAAAATAGCTTGGCAAGTAGCAACACTTGGAAAAGTAGACGAAGGTGGTGGAGGAACTGTTGCAAAATTCTTAGCACATTATGGCATAAGAACAATAGACATAGGACCTGGTGTAATTAGTATGCACTCACCATTTGAAATAACCTCGAAATTTGACATATATACTTCTTATACGGCTTATCAAGCATTCTTTAAAGGATGACAAACATGAATAAAGAAACAATAAAAACATCAGAACACATTTTAGAATGCTTTGGGGGCATTGCAAATATCAAACAAGTAGACAAAGATCTAACTAGAATAAAAATATTAGTTGACAGCAATTCTCTAGTTAAGAGAGAAAATTTAACAGAAGATCACAATATTATAGGAGCAATTAAGTCAAATGAATTCACAGAAATTGTAATGAACTTTGAAATAATTGATGACGTCTATAGCAATATCGTATATATGATGAACAAAAAAATACAATAGGACCCGTTTGGGTCCTAAACTTTAAAATTTCTTATATAATCAATGACAGCTTCAGGTCTTAATTCTTTATTTAAAATTTTATACACTATGCTCGCTAAATTATGATAACTTGAATCACTACCTAAACATTTAAAAAGCAAAGCAACTTCATTAGCAGCAATTACTCCCTCTGGCAAATAACCAATTTTATGAATATTATTTATCAAATCATTTATACCAGCCAAACCTTCTAAGATATTTTTACTAACAATTTCACGACCAAATCGTCTATTTCTTCCAAAAATACTTCTACAAGTAACATCTAAATCCCCAGAACCAGCTAAAAATAAAAATGTTTCCGCATTGCAAGAACCAAGCTTAAACGCAATATTTTTCATGTCATTTAAAGAAACTGAGAATAAAAAAGACTCCGTGTTATTGCCTATTAAATTTGGATTTTCAATTTTATACTCATCCAAAATTCCAAATGCAATGGCAAATATATTTTTCAAAGCCGATGCTATTTGAACCCCAAGAATATCATCACTATAAAACATAGAAATAGAAGTATCACTAAATAAATTAATAAATTCAAAAGCATTGGCTCTATTCTTACTGGCAGCAACAAGTCCTGTAATAATTCCAAGTCCAACTTCTTCAGCATGACTTGGCCCTGCAATATAGGTAATTTCATCTTTATAGTCACTTAAAATACTCTCTGCAACATCTATAATCGTACAAGGCCTCCCATCAATTGTTATAAAACCTTTTGTAAGTATTGCCAAATTAAACTTTTTAGTAGTGTACATACCTTTCAATTTATTCAAAACATTTAAAGTATAAAGAGAAGGTGTCACAACAAAAACATAATCGGCTTGATCTACAACATCATGCAAATCAGAACTTGCAACCAAATTATCTGCTAATTTAATATCCTTTAAATACTTGACATTTTCATGATCATTATTAATGCTATCTCTAACATCTTCTTCAAAAGACCATATTAAAACATTATCTTTAAATTTATCCGACAAAACCTTAGCAATAGCAGTTCCCCAAGCCCCTGCTCCTACTATAGATATTTTCATATATACCTCCTTATAATCATGAGTTTACAACAACTCATATTTTATTGTTTCGTCCAGGAAAACTCTAATCTTATCATTCTCTTTGAATTTTTTTGAAATCATGTCATTGACTAATAAACCTCCAATTTCCTTGAGCACAATTTTACGCACACTCTTAATGCCAAGCCCACTTCTATAAGTCTTATTTTGAAAATAATCGACAATATTTTCTTCAAAAAAAACATCGACTTTTTCATTTTTTAGTATCTTAATAAAACTATTCATCTCTTCAATAATAACTTTTTCAAAATCATCTTCACCCACAGGCTTAAAGAAAAAAATATGATCCACAAGATCCAAAAGCTGAGTAGAAAAACGTTTCTCTAGCAAACTTCTACCATCGATTGTTTCGGTTTTAAATCCAATACCATCAAATTCCCTATGTTTTATATCAATATCTAGTATTATTATACTATCTGATAAGCTTACACTTCTACCAAGACTATCAAAAAGCCTACCCGTATTAAATCCTTCAAAAAAAAAATCTATAACCCTCTTGGAAGATTTATCAAAATCAGACAGGACAATAATTGAACTTGAAGATTCACTTAAAAATTTAAAAAACTTAGTAGGTTCATCATAAGATTCAGATCCATATACAGGTCCTATTAATCTATTAATGCCATCAAAATCACCATATTCACTCATTCCCAAAGTCAATTTAGGTATCTTAAGTTCTTCTGATAAAATACATGAAAGCTTATTCTTATCTACATCAGAAGAACCCATCAAAATGAAGATACCAAGAGTATTATTTTTTAAGAGAAATTTAATCCTTAAAAGTTTGATGTTTAATATCAAATCAGATAAAATATTCTCATCAATTATCATACTCTCTCTTATTTTACGCTCCAGATTAATGAGTAAGTTTTGATCATAATCATCAAAATTAAAAACATTAGTTCCAATCATGGACTTAACAAAAATTTTTACATCATCGCCCGTTATAACTTTCTTATTGCCCTCAAGTTTAAATTTAGCCCCAAGACCATCTAATAGGTCAAAAGCTTTATCGGGAAGAAATCTGTCTTTAATATACTTAGACATAGTAATTGAAGCCCATATGGCCTCATCTGTGTACCCCACATTATGATGTTTTTCATATTGTTCCTTACTCCCTTTTAAAATAAGATAAGTATCCTCAAAACTTGGTTCTTTAAGCTCTATGCTATGAAATCTTCTCATTAAAGCTTTATCTCTCAAAAAGAATTTTTGGTATTCATATTTGGTAGTAGCACCAATTAATTTTACTTTACCTAAAGTTAATATAGGCTTTAACAAATTTGAAACATCTATGTTACTAAAAGACGTAGCCCCAGCTCCAACTATCATATGAATTTCGTCGATAAAAAGAATTACTTTTTTTTTTAAATATAAAAAATCTAAAAGTTTATTTACTCTATCTTCAAGATCTCCTCTATACCGAGTTCCAGATATAAGTCTCCCAATATCAAGAGAATAAACCTCATAACCTACCAATTCCTGAGGCACTTGGCCTACCTTTATCATATAAGCAAGTCCTTGCAATAATATTGTCTTCCCAACTCCAGGCTCTCCAAATACAATTGGATTACTCTTATATTTACGAAGCATCACTTGAGTCAACTCGCACAACTCTTCCTCGCGGCCAATCAAGGGGTTTTTATCTAAGCTTGGCTCTAAACTATCAATAACATTAACTAAAAAATCTTCAACCAAATTATCATTATCAGACAAATCATCACTTTGCTCTAACTTTAAATAATCTTCTTCAAAAATACTCAAACCCCCATCCTTATCTATCTCTTTACCGAAAAGATCATTTGCAATAAATTTTTCATTTTCACTAGAGTTTAAATCTAAGTCTGAACCTAAGTAATCATAAACTTCAATTATCTTGTCAAAGATAGTCAAACTAAAACCTGATTTTAATAAAGCATCTAAAATTATATTTTTTCTTTTCCTAATTAATACCCATAACAAGTCTTTCTCTTGCAACCTATAAGGCTTCTTATAATAAAAAATTGTATCGACTATCTCTTGATATAAATCATTCATCTTAAAAAGATAATCTGAAATATCAGAATCTCTTAAAGGAAGCTTTTTAAAGAACTTTTCCAAAATTTTATTAAAACTATAAAAATCAAGTGTACATAAACTAAGCAACTCTTTAATTTTTTCATCGCTAATTAAACTGTAAAAAATATGCTCTTCAGTAAAAACAAGATGCTTACGTTTCATAAAAAACAGAAATGATTTAAAAAATAAATTATTTAAAGCTCTTCTGTTATACATGAAACACCAACTACAAAATAACCCTCAAAATCCTCTTTTTGCCAATTTTAAGTTCAATTTCACCATTGATAAAATTATCCTTATTAAGACAATAATCTTGATCCCCTATTCTCACCTTATCTATATAAACTCCACCAGAATTAATAAGCCGCCTAGCCTCTGACTTACTAGATACAACTTTAGAGAGAACCATTAGGTCAATTAATAAAATACTTCCTTCTAAACTATCTAATGCCAATTTAAAGAAAGGAATATCTGCTCTATCCCCTTCACTTCCTTTAAATGCTGCTCGAGCTGCTGAGGATGCCTTTAAAGCTGCATCTTCTCCATGAACAATTTTTGTTATTTCAAACGCCAAGGTTTCTTTTGCCTTATTTAACAAATACCCTTTAACACTTGACATATGTTCGATTTCATCATCGCCCAAAAAAGTAAATAAATACAAAAAATTCTTAACATCCAAGTCTGGAACATTCCTAAAATATTGATAAAAATCATAAACACTGTAAAGCTCTGCATCGAGATAAACTGCTCCCTTTTCTGATTTGCCCATCTTTTTACCATCACTTCTTGTAATAAGCGGCAATGTAAGTCCAAAAACTTCTGTTCCCAACTTTTTCTTAATTAAATCAACACCTGAGACAATATTTCCCCATTGATCATCGCCCCCAATCTGAAGCTTACAGTTCTTAATTTTGTTTAACATATAAAAATCATATGACTGCAAAAGTTGATAATTAAATTCAATAAACGAAAGACCATCCTTAATTCTTCTCTTATAAGTTTCAAAACCCAACATACGATTAACAGAAAAGCAAACCCCAATATCTCTTAAAAACTCAATATAATTAATATTATCAAGCCATGCTGAATTATCTAGGATATACCCGTGACTAAAATCTATTATTCTAAGCAATTGTGCTCTTATTGCCTTAACATTTTTTTCTATATCCTCTTTTGACAAAATTTTTCGCATTGCATCCTTACCTGAAGGATCTCCTATCTTTGTAGTTCCACCACCAACCAAAGCAATCGGAATATGACCTTGCCTTTGAAGGTGTGCCATTACCATAAAAGGAATCAAATGTCCAATATGCAATGAAGTAGAAGTAGCATCAACACCAACATAAAAAACTACTCTCTCCTTATCCATTAATGTACTTAAAGCTTCCAAATTTGTACACTGTTTTAAGAATCCTCTTTTTTCCAAAATCTCTAAGGCAAGATTCATCTATTTGCAACTCCCTTATAATTTAGAATTTCAGTTCTAATATATGAATATAAATCATCAATAGGAATCCTTATTTGAGCCATACTATCTCTATCCCTTAAAGTAACCGTTCTATTTTCAATAGTATCATAATCTACTGTTACACAATAAGGTGTACCAATCTCATCTTGACGCCTGTAACGTTTGCCTATTGTACCATTGTCATCATAAAACATGTAAAAATCATCGCTAAACTGCATAAACACCTTTCTGGCAAGCTCAGGAAGCCCATCTTTTTTTACAAGAGGAAGTATTGCAACCTTATAAGGAGCAAGTTTAGGATGCAAACGCAGAACTATTCGTTTACCTTCTCCCTCAAGTTCCTCATGAGCATAAGCATCACAAAGAGTCATTAAAACGCTCCTTGTAAGTCCAAGAGACGTCTCAATAACATAAGGAATATATTTATCACCGCTTGTTAAATCATGATATTCAAACAATTTAGGCTTACCACAAAACTTTGCATGCTGAGACAAGTCGTAATTACCTCTATTATGAATTCCTTCAATTTCTTGAAAACCAAATGGAAATTTATACTCAATATCAACTGCTGCTTTAGCATAATGAGCAAGTTCATCCCCTTTATGTTCTTTAAACCTAAGATTATCAGATCTTATTCCAAGAGTTTCAATAAAAAAATTCATTCTCTTTTGCTGCCAATAATAATACCAATCACTCATCTGATTAGGATGTACAAAAAATTGCATTTCCATCTGTTCAAATTCACAAGTCCTAAATATAAAATTCTTAGCTACTATCTCATTCCTAAAGGCCTTACCAACCTGAGCTATGCCAAAAGGAACTTTGAGTCTTGTAGAATCTAACACATTGCGAAAGTTAACAAAAATACCCTGAGCAGTTTCCGGCCTTAAATAAATTTCATTAGAACTATCCTCAACAGCTCCAATATTAGTCTTAAACATTAAGTTAAAACTTCTTGGGGCTGTAAACGTACCTATAGAATTACAACTAGAACAACCATTAGACAAATCAATAGAATCTATTCTAAATCTATTCTTACAATTTTTACAATCCACTAATAAATCTAAAAAACTATCAACATGTCCTGATGCTTCCCAAACCTCAGGTCTCATTAAAATCGAACTATCTAATCCTACCACATTTTCATGTAAGTAAACCATGGTGTTCCACCATTCTTTTTGTATGTTTTTCTTAAGCTCAATACCCAAAGGTCCATAATCCCACACACCTGAGAGTCCCCCATAAATTTCTGAGGATTGAAATACAAACCCTTTTCTTTTAGCAAGCGAAATAATATCTTCTATTTTAATCATATTAAACATCCTAAAAATTTATTCCAAACACTTATTTACATTCATGTCTTCTTAAAAATTGCTGTGCTTGATTTATTCTATTAAAAACTTTGGTTTTACCAAGTAATTGCAAAGAATCAAAAAGAGGCGGTGATACCTTACTTCCAAGAACTGCTATTCTAATTGGAAGAAGTACTTCTCCTATTTTTAGATTATTTTCCTTAGCAAAATTATAAAAAATTTTTTCGTTTTCAGACAATATTCTTGTTTCAAATCCTTCTAATAGTGGCTTAATCTTTTCTAAGAGCAAACAAATATCACCCGCTGTTTTTTCCTTACCTAAAAACTCGTCTAAATTCCACGTTTTAATATCTTCATAAAAAAACTTAAGCATCGTAACAGACTCACTAAGTTTTCTAATTCTTGGCTTTATTAGAGAAACTAAAAGAATTAATTTTTGCTCATCAAAAGAATTAATATCTTCTTTAATATAGCCTGCTTTTTGCAAGAATGGAATTATAAGCTTGGCTAACTCATTATTTCCTTTCTCCCTAATATAATGGCTATTAAAAAAATCTAATTTATTATAGTCAAAAACAGCAGGGGATTTATTGACTCTCTCAATAGAAAATAACCTTCGAAGTTCATCTTTTGTAAAAAATTCACTCTTATCATCATAAGACCAACCAAGTAAAGTAATGTAATTAATAATGGCTTCCGGAAGATATCCATCATCAATAAATTGTTTTAAAGCTGTAGCACCATGTCTCTTACTTAATTTTTGCCCATCACTTCCCATGACCATTGGCAGATGACAATAAATGGGAGGATTCCATCCAAAAGCACTATAAAGAAGTACATGTAAAGGACCTGAGGAAATCCATTCTTGAGCTCTTAATACATGAGAAACTTCCATCAAGTGATCATCAATAACATTGGCAAGATGATACGTTGGAAGCCCATCGGATTTAAGAAGCACAGGATCAGGACTAATATCCTTATTTGCCCACGTAATTTTATCAAGTAAAATATCATTAAAACAAGTCTCCCCGTCAAGAGGAATCTTAAATCTAATAACAGGAGTGATTCCTAAACTTAAAACATCTCTCACCTCACTCTCACTTAAGTTCCTACAATGTCTATCATAACCTGGTGCCATCTTGTTAACAGTTTGAATTTTTCTAATTCTCTCTAGTCTCTCAGGCGTGCAATAACAATAATAAGCACTTCCCAATTCAACCAATTGTTTAGCATATTTTTGATATATTTCTGTTCTCTGTGACTGAACATAAGGTGCATAAGGACCACCACAAGTAGGACCCTCATCAAAATCAATGCCAAGCCACTCTAAACTTTGATACAGATCCTCTTCTGCTTCTTTAAAATACCTAGTTTGATCCGTATCTTCTATTCTAAGCAAAAATTTCCCACCACAAGATTTAGCAAAAAAATAATTGAATAAAGCTGTTCTAATTCCCCCAATGTGCTGTAAACCAGTTGGAGAAGGTGCATATCTAACTCTTATATTCACAACATAACCTCTTTTAGTAAAAGATATCCTTTTTTGAAATATCATAAATGTAGTAAAATACTACAAAAAATAAGTTTGAATTAAGTAACCTTGTATGCTTAACATTTAGCCGATCTTTATATTTAAAATATTTATCTCTAATCTCAAGTCTATTTTTTTCAACCAATTGGTACTCTAAATTTGATCTTTTTAAGACATAATAAAAATAAACTGTAAAAATAGGATCTCCTCTTAAAAAATACCTTTTTAAAAAGTTTATTTCATTACTCAACTTTTCATAATCTTCATCGGCAATAGTATTAAGTGCCACACAATACCTTAACCATTTATTTTTACTGTATGCATGATTGGCAATTAAACCAGAAGCCTTCTCTTTCTCCCTAAAACTAATACATATAGAGTAAAGTTCTATAATTGTCTTATTACTCATTTTAGTATCTTTTAAATAAAAATAAATCTCGTCAAGACTCTTTTTATCTTGTTTAATTAAAATTATTTTTAAAAGAAGAGAAATATCAAATACACTCTTAAGTGTTTTGCGTAATATCTTAAGCTTTAAAAAAGTATAAGTATGCTCTATGCCATTCAACATAAAATATAATCTTGAATATAAAAATTTAGAATAAACAATATTAAAAATAAATATAAATACAATAAAAGTTAAAATAAAAGAACAATGTAAGAAAATAAAGTCTAAAAAATTTGAAAATTTGAAAATTTCTAATAAATAAACAAAATACAAAAAAGCAACAAAAAATATGATATTAAAAATAAAAAGTATTCTGTCAACCATTAAAGATCTCTTATAATAAAGTTCAATGTTAAAATTAATGCATACATGTAGTATTATACTAAATAGATATACAATTAATAAATAATATGCGATAGATGCTTATTATTAAGTTTGCAGCTTAAGGGGGAAAATGCAAAATTTTGATAACCTAGCAAAAGATATAAAAAATTTTTCGTACATAATAGACAAAGACTTTCTAGTATGGCCTCAAAATTCGCTCTTACAACCCGTAAACACTGAACTTATTGAAAAATGGGACTTAAAGAGTTCACTCAAAATACAAAGAACATTCTTTAATGAAACATTAATACGAGAAACAAAAAAGCTTATTAATGTAGAATATGATGAAGAATCAATTGCCAACTATCACATGCTAATAAACAATTTAGAAGAAATATATGAAAATTGCAAGAAAAATAAAAAAATCTACTATCAAGACGTCCTTCCAGCCGTCAAAAAGGTAATGGAATTTTATAAAAAAAATCAACAAACATTCATCAAATATATGAAACTACCTAAGCTCCTATCCGATTATCATATCGTTCACTCAATAAATACCGCAATACTAACCGTCGCACTTGGAAACGAGATGAATTTAAATAATCACAAAATGGTTGAACTCTGTACAATAGCTATTCTGCACAAAATAGGTTTCCTATTTATCCCCTTGCAAATAAGTGAAAAAAAAGAAAAATTAAGTAACGAAGAATTTGAAATAATAAAAAAATATCCCGTACTTGGTCATAAAATACTCTCAACCACTAATTTTTCACAATCTATCTGCTCAGCAATACTAAATCACAAAGAAAACTTAGATGGTTCAGGATATCCTAATAAACTCAAAAGTGAAAATATAAATATCGAGTCTAATATAATAGGCGCTGCTAGTGCATACAGCGCAATCCTTCTAGATAGAACATATAAAGGGGCTTTAAATTCTGGAGCATCTCTTATTGAACTAATACAAGATGCTGATAAGAAATTTGATAAAAGAGTTTTAAAACTAATAATTAAGGTTCTCTCTCAATGCCCTCTGGATTTTATTGTTGAACTCAATGACAACTCAATTGCCAAAATAACAAAAATTAACGAAGATAATATTAATGTCCCATATATAAAATACATAATAAAAGATGACAAAATTGTACCTCCTAGTGAAAATAAAAATTATGTCAAGTCCATACCCAAAACAGAAACAGGAATAAAAAAAATACTAAGACAAGATGAAATAGAATTTATTTCAAAAAAATATGGATTAAAGGAAATATAAAAGGAGTAAAGTATGATTTTAATAACATCTGCAATGGATGAAGAATCGATAGAAATAAATAAAATTATCGAGAACAAAGAAGAAATTATATTAGACGATTATTCAGGTGAGAAGAAAATTTATAAGGGAGAAATTGCGGGTCACAAGGTAATCTCTTTAACTACTGGCATTGGAAAAGTAAATGCCGCCATGTGGAATAGTTACATTATATCAAAATATAAAATCACTCACATAATCAACTCAGGAACTGCTGGTGGGCTTAAAGAATCTGAAGATCTTAAAATAACAGACATCATAGTATCATCAGAAACGGCATTTCATGACTTTAATTTAACTAAATTTGGACATAAAATAGGACAAGTACCAGGCTTTCCACAAAAATTTAAAGCAGATGAAAATTTATTAAACAAAGTTGTTAATATTATTGAAGACAAACTTAAAAATATTAGTGTTCATATTGGTCTAATACTTACAGGTGATCAATTTATTGGAGATAAAAAACAATTAGAAGAAATTAAAAATAACTTTGCAGATGCTTTAGCTGTAGAGATGGAAAGCGCTGCAATTGCCCAAGTAGCACACACATTCAAAATACCTTTCATTATTACTCGCTCTGTATCTGATTTACCAAATATCAAAGATAATCACATAGACTTCAATAAGTTCCTACAAGATGCATCAATGAATTCAGCTAAGATAGTAAAGGAATTAATTAAACTCATATAACTTAAATAAGGTGACAATATGCTCAATAATAATTTAACATCAACATCTGAAGCCGTATCTGAAGGACATCCCGATAAAATTGCGGATCAAATCTCTGACGCTATACTTGATGAAATACTCAAAAGAGATAAAATGGCAAAAGTCGCATGTGAAACTTTAGTTTCACAAAATTTAATAATCATAGCAGGAGAGATAAGCAGCAAAGCAAAAAAAGAAATAAATATAAAAGAAATTGCAAAACAAACAATAAAAAATATTGGATACACAAATATAGAATATGGACTTGACTACAAATCTGCCACAATAATTGATGCTATTGGCTCTCAGTCAATTGACATTACAAATGCGGTTGAGAAAAAAGATACAAACGATATAGGAGCAGGTGATCAAGGAATAATCTTTGGTTATGCATGCAACGAAACTAAAAATTTCTTGCCCATAGCATACGAATTATCTAACTTAATCCTGCAAAAAGCTAGTAAACTTAGAAAATCAGGTCAAATTAAATGGCTACGCCCCGATGCAAAATCCCAAGTTACCATTGAATATGATTCTAATAAAAATCCTATTAGAGTCAATAATATTGTTGTATCTCATCAACATGATCCTGGTATTCCCCAAGATTTTCTAAGACAAACAATCATTGAAAAAATTATCAAACCTATCCTTCAAAGTAAATCAATGCTTGATGAAAACATCAAATATTATATTAACCCCTCAGGCAACTTCGTCATCGGTGGCCCTACTGGAGATACGGGCCTTACAGGGAGAAAGATTATCGCTGACAGTTATGGTGGATTTGCAAGACATGGTGGTGGTGCTTATAGCGGCAAAGATGCTACTAAAGTTGACAGATCAGCAGCTTACATGGCAAGATACATTGCTAAGAATATGGTGGCAGCAGGAATTTCTAAAGAATTTGAAATGCAACTTGCTTATGCTATTGGAATCCCAAATCCAATATCCATTAAAATAACTACAGGCATAAATAACAACGAATATGAAAAAAAAATATTAAGTTTCATCATCAATAACTTTGACCTAACTCCCAACGGCATAATTAAAAAATTAAAATTAAGAGAGCCCATTTACTCTAAGACATGCACATACGGACATTTTGGAAAAAATGAACTAGAATGGGAAAAACTAGATTTCGTAGACACAATAAAAAAGGAGTTCAAAATATGAATAAAATACCAAGCTTTACAATTGATCACACAAAACTAAAACCTGGCATATATGTTTCAAGAAAAGATATATTTGATAATTTAACATTCACTACTGTAGATATTAGGATGAAAGCTCCTAATAGAGAACCTGTAATTAACAATGCAGAAATGCATACAATCGAACACATAGGAGCAACATTGCTTAGAAACAATAAAGTCTGGGGCGACAAAGTATTATACTTTGGACCAATGGGTTGCCGGACTGGATTTTACCTAATCCTTTTGGGTAATTATGAGAGCAAAGATCTAATTGATTTAATATCTTGGCTCTTTCATGAAATTGCAAATTTTCAAGGAAATATTATAGGCGCAACTGAAAAGGAATGTGGAAATTACCAAGATCATAATCTAAACATGGCAAAATATGAATCTAATCGATATTTAGCAATACTAGCTAACATAAAAGAAGAAAACTTAACATATCCTTAAAGTAAAAATTTATTTACAATTCAGAAATATTATATCTTTGAAAAATCTAAGCAAAATACTCTACAACATATAATAAAATTAAAAAGACATAATAATCAAATTATGCAGCAAATTTTTATAAAATCCATTTTAAGAAAAAATCTCAAATATTCTGGCTTATATGCTTAGATAAGTCTAAAAACTCATCTCCTGAAAGTTCAATATTACTGCCTCTCGTAAAACCAAAATTATCTCCCTTAAATCTTGGAACCACATGAAAATGGGTATGAAAAATAACTTGTCCCGCGTCAGAGCCAATTGCACTATAAATATTAATTCCGTTACAAATATTTGAACCTAACTTTTTTAAAGAGAGAGCTACTTTCTTACAAACCTTCAATATTTGTCCATTAAGTTCGTCGCTCATACCCAAAGCATCATTGCTATGCTGTTTTGGAATAACAAGAGTATGTCCAACATTTAAAGGATTAATATCGAGAAAAGCAAGCACCAACTCATTCTCATAAACCTTATAACAGGACATTTCATTTTTTACTATCTTACAAAAAATACAACCACTCAAAATTGTCTCCAATTTAATTCTGTCTTAATCTCAACTTTAATTTTACTAAAAATAGATCATACTTAAAAATAATTGGTTAATACTAATCTTGCTATATTAAAATAAGCAATTAAGGTAACAACATCAGCAATAGTAGTAATTAAAGGTCCAGCCATTAAAGCTGGATCTATTCTTATAAACTTGGCTAAAATGGGTAAAAGACCGCCCAATATTTTTGCTACCATCAACCCTATCATTAAACATGCAGAAACAACAAAAGCTATTTTGAATTTTTCATTATGCTCAGGAATTACAAAAAATACAATTCTTAAAAAATTAATACCGGCAAGAATTGAACCAACTAGAATACTAACACATACTTCCTTAAGTAACACCTTGAAAAAATCCTTTACCTTAAGAGTTCCAAGAGCAAGTTCACGAATAATCAATGCAGATGCCTGAGAACCAGCATTACCCGAAGTATCCATTAAAAGTGGAATAAAGCTGGTTAAAATAACCAAAGATAAAACCAAATGCTGATAATTAGTGATTATAGTGGCAGTTAAGGTAGAAGATATCATAAGAATCAAAAGCCAGATTATTCTATTTTTTGTCATATCAAAAATAGAAGTATCAAGATAAGATTTACCTAAAGGAGTAACTGCAGCCATTATCTGGAAATCTTCAGTATTTAAATTCTGAATAACTTCAAGAATATCATCAATAATAATAACTCCTATCATTCGCCCTTCATTATCAACAACAGGAACACTTGAGATATCATGATTCTGAAAAAGAAGAGCAACATCTTCCTTTTCATCACCAACTTTAACAATATAAAATCCGCTAGTCCTCATTATTGCAGAAATAATAACATCATCACCAGATAACATCAAATCTTCAATTTTGATGACACCTTTTAACCGTTTTTCTTCATCTGTAATATAATAGGTATAAATGTCTTCCTTCGTTTTTGCAACCCTTCTAATATAATCAAGAGCTTCTCCAACACAAAAATAATCTTTAAGCTCAATATATTCTATCGTCACAATTGAACCAGCAGAGTCATCACTGTAAGACAAGAATTTATTAATAATTTCCCTATTCTCCTCAGTAGAACTTGCTAAAAATCTTTGCACAACATTTGCTGGAACTTCTTCTAAGAGATCAATAACATCATCAAGATTTAATTCATCTATCATCTCTCTTATTTCTCTGTTTGTAAAGGAATTAGCCAATTTATTTTTTGTGCCTTGATCAAAATTAGAAAAAGCTTCAACAGCAACCTTTTTGGGGAGGAATCTATAAAGTAAAATCAAATCAGAACCATTAAGTTTTTTTAAAGCTTCACTAATATCAAAAGCATCGTATTTTAAAAGCTCTTCCTTTATGTCAGAATATTTCTTCTCTTCAAGCAAGGTTCTTAAAAATACAACATCTATCATATCAATATCTCCAAGATTTTAATTTTGAATAAATGTTTATAGCCAAATTATTAATTAAAGCTTATCTAAAAGCATCGAACATCTACCTGAAGGTATAGGCAGAGTCTTTTCTTTTTTATTCAATATATTTATTGTAAAGTAATAAAGTTTTTCAGACTCCATCTTGATCTCCCAGCCCCTCTTGCCCTTATTACATATAATTGTGGTTTGATTTTTTTTAAGTGATAAACTCTCTATTCCCATAACTTCAAGAGCAGGAATATTCCAATAGACTGTTTTATCGGGCAGACTAATTGTAAGTCCAATAATATTTTCTATCATCAGGCTAATACTAAAAAGTGCAAGATAACAAATAACATCTTTTTCTGGAAGAATCTTTTTCTCAACATCTAAATATGCAGGTCCCTCTTTCATTGGCTTATAAGCCTCCCAAACATGTCCCTTAACTTTGCCATCAGGCAATAGAGTATCTAATATATAATACAGATGTCTTATGGTAAATTCTCTTGCAATATTTGAACGTCTACAATATTCAAGTCCTTTAATAACAAAAAAATTCATATAAGTATAAACAGAACCATAATATCCATTTCCATCTAAATTAAAGCTAGGATCATTAGCTGAAAGAGTAGGAAAAGGATTTGGAGTTCCAAAGTGTTCATGACTCTTTAAATAAAAAATCATTCTCTCTATTCTATCTTCACTTGGAATTTCGGAAAGCAGTGGTAAAAATCCTACTATTGTCTTACACCTAACAATATTTTCGTTAATATCAAGATCATAATAAAAACCATCTTTTTCATCCCACATCAATGAGTTAATTTTAGCCTTAAGAGAAAAAAATCTTTTTTTATACTCAAGGGATAAATTTTTATCATTTAATATGTCTGCCAATTTTGCAATACAATATGCACTGTGTACCTGAAGTGAATTAAAATCTATCGGGTAATAAGCATCATTTCTGGGAGAATTTTTATAAAAAATCTTATTCATATCAATTGAATAAAGACCATTTGCTTTTAAAAACTTTTTCTCTATCCACTTATAATACTTATCAAGAACTGGTAAAACATCACAGATACGTTTCTTATTGCCTGTTTTATGATATAAATTGTATTCAACCCAAGCAAAAATGGGCAAGCCAATACCATCATCATTTCCTTCTATATGAACAATATTATTATTGCGGTCATAACGAGCTCTAATTGCACCAGATGCCTCTTGAAGTTCATAAAATTTATCAATAGTAGATGTGGGAGAATATTCCCCATTACTATAAACAAGAAAAAAGCTTGAAAGACAAGCTTGAAGTTGATCTATAAACTCAAGGTTTTCAGAATAATAGTTTTTATCCTTTCTACCCCTTTCCAAAGCTTGAGGAAAAACAATTTTGTCTCGAATCCAAGAAAGACTCTTATTATAAATATCAATAAAATCCTGATCGTAATAATAAATTTTGGGAAACACACTCTTATTCAATGCTCGAACCTCTGAAAAACAAATATCAATCAACTCCTATTTATTATACATTATAATAATAACAAAATGAGACTGAAAACCAAAAATTTTAATATTAAACACAATTCTAAAGCTAAGCAATACCCAAGCAAAATAAATTAGTTAAAACTATATATTGCAACAACAGATTGATGTAACTTAAAATAATTAAAAAAGCTTAGGCCTAAATGATAATCACACAAGCCTAACTGATATTAAAGATGAAAATATATTTCTCAATAATTACTTAAAATAAAAACTAATTAACAAATTCTTTCAGGAATTTATTATAAGTACTCTCATTATTTGGAACAACAATCTTCCTGTTAATTATCTTTTCAGAAATATCATCTAATTCCTTTTCAAGCTTGAAAGAAATCATCTTAGGATTTTTAACAAAATCTAAAAAGCCCTCCCTTAACCCATAATTTAATATACGGCCCCCTTCAAAAGCATTAATTTTTAAGTAATTAGAAATTATAATATTCAAAATTCGTCCAATATCTTTGATTGAAGATGTAATTACACTATCAGGGGCAAGATGTGATTGATCCTGATCAACTCCAATAACATAAGACTCATCTCCAAAGTTGTGAGCAGCCTCAATAACTCCAAGTCCAGCTAAACCCGCAACATGATAAATAATGTCTACTTTATCTACATACATCTCATTTGCCATGTTTCTTCCAGTATTAATATTAACAAAACTGCCAATATACTTATTATCAATATTGATATTTCTATTTGCATACATAGCACCAGCCTCATATCCATACCTAAATGCATTAACAATTACATTATCAACTCCACCTAAAAATCCAATTTTACCCGTCTTAGATATCTTAGCTGCAATATAACCTACCAAAAATGCTCCTTCTTCATTTCTAAAAGTTATGGCTGATAAATTTTCAGGGATGACCAAATCACTATCATAAACAGGATCAATAATTACATATTTAATCTCTGGATTTTTTAAAGCAACAATAATAGCAGAATCACTAAGCTTATATCCAATTAACCAGATAAAATTTGAGCCATTATTCTTTAATGACTCAAGATCGGCTAAATAAGAATTTGAATTAGATTCCTTCATAACTATTTCCAATCCAAATTCTTTTTCTACTTTCTTAGCACCATCCCAAGCACCCTTATTAAAAGTCTTATCATCAAAGACTCCATCAACTAAAACGGCAATCTTAGCAAGATTACCATTAACTTTAGAATTAAAACATGAACAACACAACATACATAAAATTAAAAATAAATTCTTCACATAATATCTCCCTTTAAACCAATCTAATTAAAAAGTTTATAATCTTGCCTTAAATAAATCAAATTCATGTTCAGTAGAAGGTATAATAAGTTGCCCATTAACTATCTCAGTCTGAATCTTTGTCATGGTATCAAATAAATTATTGCCAATAATATTAGGATCTTTGACAATATCTATAACGCCTTCTTTTACTCCTTCTTCAATTATTCTACCACCATTAAATTTGTGTTTTTTTATAGCATCTAATGAAAAATTATATATTGTCTTTCCAACATCCTTAAGCACAGAAGTAATAACATGCCCAGGTGCAAGAGATGACTGATCCTTATTAATCCCAATGACGTAATGACCAGCTCCAAGCTTCTTTGCAGCAGAAAACACACCAAGTGCAGCAGGACCCATTACAGGAAAAATAACATCAACACCGTCCTCAATATACATATGCTCGGCAACAGATTTACCAGAAGCTTCGCTAAATTCGTCTAAAACTCTCTTTACAATCATTCTTGTTTTAGGTTCTGCGTAAAAAGCCCCTGCTCTAAAGCCGACTAAAAATCTCTCAACATATTTAATATTAACACCAGTCATAAATCCAATCCTATTACTCTTACTCATCTTAGCAGCAAGATAACCAGCTAAAAATGCTCCTTCCTCAGCTTTAAAATTAATAGCTAAAAAATTCTTAGGAATTAAAATATTATCATCATAACCAAAAGAATCTATAATGCCATAAGAAGTATTTGTATTTTCATGAGCAAGTCTTAAGGCAGAATCTGAAAAATGGGCACTAATAAACCAAATAAGATTGGCACCATCCTTTTGCAATGTGTAAACATCTTCTTCTAATACTTCACTAGCCGTCATTAACCTTTTGCCTTCAACAGGATAAGGTGTTAAAACTTTTGGAAGAAGCTTAATTTCAAATTCATTTGTTATTTTAACGGCACCCTCAAAAGCATTTTGGAAATATCCTTTATCATCAAAATTACCTGGAAACATGATTCCCATAATAATTTGTCTGTCAACAAAAGAAGAAGACTCTTTTGAAGAAAAACAAGATACAAACAATAAAATAAATAAAATTATAAAACATAAATTATTTGACACAACCTATCCTCTCCTTATAAAATAGCTTTAAACATTTTTTAATTTTTAACAAACTATCAACAATAATAATAAGTTATAAATATCAAAATTTACCTTACATAAAATAAAGGTAAATTTAAAAAAATAAACATTAATGAAATTGCCTCTCTCTAAGCAAGAAATCAATTCAATAGATTATAAATATCTAAAAACTTATTATATTCGTCAAGATTACTTGGAACTGAAATATCGCCACTAACTATTTTATCTTCTATAGTTTCAATCTCGACTTTAATATCATCCTTGATGGAATCATGCTTAACAATACTTACAGAACCGTTTTTAAGTCCTAATTTTAATACTTTTCCACCATCAAAATCATTCGTATTCAAATAATTCTTTGTTATTTCATAAATAGAATTCCCAACATTTTTAACAACTGACGTTAAAACATTATCAGGTGCAAGATATGACTGATCTTGATCAACTCCAACGATATAATATCCAGCTCCAAGTTCCTTTGCAACCTCAATAGCACCAAGACCTGCAAGGCCTGCTGCTACAAATATGACATCGGTACCATCTTCGTACATCTTCAAAGCAATAGTCCTAGCTAAAGATAAATCCACAAATGATTCCAAATACTGAGAATTCAACTCAATATCTTTATTTGCATATTTAGCACCAGCTTCATATCCATATCTGAAGGCATTAATAACTACACCTTCCATTCCACCTAAAAACCCAATTTTACCTGTTTTAGATGTCTTAGCAGCTAAATATCCAGCTAAAAATGAAGCCTCTTCAACTTTAAACGAGAGGCCAAGAAAATTATCAGGTAAATTTATATCATCTTCATAAGTAACATCAATCATTCCATAATTAACATCTTTATTAAGGGTAGCGGCCTGCTCAGTAGCTTCTTGAAGTCTAAAACCAACTCCCCAAATAATGCTGGAACCTTTATCTTTAAGATCTTCTAAATCACTCGCATAAGCAGTACTTGTTGAAGCTTTGCCAATAATCTCAACTCCAAAACCTCCTTCTAACATTTGAGAACCTTTCCAAGCATCCTCACCAAATGATTTGTCATCAAAAGTTCCATCAACTATCAGAGAAATTATGGGCTTTGCCAAAGATTTAGAAGTCAATGATTTTTTATCACAACCTAAAAAAGTTAACACAACAAAAATGAACATTACGAATTTATTCATATAAAAACTCCTCATAGTTATATTGTTATATTAGCTCTTATGTCACAGATTAACAACAAAGTCACCATAAGATTTTTCGTCTTTAGGAACTTTAATCTCATTACCAACTATTTTGTTTTTAATTTCTGAAAGAAAATCATAATCTTTGATTAAATCTAAACTTATTGATTTATTAAGAATCAAATCAAGTGCTCCATCTTTAAGTCCAAATTCTAAATTATCTCCACCATTCCACTTGCCAAAGTCTAGATAAGATCTCATCAAATCTAACATAACTAAGTCAACCCTCTTAACATATGATAAAAGTACATTATCAGGTGCAAGATATGACTGATCCTGATCAACACCAATAATGTAATGTCCATTTCCAAGCTCTTTTGCAACCTCAATAGCACCAAGACCTGAGAGGCCTGCTGCCGTAAATATAATATCAACCCCAGAAGCATACATCTTACTTGCCATTAAATGGCCAAGAGAGAGATCCGAGAATGTCCCCACATACTGGGAATTCAACTCAATATTCTTATTTGCATATTTAGCACCAGCTTCATATCCATATCTGAAGGCATTAATAACTACACCTTCCATTCCACCTAAAAATCCAATCTTACCTGTTTTAGATGCATTAGCGGCCAAATACCCAACTAAAAACGCTCCTTCCTCAGATCTAAAATTTACATTCACTAAATTTTTGGGCAACTCAACATCTTCTGAGTAAGCACCTTCAATAATCCCATAATGCACATTGGCATTTTCAAGAGATTTTCGCAAAAACGTATCTGTAAACTTAAAACCAACTCCCCAAATTAAACTAGAACCACCTTCTTCCAATATTCCAATATCTGCTAAATAATCAGAAACCTTGGATTCTTTCCGAATTATATTAACTTTAAACTCTTCTTTAATTTGAGCCATTGCATTGGAAGAACTCTCATTAAAACCTCTATCATCAAAAGTCCCATCGACAATGACAGAAATAGTATCAGAAAGTGAAGTTTGATCTCGTGAACCTGAACAACCTAGAATAAAAAAAAACAAAAAAACCTTTTTTAACATATAGATACCCCTCATCAATTATATCTAAGATCAACAAACCTCACAACAATATGTATGAAAAAGGTGTTTTACTATTACCATCTGTAATGTGTGAAGGCTCTATTTGCCTCTGCCATTCTGTGAGTATCTTCTCTCTTCTTAAAAGCAACACCTGTTGAATTATAAGAATTAACAAGTTCATTTCCCAATTTTTCTTGCATTGATTTTCCACTTGCTTTTCTGGCAGCTGCAATAATCCACTTCATTGCCAATGCCTCACGCCTTTCCTCTCTAACTTCAACTGGAACTTGATAAGTGGCACCACCAACCCTTCTACTTCTAACCTCTACCAATGGCTTAACATTATCTAAGGCCTTACTAAAAGCAGCAACCTTATCAACCTCCTCAGTTTTTTCTGCAAGAAGATCAATTGAATTATAAACTATGGCTTCACTGATGGATTTTTTTCCATCATACATCATTCTATTCACAAATTTAGCAATAACTTGAGAATCATACTTAGAATCTTTAAAGACCTTCTTTTTAATTTTTTTACTCTTTCTTGACATACAATTTATACCTCCTAAGCTTTTGGTTTCTTAGTTCCATACTTAGAACGACCTTGCTTCCGATTATTAACACCAAGAGTATCCTTAGCTCCTCTGATGATATGGTACCTAACACCTGGCAAATCTTTAACTCGTCCACCTCTAATTAAAACAACTGAATGCTCTTGTAAATTATGTCCAATTCCTGGAATATAAGCTGTTACTTCAAATCCATTTGAAAGCCTAACACGGGCTACTTTTCTTAAAGCTGAATTAGGTTTCTTAGGTGTAACCGTCATTACACGAGTACAAATTCCTCTTCGTTGAGGACAATTTTGAAGCGCAGGAGATGCTGTCTTTTCTTTTTGACTCTTTCTTGGCTTCCTAATTAGTTGATTGATTGTAGGCATCTATGCTCCCTTTTTCCTAATTTTACCAATAAATGGTATCAAATATACAATTTATTTTCAAGCTACATTTCAGAGCTTGAATTTTCCCTCACCTTAACTCTTTTATATAAATTCATACCTGTTCCGGTAGGAATTAAATGTCCAATCACAACATTTTCTTTAAGACCTTTAAGATCATCGACACTACCTGCAATTGAAGCATCTGTTAACACTTTAGTTGTTTCTTGGAAAGAAGCAGCTGAAATAAATGAATCGATATTAAGAGATGCCTTTGTTATCCCAATAAGGATTGGACTAGCTACTGCAGGCTCACCACCCTGTTCAATTACCCTTTTATTTTGCTCATAAAAAGTATGCTTATCCACCTTTTGATTATAAACAAAATTAGTATCACCTACAGACACAATCTTAACTTTCTTCATCATCTGTTTAATGATCACACCAATATGCTTATCATTAATACTTACACCCTGCTTCCTATAAACATCCTGAATTTCTGCTAATAAAAATTCTTGCAAACTAATTCCACCAAGGATTTCAAGAACATCATGAGGATTAATTCTTCCATCACAAAGCATATCTCCAGCCTTAACAACGTCTCCATCCCTAACTAAAAGATGTTTCCCAGCAGGAATATAATGCTTATGCTCAACTCCATACTCATCTAAAACATTAATGAGTCTTTTACCTTTTTGAATCGCTTTAAACTGAACAACTCCACTTACCTTAGCCATCTCAGTCAAATTCTTTGGAATTCTTGTCTCAAACAAATCATTAACCCTAGGAAGACCACCAGTAATATCTTGAGTTTTTTCAGAACCTTTGGAAAGTTTAGCAATGATATCTCCTATATCAATGTCTTGTCCATCCTCAACTTGCAGATAAGCATCTCCAGGAAGAACATAAGATGCAATCTCAATTCCTCTATCATTAATAATTAAAATCCTAGGATCAAGAGACTCAAAAACTTGATCCGTAATTCTCTTTTCAATATTTCCTGTTTCAAGGTTTATTTCTTCTTTAAGAGTTGTTCCTAAAATAATATCTTTAAATTTAACTTTTCCCCTAACTTCAGCAATAATTGGTTCCGCAAATGGATCAAATGTTCCAATTACACGCCCAGCCTCAACATAATCACCCACATTTACCTCAAGTTTCGTACCAGTCTTGAGAGATATCTCCTGCTCTTCAGAGACAATCATCAGCTTGTTATCTTTAATTCTAACATAACCAATATGAGATGATAATACATCAATACCATCCTTGCTTGTAAACAAAGGCATTCCCTTAATTACCTTTTGAGAATCTAATACCTTAAACTCTTTAATATCCTTAATATCTTCTTCATAAATAACATTTATTACTCTTAAAGTTCCTTTTCTTGTAAAAAGCAATCCACCATCAACTTGCACATTAAATCCCTCTAGTCCATTAAGAATAAAAGAGTTCTTAAGCGCAATCTTATCATCTTCACTACCAGCCTGTGCAACTCCCCCAATGTGAAAAGTTCTCATGGTAAGCTGTGTTCCTGGCTGACCTATTGACTGAGCTGCTATTATCCCAACAGCTTCTCCAATATTAACAGGCTTATTATTTGAAAAGTCACGTCCATAACATTTTTGACAAACTCCATGCTCAGCTTCGCAGGTCAAAACAGATCTAATTACAAGCTTGTCAATACCAACGGTTTCCAATAACTTTATCTTATCCTCTGTAATTTCTTCATTTACATCTAAAATAATCTCGCCCGTAATAGGACTTTTTATTCTCTCAATTGAATAACTACCAACGGCTTTTTCTCTTAAAGGCTCAACTATTTCTTCACCATTCTTTAAAGCCTCAACTTTTATACCATTAATAGTTCCACAATCTTCTATTCTAACAACAACATCCTGAGCAATATCTACCAATCTTCGCGTTAAATATCCGGCATCCGCTGTCTTAAGAGCTGTATCTGCAAGTCCCTTTCTTGCACCATTTGTAGAGATAAAGAACTCTATAACAGAAAGCCCTTCTTTAAAATTAGAAATAATTGGAAGTTCAATAATATCTCCAGAGGTTTTAGCCATCAATCCTCTCATTCCCGCAAGCTGTCTTATCTGATTTCTACTTCCACGAGCACCAGAATCAGCCATCATATAAATCACATTAAATCCATCTCTATCTTTTTTAAGAATTTCCATCATCTTATTGGTAAGCTCTTCATTTGTCTTTGACCAAACAGAAACAACATTGTTGTATCTCTCTTCTCCAGTAATAACACCTTTAGTATAATCATTCTGAATTTTTGCAATTTCTCTATTAGCCTTATCCACATATACTTTCTTCTCTTCAGGCACAATAATATCGCTCATACTTATTGTACATCCAAATTTAGTAGCATATTTAAACCCAAGCTCCTTAATAATATCCAACATTTCAATTACAATAGAGGAACCATATACAACATAAACTTCAGAAATCAAATTCTGTAACTCATAATCACTAAGGGTTTTATTTACAAATGAAATTTTACCTGGTAAAGCCTCATTAAATACAACACATCCTGCCGTAGTTTCTATATACTCACCATCAACCTTTACATAAATCCGTGCATTATAGTCTAGACTTTTATTATTAATCGCAAGAAGAACATGATTGAAATTAGAGAACTTACGCCCTTCTCCCACTACATTTTTCCTCTCCATGGTTAAGTAATAAAGACCTAATACAATATCTTGAGATGGAAATACAATAGGATGTCCGTTTGCAGGATTTAACAAATTATTAGTTGACAACATCAAAGCCCAACTTTCAGCCTGTGCTGCAGGTGTTAAAGGAACATGTACAGCCATCTGATCACCATCAAAATCAGCATTATATGCATGACAAACAAGAGGATGTAATTTAATTGCCTTACCTTCAACTAACACTGGTTCAAAAGCTTGTATTCCCAGCCTGTGAAGTGTTGGGGCCCGGTTTAAAAGCACAGGATGCTCTTTAATAACATTGTCTAAAATCTGCCATACTTCATCTACTTCTTGTTCAATTAGACTCTTTGCTCGCTTTATGTTAAATACGGATTCACTCTCAATCAATTTTCTAATTACAAATGGCTTAAAAAGCTCAAGCGCCATCTTTGCAGGAATACCACATTGATGTAGCTTAAGTTCAGGTCCCACAACAATTACAGAACGACCTGAATAATCAACTCTCTTTCCAAGAAGGTTTTGCCTAAATCTACCTTGTTTACCCTTTAGTGCATCAGAAAGAGATTTAAGAGGTCTATTGGATGTACCCTTCACAACCTTTCTCTTATGAGAATTATCAAAAAGAGAATCAACTGATTCTTGTAACATTCTTTTTTCATTTCTGACAATAATCTCAGGGGCATTAAGAAGCAAAAGTTTTCTTAACCTATTATTTCTATTTATTACTCTTCTATAGAGATCATTGAGATCAGAAGTAGCAAATCTTCCACCATCAAGCTGAACCATTGGTCTAATTTCTGGAGGAATAACAGGAAGAACATCCATAATCATCCATTCTGGCTTATTTCCAGAAACTTTAAAATTTTCAATGATCTCAAGACGTCTTAAAAGTTTTTTATCTGTCTTATCATCTTTATCAATCATCTGAAGTCTAAGCTTAGATGAAAGTTCATCAAGATCAAGGTTCTCAAGTAAAGTTTTAATGGCCTCAGCACCCATTGAAGCACTAAAAGACATCCCATATCTCTCTTTTGCTTCAGAGTATTCATCTTCATTTAAAAGTTGCATCTTTTTAAGATCAGTATCACCTGGCTCAATTACGATATACTTTTCATAATAAAGAATAGAGTTTAAATTAGAAGCCGTAATATCAAGTAAAAGACCAATTCTAGAAGGAATATATTTATAATACCAGATATGAGCAACAGGAGCTGAGAGTTCAATATGCCCCATTCTCTCACGCCTAACTTTAAAATGAGTCACCTCAACATTACAACGATCACAAATAATACCCTTATACCTTATTGACTTAAACTTTCCACAATAACATTCCCATTCTTTAGTAGTTCCAAAAATTCTCTCGCAAAAAAGACCATCTTTCTCAGGTCTCAAAGTTCTATAGTTAATAGTTTCAGATTTTTTAACCTCTCCATAAGACCAACTCCTAATTTGATCAGGAGATGCTATCTTTATTCTTATCTTTTCAAAATCTTTTATCTCTTTCATAAAACCCTCAAAACCTAAGTTTTATTAATTAATTCCTCTTCCTTTTCTGTTAAAGGAATTTGATTGCCATTATCATCATAAATTGATAAATCAAAACCAAGACCTCTTAGTTCTTGCATCAAAACATTAAAAGATTCAGGAATTCCAGATACATTGGTAGGAATACCTTTAACAATATTCTCATATATTTTAACTCTACCTGACATATCATCTGATTTCACTGTTAAGAGCTCTTGAAGAGTATAAGCAGCTCCATAAGCTTCAAGTGCCCAAACTTCCATCTCTCCAAGTCTTTGACCACCAAATTGTGCCTTTCCTCCAAGAGGTTGTTGAGACACAAGTGAATAAGGACCTGTAGATCTTGCATGCATCTTATCGTCAACAAGGTGATGCAGCTTAAGCATATATATAATTCCAACCATTACCTCATTCTCAAATGGTTCCCCTGTATATCCATCATATAAAATTGCTTTTGATGTTTCATTAAATCCGGCTTTTTTCAACTTTTCTTGAATACATTCATTTGTAGCAGATTCAAACACAGGAACATCATAATATTCACTAAGATATTTACCAGCAAGACCAAGCTGAGATTCCATCAATTGCCCAATATTCATACGAGAGGGTACTCCTAAAGGATTTAGACATATATCAAGAGGGGTTCCATCTGCAAGATATGGCATATCTTCAACAGGAAGGATCTTTGCAACTACACCCTTATTTCCATGTCTTCCTGCCATTTTATCACCCTCTTTAAGTCTCCTTTTCTTGGCAACATAAACCTTTAATATTTCGTCAACACCAGGTGGAAGATTACCAACATCATTCTTAGTAATTCTTTGAACATCAATTACAGTACCCTCAGTACCATGTGGTACTTTGAGTGAATTATTCTTAACATCTTTAGCCTTTTCACCAAAAATAGATGTCAAAAGTTTAAATTCAGGAGTAATATCTCCCTCTGATTTTGGTGTAACCTTACCAATTAAGATATCACCCGGCTTTACATAAGTACCTATCCGTACAATTCCATTTTCATCAAGTTTATTTAATATCTTTCCACTAACATTGGGAATATCAGCTGTAACTTTCTCAGGTCCAAGCTTAGTCTCCCTTACCTCAATACTAAATTCTTTAATATGAATTGAAGTGTAAAGGTCTTCCTTTACAATTCTCTCCGAGATTAATATAGCATCTTCATAATTGAATCCATTCCAAGGGATAAAACCAACCAACAAATTGTTCCCAAGGGCCAGTTCTCCATATCTAGTAGCAGGACCATCAGCTATTATTTCACCCTTATTAACTACTTGGCCTTCCTTAATTAAAACTGAATGGTTAAAAGAAGTGTCCTGATTTGTCCTTTCATATTTTGCAAGTTCATATTCATCTAAATCATGCTCATCATCAGCATTATCAGGTCTGATAACTATTCTTTTGCTCGTTGCCAATACAACTGTACCTGATCTTTTTGCCTTAATAACAACACCAGAATCCTTTGCGACTATTCGCTCCATACCAGTACCAACAATAGGGGGTTGTGGAAATAACAAAGGAACTGCCTGACGTTGCATATTTGAACCCATAAGGGCACGGTTTGCATCATTATGTTCAAGAAAAGGTATTAATGCCGAAGAAACAGAAATTAACTGTCTAGGTGAAACATCCATATAATCAATATTCTTAGGAATCATTGTAGTATAATCACCAGACACTCTAACGGAAATTAAATCATCAATATAATTACTCTCAGCATTAACAGCAGCATTTGCCTGAGCAATACATTTTTTCTCCTCATCAATTGCAGACAAATACTCGATCTCATCAGTAACCTTGCCATTAATTACTTTTCTATAAGGGGTTTCTAGGAACCCATAATCATTTACCTTTGCATAAGTAGCTAAAGAAACAATAAGACCAATATTTGGTCCCTCAGGAGTTTCAATAGGACACATTCTACCATAATGGGTATAATGCACATCCCTTACTTCAAAACCTGCACGATCTCTTGAGAGTCCTCCGGGTCCTAAAGCATTAAGACGCCTTTTATGCGTCAATTCAGCTAAAGGATTAACCTGATCCATAAATTGTGAAAGCTGACTAGTTGCAAAAAATTCTTTAACAGCAGAAACAATAGGCTTAACACTTATTAATTCTTGGGGTTTAAGATTAAACACTTCTTTATTAGACATTCTATCTTTTGCAATTTTCTCTACCCTTGACATTGCGCCTTTATATATATTTGTAAGCAATTCACCAACAGAACGAACTCTTCTATTTCCAAGATGATCAATGTCATCAAGAACATCATGCCCATCATATATTCTTAAAAGATGAGATATCGTATTTACTATATCTGTCATAGTAAGAACTGAAGTCGTTAAGTCATTAAGACCAAACTTTTTAGAAAGCTTATATCGTCCCACATGACCAAGATCATATCTCTTCTCTGAAAAAAACACAGTTCTTAAATCATTCTCAGCATTATCAATGGATATTGGCTCTCCAGGTAAAAGCACACTATAAACCGCAAGCATCACAGATTCCCTTGAAAGCTCCTTAAATCCATCCTTTAAAGAAAAATAAGCATCTTCCTTCTCGAAACAGTTCAAAATAACATCAGAACTGATAAAATGTTTCCCAGGAACACTATCATATCCATCAAAATCAATAAGGTCTATTTCTTTTACCCCATTTTGCAAGAAATCTTCAATATCTTGCAAAGTTATTTTATCACCTGCACGATAAGTCATATTTTCTTTTATGGTAATGTTTACTGCTAAATATTGCCCTGTAATTTCTCTTTTAGTATCTTCATTTACTTCAATTTTTTTAATCTTATAAAAAGTTTCAATTATCTTTTCTCTAGTATCAAGACCTAAAGCTCTTAAGAAAAGAGTAACAAGTATTCTTTTTTTTCTGTCTATCTTAACATAAAGGTAATCTTTTTTTGAATCAATCTCAAATTCCAACCAAGAACCACGATAAGGAATAATACGAGCATAATATAAGTCTTTTTCCTTGTAAAAAACAACCCCAGGAGATCTATGAATCTGCGACACAATTACTCTCTCAGCACCATTAACAATAAAAGTTCCTCTATCAGTCATTAAAGGAATAGTCCCCATATAGACATCTTTTTGTCTTATCTCTCCTGTTGTTAGAAACTGCAAATTTAATCTTATTTTTAAAACCGCCTCATAACTTTGGCCCTTTCTTTTGCATTCCTTTTCAGTAAAACTAAGAGAATCATATTCAACATAGTATTTCTCATATTCAAGCGCAACTTCACCATTGCTACTTTTCATAGGAAAAACATCCCTAAAAACAGATTCAAGGCCTTCATTAAGCAAAGGTTTATTATTCTTTAATCTATCAAGCTGCAAAAATTTTTCATAAGAATTCAATTGTATTTCTATTAGGTTAGGTAAGTCTAAGATTTCTTCGGCTTTTCCTTGTCCTAGATGAACCCTTTTTATCATTAAAAGACTCCTTTTTTAAGACACAATAAACCACATGCCACTAAAATGACATGTGGAATAACAAATCTGGCATATTTTTAATGTTTTATTTAATTTCAACTTTTGCACCAACTGCTTCTAGTTTCTTCTTTATATCCTCAGCATCTGCTTTTGAAACACCTTCCTTAATTGCCTTAGGTGCAGCTTCAACTAAAGCTTTAGCCTCTCCAAGTCCAAGTCCAGTAACAGCTCTTACTTCTTTAATAACGTTTATTTTACTATCTCCAAAAGACATAAGCATTACATCAAATTCAGTTTGTTCTTCAGCATCAACTGAAGCAGGCCCAGATCCAGCAGCAACAGCAACTGCAGCAGCAGTAACTCCAAATTTTTCCTCAATAGCTGTTATAAGCTCAACGACTTCAGATGTCTTGGCTTCCTCAAGCCATGTTAAAATATCTTCTTTACTTAGTGCCATATTAACTTAACTCCTTTCATTTACATTATTTCAAACAGTGATAGCATGCACTGTATTAAGACTAACACTGTTCTGATTAAACTTTAACATCTTTAACATCAGACAAAGCCTTTAAAGTTCTTGCAAGTTTTGAAATTGGTGCTTTAAGCACATTCATAAACAAAGAAATAGATTCCTTTTTAGTAGGAAGTTTACTATACGCATTAAGTTTAGCTTCATCATAAACCTCTCCTAAAACAAAACCTCCCTTAACTTTTAAAGAGCTAGTTTTAACAAACTCATAAAAAATTTTTGCAATCACATTAGCCTCATCAACAGCGGTAACAACAGCTGTTGGTCCTAAAAGATAAGAATCAAGACCTTCCATATGTTTATCTTTTAGAACTCGCTTCATTATATTGTTTTTTACAACCTTTAATTCACCCTTCTCATTTTCAACTCTATTTCTCAACTCAGTAAGCGTTGCTACTGTTAAACCCCTGTAATCTAGAAAAAAAACACTATCCTTACCATCTAAAAACTCTTTCAACAAATTAAACATTTCAACCTTTTTAGGATTTATCTTTGCATGCATAATTCAACTCCTAAACAAAATCAATCTTCACAGAAGGTCCCATGGTAGATGACATATACACACTATCCACAAAAGTACCTTTTAAATCGCTTGGGCGTCTTTTAAGTAATTCCTTAATAAATTCATCATAATTTTCCTTCACCTTATTGTTATCCATAGAAGACTTACCAACAGAAAAATTGATAACACCATTTTTATTTGCCCTAAACTCTGTACGTCCCTTCTTAAGACTAGCTATTGTACCCTTTAAATCATTTGTAATCGTTTGTGTCTTAGGATTTGGCATTAAACCTCTCTTACCTAATATAGGACCAAGTTTCCCCACATCTTTCATCATATCAGGTGTTGCAACAACAACATCAAAATCACTAAAACCACCTTTAACCTTATTAATAAGATCATCATCTCCAACATAAACAGCACCAGCTTCCCTTGCTTCCTCAGCTTTATCACCCTTTGCAAAAACAAGTATTCGCTTTTCTCTCATAAACTGATTTGGCAAAACAACTGTATCTCTAACTGTATGATTCTTCTTTAAATTGAGATTAACAGATACATCTATAGTTTCATCAAATTTAACAAATTTGATCTCTTTTAATAAAGAGATTGCATCATCTATGCTGTAAGATTTAAGCTTATCTACCTTAGATAAAGCCTGAATATATTTTTTTCCACTCTTAGCCATTATTTTTCCACCTCAACACCCATAGAACGAGCACTTCCTGCAATGATTTTAAATGCAGCAAGTTCAGTTTTTGCATTTAAATCAGGCATTTTAACTCTTGCAATTTCCATTACTTTTTCTTTTGATATAGTTCCAACCTTTTCTGTATTTGATTTTTTAGAACCTGTCTCTATACCAACAGCCTTCTTAATCAAAACTGAAGCCGGAGGAGTTTTTACAATAAATGAAAAACTCTTATCAGCATAAACAGTAATAATAACAGGAACGATAATTCCTGGCTCCATTTTTGCTGTTCTCTCATTAAATTCCTTAACAAACTGAGGCCCACTAACACCATGAGGTCCAAGGGCTTGACCTATTTTAGCTCCTGGAGCAGCTTGAGCAGCTGGAACTTGAAGCTTAACCCAAGCAATTTCTCTTTTTTTCTTAGACATAAATAACTCCTTATGGTAATAACGCCTTTAAGCTCCCATTAATATACTAATTATTAAACTTTCTCTATATGCTGAAAATCAACCTCAACAGGAGTTGATCTCCCAAAAATTTGAACTGCAACCTTCAATTTCTTTTTTTCATAGTCGATAGATCCAATAACACCCTCAAAAGAATCAAAAGGACCTCCTTTAATTCTAACTCTCTCACCTTCTTCAAAATCATAAAGTATAAAAATAGATTTATCTGCCTTAATCTCGCCAGCAAGCATAAAAACACTCTTAACTTCCTCATCACTAATTGGAAAAGGTTTTTGCTCTTTATTAGTACCAACAAAATTGACAACACCGGGTATCTTAATAATATTAGCTACAGTGCTTTTCCACTCCTGTTCAGGCAAATCTAACTCAATGAGAATATAACCCGGCCAAATTCTTCTCTCCCGTATCCGCTTTTTCCCGTTTTTTATCTCTTCTACCCTTTCAATAGGGGCCTTAACATCTAAAACATTACTACCAAAAACGCCCTCACTGATCAAAAGTTTTATCTCTTGTTCTACCTTTCTCTCATACTGAGAAAAAGTCTGTAACACATACCAGGCCCTGGACATAATCTTTCCTTAAAATACATAAGTTATAGCAAGATACATGATATAATCTACTATACCTAAAAAAATAGAAATAAAAACAACCAACCAAAAAACCTGTTTTCCGCTGCCTATTACTTCACCATACTTAGGCCATGTTATTTTTTTAAGTTCCAAAACACTCTCTTTAACAAATTTAAACATTTAAAAGCCTCTCTTTAACAATACAGACAACAGGCCAGGAGGGACTCGAACCCCCAACATGCGGTTTTGGAGACCGCCGTTCTGCCCTTGAACTACTGACCTATCACTTTAATTATTTTATTTTACCTTCTTTATGAAGAGTATGCTTCCTGAGAATTGGACAATACTTCATTAATTCTAATTTTTCTTGTTTATTACGCCTATTCTTAGTAGTCGTATAATTTCTAATTCCTGTTTCCTCACATACTAAAGCTATAAGCTCAACAGCACCTTTACCTTTCTTCTTGCCCATAATAATACTCCTGACTACAAAAAGCCCTCAATCGGATTTGAACCGACGACCGCCACCTTACCATGGTGGTGCTCTACCACCTGAGCTATAAGGGCATTACTTCCCTTTATAATAAACTCTTATATCATGTTAATTTATTATCTTAAAAAAGACAAGCCCCCAAATTATATTTTCAGACTCTTATTTAATAATAACAAGCTTACCCTGTCTTAAAAGATTAACATTATTTTTATTTGAAAATATCTTATTAATAGAATACTTATCAAGTATGATATCTGAATGATTTTTACCATACACTCCTTTAGCAATTAACCTTAAAGGATAATTTCCAACTCTATCTTTATTCTTATAAGAGATGTCATTCGTATATTCAAGCATCCCCCACTTCCTAAGTGCATCTGGCTCAACCATTTTCTTATCAAAATAAAGCTTAATATCTTCATCATAAATCCTAATAAAAAAAGCATCCGTTAATTTTACAACGCCACCTGAGGAAAATTGATAATCATCACCCGCATAAATAATGATTCCAGTATAAACAAACTGATCAACACTTGTATCCATCAATGGATAAAAAGCCATATAAGGCTTACTATGAGCTATAAACAAGTTCACAAAATCAGGAAAAAGACAAAGCTCATACCTAACAGTTATGCTTTTCAAATCTTCTGAATATTTCGTATATCCTCTCTTTAAAATGCTATCAAGTCCTGAAAAATAAAGTATTAAATGGGGATCAGAATCAAAATAATCCTTAAAAGTATTATCAGAATCAATTATCATTTCAAAAAGAGACTGTCTTATTAAAGTATCCTTAAAATCATTAACACTAAACACTAATCTAGACGTAGAATCAAGCCCAACTCTGCCAAATTTATCCTCATCTACCGGTTTAATAATATCAAAATAAATGATCTTTGTATCCCAATCAATCGTTCTCTTTATGCTAGACTTAGATAAAGAATCATTTACAATAGAGACATTAGAATAAAATAAAAATAAAAAACTCAAAAGTCTACTTAGTAAATTCACATTAAAACTCCCTACTTTTTCCCCAGATAAACACCTATCCAAGCCCAACCATTATTAATTTCTGGATCTTTTGGATAAGAAATTTTTTTAAAGACAAAATACCATTCCCAAATGTGCTCCCAACCACTAGATCCAAGATAAGATATATCATCACTAGAATCAGCCTCAAAACTACTTGCAAACTGTATCCCATTCTTTCGCCTACTTCCAAGCTTAATCATCGTTGTTAAAAAACTGTTTGTATTAATTGAATTGCTTTTACCACCCCTTTGATCCCAACTTTGAATAAAAAAATTATGCTTATCCCTTATACTCAATAATTTTGTGGTATTCCCAGAAAAAATATATCTTTTAACATCTTGAATCAAGTCATTTAAATTTCTATAAATTATAAAATCTGGATTATTATAATAATTAACCTTAGTAATCACACCAGAATAGTCTATTGAATCTATTCTTAAGTCTGACCTTGGAATTGAAAGCAATTTATTATAATAAAAATACGCCTCATCATAATTTTGAATACTCTCTAAACTTAAAGCAAGATTGTAATAATAATTACCCCTATCTGAATTAGTAAGACTTTCTGCATGATCATCAAGCAATAGCTTATAATAACGTATTTTGTGTCCAGCTTCAATATTTAAATTGATAACTCTTTTTGCAATATCTAATTTTACAGAGCTATTTTCATAAATGTAATCATCAAAATTATCAACAACATATCTATAATAGGTAAAAGCCACTAAGTCTTCCTTAATGGAAGAATATATATTACCCATCAAATAAAAATATAAAGGATAATATTCTCTACTCTCATAATGAGCAATTTCTTGATTTACAGACCTTAAAGCATCTTGATAATCTTTATTGCGCATATGAATGTCGACTATCCTATCAACAATAAGAAATCTATCTAAACCTTTTTTACTTGACTCTTCTAAAAGACTTACGAGACTTTGAATTTCGCTCTGCTTAATCTTACAACAGCTAAAAACCAGCATTAGTCCAAACGCTTGAATTAATAACTTCATTATTTTTATTATATAATAAAGGTCATGTATAACAAAACATACCTTAGGGTCAATAAAAACTATCAGGATTTTAACATGAATAAAAAATTAATTTATATCTTATTGCTAATATTATTTCTATCTTGTTTTAATAAAAACAACAAATATGGTATTGTCCTAGACTCAAAAAATAGAGAAAAATTGCCAAATGGATCACTTGTCAAAATAGAAGATGCTAATCAAGAGAAAAAAACAGTAACAATAAACTATAATGGAATAAAATTTATCGTACATAAATTTACGATAGAAGAGTTTCAAACAAAAAAAGAAGCAGAAAATTTCAAGCTAAGTATTCAACCATACGTAAACAAATATGCCATAAGTAAAAAAGATCTCTTACCTTTAAGAACATCTCCAGACAGTTATAGAGAAAACATAATATATAGAATTTCGAAAGAATCTATATTGAAAATCATACACATTGGGAAAGACACAGAAGTAGGCTCACTTAAAGGAAAATGGCTATACGTTTTAACAAAAGATGGACACAAAGGTTATGTTTTTGATTATGCACTTGAAGTTTTCGATAATATTACAGGTACAATACTCACAAACCCACTAGATCAAGTCTCACAGAATGACATAATCAATACATTTAATAATATTAAATACTTAAGACCACTTTACTATGAAAAAATGATCGCCTATAACACTTATAACACTAACTTACTAAGAGAAGAGTATGGGTTGTTTTTTACTCCCAAAAATGAAATAATAATCAATATACCCGAATTAAGCTTACATTTCAAATTCGATATTGTTGAGGAAGTAAAACCTAATGGGTTTTTATTTAGATCTAAAACTTCAGAGGAAGATTTTATTCTCTTAACAAAAGAAACTCAAAATTACTACAAGTCAATCATAAAAGTTAAAGAACATAATTTTGAGTCAAAATTCGTTATTATTGAACAAAATGTCGAAAAAATTATCCTTGAATCAAAAAAACAAAATCAAAATCTAATAAATAGATTAATATCTTATGGAACATTAATAAATACACAATACGGAAATATTGAATTTAAGAGCGATCAAACTTTCATTTGGAAAGTAGACAAAAAAATTTATAATTTTCCAAGTTCTGGAACATTTGAAATAATAGGGCTTAGTCCAAATTTACAAATTTCATATAAAAAAGCTATCAAATTAATGACTAAGGAAAGAGAAAAATATTTTTGTCTACTAGACTATACAGACAATGCCTTACAACTCATATTTATATCTCCTAAAAATGTTAAAGACGATTTAATAATAATTGATGACAAGGATAAAATTGCGGTTATACTGTTTAATAATGCTCAGTCTAATCAAGAGATAATTAAACAACAATCTCAGAAAACTATTTAAAGGTAAAAGTCAATGAAAATAATATTCATACTACTATTAACACAATTTATTACATTCTTAAATGCAAATGAAAACACAAAAATAATAAAAGAATTATCAAAAACAATTTACAATCTTAGCAATAAAGAATATGAAATAGATAAAGCAAAGCTAGACAGTTTTATAGAGTCAATAGATCTAAATAATACCAATATTTTAAAAGAGTTACAAAAAATAAAAAATGATTTTCTAATCACATCTGTATACTTCCAAAATATAAAGGGTACTTTAATAGCCCTAAACCTCTCAGCAGAAATAAATTTTCAATACAAAATATCTCCGCTATCAATTTCAATAATCAATAATGATTTTCAGACTACCAAAACATTAATAGACTACGGAATTAAAATCAACCAAATAGACGAAACAGAATATCCATCAATATTTTGGGCAATATACCTAAACAATGAAAAAATATTTAATCTTTTAAAAGAAAAAGGAGCCGACTTAAGCCTTGCTCTCAAAAATGGAAAAACACCTATACAAGCTGCAATAGAAATTGAAAATATTAATTTAATTGAGCTACTACTTAAAAAAAATGCTTATATTAAAGATAAATACAAAAAAGAAATTAAGAATTTAAAAAATAAAAATATAAAAGATATTCTAAAAAAGTACAAAGTAATATAAAATGATTAATATTAACTTGACATTTTAATATTTTTATCTTTATCAAAAAACTCCTTATATGCAAAAGATTTCTTACTAAACTCCTCCTTTAAATCTTTATAAAAAAGAGCATTGCGCCACATTATTCCGCAAACCATCTTCTCAATTTTTTGAATTACTTTGCTTTCTTTATCTAACCAAAGAAAATAATCATCTAAAAAGAAATTTTTATCATTTTCTTCTAATGAATTAATTTCTGGTAACTTTAAATTCAAATCTGTATTGACTAATTCAGGATACTTATACAAGAACTTTCCTCTCCAAAATCGGACTTACTTATATGTTTTGATAATAAATAATATTACCAAAGTTTATATTTACAAAAAAATCTAGTAAGATTTATTATGCTATAAATACTATTTTTCAAACTCGCAAAGGAACAATTTATGAATACAAAAGTAAAATTTTCTCTAATTATACCTATTGGAATACTGCTTGGATTATTTTTTCCTTCTGGAGCTTACAACATACTCTCACATATCTTCATAAGATTAGGCTATCTTTCCTTAATTCCTTTTTTAATATTCTCAATTCCACTTGGTATAGAAAACATTATTGAAAATAAAAAATTCAGAAAATTATTTGGAAAAACAATCTATTATGGAATCTTAGTTAACATTATGGGAATAATCATATCAATTGTAATTGCAACAATATATTTACCACAAAGAATTCCAATATTAGACAAAAACATTCAAAATACATATACATTTGATCAAAAAGTATTTCTTGAAACATTTTTCCCAAAAAATATTTTTATAATATTTACAAATAACAATCCAAATCTTTTAAGTATTTATATTGTATCAATAATTATTGGTGCTAGTCTTTATTATGCAAAACAAAAGGGAAGAATTGCTAGAGAACTTATTTTAAGCTTTTCAAATCTTTTTTATCATGCAAACGGGATAGTTGTTAAAATATTACACTTCGGGATTATCTTTATTACAGCAGCATATACTACTAACTTAAAAAATTTTAAAAATTATCAATACTACATAGATAGCATAATTTTTTTATCATTATGGACAATCACTATTATCCTAATAATAATTCCAATGATTAGCTATCGATTAACCAAAAATTTTAAATTATCATATAAGAACATACTAATATCCATCCAAAATATAATATTTGCGGGTTTAACAATGGATGCTTATGCCCCTTATTCTATCTTAATAGAAGATATTAAAAATGAAAGAATAAATATAAAAAAATCAATAATCACAAACATACCAATAATCAACTTTATCTCTAAATCTGGAACAATTTTTATTGCAACAATTTCATTTTTTATTATTTTAAAATCTTATTCTAGCTTGCCTATATCAATTTACGAAATAAGTTATATGAGCATATTGGCATTTCTTTTTATTTTCGCATTCCCACACATACCAAACAGTTTGATTTATATAATTACAATGCTATGCTCAACTTATACAAAAGGAATTGAACTTAGCCACTCTAACATAATTCCAATTCTTCCAATTTTAACATCTCTAGCTTTAATGATCGATTTCACCTCTAATATTGCAATAATACAAATAATAGATTTCAATGAATTAAAAGATACCTAATGTTTAGTTTTTAAATAAACGAAACATTAATAAGATCTTGCAAATAAAACAAGATGCTTGGCTGTTGTATTGCAATAAATACAAGTTAAATTATTTAAAGACCTATTTTGAAAATCTTCAGGAATGCATCGTATTGTAGCTTTTGTATCATTTTTAATACTCTCTTCACACACTTCATTTCCACACCATGAAGAGAGTACAAATCCTAAATGCTCATTGATATAAGTCTTAAAAGTATCATAGTCATTCTCTTTAAACCCAATAATTTCTTTGGTATGCAAATTTCTAAACTTTAATGCTCTATTAAATAATTCACATTGCATAGTTTCAAGCTCATGTCTCATTTTTGATGGCAACTCTTTAACTGATACTTGATACTTAGAGTTTTTATCTTGATCCCTTCTTGCAACAGTGACACAGTCCATAAGAATATCATTAGAACCTACCTCAATTCGTATTGGGATTCCTTTAAGTTCCACAGCAGCAAATCTAAATCCTGGCGAATTTTTGATATCTCTATCAAGCTCAACTCTAAACTTTGCTTCTTTTAAGATATTAAAAATAGTAGTAGCATACTCAATAATTTTTTTATTAACTTCATCATCTCTTTTAAAAATAGGAACAATAATAATTTCAATTGGTGCTATCTTTGGTGGCAATATTAAACCCTTACTATCAGAATGAACCATAATCAATGCCCCAATTAACCTAGTCGAAACTCCCCAACTAGTAGCAAAAACATAATCCATCTCACCTTTCTTATTTTGGAACTTAACATCAAAAGCCTTGGCAAAATTTAATCCCAAATAATGAGATGTTCCTGCTTGCAAAGCTTTCTTATCTTGCATTAATGCTTCAATTGTGTAAGTAGACACAGCACCTGCAAATTTTTCTCTTTCTGTCTTTTGTCCACAAAATACAGGAATAGCTAAGTAATCTTCAATAAACCGCTTATAAAGGTTTAAAATAAACAAAGTCTCTTCCAAAGCTTCTCCAGCAGTTTCATGTGCAGTATGACCTTCTTGCCATAAAAATTCAGTGGTACGAAGGAATGGTCTTGTTCTTTTTTCCCAACGGACAATATTTGCCCATTGATTTATTTTAACAGGCAAATCTCTATAAGATTTTATCCATTTGCTATACATGTTCCAAATAATTGTCTCAGAAGTGGGTCTTAAAACCAAAGGCTCTGCTAATTCTTCACCACCAGCAGTTGTTATAACAGCAAGTTCCGGTGAGAATCCCTTAACATGTTCTTTTTCTCTCTCCAAAAACTCATAAGGAATAAGCAATGGGAAATATGCATTCTCATGCCCTGTTTCTTTAAATTTATTATCAAGTATGCTCTTAATTTGTTCCCAAATAGCATACCCATAAGGCATAATAACCATACAACCTTTAATAGGACTATAATCAACAAGTTTTGCCTTTTGTACTATATCTAAGTACCACTTAGAAAATTCCTCTTCCTTTGAAGAAATAAAATTACCCATAAACCTCACCCTTTTTGAAAAATTCATCATTATAGACAAAATGTCATTAATTTATAAAATAAAAAGAGATTCTTTGCTCTTAAAGGCAAATCGTATTGTTTCTTATACTAATTATCCAAATCAATGCTATTTAGATCTCTAATATGAATATCGTAATCTTTAACTAATAAGAAAATAGTAAAATCACCAAATAAAGATCATACATTAAAATGTATCTTTAAAAACCATGCGAAAGAGCAAAGAATAGCCTTATCAACCTGCAAATCAAATCTATACTTAAATTTATATTTATATTAAAAATATGTCAAATATATTTTTAATATAAATCTTTGCTCTAATATTTATTTTTATAAGTTACAAAAATATGTTTGTATTTCACAATAGATGTTTGAAAAAAATGTGTAGAAAAATATTTATGGGTTTAACTTTAATAGTATACCAAAAATTGACATCAATTAAAACAAATCCAATTTTTATAACTCAAAATCATTAAAAACATGTTGAGATAAAAAAATTTTTTACATTTTATGAAACATAATTTTAAAAATTGTGCACATCTAATCGAACATAAGTTGAAGGAGAATTTATGAAGACATTGTTAAAACTGATTATGGTTTTTTTAACAAGTTTATCTGTTGCGACAACAATTAATACATCAAATCTTAATAAAATATTAAATAAGCAACAAACCCAATTTAGATCATTTGGAATAGGGTTTGGAATTGGCAACCCTATCACTAATATCATAATTAATTTCCCATATGTAGACATAGATATTGGATATGGGGGCTTTAATGGATTACATCCTAACAATTTCATACCTTATATTGTTTTTGGAACTGATATCCTATTTAAAGAAGAAATTTATCAGAGTATAATGCTCACCGGTGGGCTTGGCATAGGTATCGACTTGTCTCAAATAAAACCAGACGAACAAAATAGTTCAAACATAAAACAAGAAAATACTCAAGACAAACAAGAAGAATTTTCAATAGCCTCATCTAACAATAGGTTAGGAATTGTGTTTAGACTTCCTATTATATTAGAATACAGTTTTTTGACAAATGTTGTAATAGGCTTCAAAGCTATAACAACAATTGGAGGAACAATGATATTTCAACCTACATCAATGGAAGGAATAAGATTTGGATTTTTTGGTTTTGGATTCATAAAAATATACATTTAAAGGAAAATTGATGAAAAACAATACTCAAAAAATATTTATATTATTGTTAATATTTAATTTACACCATTTTGCGTTCTCCAAATCTAATAATAATTATTCCATCAGATGCAAACAAGAAGATGATGGAACAACCTGTATCACAAATGATAAACCTATCATTGAAGAACCTAAACTTACCCTTGAAGAACCTAAACTTACCCTTGAAGAACCTAAGCCTATCATTGAAGAACCTAAGCCTATCATTGAAGAACCTAAACTTACCCTTGAAGAGCCTAAACCCATCTCTGAAGAACCTAAACTTATCCTTGAAGAGCCTAAACCCATCTTTGAAGAACCTAAACCACAAATCATTACAAATTTTCACGCAATACACAGGGAAAAAAATCCTTACTCATTTGCAGCGGGAATAGGAACTGGAAATCCTCTTATCAATCTTTTAATCTCAGTTCCATATGTAGACATAGATATTGGATATGGTAGTTTCTTATACTTTAATCCTACAAATTTTAAGCCTTACAATTTAATTGCCATCGATCTAATTTTTAAACAACAAATAGGAGAATATTTAATAGTTGGAGGAGGCGTTGGAATTGGAACAGACTGGTCCCAAGCAAATTTAACTTCCCTTGGAACTACACAACCCTCTCCTTATGATAGGATAGGAATAGTAACCAGATTACCTTTATCAATAGAACATAAAATTATAAAAAATTTATCATTAGGATTTAAAGTTTATCCTACACTTGGTCCAACAATATTTCTCACAAAACCAAAAATAGTATTTGAAGGGATAAGATTTAAATTCTTCGCAATCGGGTTTATTAGAGTTTTCATGTAAATGATAGTTCCTTACTAAAACCAAAAGACTAACTTCTCATTATAAAGAGAGTGCAATAAAAATTTCTCCATTTCCACAAATTAATAATTTTTCATCATAATTTCCTATAAATACGCTTTCGCCCCTCTTAAGGCAAACTCCATTATTAATCTGAATTTCTCCATTCATAACCAACAATATCATTACACCATCCTTTTTAAAGCAGATCTTTTCATTTATATTTCTTTGAAATAAACTTAAATTAGTATCTGGAAGCTTAAATACATTAAAACCATCAATTTCCTTACCCCTCAATAATGAAAATACTCCCTCTTCAAATCTACCAACCTTAAGCATCTCATCTTTATCAATATATTTAGTAGTAAGACCTGCCCTAATCACATTGTCAGAATTAGTCATAAGTTCAAGACAATCACCCTGAAGATAAGCATGAACTTCTTGACTCTCTGTATAAAGTACTTCACCTGGACTTAATTTAAAAATATACATCCCTAAAAATACCAAAAGACCAATATCTGCCCCATAAATCTCATAAATTTCATTAAACCAATAAGCTCTAAAATCATTTATGAAACTTAAATTTTTTTTCACTCGACTAATAGCATCCTCAATTTCAAACTTTTGCAAACTAAATATAATTTTTATAAATTCTTTATGGGTTGCAAAATGAAAATCTAATTTCAATTTTTTATATATACTCTTGATTTCAAAAATAGGAAGAAATCCCTTAAGAGCATAAAAATCACTTAATGCATAAACAAGTTCTATCTTTGGATTTTTATCCTTATAAATTCGCTTAGAATCATTAATATCTATCCCCTTATCATTCTCAAGTTCAAAGCCTTTTAAAGCAATATCTTTTGAAGGATGTATTTGAATTGATAAAGGCTTTTGAGCTGAGAGAACTTTCAATAAAAATGATAATTCACTCTCACAGCCCAAAAGCTCTTTATGATTTTCTAAAAAATCACAAAGAAAAACGTACTGACCATCAACTAATATTTTACTAGAAAATGTCTTATGTGCTCCAAGCCACATCTCAGCTTTAGGCAACCCATCTTCTCTTTGTCCCAAAAGAGAAGGGATGAAACTAGTTCCACCCCAATCATATTCCTTAATTTTATTTTTCATCAAAAATATATTATCAGATCTCATTTAGATTCCTTCACTTTTAAAGATTTTAGAAAAATAACCAAACTTGTTGCAACGACAACACCAACGGCTATTGCAATAATAAAGCCCAATTTGTTATCAACAACAGGAAGAACTATTGGCCCTCCATGCGGAGCATGGTCTGCAACACCCAAAAATGCCGCAATGATACTTGCAACAGCACCTCCAAGTACTATTGAAGGCAACACCCTCGCCGGATCACTGGCAGCAAAAGGAATAGCACCTTCACTAATACCAATAAACGAAATTAAGAACGATATTTTTCCAGACTCTCGCTCTTCCTCTTCAAATAATTTAGGCATAATTAGAGTAGCAAGCCCCATAGCCATAGGAGGAACAGGAATAGCTGATGCAACCATACCCATTATTTGTGGAACTTGGGGAATCATACCAACACCAAAAAGAAATGCAACTTTATTAAAAGGCCCTCCCATATCAATTGCTACCATAGCACCAAGTATTAATCCAAGAAATAATTTCCCTATAATACCATAAGTTTCTGAATTATTTTGAAGAGATTTAAGGCCATTCTCAAGCAATGCCATGAATTGGCCAATATAAACACCTACATAAATCATGAAAAATCCAACAATAACAGTACTTATTAACGGAATTACAAATATAGGCATCACGGGTCTAAGCCATTCAGGAATCTTTCTCTTTGCTATCCATTTAGCAACAAAACCCGCCATAAACCCTACAAGTATTGCCCCTAAAAATCCTGCTTTAACATCTCTGGCAAGCACACCCCCCACAAGACCTGGTGCAAGACCTGGCTTATCGGCAATTGCCATAGCAATAAACCCTGAAAGTATTGGCAACATCATGCCAAAAGCCACACCACCAATATCTGTAATTGTTTTATAAAAAGGATATTTATCAAAATTTGGACCATCAGAACCAATCCCTGCCAAGGATATACCAAGCGCTATTAAAATACCACCACTTGCCACAATTGGAATCATAGGAGAGACACCACTCATTAAGTACTTATAAAAACCAGTTCTACTACTACCAGACTTATCTTTAATAGAATGAACATTTTTATAATTCAATATGGGAGCACTAAATGCTTCTTTAATAACATTTTCTACATTGTTGATAGCCTTTGCAGTTGAGACCTTATAAACTCTCTTGCCATCAAATCTTTCTTCATCAACATCCTTATCCACCGCAAGTATTATAACATCAGCGTCTTTAATCTCTGTCTCTGTTAAAGGATTATCAATACCAATAGAACCTTGGGTCTCAACTTTAAGGATGTACCCTTGTCTCTTAGCCTCAACTTCGAGCTTTTTAGCAGCAATATATGTATGAGCAATTCCCACAGGACAAGCACAAACAGCCACTATTTTTTCTGATTTAGAAACACTTGTGGTATCATCTGTAGATGACCTCTCAACATTTTCTATATAAGAATAAATTTCATCGGTACTCTTCATAACTTTTAATATATTTTTAAAATCATCACTCTCAAATAATTTAGCTATGAAAGCTATCGACTTAATATGATCATTACCTTGTTGACTTTTCGACATACAAATTAAAAATATTAAATTAACAGGGGGATTATCATCAGACCATTTTATGCCATCGCCTTTTATGTAAAGCAATGAAATAAAACTTGATTTAACAACATCTCCTATAAAATGTGGAATAGCAACTCCATTTTCCCAAGATGTATCACCAATATTTTCTCTCTCAAATAACCCCTGAAGGAATCTTGTTTTATCATGAGTATAACCTCTTTTACTCACTTGATCAACTAAAAAATTAATTGCTTCTTCCTTAGAATTTATTTTATCAGATATAAAAATAAGCTCCTTTTTTAAAAATTTTAAAAACATAACCTTAAACCTCCTAAGTACTTAAATTAATTCTATCATAATACAAACATTAAACACCGATTCCCTCCTCTTCTTTATTTTCAAATTATTTTATATTATTTAAATGAATTTAATTATGAAAAAACTAATCGAATTTTGCTTTTTATTGCTATGCGCCAGCTTATATTCTTCAAATAATGAGGGACACAAAAAAAATGAAATAAATAATAAAAAAAGTATATTATTAAAAGAAAAATCAACTAATCATGAAAATGATTTTTTCTCAGTAAAGAGAGGATTTATCTATTCAACAGGAACAGGACTTGGAACAGGATTTTTTTTAAATTCAAAAGTCAATCACATAATATTTAGACCTTATTACATATTTGCCATCAACAATTTTGATTTTCTGGTTGTTTGTATGATCCTAATGATTAAAGAATATAACATCTCTAAAAAAGTTAAATATTCAAGCTCTTACATTGGCACAGGAATAAACTGGCATATCATAAATTTGTCTAAAAAAATGAAATATTTATCTTCTACCACGGGTATTGGGGGACGACTTTACCTTTCAACAAACTTAATAGGGGATTTCAAATTCTATGACAAATTACCTTATGTAATAGAACCATATATATTTTTTGAATTCTCTACAAAAAAAGCTACACCTTACTTAAACATATATTCAAAAATTGAGTGCTTATTTCTTGATACATTCAATATTTCTTTTGATTTCGGAATCAGATATAATCTTAAAAATAGCAACGAGGTAAACTCATGAACAAAAGACTAAAAATTTTATTCTGTTTTTACATATTAATCTTATTGGGCTTTTTATTCTTATATCAAAATCCTAAAATCTTAAATAACATAAAAGAAATAGCCTACAATTATTTAAGCAAACTCAAAGATAAAATTTATGAACCCGAAATCTCAACTGAATTAAAAGAAGAATACCTCTTACCAAAAGGATATCTTACTACCCAAATAATACATAAAAAATACTACTCTTTAGGGTATGCTGAGAGTGCAAGACAATCAGAATGGGTAGCCTACCAATTAAAAAGAGAAATGGTTGAATTAGCTTTAACCTTGCTTAGAGAAAAAAAAATAACGAGAAGTAAAAATTTTTTCGAAGACCAAGATATTAAGGGAATTGCTCCCAAACTAAGTGATTACCTAAAAAGCGGATATGATAGAGGGCATATCGTCAGTTCTGCTGATATGTCTTTTTCCAAAGATGCAATGCTAGATACCTATTTTCTCTCAAATATATCTCCTCAACAAAGAGAATTCAACTCAGGAATCTGGCTCAAACTTGAACAATTAGTTAGAAAATGGGCTATCTTAAAAGAAAAAATTTATATTGTTAGTGCAGGAATTTTAACAGAAAATAAAGGATTTATTGGAAAGAATAAAATTCTAGTCCCAAAAAATTTTTATAAAATAGTGCTATCATTAAACAATAACAACTTTTATGATATATTGGCTTTTATCATTCCAAATGAAAAGGCTCAGGACTTAGAACTTAGAAATTACGTTGTAAACGTTAATTTAATTGAAGAAAAAACTAAAATAAATTTCTTTGCAAAACTTGATGCTGAAATAAAAAAAATAATTAAAATGAAAAAAGACGTACGTTCTTGGAAATTCAGATGAAAACACTCTTTGCAAAACTAAATATTTTCCTGTTAACAACCTTTGTTTTAGGAATAATTATTATATCAATATTCATGTATTATATAAACTTTAATATAAACTTCTATACCTATATTATTAAAATATATAATAAGAATTTATTGATTTTAGTCAATAAATTTTTTATTTTCAGCATTGGAATCATAGGATCTATTTGGACATGCATCAACTATAAAAGAACAAATAATATACAATTCGTATTCTTTTATTGTTTCATTCTTTCATATATACTTGAACCTATTTCAATTTTTAAATATTATTTTTTAAGTAATATATTAAGCCTAGAATTTTATTATTTTATGAAATTTTATCACTTAATAACCGTATTTTCATTACTAAATTTATTCTTCTTAAGCCTATATATATGTGATTTTCAAATAAAATCAATAACCTACGCTATTTACTTAATTTTCACCTTTGCAATGGTCTATAACTCTTTAGCCCCTATTAATGCATATGAATACACAAAGGATTTTCTCTCTCCAACAGCAAACAATAGATTTTATGTTTATTTGTTTTTATTACTAATACCTATAAACTTTTTAGTATCATGCTTAAGGAAAAAAAACCTAAGCTACTTTTTACTTTTTATATCAATATCACTAATAGTATCAGGAATTTATCTCAATTTTATAGAAATAACCTATGCATTCATACCAATCTCAATAGGAGCACCAATGTACTTAAAAGAATCAGGAAAAGTTTTCTTCTATTGGCTATAAAACTTAAGCAATCAATACAAAAGATAAAGTCGCTACACCTAAAGGCAAAAATAAATTATCGTATTTTTCAAAATCAAAAAGCTCCACAAGCACAGCCCCCATACCAACAACTGATGCTATTATAAAGTTCGGAAAGAAGTAATAACAAACAATAAAAGCAACCAAAAAAACAGCAACACTACCTGAGAATGTTTTATTATTTACAAGTTTAAAAGATGGTATTAGTTTTCCAACAAGACTTGCAAGACCATCTCCAAGACATGCGGAAAATATCCCAATATAACTAAAAGGCTTATCTATAAGAAAATAAGTACAAAAAATACTCACTACCAAAAATATTGGAGAGAGAGATATTTTATACGAAGATACCTCCCTAGACTTTATTATTATTTCTGATATACCTCTTAAAAAGAATAAATTTATTTCCATGATTCTAAATATTTCCAAAATTAAATATGCAAACATAAAAAATAGACTAGATACAAGACCTACCCAAAAATTTAACTTATAAAAGAATAAAAATACTAAAGTAGAAATATGAAAAAATTTTCTATAAAGCTCATATTTAACATTTTCGTTATAAAAAACTTGATCAAACATTAACTAATTTTCCTTAAAATAATATTAAACTTCAAAAAAGAATTTGGTTTTATAACGTTACCAATACTTCTCTCTCCATAAGCAAGATTTGGTGGAATGATTACTACCCTCTCCTCTTCCTCGCACATATCTGACAACATTACGTCCCAACCTTCAATCACTTGACCACTCCCAACCACAAACTCTATTGGCTTGCCTCTGTCAATTGAACTGTCAAATTTTATTCCACTTAGTAAAAATCCCTCATAGTCTACTTTTACAATATTGCCACTTTTAACATTTTTGCCATTTCCTTGTTTATTTATCTTATATAAGATACCACTTTCATCTTTTTGAAAATCTTTGTAATCTTTGTCAATTATTTCAAGTTGAGAAGCCATGTATTTTTTAACCTCAGCAATCTTCCTTGCCTCATAACTTTTTTTTAATTTTAAAAATTCTTCATTGTCAACTTTAAAAGCTTTTGCATCCTCACCAACACGAATAATCCTTACTTTCTCTATTTTATCTCCTTGACGTATATTACGAACTGTATCCATTCCCGCAACTACCTTACCAAAAATTGAGTGCTTAAGATCAAGATAAGTAAGATTATCTGCAAGAGTAATAAAAAACTGACTCCCATTGGTATCAGGACCTGAATTAGCCATAGAAACAATTCCTGGTTCATTATGACTCAAATTTTTGTTTAATTCATCGGGAAAAACATAACCAGGACCTCCAGTACCCGTTCCGGTAGGATCTCCTGTCTGAATAACAAATTCATCAACAACCCTATGAAAAATAATATTTTCAAAATAAGGCTGACTTGTAACAGAATTTTTAATAGTACCTTCACTAAGACCAATAAAATTCATGACTGTCAGAGGTGCAATTTTATAGTAAAGTTCAATCTCTATATTTCCTTTATTTGTATCAATTAATGCAAATATTCCTTTTTTTTCCACTAAATCTTTCCTTTTGCTATCACAAGTTATTAGCATTAAAATCAATAAAAAATATAATAAACATCTCTTCACAAATGTATTCCTTAAATTAATATTTAAATTAAGCTATCAGTTCTAATTGTACAATTTTTCCACAAAAATTGTATAATTAATTAGTCATTTATACTAATTAAGTAATAGTATTTATTAAGGAAATTTACAAAATTTGGATCTTATAAATGTTAAATATTAGCAATGAACTTCTTCTGAAATTCTGCAATTTTATATATGAAAATAGCGGAATTCGATTTGATGAAAAAAATAAAGTTGTATTACAAGGCCGAATTAATGATGCAATACATGAGCTTGAAAATATCAATACTCCAGAACAATTATATGACTTAATAAATTCGGACAAATTTCAAAAAGAATATTTCTTAGATCTAGTTACTACTAATCTAACACGATTCTTTAGAAATGAAGCCCATTTTGCAACTTTTGAAAGATTTATAATTCCAAACTTAATAAACATTAAAACTCAAGAGGGCAAAAATAGAATTATTATATGGTCTGCTGGATGCTCAACTGGAGAAGAACCATATTCACTGGCATTTGTTCTTAAACACAATCTTCCAAAGAATTTTGACTTTATTATTATTGCCTCCGATTTAAGTTTAAAATCTCTAATGATAGCAAAAGAAGGTTATTATTCTGTAAAAAAATGCGAACACATCCCAATACAATATAAAATATATATCAAACCTCACATGAATGGTTACAAGGTAATAGATGATATAAAAAAACACATACGATTTGACTATCATAACTTAAATTTTGAAAGTGGCTTTTCAGAAATGGACGTTATTTTTTGCCGTAATGTACTCATATATTTCGATGAAAAGTCTAAAATAAGGGTCTTAAAAAAATTTTATTCCTCTATGGCTATGAAAAGTTATTTATTTATTGGTCATTCAGAATCCCTTTTTGGTCTCAATCTTCCTTTTAAATTTTTAAGAACACCCTGGGCCATAATATATGAAAAGGATGATAAGGATGTTCCCAAAAAAAAGTTTCAGTTCAAAAACAAATACAAATTATAATTTGATATAAACAGACCCATAGGAGCAAAACAGAAATGCAAATAAAAATTTATGTACTCGTCATTGAAGCTTCTTCTGTTAATAGAAAGACTATATCAGACATTATAAATTCATCTTTAAAGCTTGAAGTTATTGCAACTGCAGCCAACACAGACTTCGCCCTTAAAAAACTTAAAAAACACCCAGATGTAATACTACTCAGTTTAGAAGAAGAAACAATCAAAGAAATTACTCTCATAAAAAAAAAGGAAAATATAAACAACAAGCTCCCTGTTATTATCCTCTCATCAAACAAAGACATAGCAAAAAATGCTATCTTAAAAGGTGCTGATGACTTTATAATAAAAACTGATAACAAATTAGAAAGCATAAAAGATAAAATTATTGATTTACTCTCAATTTACGGCAATAAAACCATAAAAAACAAAATCATAACTGACATCAATTTCAAATTCAAAACAAATCAATATTTGATAAATAACAAAGTCAACAAAGAAAATTCAAATACAACAAAAGCAACAGATAAAAATGAAAATACAAACCTTAATCAAGAAAAAATAATAGATGAAAAAGATTTAAAAAAACTTAAAAACAGAAAATTTGAAATAGTTGTTATTGGAATATCTACAGGAGGCCCTGCGGCACTAAAGACAATACTACCAGAAATTCCTAAAAATTTTCCTTTACCAATAATAATTGTTCAACATATGCCAAAAGGATTTACAACAGAATTCGCAAAAAGCCTTAACAATATTTGCAACTTAACTGTCAAAGAAACAAGTAATAAAGAAATACTTCAAAAAGGATTCATATACATAAGTTCTGGGGGATACCATACAAGAATTAATAAAATAAACGAAAACTATCAAATAGAAGTCTTCGATGCTGAGAATGTAAATGGACACAAACCTTCTATAGGAGTACTCTTTAAGTCAATATCAGAAAATGTGAAAGACAAAGCAATAGCTTTAATAATGACTGGAATGGGAAGTGATGGCTCTAGAGAAATTGGAGAGATTAAAAAAGCTGGTGGATTAACTATTGCACAAGATGAGAAAAGTTCAGTGGTTTTTGGAATGCCCAAAATAGCAATAGAAGAAAATAATATAGACTATATAGTTTCAATAAGTCATGTGGTAAAATTATTAAAAGCCATTCTTCTTGATGGTTAAATTTTTAAAGACAAGGATCGCATTTGGACATCACAAAAGAGAATACTGAAGATTGTTTTTTACACGTTAGCACTCTTGACACAGACCATGACAAAATATATGTACTAGGAACAGCACATGTATCAAAAAAAAGTTCACAAGACACAGCTACTTTAATCGAAACATTAAAGCCAGACTTTATTGCCGTTGAACTTGATGAGGCTCGTTACCACGCAATCCTAAAGACAGATGAAAACGAAAAATGGCGCAATTTAGATATATATAAAGTAATCAAACAAGGAAAAGCATTTTTACTAATAGTACAAATCATTTTAAGTAATTTTCAAAAAAAATTAGCAAAAGAACAAGGAATTAATCCTGGAGAAGAGATGAAAACGGCGATTTTAAAAGCTAAAGAGCACAACATACCGTTAATACTCGCGGACAGAAAAGTTGAGACAACTCTAAAGAGAGCATGGAACTGTGTCCCAACTTTTGAAAAAGTCAAAATAATATCAAGCTTGTTTTCATTCTCAGACGTAAAAGTCACACAAGATGAAATTGAAAAACTCAAAGAACAAGATGTTCTATCAAATATGATGGAAGAACTTGCAAAAGAAATTCCTACTGTAAAAAAAGTTTTAATTGATGAAAGAGATGAATTTATAGCAAGTAAAATACTTGAGGGTTCAGGAACAATTCTTGCAGTTGTTGGAGCTGGTCATGTAAAGGGCATAATAGCAAATTTAAAAGAAATTAAAGAAAACAAAAAGATTGTCAACATTGACAATCTCAATACCATACCTAAAAATACTTTCTCGGTGAGTAAATTAATATCTTACTTTATAGCAATCTCAATTGTCATACTGATGGCAAGTTCATTCTACTTTAAAGGCTTTGATTTTGCATACAAAAATTTAGAGTTTTGGATAATATGTAACTCTTTATTTGCGGGTCTTGCTGCTCTTTTACTAAGAGCTAATATTATAACGATAATAACAGCATCAATTGGTGCTCCAATATTTTCCCTAATTCCATTTATTGGAACAGGTATGGTTGCAGGTCTTGTTGAAGCTTACATAAATAAACCAAAAATAAAAGATTTTGAAAAACTACAAGAAGATTTGGAAAACATAAAAGGATATTTTAAGAACAAAGTTACAAAAATTTTATTAATAGTATTTTTCGTAAACATTGGGTCTGCAATTGGAACAATTGTTGGATTTAAATTCTTGTTAAATATCTTTAGCTAAACCAAAAAGAAAAATAAGAGTATACAGGAGTTACATTATGAAACTTGTTTTTTTAGGACCTCCGGGTTCTGGAAAAGGCACAATTGCCAAGATCTTATCAGGCAAACTAAATTACTATCATATTTCAACAGGAGATCTATTTAGAGCAAACATATCAAATGCTACACCTCTTGGTAAGGAAATCAAACAAATAGTTGAAAATGGACAATTAGTACCCGACTCAATTACAATCAAAATTGTTGAAGATAAAATCAATACCCTTGCAAATAAGGATAATTTTATTCTTGACGGATTTCCTAGAAACATCAATCAAGCTAAAGCTCTAGATACGTTCTTGCAAAATATTCAAATAATAAACTTTTTACTTGATGAAGCGATACTAATAAAAAGGCTTTCTGGAAGAAGAATATGCCAATCCTGCGGCGGAATATTTAACATATATACACTTCCTACAAAAGAAAAGGGTATTTGTGATCTTTGCAAAGGAAGCCTTTACCAACGAAAAGATGACGTAGAAGAGTCTTTAAAAATCAGACTTCAAGAATATCATTTACAGACAAAACCTCTAATAGATTTTTACTCAAAAAACAACAGGCTTAATAACATAAATGCATCAAAGGATATTGATGGAGTAGAAAAAAGCTTAATAGAAATAATATCAAAGTATTAAAAAATATTAATTTAAAATAATAATGATAATTATTTATAAATAATTTATATTTAAAAAAAAATAAGGTATAATGTGAGAAAGTATTTTATGGAAGAAAGAATTTATATGATAAAAAAACTATTCATGGTATTGATATTTTTACAGACTATCTTAATCTATTCAAAAGAAAATCAAGATGAAATGGGATATTTTTATGTCAACTCTCAAATGGCTTATTATCCATCACATGCACTAGGAACTTCAGGAAGCAAATTTTCTCCAAGCTTCATATCCCCTCAATTTAAATCAGTATCACCAAACAATCAGATTTCACCTAGTTCTTGGGGAAGTATAAAACTAATATCAAATTTAGGTTACTATAAATTTTTTAAAATCTTAAAAAATCCCGATCCACATTCACTTTTACTTCAAAATACTGGAATAGACGTTGATTTTAAAATCGGACTCTCACCTGTTGTTGCACTACTTAAAGGAAACATCGGTTTCACTCCCATTGCATTTATTAATCTATATACAGGAATTGAAATTGGAATAGGTTGGCAAGGATTTGGATTTAAAGGTATTGGGATACACGTGGGCAATGGGCGATACTCAAGTAAACCTGAACTTTATTCTGAGGTAACAATGGGAGGTAGGCTACAATTTGATCTAAATGCTGTGTTTGGTGGAGACTGGACTCACATTATTACAGTAGTTGGAAATAATATTCTTCATATAAAAAATCCACATGCTAAGGACAATCAACTTTGGAAATATAAAGCTGATGAAGGTAAAAATATAAATGGATTTACAATAAACCCTTATGCACTCCTAGCTTACAAAATGCCAATACCTCTTAATATAATTGGGCTGTTATACGAAGGCCAAACATACATTGGACATGCAAGAAACGTAAGCACAACACAAAATCAAGGATGGGGCAGTGATTTCTTTTATCACAATTTCTCCCTTATTTCAAAAATTGAAATCATAGAAAATTTAACACTAGACATGCAATTCAAATTCTCAACAGCACCCATTTACACAGTAAACACAATGGGAATGGCCGATATCTCAAAAAGAATAAGTACAAATAATTCATATATTTACTACGATTCTATTGGATTTTCTTTAACTTATAAGATCTAACTTTAATATTTACATTGATTGCGACCAGAGATCTTAGCTTCATATAATTTGTCATCAGCAAGTTTAATAATATTGGTAAAATTGGAATCATAAGGAATTTGTTCAGCAAGACCAATTGAAACTGTAACAAAATTAGAAATATTACTGTACTCATGAACTATTTCCAAATTCCTAATATCTTCAATTAAAATACTAACAATCTTAATCACTTCGTTCAAACTCTTATTTACAGAAAATAAAATAAATTCCTCACCACCATAACGAGCAATATCTATCTTATATTTAATGGCAATTTTATTCAAACTCTTTGCAATCAACCTAAGACATTCATCACCATTGGTATGTCCATAGTTATCATTATATTTTTTAAAATAATCAATATCTAACATCCCCACAATAACGTTCTTTTTATGCTCCAAAGCTTGCATCCAAGACTTAGCAAACTTATCTGTAAAAAACCTTCTATTAGGAATTTGAGTTAGACCATCAATTCTTGCAAGATTCTTAAAATAGTCCCTAAGTCTTTTAAGCTCAAGATGGGTTTTAATTCTTGCATCAATTATCCTGCCATTAAAAGGTTTTAAAATATAATCCACCCCACCAACACTAAATCCTTCAAGTTGAGCATCAGTAGAATCGCTTGAACTGATAAAGATTACAGGAATATCTTTAGTCTCAGGATCATTTTTAAGCCTTTTGCAAACCTCATAACCGCTAACATCTGGAAGCAATACATCAAGAAGGATCAAATCAGGACTAGCAATCTCAACCTGTTTTAAAGCATCAAACCCATTTAATGCAACCCTAATCTCATACTTATGTTGCAATATATCTATTAATAAATCTAAATTTGTGGGTGTATCATCCACAAGTAGCAATTTCTGAGGTTCAACTGAAATTTCCTCAAAATTATCCAAAATCATACCTTTAGTCATGACTTCCCTATTTATCTAAGATTTATCATACGTTTAACAATATTAGCGCTCTCTTTGAAATTATATACTCTTAAATATTTAATAAGAGAATCAAATAATATAATATTATTGTCATCTAAACTATACCTTTTAAGCACCTCAAGCACTTCCTTATACTCTTTTGGATTTCTATCTTCTATGCCATTTAAAAGCTTTTGCATAAGACTCAAAAATTCATCATTGCTTTTAAATTTTAATTTTTCCTGATCGTAAGTTTCGATAACATCTAAAATCTGCTCCCTTATGTTCTTAATGAGTACAATCAAACCCTTACGCGCTTCAGAATACAATATTTTTAATTCATGTATTGAACCTGTATTTATCTCAATCTGTTTAAAATTCCCAAATAAGTTACTACGCATATTACCAAGAGCTCCCGCTATTGAATGTGCTAATTCTTTTACTAATTTTATATTATTTAAATTAAAAGCCTCATCCAAATCACGTATCAAATTATCGCTCATGTTAACAAATCCCCTGCACAAATCAACATACATATCATATGAGATATTTAAATCTTTTAAAGCATTATTAATATCTAAATTGGGTAAATTAGAAAACCCATCGAATGTCTTATCTGCTATAATTTTATTATCTTCAACCTCAATATGTAAATATTTTTTTAATATATACTTAATCGAACTAATGTGTATCGGTTTCGCAAGATAATCATTCATTCCATTTTCTAAACACCTATCTTTATATTCTCTTAATGCATGTGCAGTAACAGCTATTAATACACATGGATTTAAGTTATTCTGGCTTTCAAATTTGCGTATTTCTTTAGATACCGTAAGTCCATCACAATTTGGCATTCTTATATCAATAAAAGCCATATCATATTTATTAGTTTTTAAAAATTCAATAGCCTTAACACCATCATCAACAATATCAATAGAATCTTCTTTGACACCTATAACAATCAAAACATTTTTTAAAATCTTTTGATTAATTTCATTATCCTCAGCTATTAAGATACCAACATTATTTTTAAGCTTAAGAGTATTAGACTCATTTATTATTGGAACATCTACAATTGCACCATTTTTAATCCAATCAGAATAAAAATCCCACCTTTGAAAAGGTTTTTGCATGTATTCATATTTAAAATCAATGATCTCATCACTCTTTAAACAATAAAACACAAAAACTATTCTTACATTAGAATTCAAACTTTCAATCTTCTCAGCAAACTTAAGACCTTCTTGTAAACCAAAATCGTCGACATTTATAAAAACAAAATCATAATAAGGATACCTATAAAAGGCCTTATAAGCATGCTCATAAGAATAAAAATAATGTATATCCTTATAATCAAATATCTTACTTATGTCTCTTAATACTTCAACGGTCTTTTTACTTAAAAATAAACTTAAAATCTTTTTATTTGTCACCAATTCCAATTTATTTACTTCTTTATCTTTAATCTTATGACCTAAAACAAAAGGCAACATAAATGAAAAAGTTGTTCCCTTGCCTACCTCACTCTCAACTGCGATACCAGGACCGCCCATTAAACTAACAAGCTTCCTAGATATTGCAAGTCCAAGACCGCTTCCCTCATACTTTTTTGAATCAGAATCATTGCCTTGTCTAAATAACCCAAATATTACAGGTATATTACTTTCTTTAATTCCTTTACCAGTATCAGTCACTTTAAACTCAATAGTAATTATTTTATTACCATCATTATCTTCTGTACTGCGGATCATCTCATAGTTTAAAACTATGATTCCATCTGTAGTAAATTTAAAAGAATTTCCTATTAAATTAATCAGTACCCTCTTAAGTCTAGCTCTATCCCCTATTAAGTAATTTTCTAAATCTGATTTTGAATAAAAAATTAAATCAATATTTTGTTTTGCACTTTGCGACTGAAAACCTTTCAAAACACATTCAATTTCATGCTCCAAATCTATTTCATTATTGTCAATATAGATTTCATTCATATCTATTTTAGAGATATACAATATTTCATCAATTAAAGAGAGTAATGAAATAGATGAATAATTTATCATCTGCACATACTCTTTTTGCACACCCAAAAGATCAGTATTTTCCAAAAGTTCAGTAGCTGCTATTATGCCATTAATGGGGGTACGAATATCATGGCTCATACTTGCTAAAAAAATAGTTTTGGCAGCAATAGCATTCTCAATAACCTTTTTCTCACTGATTGCAGAAGAATACATTTTTTTCCTAAATCCTATCTCCTTCCACAAATTAAATAGGCAAAACATAAAAATAGTAAAAACAAACATACCCATGGTTAATACTGCTATACCAGACTTTTTTAGCCTTAGATCTTTAAAACTTTCATGAACGTTGAATACCCAATCATCAAAATATAATTTATTATTAACATTTGTACGAAATAAAATCTTTTGTATAATTCTTCTTAAAATATAATCCTGGTTATGAACTGCAATATTTAAATCAAATGTTAGATTCGGAACAGTAAAAATTTTCTTAATATCCCTAATATTTAAGTCTTCAAAATTAATAGTAGCAGTATATTCATCGCTAACAATCCCACTAACCTTGCCCCTATAGAGAAGATCCAAAGCATCTGTAAAGCTATCCACTTGCACCAGTCGTGTTCCTATTTTGGTTTCCAATTTTTTGGTATACAAAAACTTAAGTACCGCAATACTATTAAACGACCTAGAAGTAAATAGTCTAGTTTTATTTGAAAAAAGATGTAGTGGAATTCCTGATACTGCTTTGATGTTAAAAATATAATCTGAATTCGCATCATCTAAATTAGCAGACAATATATCTATTTTCCCTAATTTCATTAATTCTTCAATATCTCTCTCATGCACACTTATAATATTGAAATCCAAATTTGTCAATCTTTTTATTTTCTTAATTAACCACTCATTTACTCCCTTATAACGACCCGAATTAAAATAATCAATAGGATACCAATCTTTAACAGCAAGGGTTAACCTCTTATTGTTTTGTAACCAAATTTTTTCCTCAATATTAAAGTTACCGCTATTTATATGCCCATAAAAATTATTTTGATAATCTTCAATCTCATCTTGCCCAAGCCAATTTTTACCTATTTGTAACAAAGTGTCGAATAAAATGTTTTCTGTCAACGCATTAAGCATATATGCAAACAATTGCAATCTCTTATTATTAGCAGCTAATACCAAAAATTTACCTTTACTTAAACTTGAATCCTGCAATTTCAATATATTATTGTATCCATGCAATTTTAATAAATAGTTTACGGTAATTGAATTTTCTACAAATCCATACGAATGATTGACTATATCTAAAAAATTATTTACTATGTCTGTATTTTTATCTAATTGAATATCATTTAAACTTAAACCAATAACTTGTGAATTTATAACTTTATTACTATTTTTAGCATTTGTAAAATACAAATTAAAATTAAGTGAACATATCGGAGCAGTTGCTTTATACTTTTTAGAAGTCAAAATATTATCATCTTCAATAATTCCACCCCAAACAGACACATCCTTATCATCCAGGCTTCCTTTAATGCTCTCCTTTGGAAATCCTACAAATTTAACTGAAAAACCATATTCTCTAGCAAGAGTATTCCACAAATCAACTAAAATGCCTGCAAATTGACCTTTAGAATTAATAAAACTAAAAGGAGGATAATCATTATATATTCCAACATCCAGCTTAAATAAAAAATCGAATTCTTTAAAAGAAGCATATTCCTCTCTAGAGAGAGATTGCATATAACTTAAAAGATCAACATTTAAGTCTCTTAGTTGACTAATAGCATTCTTGCTAATAGCAGCTCTTATGCCAAAACTATAAAAATACTCAGAATTAAAAACTTTCATAAAAGATGGATAAAAAGAACTATACCATACACAAGATAATGACTTATAACTCCCATATACTAAATCAATCTTATTACCTCTTAATGCCAAGAGTAATTTTTCAGTATCTGGAAATAAAAAAATATTATCATTATGACCATGAAATCTTAAAATATCTTCATATATAGTATTCTTTACAACACCTACACGTAATTCGTTTGAAAAAAATAAATTGGAAGGTTTTTGCTCTTTTTCTGAATCATAAATAAATGCGGTTACACATTTGCCAATCTCATTCTTAAAATAAAGGTATTCATTTAAGTCTGAATTATAAGTTAATCCCAAATAAACTACATCATCTTCAATTTTATCTTTATTAAGATAATCAATAGCTTCTATACTAATGTCATAATCATTATCTTGTGCCCACTTGTCTAGAAGATAAAAAATCATACCAACCATCTTATTTTCTTGATTTTTATAATAAAGCGGATAATATTGATCTACAAGTTTAAATTTCAAGGTTTCTTTAGCGGGTAAACTGACATGAGAGACAAAAAATAAAAACAAAAATAAACTCAAACCACGCATAATTCATAATATATGTCTAATACATATTAAATATATCAAAATGCAAACAAAAAAACCCTGGCAATAACCTACTCTCCCGCGAACTCGCAGTACCATCAGCGAATAAGAGCTTAACTTCTGTGTTCGGAATGATAACAGGTGTTTCCTCTTTTCTTTAATCACCAGGGTATATAAGGAAGACAAAAATATGGTCAAAGATTTGGGTAATTAGTATTAGTCAGCTTAATATATTACTATACTTACACTTCTAACCTATCAACCTGGTATTCTCCCAGGACCCTAATAGGATATCTCATCTTGAGGAAGGCTTCCCACTTAGATGCTTTCAGCGGTTATCCCTTCCGAACGTAGCTACCCAGCACTTACCCTTGGCAGGATAACTGGTACACTAGAGGTTCGTCCATCTCGGTCCTCTCGTACTAGAGATAGCTCCTCTCAAATATCCAACGCTTGTGGCAGATAGGGACCAAACTGTCTCACGACGTTCTGAACCCAGCTCGCGTACCGCTTTAAATGGCGAACAGCCATACCCTTAGGACCTGCTCCAGCCCTAGGATGCGATGAGCCGACATCGAGGTGCCAAACCCTTCCGTCGATGTGAACTCTTGGGAAGGATAAGCCTGTTATCCCCGGAGTACCTTTTATTCGTTAAGTGACGGCGCTTCCACTCGCTACCGCCAGATCACTAAGACCTACTTTCGTATCTGCTCGACTTGTCAGTCTCACAGTTAAGCTACCTTATGCCTTTACACTTACAGAGTGATTTCCAACCACTCTAAGGTAACCTTTGCGCACCTCCGTTACTCTTTGGGAGGCGACCGCCCCAGTCAAACTACCCACCTGGCACTCTCCTCATATCACTATGAGTTAGAAACTTAATTAAACAAGGGTGGTATTTCAAGTGCGACTCCACTATCCCTAACGAGATAGCTTCAAAGTCTCCCACCTATCCTACACATATTTAATCAAACCTCAATACCAAGCTATAGTAAAGGTTCACGGGGTCTTTCCGTCTAACCACAAGTAATCGGCATCTTCACCGATACTTCAATTTCACCGAGCTCCACGTTGAGACAGCGTCCAAATCGTTACACCATTCGTGCGGGTCGGAACTTACCCGACAAGGAATTTCGCTACCTTAGGACCGTTATAGTTACGGCCGCCGTTTACTGGGGCTTAAATTCAATGCCTCGCTTTTACACTAACATCTCCTCTTAACCTTCCAGCACCGGGCAGGTGTCAGTCCCTATACTTCTCTTTACAGATTTGCAGAGACCTGTGTTTTTGGTAAACAGTCGTTCGGACCATTTTTATGCTACCTAATCTCTTAGGTCATACTTATCCCGAAGTTACGTATGTATTTTGCAGAGTTCCTTAACGTGGATTCTCTCGCGCGCCTTAGAATTTTCATCCCACCTACCTGTGTCGGTTTGCGGTACGGTCCCTTATAGCCTAACCTTAGAAGTTATTTCTTGGCACCTTGACTACCTACATTTCATGTTGCCTAAACAACACTCATCATCACATCTCAGCTCTTTTAGCGGATTTTCCTACTAAAATCAACACCTTAATGCTTAAACTAGGACTACCATCGCCTAGCAGTAGTTAACCTCATGCGTCACTCCAATCGAAACTATAAGAGGTACGGGAATATTAACCCGTTTCCCATCGACTTCACTTTTCAGCTTTGCCTTAGGGGCCGACTAACCCTGGGAAGACGACCTTCACCCAGGAAACCTTAGGTTTTCGGCGAATGGGGATCTCACCCATTTTTTCGTTACTCATACCTGCATTCTCACTTCTGATACCTCCATCAAACTTCTCAGTTTAACTTCTCAGGCTTACAGAACGCTCCTCTACCATTCTAACGTAAATTAGAATCCAAAGCTTCGGTAATGTGTTTAGCCCCGTTACATTATCGGCGCTTAAGTACTCGACCAGTGAGCTATTACGCACTCTTTAAAGGTATGGCTGCTTCTAAGCCAACCTCCTGGATGTTTACGTACCTAAACCTCCTTTTCCACTTAACACATTTCTGAGACCTTAGCTGTTGGTCTGGGTTGTTTCCCTCTCGACTATGGACCTTATCGCCCATAGTCTCACTCCTATTCATCATACAATAGCATTCGGAGTTTAACTGAGTTTGGTACCCTTTGACAGGCCCTAGCTCAATTAGTGCTCTACCTCTATTGCACTAAAATAAGGCTGAACTTAAATCCATTTCGAGGAGAACCAGCTATATCCGAGTTTGTTTAGCCTTTCACTCCTATTCACAGCTCATCCCTGCCTTTTTAAACAGACTAGGGTTCGGCCCTCCACTTGGTTTTACCCAAGCTTCAGCCTGGCCATAAATAGATCACTCGGCTTCGGGTCTACCACATCTAACTAAATCGCCCGTTTAAGACTCGCTTTCGCTCAGGCTCCAGCACTACAATGCCTTAACCTTGCTAGACATGATAACTCGCAGGTTCATTATGCAAAAGGCACGCCATCACCATGAATAATCATGGCTTTGACTGCTTGTAAGTCCACGGTTTCAGTTCTATTTCACTCCCCTCCCGGGGTTCTTTTCACCTTTCCCTCACGGTACTCTTCACTATCGGTAGCTTTATAGTATTTAGCCTTGGAGAGTGGTCTCCCCAGATTCAGACAAGGTTTCTCGTGTCCCGTCCTACTTAGGAACATCTTTAAGAAGATATTTACATTTAAATTACAGGGCTATCACCTTCTTTGGCTAACTTTTCCAAGTTATTCTTCTATATAAATATTTTGTAACTTCTCAGCTTATTGCAGACTAAGCTTCAAGCGTCCTACAACCCTCTAAATGCAATGCTCTGCAGCTTGACACATTTAAAGTTTAGGCTACTCCCCTTTCGTTCGCCACTACTTAGGGAATCTCTTTGATTTCTTTTCCTCAGGGTACTTAGATGGTTCACTTCCCCTGGTATAGCCTTTACTACATACGCAGTAAATAATTAGCATCTAGCTAATTGGATTACTCCATTCGGTGACCTTGGGATCATAAAATGTTTGCTTCTCCCCCAAGCTTTTCGCAGCTTACCACGACCTTCTTCGCCTTAAAGCTCCTAGGCATTCACCATAGACTCTTTATTACTTTGACCATATTTTTATCTTCCATCTCTAACTTGCCAATCGTTTATACAACATAGAATAATATATACTTTTCACTTTACTATGTCAATACCATTATTACACTTTTTATTAAATAATTTTTCTAATAATTAAAGGACACAAAAAAAATACCAGATTAATTGTTGATACGAAAAATAATCATATAATTTACACACAAAATGACCATGAAAACACATAATTCAGGAAATAAGCAAATAAAATACTTATCTTAGACAAAGTAAAGCAAATATTAAAAACCCAAATGATTTAGATAAAATATAAGAAAAAGATTAATTAAAATTGAATGTCAAGATTAAAAAACTCAATTAAAAACTTTGCAACTCCATCTTCATCATTATTGAATTTTGTAACCTCGTTGTTTGATAAATTATTCTTAACAAACTTGTTTGCATTTTTCATGAGAATACCTTTTCCAGCATTTTTTAACATCTCATAATCATTGCCATTATCTCCAAATGCTAAAATAGCATCAATAGAAATACATTCAAATAAAGCAATACTTTTAATAGCATTATATTTACTAGCATCAATATTTGTAATTTCCAAAAGATCATTAGCAGAATAAAATATACTTATATCTTTAAAATTTTTATCTCTGATTTTATTTGCAAAGTCTTCAAGCTTAGAAAAATCATGAGAATAATAAACTATTTTAGAACAAGAATCTATCTCAAGTTCAGATAAATCAGTAATAATAGGTTGTATTCCTAAAGTTTCAATAAAATAATTCATAATTGGACTTCTAATCTCTCTATCAGAATACCAATTATTAAGAGTATAAAGATTAATATCAATATCCCCTCGCTTTACTTTAAGAAGTTCTCTTACTATATCATAATTAATCTTATATCTCAAAATCAGATTATTTTTTAAAAATATCTCAGCACCATTAGCCGTTACAATATAACTCTCATCAATTTGCAAATCTTTAAGTTGCATTAAAACATCTTTAATTTCATATAACCTCCTACCAGTAGCAACAATTATATGAAAATCATTCTTTAATCTTAAAAGTACTTTAAGAGTCAATGGCGCAATTTCATGATTGTTATTAAGCAATGTTCCATCAAGATCAAAAACCAACATCTTATACTTTTCATAATTGGCATTCATTATAACATCCTCTTTTTAAATAAATGATATCACATTAAACTCATGACTTATAATCTCTAACTTGAATTAAATTAATAAAAAAAATATAATAATTAATGTCAAAAGTTGAAGGGAGAGTTAAATGAAAAGCTGAATGAGTGATAAAATTTCAACTTTATTCACGGAAGAAAAAATAAAAAGCAAAATTAAAGATCTAGCGCAAAAGATTAGAAACTATTATGAAGATAAAAACAATGTGGTTTTTATATCACTTCTTAAAGGCTCTTTTATATTTTTTGCAGATATTACAAGAGAAATTGGATTAAACGTAAAAATAGATTTCCTTCAAGCTTCAAGTTATAAAAATAAAACTCTCTCTTCATTAAATGTACTAATAAAAAAAGATATCGATATTAATATACAAAATAGTTACGTAATCATCTTTGATGATATCATAGATACTGGGCTTACATACAAAAAAATCGTTGAGCACTTAAAAACCAAAAATCCTAAAGAGATTAAAATTTGTACTCTTTTTAACAAACCATCCAGAAGATTAATAGAATTAAAGATAGACTATTCGGGATTTGAAATTGAAAATGATTTCATAGTTGGATATGGCATTGACTTTAATGAACAACACAGAACTTTAAAGAATGTAGCAAAAATAAGTAAATAGGAGATATAAATGTCAATTTATGCAGTTATTGGAACTCAATGGGGTGATGAGGGTAAGGGAAAAATTATAGACTTTCTCTCATCAAAGATAGATTATGTTGTAAGGTTTAATGGAGGAAATAACGCCGGGCATACAATTGTTGTCAATAATAAAAAATTCATCTTTAATTTATTACCATCAGGTGTTTTGCAAGGAGCAAAATGTATACTTGGACCTGGTGTAGTAATTGATCCCTTAATTTTAATTAAAGAACTTGAAGCTCTCAAGCATAATAACATAAAGACAGAAATATTCATAAGTGATAAAGCGCATATAATAATGCCTTACCATATTAAACTTGACGAGCTTAATGAACAAAAAAAGGGTGTTTACAAAATCGGAACTACAAAACGAGGAATTGGACCTTGTTATGCTGATAAAATTAACAGAACAGGCATAAGAGCTGTTGACTTACTTGACATTAAAATTTTTGAAAGAAAATTAAAAATAAATTTAGATGAAAAAAATGAAATTATAGAAAAAATATACAACCATAAACCTTTTAATTATGATGATATTTTAAGTAAATATAAAAAATGTATAGCAATACTCCAATATGCAATCACAAATACAGAAGAAATATTAAATCAGGCCATAAATTCAGGAAAAATTATCTTAATAGAAGGTGCTCAAGGCACAATGCTTGACATTGAACATGGAACATTTCCATTCGTAACATCAAGCAATACATTAATCACAGCAACAACAGGCTGTGGTATTCCTATTTCAAAAATCAAGGAAAAGATTGGTATAGTAAAAGCATTTTCATCAAGAGTTGGTTCAGGACCGTTTGTAACCGAAATTTTAGGTCCTATTGGGGATAAAATTAGAGAAAAAGGACAAGAATATGGCTCAACAACAAACAGACCGAGAAGAATTGGTTGGCTTGATCTCTTAACAATAAAAAAATCAATAAGCCTTAACGAACTAAACCATTTAGCCCTAACTAAATTAGACATACTAAATAACATTGAAGACCTTAAAATTTGCACAGCTTATGAATTTAAAGGCAAAATATATGACTATATACCTACTTCGTGTGAAATACTCGAGAATGTTAAACCTGTATACAAAGTCTTTAAAGGATTTAAACAAAATATCAGAAATATTAGCCATTACGAAGATTTGCCTATTGAAGCTAAAGAGTATATTGAATTTATAGAAAGAGAAGTAGGGGTACAAATTTCAATTTTATCTCTTGGAGCAGAGAGAGAAAAAACCATTTTTAGGAATCAAAAGTGGATAAATATATAAACCCGTTAAAATCAAGATATGCAAGCAAAGAAATGCTTTACATTTTTTCACCAAAATTCAAGTACACCACATGGAGAAAGTTGTGGTACAACTTAGCTTTAGTGCAAAAAGAATTGGGAATAAACATTAGTAATAAACAACTCAATAAACTATCCAAACACATAGAAAACATTGATTTCGAACTTGTAAAAAAATATGAGTCAAAATTCCAACATGAAGTTATGGCACATCTTTATGCTTATGCCGATTTGGCTGGTGATGATGCTAGAAAAATTCTACACCTTGGTGTCACAAGTGCATATTTAATGGATAACACAGACTTAGTCCAAATCAAAGAAGCTTTATTGCTCATTGAGAATAAACTGTTAAAACTAATTAACACTTTAAAAAAATTCTCAATAAAGCATAAAAACCTGGTAACACTTGCATATACACATCTACAAGAAGCACAATTAACAACTCTTGGAAAAAGAAGTAGCTTATGGCTTCAAAGTCTAATTTTTGACTTTGAAGAACTTAAGTTCATTATGTCCAACATGCGCTTTAGAGGGGTAAAGGGAACGGTTGGAAATCAAAGTAGCTTTAAAGAATTGTTTGCGTCTAACTTTGAAAAGGTAAAAGATCTAGATATCAATCTTGCAAAAAAAATGGGATTTGACAAAGTTTATCAAATAACTAGTCAAACTTATGATCGCAAATTTGACTCATCCATATTAAATTTTTTAAGCAACCTAGCTCAAAGTGCACATAAGATTACTAATGACATCAGATTCATGCAACATCTTAAAGAAATTGAAGAACATTTTGAACCACACCAAATAGGTTCATCCGCAATGCCTTACAAAAGAAATCCTATCTATAGCGAAAGAATAGCTTCCCTTGCCAAGTTTATAATGAGCCTACAATCAAGTGGTGGTTTTATAGCAGCAACTCAATGGCTTGAGAGAACTCTAGATGATTCAGCCTGCAAAAGGCTCAATATTCCTCAAGCATTTTTAGCTGCTGATGCTACCTTAATATTACTAAGTAAAGTATTTAATAATATCAGAGTAAATAAAAAAATGATTGAAAAACACGTTAAAACAGAAATGCCATTTATATTAACAGAAGACATATTGATGAAAGCAACAAAAAATGGAGGTGATAGACAAATATTACATGAAAAGATAAGAATTTATTCAATGAAAGTAAAAGAAAATATTTATTCAGGGACAACTGAGAACGATTTAATTAAACTAATCCTTAATGACCAAAGTTTTAAATTAACATCTAAAGACATAGATGAAATCTTAAATCCAAATGAAAATATAGGTTTTGCCTCATACCAAGTTGAAAACTTTATTACAGAAATAATCGATCCTATTCTTGAAAAAAATAAGGAAAATTAATATTTAGAAACATATTTATTGCCCCTTATGTAAAATCGCCAAAGTTTATTCGCATATTCCTCACCTGCATAATCAACATTTATTCTTTTTGAGCATGACACTTCAAAATTAAAAGATAAACCTCTTTTCAAAAAAAGTTCACCATTATTAATAAGATCAACTTTATTAAATTTTAAATCTATATTTAAAAACTTAGCAAGCTTGCCAGGTCCATTAGTAAATATCCCATCAATTTTTGGCGAAATAAGCTCAACACCTCTTATTAAAACAGCATGGGGATTATGTTCATTAGATGCCACAACGTTTAACATGTAATACATGCCATAAATCATATAAACATAAGCATATCCCCCAATATTATACATGGCACTGGTACGACTTGTCCTTCTTCCCCCATAAGCATGACAAGCTTTGTCCATTACACCCATATAAGCTTCCGTCTCAACAATTCTTGAAATAATTTCTTTGGCACCTATTTTCCTAACAAGCAAATGTCCAAGCAAAGACTTAGCCACAGTCACAGCATCTTGCATAAAAAATTCTCTATCCATCAGTACAATTCTAAACCAAAACAAAAATCAAATTCAAAACTTATTACAATTGAAAAAAACGTTAAATAAAAATTGCAAATAACAGATAACTATCATGAAAAAAAAACTATATATTGACAAATACAACAAAGTTAAATAGAATCTTAAAGGGTAAGAATATTTAAGGGATCATAGCTCAGGTGGTTAGAGCGCAGGTCTGATAAACCTGAGGTCGGAGGTTCAACTCCTCCTGGTCCCAATTAATTAAACTCAACCCCTCTTAAGCATTTAATAATCTCAACAAAATAATTAAAGATGCATTTCTGATGCTTCAACCAAGCTTGCCGTATGCAATAAAAATTTGTCAGGTCTATTTTAATTTATCACTAAAACCATCAAAACAACAAGTAATATAAAACCATGACCTGAAATATCAAACCATATATTATATTTATTCACTCAAAACAAATAAGAACATCAAATATCTTAAAATTTGCATGAAGTAAAATTATTTCCTACAAGCTAAAAAATTTTAAAATAACTTAAATAAAATAATTCAAAAAAATAAATAAGTAACACCCTTATTTTTTATATTGCTTACCTTGTAGATGAGAATTTTATCTGAGTAAATTATTAAATTTAAAAAAATTCTTAAACAAAAAAATATTCTATCTGGAAATCAAAATTTTAATAGGATTTTTTTAATTCTTGAAGCTAGCTTTCAATTAATACAACAAAAGTTACTCTTTAAAAGCCATAACCTCCATTTATTCATTCACTTTTACAATAAACAAATGGAGGTTAAGGGATTCGAACCCTTGACCCCCGGCTTGCAAAGCCGATGCTCTAAACCAACTGAGCTAAACCCCCCAAAAAAAGTCTCTGAAAAGACAAAGGAAGAGTTAAAATAATAATTTGCCTTATAATAATTTCTTTCTCTTAGAAAGGAGGTGATCCAGCCACACTTTCCAGTACGGCTACCTTGTTACGACTTCACCCCCCTCACTAAACATACCTTAGATACCTTCCTCCCTTGCGGGTTAGAATAATAGCTTCGGGTATCCTCAACTCGGGTGGTGTGACGGGCGGTGTGTACAAGGCCCGAGAACGTATTCACCGTATCATTCTGATATACGATTACTAGCGATTCCAACTTCATGAAGTCGAGTTTCAGACTTCAATCTGGACTGAGACCTGCTTTATGCGTTTTGCTTCACATCACTGTTTCGCATCGCTTTGTACAGGCCATTGTAGCACGTGTGTAGCCCAGGACATAAGGGCCATGATGATTTGACGTCATCCCCACCTTCCTCCGGCTTATCACCGGCAGTCTCGTCTGAGTCCCCATCTTTACATGCTGGTAACAGACAATAAGGGTTGCGCTCGTTGCGGGACTTAACCCAACACCTCACAGCACGAGCTGACGACAACCATGCAGCACCTGTATACAGACCCCAAACGGGGAATAGTTATCTCTAACTACATCCTGTATATGTCAAGCCCTGGTAAGGTTCCTCGCGTATCATCGAATTAAACCACATGCTCCACCGCTTGTGCGGGCCCCCGTCAATTCCTTTGAGTTTCACTCTTGCGAGCATACTCCCCAGGCGGCACACTTAACACGTTAGCTTCGGTACTAACCTTTCGATTAACACCAAGTGTGCATCGTTTACAGCGTAGACTACCAGGGTATCTAATCCTGTTCGCTCCCTACGCTTTCGTGACTCAGCGTCAGTCTTGACCTAGAAGTTCGCCTTCGCCTCTGGTATTCTTCCTGATATCAACAGATTCCACCCTTACACCAGGAATTCTAACTTCCCCTATCAGACTCTAGTCATGCAGTTTCCAGCATAGTTCCACAGTTGAGCTGTGGTATTTTACGCATAGACTTACATATCCGCCTACTCACCCTTTACGCCCAATAATCCCGAACAACGCTCGCCCCTTACGTATTACCGCGGCTGCTGGCACGTAATTAGCCGGGGCTTATTCATAAATTAACGTCATCACCTTGTCATTTCCTACAAAGCTTATTCCTCATTTATAAAAGAACTTTACAATCTTTCGACCTTCTTCGTTCACGCAGTGTCGCTCCGTCAGGCTTTCGCCCATTGCGGAAGATTCTTAGCTGCTGCCTCCCGTAGGAGTCTGGACCGTATCTCAGTTCCAGTGTGACCGTTCACCCTCTCAGGCCGGTTACTTATCATAGCCTTGGTAGGCTCTTACCCTACCAACTAGCTAATAAGACGCAGACTCATCTACAAGCGAAGCTTTAAAGGCTTCCTTTCATCAATTAACATCTCAATTGACCTTATTCGGTATTAGCTACTATTTCTAATAGTTATCCCCATCTCATAGGTAGATTATCCACGCGTTACTCACCCGTTCGCCACTGAATGTATTGCTACATTCCGTCTGACTTGCATGCTTAAGACGCACTGCCAGCGTTAGTTCTAAGCCAGGATCAAACTCTTCGTTATTTTTATTTCTTTACTTTTAAAATTAACAGGTTATTTATTTTATTTGGCTCTTAAACCTTACTTAACTCTTCCCTTCTCTTTTCTTCCAATTCTTAATATCAACTCTTACTACTTTATAACATACGTTACACTTTGTCAATACTTAATATTCATTTTTTTATACTATCTATTTTTTAACCGACTGTCTCCATGACCTTCTCTTTTGCTATCTCGCACTAACCGCCTAACAACACCTAACACACTCTCTATACCTTCATATCCATTATAATAATTCTCTCTTAAATTTGCTCCCAAAACATGCTGAAATCCGGCTTTCTTAGCTGCAATAACCTTACTCTCAATATTAGAGGATGCCTTAATTTTTCCTGAAAGAGAAATTTCACCTGTAAAGATTAAATCTTGATTTATAATAACATTGGTTTTGGCAGAAAATAATGCAACCAAAACAGCAAGTTCAATTTCTATATCATCCATCCTAAGCCCCCCAGAAACATTCACATATACATCATCATTATTAAAACTGAGATTCAAATATTTACTAAGAACAGCTAAGATTCTTGATATTTTCTTAGAATCTATTTTTTCTGAAAAAATTCTAGGAATATTCATGCCTGTCCTTGTGACTAAAGCCTGTATTTCAACAAATAAAACTCGACTCCCCTCATTAATGATCCCAATAGCAATCCCTGAAGATATTTCTTCCTTTTTCTCCAAAAAAATAGAAGAGGGATCCTTAATCTCAACAAGCCCCAAACCCGTCATTTCAAAAATACCTACTTCATTAATAGCGCCAAACCTATTTTTAGTAGCTCTAAGCATACGTAACGATTTTTCTGCCTCTTCAAAATAAAAAACAGAATCTACCATATGCTCTATTACTTTTGGTCCTGCTAAAATACCATCCTTCGTAATATGTCCCACTAAACATAAAGTTATATTCTTACCTCTTGCCCACTCTATAAGCTTATAAACACAATGCTTTAATTGAGCAACCCCTCCAAGCCCGCCTTGAACTTCTTTTGAATGCAAAGTTTGAATAGAATCGACAACAATAAAGTCAAGTTCAATATTTGCAAGCATTTTGATTAAAGAATCAACATTTATCTCATTAGTTATCAATATATCAGAAGAAATCCTCAGTCTATTTGCTCTTAATTTAATTTGTGGAATTGATTCTTCACCTGCAAGATAAAGCACATTTTTGTCAGAAAGTGAAAGAATACTAGAAATTTGAAGTAAAAAAGTTGATTTCCCAATGCCAGGCTCTCCTGATATCAAAATTGCACTACCAATTACAATGCCAGCACCAAGAACTCTATCAAATTCTTCAATGCCTGTTAAATGTCTAACATTATCAACCTGTTTAAAATCTCTTAAAGAAAAAATTTCATTTTTTGATTTACTTAAATCTCCCTCATAACCTGATTTAAATTCAGAATAAAGTTCTAAACTTTCCCAACTAAAACACTCAGGACATTTTCCAAGCCACTTTAAAGATTTATACCCACAATTTAAACATTTGTAAATTTCCTTATCCCTATTTTTTATCATAAAACGTCAATAGGTAGACCTCTCTTAATTCGGACAAGTGATAAATCCGTCTTTAAAACTTATGTCCCATCTTGAATTTTCAATATTAAAAAAAATGTTTAAAACCTTTATCATTGTTCTTAAACTCACTGTAAAAATTGTTAAATCAATTCCTTAAAGGTCTAAATACTCTCGCTAAATTTATCACAATTTGCAAAATATATAGCACCAGAATACATTAATTATACACAAAATTATACAAATCAGACTCTTACCTGTTCTTAAACATATATTTGAAAATTTTTTGAATAATCATAACCTCTTTCATAAGCTACTTCCGATTCATCATAATTTATAAACAATCAATAATACCCATTAATACATTTTTTCTCATCTTTTAAAACAATTTTAACTTTTAGACTTCCTGCTAACCAAAACCGTAAATTCTCCCTTATTTTTATTATTCTCTTCAAAATATTCCTTAAGTTCTAAAGGTTTACCAATTTTATATTCCTCATATAATTTTGTCATTTCACGACCAACAAGAACATTAGCATCCAAATTTACTAAAGAAATTTCAAATAATAACTTCAAAATTCTATGACTGGATTCAAGAAGAACAAATGCATCACCTCTATGATAAAGTTCCTCAATCCTTTTGATCCTTTTAATTCCTTTGTTTGGCAAAAATCCTTCAAATACTACAACTTTATCTTTAAAAGGATTTACACTAATAACTGTATTCAAAGAACTAACACCCGGAATAGGAGAAACTTTATGTCCATTTTTAAATGCCGCATCAACAAGCAAACCACCAGGATCGCTAAGACAAGGAGTGCCCGCATCACTAACGAAAGCTACGCTTTTTCCATTAGACAAGTATTCTAATAACAAACCAATTCTCTTATGCTCTATTATAGCATTACAAGAAATTAATTTTTTAACTATACCATAATGAGATAAAAGTCTCTTAGCAACTCTCGTATCCTCAGCAAATACAACATCAACTAATCTTAAAATATCAATTGCACGATATGTAATATCACCTAAATTACCTATAGGTGTTCCCACAATGTATAACACATAATCTCCTTAAAATTTAAAATACAGCTTACCTAACATGCATTAAACTTAATACTGCATAAAAATAATAAATAATATTTAATATTCCAATTTTCGTGAATTTAATTCATAAGAGAAAATTTCACATAAATTAATTATTCTCAAAGTACCCTTACTTTAATAAAAGTACTTGGTTTTTATATCTCCATATAAAAAAATATTTATTTTTATGCTATATTTATATTATTATTTAATTTTAACAACTGAAAACTAAAAGGCGGTAAAGTTTTATGTTTAAACTCATTAAAAAGATCTTTATAATCTATTTTCTATGCATCACACTTACTGGACTTACCATGGTTTTCATCGACAGTAAATTTTCTGAAAGACAAACTATCCAAGATGGTAAAAGTAAAATTATCAAACATGTAATTGATCCAAATTTAATTATGCTTACCTCTGCTATTGGAGGATTTTTGGGAATTTATTCCGGAATATGGTTTTTTGATCATGGAAAAGATAATTTCTACTTAAGCTGGGGAAGCCTAATAATATTAATATACAATATAGGACTAATCATTTCTGTATATTCCAAATCAAAAAACAAATAAATTCAAATTTTAAGAATTACTTACAATAATTCCTCTTTTAATCAGGTACTTATAAACTTCCTCTGGATTTTCTAAGCTTTCAATCAAGTTCTCAGTTTTATCATTTATTTTCTCTACTAACCTTTTAAAGGTTACTCTTATTCCTCTACTTTCCAAAAAGTCCTTTGCTGGTTGCGAAATAACACCTGCCTGAACATTTTGAAGTCCAATATTGTAAATAATAACAGCAGCGGCCTTGCCTACAACTTTATCATAAATTTCTAAACCTTCTTTATTTTGAATGTATTTATTAATAAAATTATCAACCTCCAAGAGGGGTTTTAAACCTCTTTCCATATTAGAGTAAAGTATTCTATGTTCCTTAAACAATTTTAATGTAGGATTTAACCCTGATATCATTTCTAACACCTCTTAAAGACTTGCACTCAAAATTTAAAAAAAACAATTATTAATAATAATAAACATAAATTAAAAATACTTCAACATAAAAAAGATGATATATTATTAAATTAAATGATGCTAATTCCTAAAGAAAATATTTATTCAAAAATTGAAGTAAAAAAATCAATTTTCTTATCATATATTTTTCATGTAGAGAAAAAAGAAGAAATAAATAAAATATTAAAAGAATATAAATTGAAATTTAAAAATGCAACTCATGTTATCTATGGATTTAGAATTGGCAATTCAAATTCATTTATAAACGGAATGAACGATGACAAAGAACCACGATTAACAGCTGGAAAACCTACGCTAGAAGCCATATTAAACAAAAATTTAACAGACACCCTAATTATTACAGTACGCTATTTTGGAGGAACTCTGCTTGGAAAACAGGGTTTAATTAAAGCATATTCCAAAGCAGCACAAGAAGTAATCAACAAATCAAATCTAACAGAAAAGAAAGAAATGGAAACATTATGCCTTAACCTAAACTATAACCAATATAATTTACTTATACGAACAAAAAACAAGATGGAAATTAAAATTACAGACGCAAAATTCCTAGATAAAATAAACACTACAATAAAATTTAACATAAAAGACAAAAAAAATATCATAACATTTTTACAAGCAAATTCTCTGCTCTAATTTGATTTAATTAAGTTATGTCTATAACTTAATTAAACTCTATACACATTAAGCATTTAGTCATGCTAAATGCTTAATGTGTATTGTCTAGTTTTTTCTAAAAAGAATTTTATATATACTATTATCATTTTCACTATTTATGTTCTACAATAGAATATTATTATATATACACTAATTAAGAGAAAATTGTTATGAAAATAATATCCATTATTAATCAAAAAGGTGGTGTTGGTAAGACAACCAGTGCTATAAATATTGCCTATTCAATCACATTGCTTAATAAAAAAGCTCTTCTAATAGATATTGACTCACAAGGTAATACCAGTAGCGGGTTTAATATTTTAAAAAAAGAAGATACAAATTCAAGTTATGAACTTATCTATAAAAAACAAAAAATTACACCTATTAAAAATTTTAACTTGGATATAATTCCTTCAAGTCTTAAGCTAGCACTACTTGAAAAAGAATTAATACATGAAATTGCAAGAGAAAATTTTCTAAAAAATGCTTTAGAACAATATAAACAAGATGACTATGATTTTATCATTCTTGATTGTCCTCCTACTCTCTCAATACTTACAATAAATGCCCTTGTTGCAAGTAAATATCTTTTAATACCAATAGAAACAGAATTTTTTGCATTTGAAGGAATCAATCAATTATTAGATACAATAACTGCTGTCAAACAGATAAATCAAGAACTAGAGATTACTGGTATATTTATCAATAAATATGATATTAGAAACAAAAGCAAAGAAAAATATATTGATTATCTAAAAAAAGTATTCAAAGAAAAATTTTTAAATACCAAAATAAGAAAAAATATAAGCATTTCCAAATCTCAAGAAGAAAACATACCAGTATATATGTATAACAAAGAAAGTAATGCAGCAAAGGACTTTTTAGAGCTTACAAAAGAAATAATAGAAAAAATCAAAGGATAAAAATGTCAGACAATTTAGACACTTTAATGGCTTTAATGGGCCAAAAGTTAAAAAATAATGTAAAAAACGAAAAAACTTTGGCAAAACAAGAATTAATTATAATTCAAAACAAAAGTTTTAAATATGAAAAATTGGATAAAGAAATAGCCGATTTTTTAAAAATGAAGCAATACGAGATTTTCAACATATTCAATAATACCTACACAGAAATTGGAAGAATACTAAAAGAGGCACAAGAAAAACTACGTGGAAATAACCAATATGACGGTCTTTTTTACAAATGGTTTACCAGTATGGGATTTAAAAAAGATAAAGTTTACTCATTGATATCAAGATATGAATTGCTTGTCGAAAATTCCGATAAGCAACTCATAATAAACAATTTACCACTATCACTCTCATATGAAATTTCTAAAAAATCTTGTCCTACTCATTTAAAAATGGAAGTTCTCAATGGAAAAATAAAATCTTTAAAAGAATTTAAATCACGTTATCAAAAAGATGAACATAACAAAAAAAATCTTGAAATAAACTTTAATAAAACACAACTTAACAGAGAAGACATTATAAAATTAATAGAACTACTCTTACAAGAATTAGAAAACATTAAAAACATTAAATTAGATAAAATAGAAAATAAAAAAGAATTTTTGATTATTTTAAAAGACATACGACAAAAAATAAATCTCATAAAAAAAATTACTTAATACTCTCAAAAATAGAAATAATTCTTTTTAAATCAGAAGATGTAAAATAACTTATTTCGATCTTTCCTTTTTCTTTGCTTCCCTTAATACTTATTTTAGTTTGTATTCTGCTTATTAAAAATTCTTTAACACTATTTAAAAAAGGATCTCTTGAGATTTCTGATTTATCATTAATAGGTTTATAAAAATTTTTAACATAATTTTCTGTTTCTCTAACGGACAATTTTTTTTTAATGATTAAAAGATAAAGCCCATACCTATCCTGACTATCCTTTAACGACAATAAAACCTTAGCATGACCCAATGATATTTCTTTTTTATGTAAAGAATTTAATATTTCCTGTTCAAGATCCAAAATTCGAACTAGATTAGCAACGTGAGACCTATTTTTACCTATCTTTTCAGATAAAGCTCTTTGAGTCAAAGAATGCTTATCCATAAGATTTTTATAAGCATACGCCTCTTCAACAGGGGTTAAATTTTCCCTTTGAATATTTTCAATTAAAGACATAAAATCTTTATTCTTTCTAGTTGTCTCTATCTCTATAATAGAGATTTGCCTCATACCAGCTAATTTAGCAGCTCTAAATCTTCGCTCACCTATTACTAGGTGATATCTACCATTATCATGAAAAACAACAATGGGTTGTAATATTCCATTTTCTCTTATAGAGATACTTAATTCCTCAAGCTCAGCAAGATTAATAGACTTTCTAGGTTGCGACTTATCTACATCTACAAGATTAATATCTACCATTTTAAAAGTCTCACTCATTTTATCAAAAACCTCCTTGTAATAATACAAAATTTTATAAAGTTGTTCTATGTCAATTTCAACTAAAAAAATAACCCCAAAAAAAAAGAATGTTCCACGTAGAACATTCCAACAATATAAATAACATTAATTGATCATTTAATAAATTTTGAAACAGACATTAATTTATCCTCATCAAGAGATAACACTTGCATTCCCCTAGCATCCTTACCTTGCTCAGATATTTTGTCAACCAATGTTCGTAAAACTTTTGAAGTCTTACTTACAAGTAATATTTCATCATCCTGTGCAACTGTAATAGCATCAACAACTGCACCTGCCTTTTCATCGGATTTCTTATAGCAAGTATAACCAGTAGCTCCTCTTTTAAGCTCAGTCACTCTAGATATTTCTAATCTCTTTCCATATCCATTCTCAGAAACAATTAAAAGATGGGAGCCTTGTTTTGCTGATAACGCCTTAATAAGCATATCACCCTCTCTTACTTTCATACCAGACACACCCTGAGTCCCTCTGTGTGTAAGCCTAATATCATTTGAATTAAATGCAAAAGCATTGCCCTTCTTAGAAATACAAATAATTTTATCATTCTTAGAAACAATCTCAGCACTTGTAACAAAATCCTTATCATCCAGTTTAATGACAATAACACCTCTTGATTTAACTGTTTTAAAGCCCTCTGTTTCAATACGAGCTATTTTCCCATTTGCTGTTGTTATTAATAAGTAATTATCCAGAGATAACTCATTGCAATTTTTAATAGCCAATATCTCTTCTGTTTCTCCCAAATTAATAAGCTCACGAATATTTTGTCCCTTTGAAGTTCTAGAAGAATCCTTAATTCCATAAGCATTAATTACATAAAGCTTCCCTTCATTTGAAATCATAAGTAAAAAGTCATGGGTATTTACACATAAAGCAATATTAACTTGATCTTTATCTTGTAAGTCAAAAGAACCAAGGCCCTTCCCACCTATACCTTGAAGTTTATACTCATCTTGTAAGATTCTTTTAATGAAACCCTGCTTTGTAAGAATAACAATAACATTTTCCCTCTGCATTAAATCTGACATACTAGTTTTTAAAACCTCCTCATCATAAATTATTTTTGTTCGGCGCTCATCGCCAAATTTTAAACTTAAATTAATAATCTCTTCCCTTACAATATTAACAACTCGCTCTGGACTGACAAGAATATCTTCATAATCTTTTATTAAATCCAAAACAATTTTAAACTCTTCTTCAAGTTTCTCTATCTCAAGAGATGTTAATTTCTGTAACTTCATATCCAATATAGAATTAGCTTGAATTTCTGATAAATTAAATTCCTTAATAATACATTCTTTAGCATCTTTTACAAGTCTAGAAAATCTTATTATTTCTATTACCCTATCAATATGTCTTAAGGAAATATTTAATCCTTCAAGAATATGAGCCTTGTCTCTTGCCTTTTTTAAGTCAAACTCTACCCGCCTTCTAACAATTTCCTTTCTATGATCAATAAATTCAGATATAAGTTCTTTTAAATTTAATTGTTTTGGAATACCATTAACAAGAGCCAAGTTATTTATGCTAAAATTTTTCCTCAGTTCAGTATATTCATAAAGCAAATTCATAACAACATGAGGATCAAAACCTTTTTTAATTTCAAGAACAATTCTAATACCTTCACGGTCAGATTCATCCCTTATATCAGATATACCTTCAAGCTTTTCTTCTTTTATTAAGAATGCAATTTTCATAAGCAAGGAAGATTTGTTAACAGCATAAGGTATTTGTGTAATTATAATAGCAATATGATCTTCTCTCTTTTCTTCAATATGATACCGAGATCGAATAACAACACTGCCCTTCCCTGTCGTATAAGCCTTAACTAAACTCTCATTATAAATAATTTCAGCATAAGTAGGAAAATCTGGTCCTTTAACTATTGCAATTAAATCATACACAGAAACACTATCATGATTTAACATATAAACTATGGCGTCACAAATTTCTCTCAAATTATGCGGAGCCATATTTGTTGCCATTCCAACAGCAATTCCACTAGAACCGTTAACCAAGAGAAATGGAAAAGCAGCTGGTAAAACTTCAGGCTCAAGCAAAGAATCATCATAATTGGCTCTAAAATCAACAGTTTGCCTATCGATATCTTTAACAAGCTCTTCAGCTATTTTTGCCATTCGAGCTTCAGTATACCTCATAGCAGCAGGAGGGTCTCCATCAATAGAACCAAAATTTCCCTGTCCGCTTACTATAGGATATCTTAACGAAAAATCCTGTGCAAGTCTTACAAGTGCTTCATAAATTGACTGATCACCATGAGGATGATATTTACCAAGAACATCTCCAACAATTCTTCCAGCCTTCTTAAATGCTTTATCAGCCCTAAGTCCCATTTCATGCATTGAATAAAGGATTCTTCTGTGAACAGGTTTAAGACCATCTCTCACATCAGGAAGGGCTCTTGAAACAATAACAGACATTGCATAATTTAAATACGAGGTTTTAACTTCATCTTCTATTTTTATATTTAATATTTGCTCTTTATCTTCTTCAATTGCCATTAATGCTCCAATCACACATCAAGATTTACTACATCAAGCGCATTCTGCTCAATAAATTCTCTTCTAGGCTCAACATCATCTCCCATAAGAGTAACAAAAATATTCTCAGCCTGTATAGCATCATCTATCTCTATTAATTTCATTTTTCTAGTAGCAGGATTCATAGTGGTTTCCCAAAGTTGTGTAGGATTCATTTCTCCAAGCCCCTTATACCTTTGAAGACTAATTTTATCCCTTTTGCCAGTCTCGATAGAGCTTAAAAAAACTTCCTTTTCCGAATCATCATAAAAATAATGAACACTATTTTCATACTTAATTTTATAAAGAGGTGGCATAGCTATATATACATGTCCATTATCAATTAACTCCCTCATGTAACGAAAGAAAAAAGTAAGAAGCAATGTTCGAATATGAGACCCATCAACATCGGCATCAGCCATAATAATAATTTTATGATAACGAAGTTTTTCAATATAAAAATTCTTTCCAACTCCAGCACCAAGAGATGCAATTATTGGAATAAGCTTATCATTTGTAATAACCTTATCTTCCCGTGTTTTTTCAACATTAAGCATTTTACCCCACAATGGCAAGATAGCTTGATAAAACCTATCTCTTCCCATTTTTGCACTTCCTCCTGCAGAATCTCCTTCCACAATATAAATTTCCCTTTCAACCGGGTTTTTAGATGCACAATCTGCCAATTTGCCAGGCAATGCCAAGCTTTCAAATGCACTTTTTTTTCTCTCAGACTCTCTTGCCTTTCTTGCAGCCTCACGAGCACGAGCAGCTCTTATTGCCTTATTAAGAATAATATCTACCTCTAAAAGATTATTACCAATAACTTTCAAAAGCTCATTATGTACAATAGTTTCAACAATTTTTTTTATATAAGAATTTCCCAATTTCCCTTTAGTTTGACCTTCAAATTGAGGTTCTGGAACCTTAATAGAAATTACCGCTGTTAAACCCTCCTTAAAATCATCTAATGTAAGATTTGGAACATCTTTTTTGCTTATCTTTGAATCCTTAAAAGCTTCACTCATTGCCTTTAAGAAGCCACTCTTAAAACCAGCAACATGAGTTCCTCCTTCTCTAGTATTAATATTGTTTACAAACGATAAAATATTATCAGAATACCCTTCAGTCCACTTAAGTCCAACACTAACAATAACATCATCATAAGTTCCTTCAATAAAATAGGGCTCACTTTGAATATTTTTGCTATTATTTGTTATAAAATCTACAAAAGCTTTTATTCCACCTTCAAAATAAAATTCTAAAAATCTCTCTTTTCCCAATCTCTTATCTTCAATTGAAATTCGTATCTTATCATTTAAAAATGCAAGTTCCCTTAATCTCTTTGATAAAGTTTCAAAATCATACTCTAAGGTTTCAAAAATCTCAGAATCAGCTAAAAAAGTAACTTTAGTACCCCTATTAGAACTTACCCCAACAATCTCAACCTCAGATGTTGGAATACCCCTGGAATAAGTCTGCTTAAAAAAATTTCCATCCCTGCTCACAACAACTTCTAAAAAAGATGATAAAGCATTAACAACCGAAATCCCAACCCCATGAAGGCCACCAGAAACCTTATAAGTACCTTTATTAAATTTTCCTCCAGAATGTAGCTTAGTCAAAACAAGTTCAAGAGCACTAATTCCTTCCTCTTCATGAATATCTGTAGGAATTCCTCTACCATTATCATTGACTGTTACAGAATTATCTGAATTTATAACAACTTCTATTTTATCGCAAAAACCCGCTAAAGCCTCGTCAATACTATTGTCAACCACTTCATAAACCAAGTGATGCAATCCATTAATTGAAACGGATCCAATATACATACCAGGCCTTTTTCTAACAGCTTCAAGGCCCTTTAACACTTGAATATTACTAGCAACATAACTCATAAACCTTCCACACAATTAATCATAATATAGATATAAGCAAATTTTACATTAAAAACAATATAATATCTATTAAATAACACAAATTACAAGACACATTCAACTTGACTTAAAACCAATAAAATTTCAAGACCCACAAATAGTTAAGATAATGTTCCAGTTCATTATTATACTATATACTTATACATACACAATACTAATAATCAAAAAGATATAATGATAAAAAGCCAAAATTGACGAGGATAAAATATGCAAGAGGGAAAAAACATATGGAGCTTAATTTTAGCAGCAATAAGGAAAGAACTTTCTGAAGAAGAATTTTACATATGGTTTGAAAATTTATATTTCATAGATGCAACTGATGAGAGTATAAAAATATCTGCTCCAAATTCTTTTCATAAAAACCAAGTAGAAAAAAGATTTTCCAAAAGAATAAAAGAAATTCTCACTGAAAAAGGCCATAATACGATTAATGTTGAATTTATAAATCCACCAAAAGAACCTAAGACTCATAGCATGGAATTAAAAAATACTTCACTCAAAGACATTTCCATACAACAAGATTCACCCGAAAAAAGAACAATACTTAACACTCATACAAAGAACATAATAGAGCATACAAAACACTACGTTATAAAAGAAGACATTCATACAAAATATAGAAATCCTTTTCTTAAAAAGAAATACACATTTGAAAACTTCATTATAGGTCCAAATAATAAACTTGCATATAATGCAAGCTTATCAATCGCAAAAAATCCTGGTAAAAAATACAATCCATGTCTAATTTATGGTGGAGTTGGTCTTGGCAAAACACATTTACTCCAAAGTATAGGAAACAAAACAGAAGAATTACATAAAGAATTTAAAATACTTTACGTAACTGCTGAAAATTTTTTAAATGAATTTGTAGAAAGTATAAAAACAAATGAAACAAAAAGATTTAAGAAAAAATACCGACACCTAGATATGTTATTAATAGATGATATTCATGATTTACAAAAAAAAGAAGGTATACAAGAAGAGCTTTTTCACACTTTCAATGCTCTTTATGAAGACAATAAACAAATGGTATTTACATGCGATAGACAACCCTCAGAACTCATCAATTTTACAGATAGATTAAAAAGCAGATTTACAAGGGGACTCAATGTCGACATATCAAAACCAAACTTTGAATTAAGAGTGGCAATTATAGAAAAAAAAGCAGAAGAAGATGGAATAAAAGTTCCAAAAAACATCCTCAACTTAGTTGCTAAAAAAGTTACAACAAATATAAGAGATCTTGAAGCTGCTGTAACAAAATTAAAAGCTCACATAGACCTTGAAGATATAGAAATCGACACTAGCATAGTAGACAAAATAATTAAAGAGATAATAGCTTATGAAAACGATAAAACAAATACAAATAACACAATTAATATTGAAAGTATAAAAAAAGTTATCTTAAGGGAATTAAAACTTACAAATAAAGACATTGAAGGCAACAGCAAAAAACCTGAAATCACAAAAGCAAGACACATTTATGCTTATCTTCTGAGGAATTTTACAGAGCTTTCAACAATTGAAATAGGTAAAATCATCGGAGGAAAAACCCATTCAACAGTGCTTTATTCGATAAATAAGATAGATAAAGAGAGAAACAATGACCTAGAAATTAACAATTTAATCATAGAACTTATGAACAAAATCAACAAAAACTAGCAAAATATATAAAATTCAAAATATTTTTGAACAAATTAAACAAATAATTCATCAAAAAACACAAACAATTAAACATATATTATTCCTTATAAAGTAAAGAAATAAATAGAATTAGACAATTAGACAGCTCCCTACTAATACAACTATATAAATATAATAAAAAAACACGTACAATAAACCGAACAAGATTTGCATTAATGAAAGCCAAAAAATGATAATATAGTAAAAGGAGGTAAAACATTGAACGAAAAATTTATACTGTGCGACACAGAACAGATTTCGAACGAGATTGACAAAGCCAAAAGTATAATTTTAAATAGGAACATAAATGACATTTGGAGTGCAATATTACTCGAAGTAAAAAATTCCAATCTCAAGATAAAGGCAACAGATAGGAATATCTTTTTTGAAAGCACAATCCCAATTGTTTCAGCAGAAAATTTTAAAGTATTAATCAATGCTTCAAACTTTTCAGATGCAGTAAAAGCACTAAATTTGTACAATGAGCTAAAAATAAAATTTATAGAAGATGAAAGCAAATTAAGCATTATTGGTGAATCAGAAAATAAGAATGACAATTTCATAAATGATCATTTAAGTGAGCCAACTTTTTCTAGTGAAGAGATTGAAATTTACAATTATGACATAAATGAAGAGATTTACAATTTAACAGTTGAGTTAACCCAAAGGGAATTTAAGAAAATTATAAACAAAGTCTCATTTTCAGCCTCACATGATGAGTCCAAGAACGTTTTAAATGGAATTTATTTTACAAAGGACAAAAACTCTGCATTGACATTTGTTTCCACCAATTCGCATAGACTGTCTGTATATAAAACAGATTTAATATTTGAGGAGGATATCAATTTTATTGTTCCTGTCAAAATGGTTAATCTTCTAAGGCAGATGATGGTAGGAGAAGGTATTATAAAGCTCAAGATCTCTGATAAAAAATTTTATGTTGAATTCAATAATTATAAAATAGTTTGCAGTCTGATAAATGGAAACTATCCTGACTATGAAAGTATCATACCAAATGAACAACAGAACAAAGCATTAATCGATGTTAGCATTTTAAAAGATAGGCTCTCAAGGGTAAGTTCTTACACAGACAAAAGGTCTAAAAAAGTTATTCTGAATTTTGCAGGCAATCAACTAAGACTTATGGCAGAAGATCCAATTACAGGAAGAAAGGGTGAATTTTTTGTACAAAGTCCTAATTATGATTATGAAGGGAGCGAGGAAGTTGTAGCTATTAATAGTGCTTATTTTACTGAAGCAATGGGTGTATTTGATACTTCAAAGTTAGAGATAAAATTCAGTGGAGGAGGTATATTGAAATTAAGTGACCCTGCGAATTTTGGTTTCATTCATTTGATAATGCCCATGGTATTAAATTAAAATTCTTTTTTATTGGCAAAGATGATAAAGAAAGTAGAGTTCTTTAATTTTAAGAATATAGAGAATCGGGTCATTAATTTTGATTTTAATAATATTTATTTTTGCGGAGAGAATGGTTCAGGTAAGACTAATATTCTTGATGCTATTTATTGTCTTGCTTTTGCATCGTCTTTTCTAGTTCGTACTGATAGAGAACTTATTACATATGGCAAGACCGAATTTTATTTAAAGTGTTTCTATAATACTGAAGGAAAGGCTGGAGAAATTGGTTTGTCCTTAAGGAATGGGAAAAAAGAAATAAAGGTTAACAATAGCATTGTAAAAGATAGAAAAAATTTGATATTGAACATTCCATCAGTTATTTTCTCAAATTATGATACTGACTTTATCATTGGAGCTCCTGCTAAGAAGAGATGGTTTTTTGATCAGGCAATAAGTCTTGTTTCTTTAAGTTATTTAGATTCTCTTAGGAAATATCGAAAGATTTTACAGCAAAGAAATTTGATTTTAAGACAAGGCAATAAAGATTTACTTAAAGTTTATAATGAAACTTTTGTTGATTTTGCTTTTGAGATAACAAAAATGAGGGAAAATTTTATCAAGCATTTTTATGAGTTTTTTAAGTACTATTATTCTTTTATTTTTGATGTTTCTTATAGTTTAGAGATTAAATATTTACCTTCTGTGAAATGTTCTAAAAGGGATGAATTTTTGCAGACTTTGCTTTTAAAAGAACAAGATGAACTTTACAGTGAAAGTACTTTAATAGGTCCACACAGAGATTTATATGAGATATTAAGTGGTGAGAGAGTGTTTACTCATCATTCTTCGACAGGACAAATCAGGGCACTTGCTTTGATTTATAGACTTATTCAGGTCATTATGTTTAATAAGCAATTTGGTATAGCTCCCATTTTGCTTTTTGATGATGTATTTTTGGAATTGGATAGTATGAGAAGAAAGAGAATCTTTGATATCCTACCGAAAGATTCTCAATGCTTCTTTACGTTTTTAGATGACTGTTATGATATTAAACAAGACAGTAAGTTTATAGTATACAGGATTAAGAATGGAAGATTTCAGCTTTAAAAAAGCCGCTGATGTACTTAAAGAATATTTAAATACGGATATATGTGCTAATGAAAAGCTAAATGCCAGTTTTATATTGTCTAAAAATTGGCAAATTATATTTAAAGATCTTGCAGATAGAGTAAAATTATTGAATTTGAAGGATAATAAAATATTATTTGTTGCTGTTAAGAATTCAAGCGTTCTATATACTGTTTCTCTTAATAGATCAAAAATAATAAAATTAATAAAGGAGTCTACAGGTCTTGAAATATTGGATATAAAGGTTTTGATAAGATGATTTTGTTGACAATTGTATTTGTATAATATAATATTGTAGTGTTTAACTTATATCTTATGACTAAAGAATGTTTTTAATTGGAGGGCTTTTTTGAAGAGGACTTATCAGCCGAGTCGGGTTAAGAGAAACAGGAAATTTGGGTTTAGGGCTAGGATGAAAACTAAGGGCGGAAGACTTATTCTTGCCAGAAGAAGGGCTAAGGGAAGATCAAAATTAACTGTTTCTGATGAAAAAAAGAAATATTAGCATAAAATCAAAGGTAGAAATTCAGGAGCTTTTTAAAAAAGGTAGATTTATTAGGATAGAAGGAATTAACATATTTTATGAGTTTACAAGCTTATCAATCTCTAGAATGATTGTTACTTTTCCTAAAGTTTTTAAAGGTGCTGTTAAGAGAAATCGTGTTCGGAGAATTTTTAAGGAATGTTTTAGGAAACAGTTAGCTTTACTTAAAAATAGGTATGTTGACTTTATTTTCGTAGTTTATCCTCAAAGAGTAGATGTTAATTATTGTGAAGTTGATACTATGCTAAAGAATATAATTGTGCATGTCATGAAGAGGAAAGTGTGAGTCAGAGTAAAAGAATTTTAAGAGCTATTTATTTGTCTTTATTTTTTATTGGTATTTTTATGCTTGTTGATGATGTCTTTTTCTCTAGAAAATCCCCTTCTGTAATGGAGAGAGAGATTGGATTTAATTTAGATAGAGATTTTGATGTTGAGCATCATTCAATTGATGAAAATGATACTTTAAGTTTAAGTGCTAATTCTAAAGAAATTGGTGTTGAGACTGGCATATATTATGCTACTTTTTCGACATTTGGAGGTAATTTAGTTTCTCTAAAGCTTAAAGATCATTTAAATTTAGAGAGGAATCCAACAGAAATGGTTAAGGTTAATATGGACAGGGAAGGTCTTTTTTATATTACCTTTGATAACTTAACTAAAAGTTTGTTTTCATATGACAAAATAAATGATTATACACATGAGTTTAAGACCAAGTTTGAATATAATGACAAATATTATGAGTATATAAAGAGATATACATTTTCAAGCAAAGATGAATATTTAATCAAGCTTGAAATTTTTTTAAATAATGTTGATGCTAATGATAATTTTGATATTGATTTTTATAAATTTGTATTAAGTTCTGATATTGAAAATTTAAGTGAGAGAGGTAAACTGCAATATAATAATTATTTATCTCAGAGTATTTATTATGATACTAAGCTTAGATATGGTAAGGATGGTTTAAGTGTTATTAAGCCTAAGTGGGTTGGTTCAAGCACTAAATATTTTGAAGTTTTAGTTTCAAAAGAAAATATGAATGTTGAATTCAAACAAGAAAATAAAGTTTTAAAGACTTTTGTTTTAAACAAAATAGGTGACACTAGTTTTAGTGATACCTTTTATATTTATGCAGGTCCTAGAGATAATGGATATTTAGATATTTTTAATGAAAATAATCTAAATAGTTTTGGTTTATCTAATGTTGAATTTGGAATGTCTGTAGAGAAAAGCTTGTTATACTTTATTCAAGTTCCTATGCAATTAATAATGCAAATTTTTTATGATGTTATTCCTAATTGGGGACTTTCAATAATTTTTTTGACAATTGTTGTAAGAATACTTATATTTCCTTTGACTTTTAAGAGTTTTAGGGCTACAGCAGAACTTTCTAAGTTACAGCCAAAAATGAAAGAGATACAAGTAAAATTTAAAAATGATCCCAAAAGATTAAATGAAGAAATGGGTAAACTTTATAGGGAAGAAGGTGTTAATCCTCTTGGAGGATGCTTGCCTATTCTTTTACAACTACCTGTGTTTTTTGCTCTTTATGGGCTTGTAAATAATTTCTTTTTGCTAAGGGGGGCTAGTTTTATTCCAGGTTGGATTGATGATTTGTCAATTGGTGATAGCATATATTATTTTGGGTATAAAGTTTTTGTATGGACTGATATTAGAATTTTACCTTTTATTATGATGATTACTCAGTTATTATCTACAATAATTAGTTCTAATGTTAGTTTTAAAAATCTTGGATCACAACAGAAATTTTTATATTTTGGTATGCCTATTATGTTTTTTTTCATACTTTATGATATGCCATCAGGACTTTTAATCTATTGGATTACAACCAATATTTTTACTATTTTGCAACAATACTATATAAAGATGAATGTATCTGAAAGGAGGAACAGATGAGTTATGAATTTTATGGAAAAACAGAACAAGAAGCAATTAAAAAGGCAATGAGAGATCTTGATTTAAGAGAAGGTGAGTTTGATGTAGAGATTTTGGATAAGGAAAAGGTTGGATTTTTATTTAAAAAAGAGATGATTAAGATAAAAGTGTCTCCTCATGTGAAAGAGGACACACTAAAGTCTGAGGCTCAGATTAATGAAGGTATTTGTGATAAGGTTTTGGATTTTATTAAAGAAATGATAAATAAAATGGGTTATTGTGTTGATTTAAAGATTGAATCTAGAGAAGGTGAGTATATTAAGATTTCTATTGATACAGACAGTCCAAATATCTTGATTGGAAGAGAAGGAAGAAATTTAGATGCTTTGCAGCTTTTGGCAAATGTTTACATGTCTAGGCTTATTGGAGACAATGGTATTTTTAATAGGATAGTATTAGATATTGAGGATTATAGAGAAAGATTTAAGTCAAGATTTATTAATTTGGCAATCAATTCTTTGCATAAGGTTAAAAGGAGTAGACGTTCTATTCTTTTGCCAACAATGAATCCTTTTGAGAGAAGAATTATTCATACTACTTTGAATCGTTATAGTGATATTAAAACAGAGAGTGAGGGAGATGGAAATTTAAAGCGAGTTAGAATTTCTTATGTTAGGAGTAGTAAATATAATAATAACTTTCGTAGTTATCAAAAAAGGGACTCTAATGTTAGGAAATAAGGTTTTTTCTTTCTATATTTGTAAACCGATGATTTATATTCATATGTTTATATTTTACTTGAGCGACTGATATTTAATTGGTCTGTGTTTTGTAGTTATGGGGATTAGGATAATAAATTTATTATTTATTTAATTTAAGGGGATTATTGTATGAGAGTATTTTTAACGGGTATTGCAGGATTTATTGGATTTCATGTTGCCAAGAGGCTTGCTGATAATGGACATGAAGTTTTAGGTGTTGATGTTTTAAATGATTATTATGAACCTAATCTGAAATATGAGAGATTAGAAGTTTTAGGGTTCGATCGTAAGAATATAGGTAGTAAAAAAGTTATTCAAAGTAATAAATATAATAATTTAAGTTTTATTTATCTTGATATTTTAGATAAAGATAAAGTCTTATCTCTTTTTTCTGATTATAAATTTACGCATGTTTGTCATTTGGCAGCTCAGGCCGGTATTAGAGATAGTATTGAAAATCCCGATAGTTATATTTCAGTTAATATTGTTGGGTTTTTTAATGTGTTGGATGCATGCAGAATACATAAAAGTCATATTGAGCATTTTGTTTATGCCTCAACATCTGCAGTGTATGGAATAAATAAAAAGATGCCTTCAGATGAGGATAGCATTACAGATCATCCTTTAAATTTATATGCAGCTAGCAAAAAGTCTAATGAAGTTATAGCTCATGCTTACAGTTCATCTTTTAATATTCCAACAACAGGATTAAGATTTTTTACGGTTTATGGGCCTTATGGCCGACCTGATATGGCATTATATTTATTTGCAGATGGGATTATAAAACAAACCCCCATTAATGTTTTTAATAATGGGGATATGGCTAGAGACTTTACGTATGTAGATGATGTTGCAGATGGTGTTTATAGTGTACTTAAAAAACCAGCGGAGAGTGATGTTAATTTTGATGTACAAAATCCCAATTCTTCAAGCTCCCTTGCTCCTTATAAGATATATAATATAGGTACGGGACATGCTACTGAGCTTTTGGAGTTTATTAATGAACTTGAAACAAATCTTGGAAATAAAGCTTGTAAAAATTTTTTACCTATGCAAAAAGCAGATGTTGTGAAAAGCTGTTGTAATATTTCAAAACTTAAAACTGATTTTGCTTATGAGTCCTTAATCTCTATTAAGGAGGGGATAAAAAAATTTGCAAATTGGTATAAATCTAAGATAGTTGAGTAGTATATTGTTCTGTATTTGTTTGTTTTTTGAATTTTTGTTTTTTTAGATTAGGGTCAGTTTTAGGTTTTAAGGTATATAATATAAGATATATGTCATTTTATGAGGAAGGAGGTATTATAGGTGGGTGTGTTAGATAAGATTAAGCCTGGAGTGGTTTATGGTAAGGAGCTACATACTTTATATGAAATATGTAAGAGTGAAGGATTTGCTATTCCTGCAATTAATTGTGTAGGTACAAATTCAATTAATGCTGTTTTGGAAGCAGCAAAAGAAATTAATTCTCCTATTATGATACAGTTTTCAAATAGTGGTTCTGCTTTTGTTTGTGGTAAGGGACTCAAGGTCGAAAAACCTCAGGGGACTTCTATCCTTGGAGCCATTTCTGGTGCTATGCATGTTCATTTGCTAGCAGAACATTATGGAGTGCCTGTTGTTCTTCATACAGATCACTGCGCAAAAAAATTAATTCCTTGGGTTGAGGGGCTTTTGGAGTATGGAGAGAAATATTATCAAGAGCATAAACGTCCTTTGTTTTCTTCACATATGTTAGATTTGTCTGAAGAGCCAATTAAAGAAAATATTGAAATATCAAAAAAGTTCTTAGAGAGAATGTCTAAAATTGAGATGTTTCTGGAAATTGAGCTTGGAATTACTGGTGGTGAGGAAGACGGTGTTGATAATTCAGATAGGGAGCAACATGAGTTATTTTCAACCCCTGAAGATATTTATTATGGATATTCTGAACTTATGAAAGTTAGTCCTAATTTCCAGATTGCAGCAGCTTTTGGAAATGTTCATGGAGTTTATAAGCCTGGAAATGTTCAGCTTACCCCTAAAGTATTAAGAGATGGACAAAATTATGTTATATCAAAGACTAATTCAAGTGATCCAAAGCCTGTTTCATATGTGTTTCATGGGGGTTCTGGCTCTACAATAGAAGAGATTCATGAAGCACTCTCTTATGGTGTTGTTAAAATGAACATTGATACAGATACTCAGTGGGCTGCTTGGGAAGGCATATTGAATTACTATAAGAATAATGAAAATAGATTACAAGGGCAACTTGGTGATGGTAGTAATGCTGATGTTCCAAACAAAAAGTTTTATGATCCAAGAGTGTGGCTTAGAGAATCTGAGATTAGCATTAAGGAGCGTGTAAAACTTGCTTGCAAGAGTCTTAATAATATTAATAGAAATTGAGACAAGTATAATTAAAATTTTGAACTTTGTCGCCTTATAAGGGCGACTTTTTCATTTTTGTGTATTTATTATACATAACTGGACTTATTATTGTATTTAAATGTTAAATTTATTCCCATCATCATTATACTTATTATTTATTTATTTATTTATTTATTTATAATATTTATTGAATATTTGTTTAAAATTATTGAATATTTGTTTAATATTTAAATAGAATGTTTTTTTTGTATGAGCTTTTATATAAATTGATAAAAAGGGGTTTTATATGTTATTAACAAATTATAAGAAAAATTTTCTGGATTTTTTGAATGATGATTTTGATTTTATGAGTCCTAAAGGTGTTCATGATATTCCAGTTAATATTAAGGATGAGGGCAAATCATTTATTCTTGAAGCTTACTTACCGGGGATAAAAAAAGATGATATATCAATTTCAATTAAAAATGATTATTTGACAATAAGTTATGAGAGTAAGGATGAATCAGAAGAGAAACATGATAAGTACTTAAGAGTAGAGAGAAGAGATATCTCTTTTGCAAGAAGTTTTAGATTATCTGGGAATATTGATCAAGATAAAATTAAATCAGAACTAAAAAATGGTGTTTTGCATATTAAGCTTCCTAAGAAAGCGGAAGTTATTGAGAAAATCCAAGAGAAAAAGATTGCGATTGAATAAGGTTGGTGCAAGGATGCTTTGGCATCCTTAATTTTTATAATCTTCAATTGTCAAATTTAGTTCTCTTAGTTGTTCGTTTGGAACCTTTGAAGGAGCTTTGTCAAGTGGGCTTGCTGCGAATGAATTTTTTGGGAAAAGTATTACATCTTTTATTGAACTTGAGTGTGTCATTATCATTAAAAGCCTATCAATTCCAATGGCTATTCCACCATGAATAGGAGCCCCATATTCTAATGCTTTTAAAAAGAAACCAAATCTCTCTTCTGCTATTGTGTCTTTAAATCCCACTATGTTAAAAATTCTTTGTTGAAGTTCTCTTGTATGAACTCTGATTGATCCTGAACCAAGTTCCATGCCGTTTAATACAAGATCATAAACTTCTCCTAAGACTTTACTTGGATTGCTTTCTAAAGTATCGATATATTTTTGTTGGGGAAGTGAGAACATATGATGGGCTGCTTTATAGTTTTTTGTGTCTTCATCGTACTCAAATAGGGGAAAATCATAAATCCATAAAAATTCAAATGTATTTTTGTTTGTAAGGTTTAGTTCATTTGCAATTTTGATTCTAATTTGTCCCATGGCTTTGCAAGCAGTTTCCCATGAATCAGCTATAAAAAATATTATGTCGTTGTTTTTAAGTGAGTAAGTTTGAAATAAAGTTTGTTTTATTTTATTTAAAAATTTGGCAATGCCCCCTACAAATTCATTATTTTCTATTTTTGCAAAATAAAGACCACTTGTTTTGTAAATCTTGGCATGTTCTTCTAAATTGTTAATTTTACTTCTTGAAAAATTATGAGCTTGATTTTTTATTATAAGTGCTTTTATTGTGCCTTTATTTTGTAATATATCTTTAAAAACATTAAATGAGGATTGCTTAAAATATTTACCCATGTCTTGTATTAATAATTCATACCTAGTGTCTGGTTTGTCGCTTCCATATGTATTCATTGCATGTTTGTAAGTCATTCTTTTAAATTTTTTTGGTAAACTAATGTTTAGTGTGTTTTTAAAAATGGTGAAGATAAGATTTTCCATTAATTTAAATATATTTTCCTTCTTTATAAAGCTCATTTCAATGTCAAGTTGTGTGAATTCTGGTTGTCTGTCACCTCTTGAGTCTTCATCTCTGTAGCATCTAGCTATTTGAAAGTATTTGTCAAGTCCAGCTATCATTGTGAGTTGCTTATAAATTTGTGGTGATTGTGGTAGTGCATAAAAGTGCCCTTTATGTATTCTTGATGGGACAAGAAAATCTCTTGCGCCTTCTGGGGTTGATTTGACAAATGTTGGGGTTTCTAATTCTAAGAAGTCTTTTTTTGTTAAGTAATTTCTAATTGTATGTGTTACTTTGCTTCTTAATATTATTTTTTGTTTTTGCTCTTCACGTCTTAAATCTAAATATCTATATTCAAGTTTTGCATTTTCATTTGCATTATTGTTATCTTCGATCATAAAGGGCAGTTCATTACATCTTGAAATTATATTTATATTCTCTGCAAGTATTTCAAATGCCCCTGTTCTCATTTCTTTGTTTACGAGATTTGAAGGTCTTAGTTCTAATTTCCCTTGGACTTTAATGCAGTATTCCATCTTTATTTGAGATGTTATCTTTAAAAGCTTCTCGTCATTTACAAGTACCTGTGCTTCATCATATCTATCTCTAAGATTAATAAAGGTAACTTTTCCATGATGTCTTATTTTTTTTACCCAAGCATTGATTTCTATCTTTTGGTTTATAAGTTTATCGTTTATTTGATTGCATTTAATGGTCTTGAACATAATTTATCCTACTATTATATTATAAATTTCTTTATCGGTTTTAGCTTTAAGCATTTCCTTTTTATTAGAATCAACCTTACCCACAATCGATGCTAAAATGCGTGGGTAATTAACATATTCTTTTGCTGGATATAGTATTAATATAAATATATGACTTAAATTTTTATCAGTGGCATTAAAGTCAATTCCATCATGACTGATACCAATGGCAATATGCATTTTTGTAATTAAATTGGTTTTTAAATGAGGTATTGCAAATCCTTCTTTAAGGGCTGTGGTTATTAGCTTTTCTCTTTCCATTAAGTCTTGTAATATTATTTCTTTGTCAATTTCAATTTTTATTACACCTAATAATTCTCTTAATACTTCGGTTTTATTTGTTGCTTTTAATTCTAAAATAATGTTTTCTTTTTTAATTCTTTTATTTAGAGCGATGTTACTGCGTATTTTATCATAATTGATTGAGTAGTTTAATTTTTGTGCCTTTACAGAAACAGTTTTAACTTCTTCAGTTATTCTCTCTAAGTTTAGAATAGTTTCTCTAAATAAATCTTGTATGATGATTAAGTGTTTATTTGGACATTCAAATGTAATCTTGCTTCCCTCTCTTTTTATGGATAGTGAAATGTCATTATATCTTGCGTTTATGTATTGTGAGAAGTCATTTTTTATTTGTTGGGTGAAAAATCCCTCTTTCCTTAATTCATTTTTTAATTCCCATACAAGTATTTTTGTTAGGTTGTCATATTTGAATGATACTGTGATTTGAGTATTTTGCTCTGTTTTAATTTCTTTCTTTAATCCATTTTTATTTATTTGGAATAGAATATTTATTATTGGTGTTACAATGATTGTTGGCAAGAAAACTATGATTATTGTTATTCCAAATATTTTTTGACTTATAAATTCAGAAGAGAGTGCTAAGTTTGCAATAATTAATGATATCTCACCTCTTGGAACCATTCCAAAAGCTATTCTTAGTGCACCTAGCTTGTTAAATCCTAAAAAACATGATGGAATGAAACAATATATGAGTTTTGTTGCTATGGCTATGAGGCTGAGCAGAGTTCCAAGAATTAAGACTTCTTTTGATAATATTACATTAATGTCGGCCATAAGCCCTATTGATGTAAAGAATATTGGAATAAAAAACCTTTCAAATATTGTTAATTTATCTTGGATTACACATACAATATCCGTTTTTGACATGGCAAGTCCAAATATGTAAGCTCCAATTACAAATGACATTCCTAAGTTTTGAAAAAAGCTTGCAACAATAAAAGTAAAAGTAATAGTTATAACTGTTGCTAGAGTAACACTATTGAAGCTTTTTAGTAATTTTGAAATTGGTTCTGATAACAAGATCAATATGAATGTTAAACAAAACCAAATTAGTATGTTCTTAATTGTGGCTGTAATTGAGATTGCGATATCAAGATCTGATAGTGATCTTGATATCGTTATTACACTTGTGAGCATGATCATTGAGAGGACATCATCAATTATTGAAGTTGATATTATTGTAACTCCTTCTGATGTACTCATTTTTTTCTTAGCTGAGAGTATGCTTGCAGCAATTCCTGCAGAAGAAGGTGTTGCAATAATCCCTATAAAAAGAGCTGTAGGACTTATTAATTGTACATCAAATAAAATGGTAGATATTAGTGCAAAACTTGTAAAAGTACCAATAACTTCCGTTATTCCTATTAGTCCCCCACGTGGTAGGAATTTAAGGAATAATTTTAAATCTGTTTCAAGACCTGCCATAAATAGTAGGATAATTGAGGCTATTGTTGATATTGCAAATATTTCTTCATTTATTAAGTAATGATCGCTAACACTAATGATTCCTAGTGGAAATAATAAAGGTATTTTAATCTTGCCAAGAAATGTTGGACTTAAAAGTATGCCTGCTGTTATTTGTCCTATTACTTTTGGGATTCCGAATTTGCTTACTAAATTGCCAAGTAGACTGGCTGATATTACAATGATTGCTAAACTCATTATGAAAGAAGAAATTTTGGCGTCAATATTATGGCTTGTGTCTTTCATATAGTCTGCCATTCCAAATGAAAGAATAGGATTTATGATAAATAATATTTTGTATAAAATTTTCTTGTTCATTTTTGAATCTCTTTTTTAAAGTTTGATTTTAATAGTTCTGATAGTATATCAATGATTTCAGTTTCTTTTTTTCCATTTGCTATGATTTTTATTTTTTCTTTATATATAACCCCAAGTATCATAATTTCAACTGTAGATTTGGCATCAGCTTCTCTTCCATCTTCTGTAACTAATTTTACATTACAATAAGGATATTTGCTTGCAAGTTCTGCAATCATGCTTGATGGCCTTGAATGGAGACCTTCTTTGTTATTTATCTCAATTGTTATTGCTTGCATTTAATTTTACTTATTCATTTTACTGTATCTTTTTTATTTTTTTCTTTGTTTGCTGTATTTTGCAGTCTTTCTACTAATCTTTCTATTAAAGCATATAATTCTTTGCCATGTTCTGTAATATGTATTATTTTCCCCCAATTAAAGTGAAGATGAGCATCTATATCAAAGATATCGTTTTCTTTTTTTATTGTAATTTTGAGACTTTCTGAATTTTGTTTAATATGTGTCCCAAGTTTTTCTAATTTTTTTATAATAAAATCTTTTGTATGATCGCTTAAATGATAATTAATGGCTTGTATTTTAGGTTCCATAAATTTCTCCTTTGAAATTTTAATTTATTCCTACATTTATTGATAGTTCTTTTTGAAATGGTGATTCCTTTAGATTTTAGTATATCAGAAATTTGATTATCTACCATATTTTTATTTTGTTACAATGTTTTCTTTATTATTAGTTTAATGCTTGATTTTGAAAATTCATTTGTTTTAACATTTCTGGTTGAATTAAATAGTTTGTTAATTGAGATTGTGCCCCAGTCGAATTTTAAGTATTTATTTTTTTATTGTTCTTGATATAATTGATTTTGATAGATTGATTTTTTCAGATATATCAGCTAATTTTATTAATCTTAAGTCCTTAAAGCTTCTTCGTAGGAATTCTTTTTGCAGTGTATATGTTGCTATTCTTATTTAGTTAGTATTTTATCTGTGTATTTTAAAGATTCAATTAACCATTTTGATTGTTTATATTTTTTCAAATCTTTAACTTCTTTTTTAAAAATATTGACTTTTTTAATTTTTATCCTCAGTTTATTGTCTTTACTTATAACAATTGTATCTAGTTCAATATAGTCATTTGTATTATTTTTGTCTTTAAACTTGAATGTGATATTGGGGTTAAGCTTAAGTTGAATTGTGTTAAGAGCATCGTTTAAATCTTAAGTGCTGATGTTAAGCTTTTCTTTTAGCTTATTTTGAGTATTTTTAAGTAAATCTGATCTTTCAAGAATTTTAATTGTATTTGTATCTAATTTATGATATTTTGCTTGTAATATTAATGATTTTATGATGTTAGATACACCAATTTCTATTGGATTAAATTATTGAATTAGTTTGATCATTTTATTTACTTGATGCTGAGATTCTTTTTTGAAGAAGTCATAAGGGTTTGTTTAGATTATTTATTATGATTGCTCCTATGTTAATCTCAACTTTACTGAGTTTTTGAATTTGTAGTTGTGGTAAGCAATGTTCTTTAAGAGAAAGTTTTGGTGATGTTTTAGCCGGTGCAATTTTATATTGTGCTTTATTATTATCATTTTTGTAGAAAATTTTTCTAAATTTATAAGTTTTTAGTGTCTCAAAAAATGTTTTTGAATCTATCTGGAGGCATGCGTTATTTTCAATTTCGTCTAATATAATTTTTATTAATTCTTGTTTGTCAAGACCTAGAATTTTGATTATATTAATTTGTGTTAATTTTAAGTTTTGTTTAAGCATCTTTACATAAAAATGTATAATATTCCACTAGATATGATTAGTATTGCAGGGGTGATGTTTTTGTAAAATAATAAAATTATTAAGTTTAATCCTGCAATTGCAAAGCTTTTTAAAAATTCTGTACCATTGTAGCTTATTTTTAAAAATATACTTTCAAATAGAATAATTATTGTCATTATCCATAATGCTATAATTACAGGTCTTAAGCTTTTAAGATAATAATTTAAGAAATTTATCTTATGCAGTGTTAATGTTATAAAGGTAATAATTAATATGGGTGCCGTTATTAGAGCTATTGTGGCAATTATTGCACCAGTAATGCCAGCTACTTTGGTGCCAACATATGTTGCTATATTGGTAGCAACAGGACCTGGAGTAATTCTAGATATTGTAATGATATTGATGAATTCTTCTTTTGTTATCCATCCCTTGTTATCAATGATTTCTTTATTGATAATTGTTGCAATTCCGTTTCCTCCACCGAAATTTAAAATTCCTATTTTGAAAAATGTAATGAATAAATTTATTAGAATCAAATTTATACCTTTTTTTGAAAGAATATTTTTTGTATTGTATATGTTAGAGAACATATAAATAGAACAGTTATCAGTATATATGATATATCTATATTAAACTTATATAGTGTATATGTTATTAATAAGCATGTTATCCATTTTGTTATTGATTGTTTTAGCATTTTTTTTGAAAATTCAAGTATGATTATTGACATTATTATTGTTGATGATATTTTTGCACCTTCAAGGAATTTTTGAGCGTAGATGTTATTTGAGTTTAAATTTACATAAAGGGCTATCATTGTGATTACTAATATGGATGGTAGGATTCCAGCGATAGTTAACATAATTGCTCCTTTAAATCCTTTAAGTTTTTTACCAATTAGGAATGCAAAATTGATTGCTGTTACCCCGGGAACTACGTTTGATGTTGCAAGTATTTCATTAAACTCTTTATCAGATATTAGCTTTTTTTTATTGACAATTATTTTTCTAAGTTCAGATATTATTAATAATCCCCCACCAATTGTGATTGTCGTTATTTTTAGTACAAGATAAAATAATGTTAGTAATTCATATGGTGTTTTTTTTGTTTTATCCATGCATCTTTTGTCCTAACTTTAAAGAGTATGTGGATTAAATTACATTGTATCACAGTAACTATATAATATTTATTAGTATAAGTGCTTTTGTATATTAATTTTTTGTTTTAGTGATATCTTTTTTAAAGATTGTATTTTTCTTTTATTTTTTTGTACTATAACCATAGTAGCTTATGGATAAACAGTCAAAAACGTTCAGTGTTTTTAGAGAAATATTTGTTTTTCAGGATTATGTCAATGAAATTTTTGAAATGGTAATAGTTTATGGATTAAAGGTTCTTGTAGCGCTGGTAGTATGGTGTGTTTCAAGGTTTTTTGTCAAAAGGGTAGGTAGGCTTTTTTTTAGTGCTTTTGAAAAATCCAAGTTAGAGACAAAATTAGATTCTACTATTCTTAATTTTTTTAAGTCATTTTTTAAAGTGATGATAGATATGGTATTAATTTTGATGATTTTACCTTATCTTGGTGTTTCTACAACTTCTATTTTTGCTATATTTGGATCTTTAGGTCTTGCGGTTGGTCTTGCTGCTCAAGGGATTTTATCTGACTTTGTTAGCGGGTTTGTTGTTTTAAATTCCAGTTTTTTTAAAATTGGTGATTACATTAGCTGTGATGATGTTGAGGGTGAAGTAAATGATATTCATATATTTTTTACTACACTTCAAACGGTAGATGGTAAAATTATTAAGATTCCAAATAGTAAGTTTACAGATACATCGGTTACTAATTTTTCTACAAATCCTGAAAGGAGGATTGCATTCGATTTTCAAGTACCTTATGACACAGATATTGGTTCTCTTAAAAGTAGAATAGAAAATTTGGCATTTTCCTTTAATAAGGAACAATATGGTATTAATAAGCCCAGTGTTGTTGTAAAGGAATATACCCCTTATTACATAGTCATGCAAGTGAGATCTTTTGTAAAAACCGAGTTTTTTTGGGATTTTCAATATTTCATAGCAGAAAATATTAAAGGTATTTTAGATGATATGGGAATAAAATTTCCCATTCATAACGTGGATTTTAGCAAATTACGTTAATATTTTTTATTTTTAATGATTTCAGAATAATACTGTTCAATTTTTTCTACAAAAAATGAGCTTGAAAACATCATAGATGTTTCTTCTGTATTTTTTTTTAAAGTTTGTAATTTTTCTTCGTTTTCTATTATTTCTTTTATATATTTGTACAAATTCTCATAATCATCTATTAAGAATCCATTTTTTCCTTGCTGAATTACATCTTTGTATATTATGTCATTAATAAGTACCGCAGGTATGCCAGCTGTTAATGCCTCAATTGTTGTCATTGGATATACTTCGCTTCTTGATAGACTTGTAAATACATCAGATATTTTATAATAGTAATACATTTCTTCCCATGGGATTGTTCCAATGAGTATTATTTGTTTTTCAAGTTCATATTGCTTTCTAAATCGCCTTATCTTAGTTTCTTCTTTTCCCTTTCCTATGAGAATGAGCTTGCAATTTTTGTTCTCAATTAGAAGTTTTTTTAAATGTTTCATTAATAAGCATATATTTTTTTCTTCATTTATTCTTCCAACAAAGATTATGATTTTATCGTTTTTACTTATTCCATGTTTGGTTAAAATCTCTTGTCTTTTTTCTTGACTTAGGTCTTTTATGAAAATTTTTCTGTCTACTCCATTTGGAATTATTTTATAGTCAGCATTTGTTGCAAGATGAAAATATTTGTTATGTGACTTAATTGATGGATAAATGAAGTGATGGATTTGGTCATAAAATTTTTTCATCATTTTATCTGGATTAGTTAAATATTTAAAAATTCCTAAGTAATGTAGATAATAATTCCACATTGTATGGTTTGTATGAACTATTGGAATATTGTGTTGTAGTGCTAATTTTTTCCCGATTTTTCCCATAGTGAATTCCGAATGTGTATGAATGATTTCAGGTTGATATTCTTGTATTATCTTTTTTATTCTTGTTTTGTTTGGGAATGCTATTTTGGCATCTACTGTCTGGTTCAATTTAATTGAGAAGCATCTGTAAATATGATCTTCTTGTAAATCTGTTTTTTGAGATTGTGGACAGAAAATATAAACACTGTGACCTTTTCTTTCAAAACCTTCTTTAATTTGTTTTATAGATGTTGCTACTCCATTTTTATCTGGAAGATATGTATCTGTAAATATTGCAATTTTCATATTTTATCCTAATAATTGAAGTATAACATATTTATTATTTGGATTATAATATTATTTAAATGAAAGAAATTTATTTACTTTTAGGCAAAGAACAGGGATTAAAGGAAGCTTATTTAAATAATATTTTTAGTAAGTTAAATGCTGATAATATATGTGTTACTAAGCTTTTTATGTCAGAATTGTCATCAATAGAGCTTTCTGAACGGCTTTTAACCAATTCTTTTTTTTCTAAAGAGGAAGTATTTATTATTTATGAGTCTGAAAATTTAAAAAATAAAAAGGATTTAGAGTTGGTTTATAGTACAATCTTAAAATCTTTAAATAAGATTATTATTTTTGTTTCTAATGAAAATTCGATTAGTTTTGATCCTAAAGGTTCTTTGAATCTAGTTAAGAAAACTTTTTATGAGCTATCTGATACTGATAAATTTTTATTTGTAAAGAAAAGTTTTTTTAAACTTGGAATTAAAATTACAGATAAGGCCATACATTTAATGCTTTTTATGTTAGATGCAGATACTAAGATCTTGCAGTTTTATGTAAATTCCTTTGCTCTTATGATTAAAAATAAAACCATTGATGAACATGATGTAAATTCTTGGCTTAGTTTTATGCGTCCCGAAAACCCTTTTTCCTTGTTTGAATCAATTTTAAAAAAGGATATGGAGTATGCTTTAGTTAAGATTAAATCCATCCTGGAGCAAGGAGAAGATTTGGTTAATATTGTAATGAGTCTTGGTTGGCAGTTTAAAAAATTTTTAAAGGTCAAAATAGATTGTGAGAGTTTGCATGACATTCCATCTGTCTTTAAAAAGCATAAAATATTTGTCTCATTAGAGAAAGTTTATAAGATAGGACTTAAAAATTACTCGATTTTTGATATCAAATTTATTTTGAAACTTTTACATAAGTTTGATTTATATGCAAGAATCTATGGTAAAAACATGCATTTGAATTTATCATATTTTATGATATTAGTTTTATTAAGTCAGGATGATACTATACTTGATAATTTTTCTTCTAAATTTAAATTTACTAATGTTTTGTAATTGTTATTGTCTTTGTAAGACAGTGTGTGAGAGCTTTTAAGACTTTTTTTAGTATTGTTAATCTTTAACCGTTATTTTTTAGTAGTATGAGATGTTAAATTAAGACTCTATGGAATGAGTATTTTTCAAATTTTGATCTTCTGAGAATTTTTTTATTTTTTTAGCCATTTTGATGTTGATTTTCATTTTTTGAGCTATTTCATCTTCGTTTAAGAGAAATATATCTTTATATGTTCCAAGCGTTTTTAAAATATTTTTGGCTTTTTTTTCTCCAATTCCTTCTATTTTACTGTAATTCAATTTTATATTTTTGCGTAGTTTTCTATTAAAGCTATTTGCTTTTCTGTGAGATTCATCTCGAACATTTTGTAATATTTTAAGAGCGGGATTTCCTTTTGGGAGTTTAATGCCTTGTGTTTTGTTTGGTAAAAATATTGTTTCTTCTTGTTTTGCTAGAGCACAAATAGTGACTTTGTCTTCAATTTTTAATCCTTTTAAAATGGAGTAAGCAGCATTTAATTGACCTTTTCCTCCATCGATTAAGATTAAGGTGGGTAATTCTAATTGCTCGTTAATTAGTTTTGTGTATCTCCTTGATATAATTTCTTTTATTGCCTTAAAGTCATTAATTTCGCCATCATTTAGTGAATTGATTTTATAAACTCTGTATCCATCTTTAAAGGGTTTGCCCATTTTAAAGGTAACAAGTGATGCTACTGTTTTATATCCATTAAGATGAGCAATATCAAAGCCTTCAATTGTTTTTGGTAGTTTTGTCATTTCAAGAATGATCTTTAAATTTTCTAGTGCTTTATTTTTTTCATTATTGTATGCTTTTAATGCGATTTCTGCGTTGGAAATTGCCATTTCCATTATCTTTATGGCGTCTTTGGTTTCTTCATAAACTATTTCAGTGTTTGTACTTTTAAGTTCATTTATTAGTTTTGTAATATCTTCAGTTTCAATCTTTTTAAAGATACATATTTTATCAGGTACTATCATATTTAAAGATGTATAGTACTGTGTTATAAATTCTGCTATTAGCTCCTCCTCTTCATATATACTTTCATCAAAATTTATGTCTTTTTCTACTAGTTTGCCGTCTTTGTATTTAAATATTACTATTACATTTAAATTGTCGGTTTTATGAATGTATATATAGTCTGTGCTAAGTTTATTTATTTTTGTAATTATTTGTGTTTGACTTATTTCAATTAATGATCTTTTAGTTTCTTTTAACTTTATTGCTGATTCAAAATCTTCCCTTTTAATTACCTCTTTCATTTTTATTTCAATTTCATCTAAAAGTTTAGATATGTTTCCATTTAAGATATGTCTTATTTTGTTTACTTCTTCTTTGTATTGTTCTTCAAGATCATTCCTGTAACATACCCCAAGACATTGACCCATGTGAAAATAAAGACATGGGTTTTTTGATTTTTTTTTGCATTTTCTAGTTTTAAATGTTTTGTTGATAAGGTTTAGTACTAAGTCTAAGTGTTTTGCATTAACGTATGGACCGAAGTATTCACTTCCGTCATTTATTATTTTCCTAGTTTTAAAGACTTTTGGGTATTTTTCGCAAGTTATTCTGATCATAGGATACCCTTTGTCGTCTTTTAATTTGATATTATAGTCTGGTTTGTGCTCCTTGATTAAGTTGCACTCTAAGAGTAGAGCTTCATATTCACTGTTTGTGGTAATTACTTCTATATTTACTACGTTTCTCATTAGTATTTTTGTTTTAAGACTGATTTTTTCTAGAAAGTAGTTTTTTAATCTTGATCTTAAATTTTTTGCTTTTCCAATGTATAGTATCTTGTTGTCTTGTGAGTACATTTTATAACAGCCACTTGTTGTTGGAAATTCTTGTACTTTTTTGTGTAGACAATTTAAATGTTCTCTCATGTTGTATCTATTATTGTTTTTAAGTAATCATTTTTATTTTTGTGATATAATATTATATCATATTTGGGTTATTGTATATTTTTGATTTTTTTACGTTGAAAAAGATAAAGGTCTATAATGAGATTAATTTTTATATTTGCGCTATTTTGTTTGTGTCTTTATAGTGTTTTTTCTCAGGAACTTAAATTGATTCTTGATGCTAAAGATGGATTTAAATTTATTCAGGAAGCTCATAACATTAGCTTTACGAGAGGTGATAGAGGTGTCCTTGGAATTTATTTGGATAGGCATAAGGGAGTTTTAGATTTTAATAATGTTGATTTTAGATTAGAAATAGAAAAGGATAGTATTGTTAAGGATGCTGCTTTAAACTATTCTGTTGATTCAAATAATGCAAAAATTTCAAATTCTTTTCATAATATTGCAGGCAATTCTTTAATTTTTTATTCAAGTCGAAATACCATTAAGCTTAAACCATTAACAAAAAAGGCTTTTTTCTGTTCAGGTAATGTAATTTCTGATTTTACTATTCAGTTTTGGGCATACCGTTCTACTTCTGTTACTGGAGAAGTTATTGTAAGTTGGAACGGGTATAAAAATATTAAAGGTGTTTGGCTAGATCAAGCTATTCGGTTAGAGAGTGAAGGCGGAACTTTCGTTTGGAATTTTAATAATGTGTTTTTAAATGATAATGGAGAACCTATTAAGATTAAGCTTAGGAGTGATGATGATTTTATTCCAAAAGAGTGGCATTTACATACTGTAAGGTATAGGCAAAAAGATGGGTTACTGGAATATTTAATAGATTCTAAACCTCAGGCCATAGAGTATGTTACTGCTGATAAGAGAGAAGGTTTTGGTTATTTGTTAAATATTGGTAATTTTATTGATTTTACATTGGGACAATATTTTACAGGGGCTATTGAGAATTTTGAAATTCATAAAAGTTTTGAAGAAGTACATAATGCTTTCTTTTCAAGAGATAAGGGATATATTATTACAGAACCAATCAAGCTATCTAAAGATTATTCTCAAATTTTATCTGTAGAATTTGATACTGTGAAGCCAAAAGATACAGATATTTTTTATTATTATAGATTGGATAATAAGATGTTTTATGGAACAGATAAAAATGGAAAAATAAAAAAGAATTTAACAGGAGATTGGATTCATTTTGATCCTAAAAATGGATTTCCTAAATTTGATGTATCAAAATATATTCAAATTAAGGTCGAACTTTATCCAAGCGGTGATCCTGTAGATAGTCCATCTCTTTATAGCATGATTCTTACTTACATACCTGAGGCCGCACCTTTTCCTCCTCTAATAACAAAAGCTGTCCCAGGAGCTGGTGAGATATTGATTGAATGGTTCCCCGTTATTAGTAGTAATGTTGGTGGCTATTATATTTATATTGGCGTTAGTCCTGGTAATTATCATGATAAAGCTGGAAATATTTTGACATCTCCTATTGATGTTGGTAATCAGACTTCTTTTAGAATTACAGGTCTTGAGAATGGAAGGCTTTATTATATTAGTGTTGCTTCTTATAATTTAGACAAGAGTGTTAATGAGGCGTCTTTTTCGAAAGAAATTTCCGTGAGACCTATGGAGTTTTTTAAGCAGTATGAATAGTATTGATTTTGAAAAAGCCTTAGAGCTTTATAAGAATGGTGATCTTAAGAACGCGCTTTTAAATCTGGATGTTTTTGATGATAGTTTTGATTCTCTAGCTCTTAAATCTCTTATTTATTTTAGACTTAAGGATTATAAGGCACTCCTATATGTATTAGATACTTATCCCGTTTTAAGTGAGTATCGTTTTTTAATTAAACTCTTACATTATGGTAAGTTTGAGGATCAGAAAAGTGAATTGAGTTATTTCCAAAATTATAATCTTGGTGTTTTTTATTTTGGATTAAAAGATTATGAAAAGTCTTTGAGTTATTTTTTAAAATCTAGCCAGCAACATCCTAGCTTGATTCAGGCTATTAATAATGCTGCTATTTTGCTTGAGATACTGGGCAGAAAAGATGAAGCTACCCAAATGCTTATTAAAGCTGTTGATGTGGATAAGAATAATGCTCTTGTTAAATTGAATGTTTGGTTTTTAAAAAATAATTGTATATTTAATAGTGCTAAACCATTTGAGATAGATGAGAGCTTTAAAGAGGCTAATCTTTCTCTTGTTGTTAATTATTTGATGTATTATTTTTATTCTATTGGAGAGATAAGTAGTGCGATTAAACTTTCTGAGAGGTTTTTAACAGATTCAAATTATTCTAAATATATTTGGCATAATAGAGCAACTATTTTGCATAAAATAGGTAATATGACGCAAGCCACTAAATCTTATGTAAAAGCTATTTTAAATTTTCCTAATATCTATACAATATATAATATGCATATTGCTACAATAGAGCTTTTGAATTTTTCTCCTAAAAGATCTATTGATAGAATGTTGTTAGATTATCCTAATATGGATTCAGTGTGTTTTTACGCGTTTTTGTTTTTTTTAAGAAATCGTGAACTTGAAGATGCTTATTTTTATATAAAAAAGCTTTGTGAAATTAAACCAGATACTTATTCTAAATTTTTAAATCTACTTGAATCCAGAGAAGATATTTTGATTGAAGAACTCCTAGATGAATTTGCAATGGTTTTGAAGGGAAGGTGGACGTTGGAATATTTGTTCTTTATTGACAATTCTTTGAATTTAAAAGATCCTGTTTTTGTTTTTGATTATAATACTAGACTTTGTCCATATATTTGGAAAATTAAAGATGAACATATTGAACTTAGAGCTAATAACAATGAGGTAGAAATTACTAAGAAGATTTTTTCAGATGAACTTATGCAAGTTAAATTGGATGTTGCAATTAAAGAGATTAGGGATTTAATCGAAGCTTATAGGGATTTTAAGATCAATTGTTAAGATTTAAAGTTGTTTTTTTTGTTGACAATGTAATGACTCTAATATACTATTTATTAGTATGGCTGCAAGGAGAGATGCCAGAGTGGCCGAATGGGGCTTCCTGCTAAGAAGTTGTCCTTTTAAAAAGGGGACCATGGGTTCGAATCCCATTCTCTCCGTAAGAGTTTTTGTTAAGGGTTATCTTGACAAAGATTTCTTTAGTTTATTAGTATGATAATACCTTGGGAGAGGTGGCAGAGTGGTTTAATGCTACGGTCTTGAAAACCGTCGTAGGTTTAGCCTACCGTGAGTTCGAATCTCACCCTCTCCGTTGCTTATTTTATTATGAGCACATTTAACAATCAGTTTTCGGTATTATTATCGATTGGAAATATAAATTCAATTTTTCCATCTACTCGTGGTCGTATTGTGAGTGCGTCATAAAAGATTACCACATTATTGTTTTTAAAGTAATATTTATATTGTTTGAAAGCTTTTTCAAATTCTTCTTCAAATTTAGATTTATTATTAGAATACATATCAGAATATATACCAAATTTTTTAAAATCTGTCTCTACCTGTGTCCTTAGTACTTGCATCAAAGAGTCTAATTGATCTTTTGAAATTATATCTGAGAGTTTTATTTTTTCTTTTCCTCTTAGATTAATTGGATGATATGTTGTAATTCCATTTGCATCATACTTGTCTATTGTGTATTGACTGTATAGAATTGATGTTATTTTAAGGTCTGGGCTTTTAAATATTTCAAAGTCAGAATAATAAAAAGATTCATAGTTATAGTTTTTTGATTTTTTTGTTTTAAGAGATTCGATTTTATTAGTTTTCCATTCTTTTATAAGCTTTTCAAAGCCAAGTTCTAGACCTTCTGTAATGGGAGTTTGGGCGTCTATGTGAAAAATATTATTATCTTCATCAGTTATGGTTTCTTTGATAATTTTTTTTTCAATATTAATTTCAGTATTTTCTATTTTTTGTGCATGTTTTGTGCATGATATTATTAGTAAAAATGTTGCTATTATGGTTGGAAGTTTAATTGTCATTTATTGCTCCTTTTTAGAGATGAATTAATGTTTTAATTTTGAATAATATTTTTGATTATTTGTTATAAATTTGATTTTATTGTAATAAATAATAATTTTTATTACAATTGAGATTGAATGTTTGTTTGTGCCCATAGCTCAGCTGGATAGAGCATTAGATTGCGGTTCTGAAGGTCAGAGGTTCAAATCCTCTTGGGCACGGAAAGTTATTGGTTTTGGAGAGATGGCCGAGCGGCTTAAGGCGCACGCTTGGAAAGCGTGTATACATGAAAATGTATCATGGGTTCGAATCCCATTTTCTCCGATTCCTAGGATCCGCACTATTGAGTGTTGCCTAATCCCGTCAGGACTGGAAGGTAGCAGCGGTAAGTAATTACTCAATGAGTGCGCAAATCTTAGGATAAATTTGTTTTAGTTAAATAGGCAAATATGCTTTTATAAAATTAATACTTGATCATAGGTATTGATATATATATTATCAAATAATAATTTTTATTGTTTGAATGCTTTTGATTTTGTGTAATTTAAGGTTTAAGTAAGATTTTTGTTAGTATATGGGGAGATGGGATGATATCTGCGAGAGGTACTGCCATTAAGAGGCGTCCCAGAGATTTAAATTCTCTTGAGGGGCAAGATTTTGTTGTTGAAACCTTAAAACATTCAATAGAAAATAATAAGATAGCAAATGCTTATATATTTTCAGGACCACGAGGAGTTGGTAAGACTTCTTCTGCAAGGGCTTTTGCACGATGTTTGAACTGTAAGATAGGGCCAACAATTATGCCTTGTGATATGTGTTTCAGTTGTAAATCCATTGATAATGATAATAAGCTTGATATTATTGAGATTGATGGTGCTTCAAATACTTCTGTTCAAGATGTTAAACAAATTAAAGAAGAGATAATGTTTCCTCCTGCTAGTTCTAGATATAGGGTTTATATTATTGATGAAGTGCATATGCTTTCAAATTCTGCTTTCAATGCTCTTTTAAAAACAATTGAAGAACCTCCCAGTTATATTGTTTTTATTTTTGCTACGACAGAGGTACACAAGCTTCCAGATACAATAAAGAGCAGGTGTCAACATTTTAATTTTAGACTTTTGCCTTTGGATAAGGTTTATGAAATGTTAAAACATGTTTGTCTTGAAGATAACATTAAATATGAAGATGAAGCTTTAAGGTGGATTGCTTATAAGAGTGGAGGAAGTGTAAGGGATGCTTATACTCTCTTTGATCAGATTGTGTCATTAAGTAATTCCGATATACAATTTGAACGGATCAGATCTAAGATGGGGTTTACTAGTAGTGAGTTTTTAGAAAAATTGGCACTAAGCATTCTTAATGATGATTTAAAAGAATTGCTTTGTATTTTAGATGCTGTTTTTTTAACCGGGATTTCATGTGAGCAATTACTTCTTGATACGATTGAGTTTTTTAGAGAGATATTATTTCTAAAATTAGGTATTAAAAATCTTATGTTTATTGGTATTAAACCTGAGAGTTTAAAAGAAAAATTATTAAGTTTTGACTTGAAGCATGTTGAGAGAAGTATTAGTGTACTACTTGAAACTTATAGGGATTTGCAGTTTTCAGTGAATCCTAAATATGAACTTGAGATTAATTTTATTAAGATACTTAGACTTAAAGATTACGTGCCCAGTCATGTTTTAATTAAGCAAATTCAAGATATTGAAGCTAAGGTGCTTGATGAGGTTAGTTTGAATTTAAATGATACTGATTTCGATACGGATGTAGAACCAAAATTAGAAAATATCTCTTCAGTAGAGCCAGTAGAATTGGGTCTTGATAAAACTGAGACTGCATTAAAGACTGAAGTTAAAGCCTCTACTCATCTTGACCTTAATGGTGATGATATTGATGAAATTTTTATAGAAACAAAAGATAATTTTGATAAGGTGGATGATAATGATAAAATTAAAGAAAGTTTTGTTTATTTAGTATCTAAGTATGTTCAAACTTTAGTATATTCAGGAGAGGTTTTGATTGACAATGATGTGCTTTATTATAAAATTTTTAGTGGATTTGAGTATAATCAGCTGCAAGCCTATCAGAATGAGATAAGAGCTGAATTTTGTAAAGAATTTCCTAGATTAAATGTTGTATTTCAAAAACAGTTTAAGGATGATGATGATGAGTTTGATAGTAAGGTACTAAAAATTAAAAACATTTTTGGAGCAAGTGAGGTAAAGTAATAGGATATGGCAGTAAATCCATTAGATTTTTTAAAGAATATGTCAGGTTTTAAAGATAATATTGATAATTTTAAAAAAGAAATATCCCAAATTGTTGTTTGTGGCAGAGCAGGAAGCGATGTTGTTGTTGTTGAGATGAATGGAGAATTTGTTGTTAAGAAAGTTGTAATTAAGGAAGAATTTTTTAGTGATTTAGATAATGAGGCCCTTGAGCACATGATAAAATCGGCTTTTAATGATGCTATTTCTAAGGTTAAGGAAGAGATAAAGTCAAAAACAATGGGTTCTATTCCATTTGGGATTTAAGATTTGATTATACAAGATTTAATTGTTTTACTTTCTAAGTTGCCAGGTATAGGTAGAAAGACAGCAGTACGAATGGTTTATGATATTTTGTATAATGGTGAAGAGTATTCAAGAGCTCTGGGACAAATTTTAATCGGGTTTCATTCTAGTATAAGAAAATGTAAAAATTGTCATAATCTTGCTGAGGGAGAATTTTGTAATATTTGTATGGATTTAAGTAGATGTAAAGATATGATTTGTATTGTGGAGATGCCGCAAGACTTAGAGGTTATTGAGTCTACTAGAGAATATGATGGATTGTATTTTGTGCTTCATGGTCATCTTGATCCTTTAAGAGATATTGGTCCAAATAGGCTAAATCTTGATAAATTAGAAAATTATGTTAGGGAAGTTGGGGCTCAAGAAGTGATTATTGCTACAGAATTCAGTATTGAAGGGGATGTAACTGCAAATTATATTAGTGGCATTTTAAAAAATTTAGGTATTAATGTTACAAGAATAGCATCTGGTCTGCCCGCTGGAGGTAGTATTAGTAATGCAGATAAAATTACTACTCTGAGGGCTTTGCGTTTAAGACTTAAGATGTAAGCTTAGGTATTTATTTTTATAACTTTTAATAAGTGTTTCAATTGATTTTTTTTCTATTATTGAAGTGTTAGTTTTAATTTTCCAGTTTGTAGTTTCAGATATTAAATTTATTTGTAGATATGTCTTTTTTTAAGCTTAATAACACAGTAAGATACTTTTACATGTTTTTATATCGATGTATTAATTTTTAAAAATTAAACTTTTTAAAAAAATTGTTTTTTTCGATATTTTTTTATTTATTTTTTTGAAATTTATGTTTATACACTTAATAAGTTATGTCTTATAATTAACTTGAATTGTATTGAAAACATTGGGAGGTTTTTATGTCTACTTTAATACAAAGAACTTTATGTATTATTAAACCTGATGGCGTTAGGAGGGGGTTAATTGGTAATGTGATTTCTAGATTTGAAAGGACGGGACTGAAAATTGTGGCTGCTAAGATGATTTTAGTTAATAGAGAAATGGCTGAAACACATTATTTATATGATGATATTGCTGTAAGACATGGTGAGTTTGTTTGGCAGTCTTTAATTAATTTTATAATAAGTTCTCCAGTTTTTGTGTTTGTTGTTGAAGGTGTTGAAGCTGTTGAAGTTGTTAGAAAATTTTGTGGCTCTACAGAACCAAAAATGGCTTCTCCTGGGACAATTAGGGGTGATTTTGCTTATCATAGTTTTAACTATGCGAATGAGAAGGAGTTTTCAGTTTATAACGTAATTCATGCTTCTGCTAATGTTGATGATGCTCTTCGTGAAGTATCCCTTTGGTTTAAAGAAAATGAAATTTTAACTTATAAAAGGGACGATGAGTTTGAACATTATTATGGTTAATGTTGATATGAACATTGCAATACGGCCTATCTTGAAATGGGCTGGTGGTAAGAAAAATTTGTTGAGCTCTATTTTAGATAATATTCCTCTTGCTTTTAATAATTATATCGAACCTTTTGTAGGTGGAGGAGCATTGTTTTTTGCTTTGAATGTAAAAAATTCAATTATTAATGATATAAATTCTAATTTGATTAATTTTTATAGGGAAATTGCCTATAATTTAGATGATTTTCTATTAGAAATTGAGAAATATAATAATGCTCCTTTAACTAAGGAGTATTATGTTCATATTAGAAATAGTTTTAATAATGAGAATTTGACTAATTTAGAAAAGGCATGTATTTTTCTTTATTTAAATAAAACTTGTTATAATGGTCTTTATAGGGAAAATGGTAATGGAAAGTTTAATACTCCTTTTGGTAAACATAAGAAAATTAGTCTTTATGAAATTAAAAATTTACAATTGGCTTCTAAGCTTTTACGGGAGGTTAAGGTTTTAAATCTAGATTTTTTTTGTTTACTTGATTTTATAAAAAAGGATGATTTTGTTTATCTTGATCCACCTTATATTCCTTATTCCAAAACAAGTAATTTTACAAGTTATAGTAAGTATGGATTTGATTTTAGAATGCATGAAAAATTATTACAATTTTGTGACAAAATAGACAAGAAAGGGGCTAAATTCTTACTTTCAAATTCTAATACCGCATCTAGTCTTGAACTATATAAAAACTATAATGTTACTTTTGTTGATGCGAAAAGATTTATTAATTCAAATCCAATTAGACGTGGCAGTATAAGAGAAATTTTAGTGAAAAATTTTTAGGAGTATTGCATAATTGTTGTAGTATTTGTGAATAGTCATAAAGACGAACTGTTTTAAAGAAAAGCAGAAATTTATATGTTGTGATTAGTTTATATTATAGATTTTTTAGATTTAACTGGTGTGGATAATAATTACTTAAATCTGATTAGTGAGAGTCTTGTTGAGGTTTTGGTATTTATTTTTTTCAATTGTAAAGCTTAAAATATATCTTTTTTATGAGCTTGTGTAAGGATTTGTATGATGAGATTTGCTTTGTTTTATTTTTTGTCGATTTTGCTTTTCTTAAATTGTACTTTCGATTACGATGAGCATTCTGGTAGAGCAGGCGCTGCAAAAGAAACCCCTTCAATACAAATATTGGGAATTAGTTATCATAATGTTGTAGGTGGAAAGAAGCAAACTATATTGGAAGCTTTAAGCTTTAATTACTTTAATTATTACAAGATTTATAAAATTGATAATGGAAGATTTTTGTATCATGCTTTGGAAAATCGGATTTCAGGTAGATTTAATAGTTTAGAAGGCTCACATGTTACTAAAGATTTAGATATAAAGGATTCTGTGGAGTTAAAAATAGAAGATGTGAATAACTATTATCTTATTAATACCAATAGGCTTTTATGGAAAGATAATGAAAAAAAACTATTATCTCCTCCAAATGAGTTAGTGTTTATTAGGTTTGATGAGAGTAATATAACTGGAAAGGGTTTTTCATATTTTTTGAAGAATAATAATTTTTATTTTTATTCTGGTATTGAGGGACTTGTAAAATGAGAAGTTTAGTTATCTGTTTGGTTTGTATTTATTTTTTAAGTAGTTATGCACAAGATGAAAAGAGCTTCAATAAGTCTTCTAAATTGAAAACCGAAGGAGATGCACAGAAAAAGAATGAATTTACTTTTAGAGCAGATTTTTCACATGGTATTTTTTCTTCTGTTTATAGGAGAGTTATTTTAAAAGGAAATCCTGAGGTGATTTCCTCTGATTTTAAGCTTAGAGCTGATGAGATTGAAATTTATGGTGAAGGTAGTGCTTATATTGAGGCCCGTGGCAATGTTTATTATGAGGATTATGTAAATAAAATGAATGTTAAGTCACAATTTTTATTTGTTAATAGAAAATTAGATAATTTTTATCTTCAAAAAGGTGTTGAGCTTGAAGATTTGGAAAATGAACTTATTGTTAAAGCCGAACGAATAGAAGGTAGTCGTAAGACAAGTGTTTATATTATGCAGTATTCTGTTAAGATATATAAAGGTGATATTTTTGCACGAGCTGAAAACGGAATTTATAACAAGGAAGACAAAGAGATTGTTCTTGAAGGTATTCCAGTGATTTATCAAGATGATAATTATTATTCTGCTTCAAGGATAATTTTTAATACAGAAACCAAAAAATATAATCTTGAGGGTGATGTTGAAGGTAAATTTACTCAAGTGGAGGGAGATGTTCCTCAACAAAAAAAATAGCATAAAGTCAATCAAAGAGAAGCTTAGCCTTGACACTGTTACTAATATTGTTCTTAAGGCAGATAATGTTGTTAAGAGATATGGAAAAAAATTAGCAGTTAATGGTGTGACCATTGATGTTCATCGAGGTGAAGTTGTAGGTTTGCTTGGTCCAAATGGTGCTGGGAAAACTACAACATTTTATACTATTGTAGGTTTTATTAAGGCTAATAGTGGACGTGTTTTGATAAATAGTCATGATATTTCTGGTCTTAACATGTATGAGCGGGCACGGCTAGGAATTGTGTACCTGCCACAAGAACCGTCTATTTTTAGGGAACTTACAGTTGAAGATAATATTTTAATTGCTCTTGAGAGGCGAGAAGATTTATCTCAAACTGAGCGTAAAATGGAACTTGTAAATCTGCTTAAAGACTTTGAAATCAAGAGAATACAACATCAAAAGGCTTATACTCTCTCTGGTGGAGAGAGAAGGCGGACTGAAATAGCTAGGGCTTTAGCAGTGAGTCCATATTTTTTATTGCTTGATGAGCCTTTTGCAGGTATTGATCCTATTGCTATTGGAGATATAAAAGATATAATAAGGATTTTGAAGAGCAAGAATATTGGCGTTTTAATTACCGATCATAATGTGAGAGATGCTTTTGATATAATAGATAGGGCTTATATTATTTATCAAGGTCAGGTGCTTGATGAGGGAAATGTTGATTATATTATAAATAGTGAAAAAGCCAAAAAGCTTTATTTAGGTGAAGAATTTAGATTATGAGAGTAGTAGAGAATGAATTTTATTATGAGTTTGAATTAGATCCTAGCATTAAATTGATCTATACTAAAAAGCCTTTTGATTTAAATATAAGAGATATTAGTATTGATAATTTAAGTTTTATTCCTAAAGATAAAAAAGTCAAATATTTAAAACAGTTACATACAAATGTTGTTTATGAAGTTTCTGATGATTTTGTTAATTTTCAGGAAGGAGATGGACTTGTCTCTTCTTCCTGCAATGTTGCCCTTCTTGCTTACTATGCAGATTGTCTTCCAATATATATATTTGACAAATCAAAAAAATATATCGGACTTGCTCATAGTGGGTATAAGGGTAGTTTTAAGCTCATTATTTTGAAAATGTTATTTATGTTTGAGAGTATGGGTTCAAATTTTGAGGATTTGAAAATTGTATTTGGGCCTTATAATAGGTTGTGTTGTTATGAGGTTTCATCAGAGTTTTTATCAGAAATAAATTTAAAATTTAGTAAAAAGTTATTAGATATGTCTTTTTGTAAAAAGGATGATAAAATATATTTTGACAATGCCAATTTTAATTTGGGATTGATTTCTAATTTTAATTTAGATGTTGAGGATTCAGGTTTGTGTACTTATTGTAATTGCAATCTTTATTCTCATAGAAAATTTAAGGGCAAGAGAAGTTACGCTGCAATTTGGAGAACTTAATTTGACTGTTAAAGAATTATCGTTGAATTTGGATGAAATATTTAAAGTAAAGGATTACAGAAGTATAGACAAGAGTCTTAATGGACTTCAAGTGGGTAATTTAGAACTTGAGGTTAAAAGAGTTGCTTTTGCTGTTGATGCAAGTATGGCAACTTTAAGAGAAGCAAAAGATTATGATTTTTTAATAACTCATCATGGTATTTTTTGGTCAAAATCGGAAAAAATTGTTTCTGGAATATATGAAAAAGTTAAATGGCTTATTGATAATGATTTATCACTTTACTGTGTGCATTTACCTATGGATGCTCATCCTGTTTATTCTCATAGCAGAGTATTGTCTGATTTTTTTGGGTTTCATAATCCTATTCCCTTTGCAAATTATAAGGGGATTAATTTAGGTATTATTTCTATTGCTGGTTTTAATTTTTCTGAGATTTTAAAAAAAATTGAAATTCATAATAAACATATTCTTTATTACAAAAAATTTAAGGAATATGTTGAAAAGGTAGCTATTGTTAGTGGTTCTGGGTATTCTTTTTTTGAGGAATCATTAGAACATGGTGTTGATTTGTTTATAACAGGGGATACCTCTCATCAGATATATTCTTTAGCTGAAGAGTATGGTGTGAATTTGATATTTGCTGGTCATTATTTTACCGAAACATTTGGCTTAATAAAATTGATGGAATATTTTAGAAATCAGGAAAAATTAGAGGTTAATTTTATTTTAAAAAATACTAATTTATAAGGATTTCATATGAATATAAATAGAAGCAGATTAATTAACAATTTTATATTTATCTCTATTTTAGTTTTTTTTGATCAGTGGTCTAAGTATTTAGTTGTTAAATATATCAGAATTGGAACTGAGTATTTATCTTTTTTTGGAGATTTTTTTAAAATAATACATGTAAGAAATACTGGTGTTTTATTTTCAATAGGTTCTAATATTGATCCTAGCTTGAAGAATTTGTTTTTTCTTATAATTCCTATTATTATTTTGATTTTTGTTTTTTCTTTTGCTTTGAAAGAAACTAATAGAATAGCTAGAATTGCTCTTGTATTGATTTTATCTGGTGGTATTGGGAATATTATCGATAGATTTTTTAGACCGTTAGGGGTTGTAGATTTTTTGGATGTGAAATTTTTCGGTATTTTTGGACTTCAGAGATGGCCAACTTTTAACTTTGCAGACAGTTATGTTGTTATAGGAATAACTTTGTTTATAATTTACGATTTGTTTGCCAAAAATCAAAGTACCAATTTATGAAAATTTTATACTTTATTTTATGTTCATTAATTAATTTGTCTTTAATGTTTTTGGTTTTTTTTCTTGAATTTCTTTGTATTGCTAAACTAAATATTATTGTTTCATCTGTTTTTCAGCTTGTTTTAGTTTTTTTTATGATTATTATTGCAATTGTGATAAGCTATGTTTTATCAAGTATTATTTTAAAAAATATTATTTCTAAGTTTTTTAATCTGGATAAATAAAGAGAGAGGCTTTCGTGAGTTTGCGGATTTTGATTGCTGGGGAGGTTGTAGGTAAGCCTGGCATTGTTGTGATAAAGAACTTTTTGTCTTCTTTTAAACAAAAAAAGGGAATTGATTTTGTGATATCTGGTAATAATTTTACTACAGGGTTTCGCGGTCTGTGTAAGAGACATGCATTTTTGCTAAAAAAGTATGGTGTAGACGTTTTAACTTTAGGAGAAAATGCGTTTGTAAGAGCTGGACTAAGTGATGAACTTGATAAATATAATTTTATTTTAAAACCTTTAAATTGTCCTACTAAATTAAAAGGTTACTCTTATTTTATTTACAGTGTTAGTGGTAGTAAGGTTGCTGTAATTAGACTTGTTGGACAGACGGGAATTACAAAATATAATTTTAATAATCCTTTTTTTGCTTTTGATTATTTTTATGAAAAAATTAAGTTACACACTAATAATATAATTGTGCTTTTTGATTCAAATACTACAGCTGAGGTTAATGCTATGTTTTTTTATCTAAAATCTAGAGTTAGTGCTTGTTTAGGTATTGGTAAGAGAATATTAACAGCAGATCTTAGGATTTTTGATAGTACTGCGGTTATTACTGATCTTGGTAGAGTTGGTAGTCTAAATAGTGTTATTGGATACGAGCCTAAATTTGAGATAGATAAATTCTTGAGAGGTTTTTTGAATAATCGATTTACTGAATCCTGGGATGGACTTGGCTTTAATGGTGTTATAGTTGATATTGATAATGGTAAAGCTGTTAAGGTTGAAATTGTAAGAGAATATATCGATTTTGATGGCTATCTTGAGAATAGTAATGATGTTTAAAGAGATATTTTTGATTTTCTAAAATGTATTTTATGTATACAAGTTTTGTTTAGTGTGGAGGTAATAATGTATAGCTATCTTGTAGAGGGTGGTTTTAAAATAGGTGGAAAGATAACAGCTAGTGGAAATAAGAATGCGGCTTTGCCTTGCATTACAGCGACATTACTTACAGATGAGGAAGTTATTTTAGAAAATATTCCAGATATTAAAGATGTAGAAGTTATTTTAAGCATTTTAAAGGATATAGGGGCTGAAGTATTAAGGGAAGGTGATACTCTTAAAATTAAGGCTTTAAATGTTGTGAAGACCGAGATAGATTCTTCCTTGACGGATTTAATTAGGGCCTCAATTTTGTTTTTGGGTCCTATGATTGCTAGATGTGGTAGAATCGACATTGCTCCTCCTGGTGGAGATGTTATTGGTAAGAGACGTCTTGATACTCATTTTTATGGACTTGGCAAGCTTGGTGCTAGGTTGATAGAGGGTGAACGGATTGTTTTGGAAATAGATAAGTTAGTTGGTGCTTATATGTTTTTAGATGAGGCATCAGTTACTGCTACTGAAAATATTATTATGGCTGCTGTTCTTGCTTTTGGTGAGACTGTAATAATTAATGCTGCATGTGAACCGCATGTGCAAGATTTGTGTAACATGTTGAATTCTATGGGTGCTGATATTTCTGGTATTGGTTCTAATGTTCTTAGAATAAAGGGTGTAAAAAAATTAAGTGGTACTAGATTTCGTATAGGTGCTGATTTCATGCAGGTAGGTTCCTTAATTAGTCTTTCTGCATTAACGGGTGGTGAGCTTGAGATTAATAAAGCTGATCCTAAAAATTTTGTTTTAATAAGTCATGTATATTCAAGGCTTGGCATTAATTTTGAGTATGACAATGAAAATATATATGTCAAAGAAAAACAGGATTTGAAGGTGAAATTGGATTTTGGGGGACATGTTCCCAAAATTGATGATGGGCCCTGGCCAGCTTTTCCAACAGATCTTATGAGTATAATGATAGTAACTGCGACTCAAGTTCACGGAACTGTTCTTATTTTTGAGAAAATGTTTGAATCAAGAATGTTTTTTGTAGACAAACTTATTAAAATGGGTGCTCAGATCGTCCTTTGTGATCCCCATCGTGTGGTGGTCACAGGAAAAACCATTCTTAAAGGAAGTAATGTATCTTCTCCTGATGTTAGGGCTGGCATGTCTTTGCTTATTGCAGCTCTTTGTGCTGAAGGTGAGAGTCGTATTCAAAATGTTTATCAAATTGAAAGAGGATATGAGGATGTTGTTGTCAAGTTAGGTGCTTTAGGAGCAAAGATTACGAGAGTGGAAGAGAGGTGAAAAATTTTATTTTTATTTGATTATAGACAAGATAAAAAAATGTTATTGTTAGTATTATCCAGATTTATGGATTAGTCTATGTGTTTTGCATTACAAAATACAGTGTTTTATGCATTTGTATATCTTTGGTGTTTATGAAAGAAGAAAGTTTTTTCATAATTTTCTTAATCTGTTTTATTTATTTTTATAAAGTTCAATAAAGCATTTTTTTTATAGAATTTGACAATTTATCAGTATAATAAAATCCAAGGTGTGTTCTTTATGTTATTAAGTAGAACTAAAACGAGGGAATTAATATTAGAAGGCAATTTATATCGAGTGCTTTTAGTTATTAGTTTTCCTATCGTGATAACTAATGTTCTTCAGGCTTTTTATGAGCTTGTAGATATGTTTTATGTTGGGAAACTTGGAGTTATGCCACTTGCCGCATTATCTCTTACTGGTCCTATTAATTTCTTTATTATGGTTTTTGCTATGGGAATGGCTATAGGAAGTGTATCATTAATGTCTAGATGTATTGGAGAAGAGACTTTTTCTAAGTTTTCAAAATATGCAGGGCAATTAATTTTTTTAAATTTTGTATTGTCTTTGTTTGTTGCAGTTTTAGTTTTAGTCTTTATAGATTCAATTTTAGATATTATGAATGTAAGTGGTGAACTTAGAGAACTTACAAAATCTTATTTTTATGTCGTAATCTATGCGATACCAGTAATGTTTTTAAGTGTTTCCGTTGTGTACATATTAAATGCTCAAGGAGAGACTGTCATTGCAATGATGCTGATTTTGGTTGCAAATGTTATTAATTTTATTCTTGATCCAATTTTAATGTTTACTTTTGGTTTAGGTATTGCCGGTGCTGCTTGGTCTACTCTTTTTTCAAAATTAATGACAGTTTTTTCTTATTTTTTTTTAACTTATAGACTAAATTGCGGACTTAAAGTGCGTTTAAGAGACATTGCTCCAGATATTATTATAATAAAAAATATTATTAATTTGGGATTTCCGGCAATTTTTGGACAGATGATGGCTTCCCTGTCGTTTTTAATTTTTAATTACATTGTAATTCAAATCAGCTCAAAGTTTTTAGCTGCTTATGGTATGGCTAATAATATTATTTCTTTTTTACTTCTTCCTGGAATGAGTATTGGTACTGGAATTATTGCGATTGTTGGACAAAATCTTGGTGCAAAGAATATTAGCAGGGTAGAAGATATTTTAAAAAAGGGATTTTTTGTTACCTTGATAATAATGATCACAGTTGCATCATTTTTAATATCTTTTAAAGAGATTATAATAGAAACTTTTACAAATGATTTGGAAGTTGTTGGTTATGCTAATAGTTATTTTTTATTGGCATCGATTGGAGCTGTTGGATTTGGATTGCAACAAGTTTTTTTTGGAGGATTGATAGGAGCAGGCTTTACAAAGCTTGTTATGATTGTTATCTGTATTCGTCTTTGGATTATTCGTTTGCCAGCTGTGTTTATTTTGCAATATTTTGGATTTATGGAAGATTCGTTGGGATATGCTTTTATAATTTCAAATTATGTGGCTTTGATTATCTTGTTGTGTTTGACTTTTACTAAATATTGGGCGAAGGCACAATAAGATCGATGTTCAAATTCGGATTGGTTCATTTTACGTTCGTTGTATGTTAATCTTATTAGGAATCAAGAGTAGATAAATTGGTTTTGGTAAGTAGAGAAATTATACAAAATTGACCATTAATAGATCTTGATAAATTAATCTTGTTTTAAAAATATATAAAATATGTTTTTTTGTCTCTTATTGGTATTGATTTTTAATTTAAAGGTTTTTTCTTCTCCTGCTTTAAGGCCTTCTTTAATTATATGGCCGGTTTTATTTCCTTTCTTAAAAATTGCTAATGAATTTTGCTTTATAGCTATTTTTTTATTATTTTTAAGAGTAATGATTAATTCGTTTTTATTGTTAGTATGAAATTTTACGATTTCAATCTTTTCTGTATCTTTTTTTATGCTAATAATATGAGTAATCTCTCTGCTAATTTCTTTTGATTTAACAGAATTGTTTTTTATACATGATGTAGTTATGGATACAATGAATATTGTAAAAATATTTAATAGTCTTTTTTCCAAATTGTGTTGTGACATATTGTTATTTTATTGTAACCTTTTTAATGATAAGCATGAAATGATTGGTAGATTTTAGTATTCATATCATTTTTTTTCTTAAAATTTAAATTATCTTTATGATTGTCAATTGTTCATTTGTGCAATGTTGCTTATTTTTAATTTTTTTATATTAACATGTTAAATGTATTGACTATATTCTAAATAATATGTAAACTAATGGAGTTATTAAGGATTCTTTTAGAAAAACACGGAAATCGGGTCAATTTCTAAAAAGTTATGTTTTTTGTAAATATAGTAGTTTTACTTAGTGTGTGATTATTGTATCTTTTTATAAAGAAACAAAATAAGATTCTTAACAATAAGAGTTTTGAAGAATAGATAAAGATTTAGATTACAAATTTTGGGAGGTGATTCATGGCTAAGGAAGTCTTTCAGAGAACAAAACCGCATATGAATGTGGGCACAATAGGGCATGTTGACCATGGTAAAACAACATTAACCGCTGCTATTAGTATTTATTGTTCAAAGGTAAATAAAGATGCTAAGGCGCTTAAATATGAAGATATTGATAATGCGCCCGAAGAGAAGGCAAGAGGAATAACAATAAATGCCAGACATATTGAGTATGAAACTGCAGGAATGCATTATGCTCACGTTGATTGTCCTGGCCACGCTGACTATATTAAAAATATGATTACAGGTGCAGCTCAGATGGATGCTGCGGTATTGTTGGTTGCTGCTGATAGTGGAGCAGAACCTCAGACAAAAGAGCATTTACTTCTTGCTCAGCGAATGGGGATAAATAAAATAATAGTATTTTTAAATAAACTAGATTTGGCAGATCCTGAGCTTGTTGAACTTGTTGAAGTTGAAGTTTTAGAGCTTGTTGAAAAATATGGATTTCCTGGTGATACACCAATAGTAAAGGGTTCAGCTTTTGGAGCTATGTCAAATCCTGATGATCCTGAAGCTACAAAATGCATAAAGGAACTTCTTGAAACTATGGATAATTATTTTGATCTTCCCCAAAGAGATATTGATAAACCATTTTTGCTTGCTGTTGAAGATGTTTTCTCTATCTCTGGACGTGGTACTGTTGCTACTGGTCGTATTGAGAGAGGTGTTATTAAAGTTGGACAAGAAGTTGAAATCGTTGGAATTAGAGAAACTAGGAAGACAACCGTTACTGGTGTTGAAATGTTTCAAAAGATTCTTGAGCAAGGTCAAGCAGGGGATAATGTTGGTCTTTTGTTAAGAGGTGTTGATAAAAAGGATATTGAGAGAGGTCAGGTTATTGCTGCTATTGGTACAATTACTCCTCATAAGAAGTTTAAGGCTTCTATATATTGTCTAACTAAGGAAGAAGGCGGAAGACATAAACCATTCTTTTCAGGATATAGACCACAGTTTTTCTTTAGAACAACAGATGTTACAGGTATGGTTAGCTTAGAGGGCAAAGAAATGGTTATGCCAGGGGATAATGTTGATATTGTTGTTGAACTTATATCTTCAATAGCTATGGATAAGAATGTTGAATTTGCTGTTAGAGAAGGCGGTAGAACTGTTGCTTCAGGAAGAATTCTTGAAATATTGGAATAGTGTAGGGTTTAGAGGTTTGTATATCTCTAAAGTTTAGGAGAATAAATTGATTACTAAAGATAAGATACGGGTAAGACTTTTTAGTTTTGATGTTAAGATATTAGATCAGAGTGCTGAGTCTATTGTTAGGGCTGTTCAAAAATCTAAGGCACAAATTAAAGGTCCTATTCCTTTGCCGACAAAGATAAAAAAATATACTGTTTTGCGTTCTCCTCATGTTAATAAAAAATCAAGAGAACAGTTTGAAATGAGAACTCATAAGAGGCTTATTGATATTTTAGAGCCTACTTCTGCTTTGATGGACTCTTTAATGAAATTAGAGCTTCCTGCAGGAGTGGAGGTTGATATTAAGCAGTAAATAGATTTTTTAAGTTATGAATTTGAGGTGTTTTAATGTTGGGATTGATTGGAAAAAAAGTTGGCATGACGCAGGTCTTTCAAGGCAATGGAGTTGTGGTGCCTGTTACGGTGATAGAATTTGAGCCCAATTATGTTATAGGAAAAAAAACGGTAGAAAGAGATGGATATGATGCTCTGATAATGGGTTCTGTCGATCTTAGGAGTTCTAAAATTTCAAAGCCTATAAGAGGTCAGTATAAAAACTTAGAGAATGTTGAACCTAAGAGATATGTGATAGAATTTAAGGGTCTTAAAGGTTATGATGCTGGCGATGAGATCGGACTTGATGCTTTTAGGGAGATTAAGTATGTGGATATTACTGGTACTACTAAGGGTAAAGGTTTTCAAGGGGCTATGAAGAGGCATAATTTTAGTGGTGGTCCATCTTCTCATGGTTCTAAGTTTCATAGACATCTTGGTGGTACAGGTCAAGCTACTACACCTGCTAGAACCTTTAAGGGAACTAAAATGGCTGGCAGAATGGGTGGAGAGCAACAAACTATTCAAAATCTTGAAGTTGTTTTTATTGATGAAGAGAAAAGAGCCATTTTGGTAAAAGGAGCTGTGCCAGGGGTTAAGGGTTCTTTTGTTATTGTTAAAAAGGCGAAAAAAGTGGGTGTTTAGTATGGAAAGAAAAGTTTTTTCTAAGGATGGACAAGAACTCCGAACTATAAATTTAGAGGAAGGAGTTTTTAATATAGATATTAGTTATGGTTCTATATATAATGCTATTAATAATGAACTAGCCAATCTTAGGGTTGGAACAGCTTCAACTAAAACTAGGTCTGAGGTTAGGGGTAGTTCAAAGAAGCCTTGGAAACAAAAGGGTACAGGACGTGCTAGGGTCGGTACTAAGAGAAATCCTGTTTGGGTTGGTGGAGGTGTAGCTTTAGGGCCAAAACCAAGGGATTATAGTTATAAGCTTCCAAAAAAAGTTAAACGACTTGCTTTTAGATCTGTTCTTAGTCTGTGTGTATCTGTAGAAGATAGATTAAAAATTGTTGAAAATTTTACTATTGAATCAGGAAAGACAAAAGATCTTGCTTTAATAATGAAAAATTTTATAAAGATTAATGGTAAAACAGTAATTTTATTGGGTAATGATGATCAAATGGTTAAAAGAGCAGGAAAAAATATAAGAGATTTAAAGATTTTATCTTTTAATAGACTTAGAGTTGTTGATTTATTTTATGCTAAAAATTTAATAGCACTTGAGTCTGCTATTAATGGACTTAATGAGCTTTATGTTAAATAAAAGGGATAGTAAGGATGAATTATGAAAGCTTATGATATAATAATTTCGCCTATGCTTACTGAGAAAACTAATATTCAAAGAGAGAATATGAATGTTTATGCTTTTAAGGTTAGGAAGCAAGCAAATAAAAAAGAGATTGGCGCTGCGATTAAAGAGCTTTTTAATGTTACTCCAATATCATGTAATTTGCTTAATGTTAAGAGCAAGGTTAAAATGGTTGTGTCAAGGAAAGGTTATCCTATTGGTAAGGGAAAAACTTCTTCATGGAAAAAGGCGTATGTTTATCTTAAAAAAGAAGATAAGATAGATATTTTTTAGTGGTTTTGGAGAAAAATATGGGTATTAAGACTTATAAGCCAAAAACTTCATCTTTACGTTATAAGACAACTTTATCTTTTGATGAGTTAAGTAAGGGTAATAGTCCTTTGAAGTCTTTAACTAGAGGGAAGGTATCTAGGGCTGGAAGAGATTCTTCTGGAAGAATTAGTGTTAGAAGAAGAGGTGGAGGACATAAAAGACGGTATAGAGAGATTGACTTTGGCAGAAGGGATAAGTTTGGTATACCTGCTCGAGTTGTGTCTATTGAGTATGATCCAAATAGAAGTTCTAATATAGCTTTGCTTGTTTACAGAGATGGGGATAAAAGATATATTATTGCTCCTAAAGGAATTAAAGTCGGTGATATTTTGGAGAGTGGTCCAAATGCTCCAATAAGGATTGGCAATGCTTTGCCACTTGAGGACATTCCTGTTGGTAAAGCAGTGCATAACATTGAGCTTAATGTTGGAAAAGGTGGACAGCTTGTAAGAGGTGCTGGAGGCTATGCGATGGTGCTTGCTTCTAAGGGAGATTATGTAACAGTTAAGCTTCCATCAGGTGAGATGCGAATGATCTTTAAAAAATGCATAGCGACTCTTGGAGAAGTTGGCAATGAAGATTATATAAATGTTTCTATTGGTAAAGCTGGTAAGAGTAGATGGCTTGGTAAAAGGCCTAAGGTAAGAGGTGTTGCGATGAATCCTATCGACCATCCACATGGAGGTGGTGAGGGTAAGACTTCTGGTGGTCGTCATCCTGTATCTCCTTGGGGACAGCCAACTAAGGGATATAAGACTCGTAAGAAAAATAAGTACTCAGATAAATTTATCATTAAAAGAAGAAATAATTAGGAGTGTGTAGTGGCAAGATCTATTAAAAAAGGACCTTTTATAGAAAAGAGTCTTTATCAAAAAGTTTTAGCCTCTTCTGGCAGAGAGAAAAGGGTGGTAATTAAAACCTATTCTAGAGCCTCAACAATAATTCCTGAGATGGTAAGTCTTACTATATCTGTTTACAATGGGAAGTCTTTTATTCCTGTGTATATTACTGAAGATCTTGTTGGGCATAAGCTTGGGGAATTTTCACCTACAAGAATTTTTAGGGGACATGCTAAATCAGATAAGAAGGGAAGGAAGTAGAGTTTATGTTTGTAAATAGAAGATATACTGCAAGAGGCAAAAATTTGCCATCTTCTCCAAAAAAAGTAAGGCCTATAGCCGATAATATACGAGGTAAGCCTTACAGTGAAGCTGTTGCGATACTTTGTTCTATGCCCAATAAATGTGCTAAACTTTTAGGTAAGGTGGTCAAATCAGCCGCATCGAATGCTATGTATCATAACAGAAATCTTTCTGAAGATATGATTTTTATAAAAACAGTCATGGTAGACGATGGGCGAAGGCGTAGGAGCGTTTGGCCTAGAGCTAGAGGTAGAGCAGATAGGCTTGTTAACAGAAGTTGTCATATTTTTGTTGAAGTTTATGAAAAGATGTATGGTGGAGAATAAGATATGGGTCAAAAAGTACATCCTTACAGTTTAAGAATTAAGATCAATAGGGATTGGAAATCAAAGTGGTATTTTGATAAAAAGTTATATTCTGAGATTCTTCACGAAGATTTCTTAATAAGACGGGAAACTATGAAGTTTCTTAAAGGAATTAGGTTTGATATTTCTGATATAGAGATTATTAGAAATAATCTTCAAAGAGTAACAGTAATAATTTCCACTCCAAGACCTGGTTCTGTTATTGGTGTTAAGGGCGCCAATCTTGAAAAAATTGGACAATTATTAACTAGAAAAATATCTAAAAAAATTAATATTAAAATAAAAGAGATTAAGAAGCCAGAATTTGATGCGCAAATTGTTGCTAATGGAATAGCAAAGCAACTAGAAAATAGAGCTTCTTATAGAAAACTTTTAAAGTCTTCACTTTTATCTTCTATTTCCAAAGGTGTTCAAGGGGTAAAAATTAAAGTTTCAGGCAGGCTTGGTGGGGCTGAGATTGCCAGAAGTTTTGAAGTTAAAGAAGGACGTATTCCTTTACATACTCTTAGAGCTAATATAGATTATGGTTTTGCCGAAGCTCAGACAACTTATGGTGTTATTGGTGTTAAAGTTTGGTTGTTTAAGGGAGAAGTTTTAGGAAAACAGACTAATTCAGATGCTGGTCAGGTAATTAACAAAAAAACTTCGAGAGAAAAGAGTGAGTATTTTGACAAAAATAGAGTAGATGATAAGAGTAAAAAAGTTGTCAATGACGATAAATTTTCTAGAAAAAAATTAGAATTTGGATCTAAATCCAATAGTAGTTTTAAAAAGAAAAATGGTTCTGATGTCTAGAATCTTTAAGGAGCGTTAAATGTTAAGTCCTAGAAAGGTTAAATATAGGAAGAAGCAAAGAGGAAGACTTTCTGGAGAGGCTCAGAAGGGTAACGAGATATCTTTTGGAGAATATGGACTTGTTTCTCTTGAGACATATTTTATTACTGCACGGCAGATTGAAGCAGCTCGTGTTGCTATGACACGTAGAGTTAAGAGGGGGGGTAAGGTTTGGATCAGAATATTTCCAGATGTGCCTTATACTAAAAAGCCAGCTGAAACGAGAATGGGTAAAGGTAAGGGAGGTGTTGATCATTGGAATGCTCCTGTTAAGCTTGGAACCGTTATGTTTGAGATGGCTGGAGTGCCTAGAGAACTTGCTGAGGCAGCTATGATGCTTGCCAGTTCTAAGCTCCCGGTTAAAACTACATTTGTGGTAAGGCGAGATTTGAGGTGAGTTATGTTGAAAAAATTTAGGGATCTTACTCTTGAAGATATAAAAGCTAAGAGATTGTCTTTAAAAAAAGAATATATGGACTTAAGATTTAAGGCTGTGGTTGGTCATGTTGAGAATCCTTTAAAAAAAAGAGAGCTGAGGCGAGATATTGCAAGGCTTAATACAATAGTTCATGAATATGAAATAGGTATTAGGAAGGTTTAAGTTTTATGGCAAGGGAAAATAAGAAAGAGCTAATTGGAAAGGTTGTTAGTGATAAGATGAGTAAAACAATAGTTGTTGAAATTGTTCAAAGGAAAATGCATCCTATCTATCATAAGTACTTAAAAGTTAGCAGAAGAGTAAAGGCTCATGATGAGAGAGAAGAATCAAAACTTGGAGATAAGGTAAAGATTATTGAATCCAGGCCTATTAGTAAAGAAAAAAGATGGATGCTTGTTGAAGTCTTGGAGAAGTCAAAATAATTTCAGTTATTTTTGTAGAGGAGATTAATTATGGTACAGATGCAGACATATTTAACGGTTGCTGACAATACGGGTGGTAAGATAGCAGAGTGCATAAAAGTTCTTGGTGGAAGTAAAAAACGATCTGCTAGGGTTGGAGACATAATAGTTATTGCTGTGAAGCAAGCAATTCCCAATTCACCTATTAAGAAAGGCGAGGTACATAAAGCCGTAGTTGTTAGGACCTCAAAAGAGATAAGACGGAAGAACGGGACTTATGTTAGATTTGATGATAATGCATGTGTTATACTTGATGCTAACTTGAATCCAAGAGGTAAGAGAGTTTTTGGACCTGTTGCAAGAGAGCTAAGGGATGCTAATTTTATGAAAGTTGTCTCATTGGCTTCAGAGGTGATATAAGGGGCTATTTATGAAGACGAAGTTGAAAGTAGGCGATAATGTAAAAATTCTTTGTGGTAAGGATAGAGGTAAAACGGGTGAGGTTGTTAGCATTGATAGGAAAAATCTTAAGGTTATTGTTAAGTCTTGTAATATGGTTAAGAAGGTTGTCAAGGCAAGAACCCCTCAAGAGAAGAGCAAGATAATTGATAAGGAAGCACCTATAGATATTTCAAATGTAATGTTATTTTCAAGTGGTATAGCTTCAAGAATAGGGTTTAAATTTGAAAATAATGAAAAAAAGAGATACCTTAAAAAGAATGGGGAGAATGTTTAGCTTATGAGTTATGTTCCTGCGTTAAAGAAGCATTATAAAGATAATATTATAAAAGAGCTTGTTAGTGAGTTCCAATATAAATCTATTATGCAAGCTCCAAAAATAGAAAAAATTATTGTTTCTATGGGAGTTGGTGATGCTGTTAAAAATAAAAAGCTTTTAGATTCAGCTGTTTATGAGCTTAGTCAAATCACTGGTCAACGGGCTGTTAAGACAAAGGCCAAAAAAGCCATTGCTGGGTTTAAGATTAGACAAGGTCAAGAGATAGGCGCTAAGGTTACTCTTCGCGGTAATATTATGTATGAGTTTTTATATAAACTTATTAATTTGGCGTTACCTCGTGTTAAAGATTTTAGAGGTGTAAATGGCAATGCATTTGATGGCAATGGTAATTACTCTTTTGGAATAGCAGAGCAAATAATATTTTCTGAGATAGATTATGATAAAATAGAGAGGATATCTGGCTTGAATGTTACAATAGTAACTACGGCTTTAAACGACAGAGAGGGTAAAGCTTTGCTTTCGAAGTTTGGTATGCCATTTAGTAATTAAAGGAGTTTTTATTTATGGCTAAAAAATCAATGATAGTTAAGGCCTTACGGAAGCCAAAATATAAAACGAGACAAAAAAATAGATGTAAGTTATGTGGGCGTCCAAAGGGGTATATGAGAGATTTTGGTATGTGTCGTATATGCTTTAGGAATCATGCATCTGCAGGATTAATTCCTGGTGTCTCAAAATCAAGCTGGTAAGGAGAATTTATGGCTGTTACGCATTCAGTGGGAGATATGTTAACTAAGATAAGAAATGCAAGTAGGGTTAAGCATGAGTCTGTAGACTTAAAGATGTCTAAAATAAATAAATCTATCTTAGACATTCTGAAGGAAGAAGGATATATTAAGAATTATAATATCTTTGATAAGAAAGGCATTTCTTTTATTAAGGCAATACTAAATTATGATAATAAGAGAAATCCGGCTATAAATAGAATAGATGCTATTTCGACTCCTGGTAGAAAAGTTTATTCTTCATACAAAAATATGCCAAGGATAAAGAATGGGTATGGCATATTAATAGTGTCTTCTTCAAAAGGTGTTATTACTGGCAAGCAAGCCAAAGATAATAAAGTAGGTGGTGAGCTAATTTGCTCAGTTTGGTAAGGTTAAGAGGTAGGTAAATATGTCACGTATTGGTAAACTTCCTATAAAGATAGTTGATTCTGTGAAGGTTGATATTAAAGACAACATAGTAACAGTTGAAGGCAAGAGAGGCAAATTAAGCCAAGAACTAAAGAGTAGCATTAAGGTTAGAGTTGAGGATAGTAATATTATTGTTGAGCGTTCTTTTGACGATAAACAGACAAGAGCTTTTCATGGACTTTATAGAAGTTTAATTTCTAATATGGTTAAAGGAGTATCTGATGGATTTTCAAAATCTCTTACTATTAGTGGTATAGGGTACAGGGTTGAGCAACAAGGAACAAGTCTTTTTTTTAACTTAGGATATTCAACTCAATTTGAGTATGTGATTCCCGAAGGAATTAATATTCGACTTGATGGTAATACCAAAATTGCTGTTGAGGGTATAGATAAGTGTAGAGTTGGACAGGTTGCTGCTGAGATTAGAGGTTTGAGAGTGCCTGAACCATATAAGGGTAAAGGAATTAAATATGATAATGAAGTAATCAGACGCAAAGTAGGGAAATCAGGAGTAAAAAAATAGGTTTTAGGTGAGTATTTATGAAAAAAGTAAAAGAAGCTGAAAAAAGAAATATAAAGCGTAAAAAGAGAATAAGAGATAGAATTGGATTTGGTGTTGCAGATAGGCCTAGGGTTACAGTTTTTAAGTCCAATAAATATTTTTATGTTCAAGTCATTGATGATGTGGCGGGTCATACTCTTGCAAGTGTTTCTACTATTGAAAAAGATCTTAAATTGAACAAAAATATTGATGATATAAGGAAACTTGGCGAAGTTCTTGCAAAGAAACTTAAAGATAAAAACATAAATAAACTTATTTTTGATAGAAATGGTTATAAATATCATGGTCTTATTGCAAGTTTTGCAACTTCTTTGCGTGAAGCCGGTATTGATGTTTAGGGGGAATTATAGTGGAATCTCAAGTTCATAAAAAGCAAATAGAGAAATTGATATCATTAAGTAGGGTGACTAAAGTTGTAAAGGGTGGAAGAAGGTTTTCTTTTTCTGCTTTTATGGTTGTTGGTGATGGCGAAGGTCAAGTTGGCTGGGGATTTGGTAAGGCCAATGATGCTAGTGATGCAATAAAGAAGAGTTTAGCGAGTGCTAGAAAAAATTTAAGGGTTATTCCTATTAGAAAGGGCACTCTTCCTCATATGGTCATTGGGGATTTTAAAAAAGCCAAAGTTTTAATTAAGCCAGCAACTCAAGGTACTGGTATTATTGCAGGTGGACCTGTTCGTGCTGTCATGGAAGCTTTGGGAGTGCATGATATTTTAAGTAAATCTCTTGGTTCAAATAATTCTATGAATGTGGTAAAGGCGACTTTTAAAGCATTTGACTTGGTTTTAGATGCTAGAAAAGTAGCAGAAATAAGAGGTAAAACTTTAAGGACTTTATGGGGTTAGTTTATGATTAAGAGAAAATTGCGACTTCAGCTTAAAAAGATTAGGTTTAAAGCCTCAAGATCTAGGTTGAAGAATAAGGCTTTTATTAAAAAGATGAAAAATAATAGAGAAATTCTTATTAAGAGCGATATTAAGATCGAGGTTGAGCTTAAGAGAAGTCTTATTGGGAAATTAGACAGTAAGGTTAAGACATTGAAAGCTTTGGGTCTTAAGAGAATAGGAGATAAAAAAGTTCATATTTTAAACAAGTCTCTTCAAGGGATGCTTAATAGTGTAATTAGCATGGTTTTATTAAGTGAGGTAAAGAATGATTAAGCTAAGGAGACCTTTAGGAGCTAATAAGTCTCGAAAAATTGTTGGTAGAGGGCCAGGTTCTGGTCTTGGGAAGACCTCTGGGAGAGGACAAAAGGGACAAAAAGCTAGAAATAATTCGCCAAGGATTGGTTTTGAAGGAGGACAAACGCCTCTTTATAGAAGACTTCCAATAAGAGGTTTTTCCAATCATGATTATAAGGTAAAGTATGAGATTGTAGGACTTGGGGATATAGATAGAAAATTTGAGGATGGAGATTTAGTAAATTATAATACTTTGTTACAAAAAGGGCTTATAAGTAAGAATAAAAAAAATATCAAGATTTTGGCTAATGGCGAGCTTACTAAGAAAGTGAATTTTGAAGTTTCGCGTATTTCAAAGTCTGCTGAAAAATTGGCAACGAAAATTGGTTGCAGTATTAAATTGGTTTGAAATGGTAGTGAAATGAAAGGTTTGTTTTTTAATTTATTTACAATTAAGGATTTAAGGAGCAAATTTTTATTTACTCTGTTTATTCTTTTTATTTTTAGAGTTGGCTCTTACTTGCCAATACCAGGGATAGATCCTGTGGCGCTTAGAAGTTATTTTAAATCCCAGTCAGATTTTTCAATTACTAATTATTTTGATTTTTTTTCAGGTGGTGCTTTTAGTAATTTTTCTATATTTATGCTTAGCATAGGTCCTTATATTTCAGCATCAATTATTATTCAGCTTCTTGTTTATTCTTTTCCTTCTCTTAAAAAGATGCAAGAAGGGGATAATGGAAGAAAAAAAATAAAAAAATACACAAAATATCTAACAATTGTTGCGGCTGTAGCCCAAGGATATGCCACTAGTCTTTATGCTAAAAGCATTCCAGGTGCACTTAATATGCCTTTTTATAGATATATTTTTATTGCTATTTTAACAGTTACAACAGGCACATTTGTTCTTTTGTGGCTTGGTGAACAAATTAATCAGAGAGGAATTGGGAATGGTGTATCTTTAATAATTTTTTCAGGAATAGTGGTTAGACTTCAAGCGGCTTTATTTAATCTTTTTCAGAGCATGCGAGATCCATCTCAAAATATTAATCCTGTCTTTGTGATACTGGTATTAAGTGTGTTTATTTTGGTTGTTATATTGATCATATATGAATATAAGGCGCAAAGACGAATTACTATTCATTATGCTAGAGCAAATTCAAGGAATACAGTTAGTTCATATTTACCAATTAAGCTTAATCCGTCAGGTGTTTTGCCTGTTATTTTTGCATCTGTGCTTATTACCTTGCCTTTGCAAATTTTGAGTGGATTTGCTGGAACTTCTGTTCTCTCAAGACAAATTTTATCTTATTTAAGACCTAATGGGCTTTATTATACTTTATTGAATGTAGTCTTAATAATAGGTTTTACATATTTTTATTCAAAGATACAATTGAGTCCAAAAGATATAAGTAATAATATTCGCAAAAATGGGGGAACTATTCCAGGTATAAAGGCGGATGAGATGGAGGGTTATTTAGATAGAATTATGAATAGAACATTGTTTTCAGGTTCTATTTTTTTATCTATTATTGCAATTATTCCGTTTTTAGTGCAGAATATTTTTAGATTTCCTTATGATGTCTCAAGGATTATGGGTAGTTCTTCACTCCTTATTATGGTAGGAGTAGCTCTTGATACATTAATTCAGATTGATGCATATTTAAAGACTCAAGGATTGTCTCGTGGACCTGGCAAAAAGTATGCTTTTTTGCAGAAAATTTAGGAGTAATTTATGAAAGTTAGGGTAAGTGTAAAGCCAATTTGTGAAAAATGTAAAGTGATAAAGAGAAAAGGTGTTTTAAGAATTATTTGTGATAATCTTAAACATAAACAAAGACAAAAATAAGGGGAAAAAATGGCTAGGATAGCAGGAATAGATTTGCCAAATAACAAACAACTTCAAATAGCTCTTACGTCTATTTATGGCATAGGAAGAGCTAGAGCTTTAGAAATTTGCAGAAAAACAGATATTTTACCAGAAAAAAGAGCTAAAGATTTGGATAATGATGAAGTTAATAAGCTTAGAAAAATAATTGAAAGTGATTATGTTGTTGAGGGAAAGCTTAGAAGTGAGTTAGCTATGTCTATTAAGAGGCTTATGGATATTGCATGTTATAGAGGCCTTAGACATAGAAAAGGTTTACCCTTAAGAGGTCAAAGAACTAAAACTAATGCAAGAACCAGGAAGGGAAAGAGAAAGACTGTGGCTAATAAGAAGATGGCTGCTAAATAAAGTTATTTTGCTTATGGAGGAGAGATAAGTTTGAGTGCAAAAGTATCAACTAATAAAAAAAAGGTAAAAAAAAATATTGGTGAAGGCAATGTTTATATACAGGCTACTTTTAATAATACCATCGTAACTGTATCAGACATAAGAGGAAATACTTTAGCTTGGGCAAGTGCAGGTGGAATGGGTTTTAAGGGTGCTAAAAAATCGACTCCTTATGCTGCTCAGATGACTGCAGAATCGGCTTTAGGTAAAGTTAAGGATTTTGGTATTAATTATGTTCATGTTTTTGTTAAAGGTCCGGGAATTGGTAGAGAGTCTGCCATACGAACTGTTGGATCAACAGGTATAATTGTTAAATCAATCTCAGATGTTACTCCAATACCGCATAATGGGTGTAGACCTAAGAAAACTAGACGAGTTTAGTTAGAGGAGCTATTGATGTCTTTAGGAAAGCTTTTGAAAGATTTTACTATACCTGATAGGATTGAGTTTGTAAGAGGAGAAGATGATAGTTCTTATGGAAAATTTATAATGTATCCTTTTGAGAAAGGTTTTGGTGTTACTATTGGGAACACTTTAAGGCGAGTTTTGCTATCTTCTATTGAAGGGTATGCTATTTCTGCTATGAGGATTCAGTCTAATCAAGGTGGGTCTTTAAAGATTGTTTCAAGTGAATTTGATTTAATACCAGGTGTTGTAGAGGATACTCTTGAAGTAATTGCTAATATTAAGAATATTCACTTAAAGTTAGATGAGGGAGTTAATAGTACTACAATAAGTCTTTCTGTTAATGGAAAAGATACTAATGTTTTAAAGGCAGTTCATCTTGAAAGAGAGGGTGTTGAAGTTTTTAATAAAGATTTAGTTATTGCTACGCTTTCAAGTGAGGCAAATTTGGATTTTGAATTTCAAATCAATTATGGGAGAGGTTATGTTTCTTCTGAACAGAATGCTAAATATTTAGAAGAAGTTAATACCATTGCACTTGATTCTATATTTTCTCCAATAGAAAAGGTTACATATTCTGTTGAAGATACTAGAGTTGGACAGAGGTCTGATTATGATAAACTTGTTATGGAAATTTGGACAACAGGTGTAATTAGTGCTAAAGACGCAATTAAAAAGGCGGCTTCTATAGTGAGGGACTTTTTGCTTCCATTGGTTAATTTTGAAGATAAGGTTGTACATTCTGTTGAGAATTCTGAACTTAGAGATTCCGATATACTTAGCATAAATATTGAGAAATTAAATTTATCTGTTAGATCTCTGAATTGTTTAACCAAGGAAAATGTTAAGACTTTAGGAGAACTTATTAGCAAAAGTGCAGAGGATCTTTCGAAGGCAAGGAACTTTGGGAAAAAAAGTTTGGAAGAAATAATTGAAAAGCTTAACACTTATGGATTATTTTTGGGAATGTCTAAGGCAGAAGCTCTAAAAATATTGAATAAAAACGATAAAATATCTCATTAGAAGGGAGATCATTGTTATATGAAGACTAAGGTAGGATTTAATAGGTTAGATAGAAAGTCAAGTCATAGAAAGGCGCTTTTAAGAAATATGGTAATTTCTCTTTTTAGGCATGAAAAAATAACTTCTACTAAAGCAAAATTGAGTGAAGTTAAGAGATTTGCTGAAAAATTAATTACTAGGGCTAAAGTTGATAGCGTGCATAATAGAAGAGAAGTATCAAAGTTTATACATGATAAATATATTCTGAATAAATTATTTACTAGAATTTCCCCTATCTTTAAAGAAAGAAAGGGTGGGTATACTAGGGTTATTAAGCTAGGACAAAGGTATGGGGATGCAGCTGAAATGGCAATTCTTGAACTAGTTGATAAAACCTTAGAAGAAAAGCAATAGTCTTACGTATTAAATATATCCTTCTAAAGGGTTTATATTTAATTGGTTTGGTAGAATAGGGGGTAAATTGTATGTCATATATTACTTTTTCTTCTATTCTTGCTGGTGTTTTAGGTATTGTATTAGGTTTTTTAATAAGAATTATTTTAGGTAGATTTTCTTTATTAAATTTAGATAAAAAGCTAAAGAAAGTACAAGAAGAGGCAATCGTAGAGATAGAAAATGAAAAAAAACGAGTTATTTCACATGCAAAAGCTCAAATGCTTAAAGAGAAGAACCAGCAGGATAGGGAAATAAGGGAGCGAAAAAATGAGGTTTTTAATTTAGAGAGAAGGTTATTACAAAGAGAAGAGACTTTAGATAAAAGAATATCAGCTCTTGATAAGCAGCAAAGTAGGATTGATTTTAAGCTTAAGGAATTTGAGCAAAAAGAAAAAATCATACGAGATAAGGAATTATCTCTTGTTAAAAAGTTAGAAAATATTGCTGGTCTTACAAAAGAAGAAGCAAAAAAGATTGTAATTGAAAAAGTTGAAAATGAATCCAAGAGAGATGCTCAAATAATTATTAATAAAAGTGAGCAAGAGGCTCAGCTTTTAGCAGATAAGGTAGCTAAAGATATATTAGTCTCTACTATGCAACGTATAGTAACAGAGGTCAGCTCTGAGTTTACAGTTACTTCTGTTGAGCTGCCTAATGATGAAATGAAAGGTAGAATTATTGGTAAAGAAGGACGTAATATCAGGGTTCTTGAAACATTAATAGGTGCAGATATTATTATTGATGATACTCCTGAGGCTGTTGTTATATCATGTTTTGATCCAGTAAGAAAGGAGATAGCAAAAAGGACCCTTGAAAGACTCGTTGCAGATGGGAGAATTCATCCTGCAAGAATTGAAGAAATTGTTTATAGTGTTACTAATGAGATCAATAATATTATTCTTGAGGAAGGCGAAAAGGCAGTATTTGATTTAAATATACATGGATTTGACAAAAGGCTTATTAGAGGTCTTGGAAGGCTTTACTTTAGAAGCAGTTATGGTCAAAACGTTCTAAGTCATTCAAAAGAAACAGCAATAATCGGAGAAATTTTAGCTAAAGAAATGAAATTAGATCCTATTGTTGTCAAGAGAGCATGTCTTTTGCATGATATTGGAAAGGGTATGGAAAGTATTTCTGAGAATAGTGAGGGGCATGCTATTACGGGTGCTGAGCTTGCTCAGAGTTGTGGAGAGAGCGATATTGTTGTTAATGCTATTGCTGCACATCATAATGAAATAAAGCCTGAAAGTTTTGAGGCTATCGTCGTTCAAATAGCTGATGCTATTTCTGCATCTCGTCCTGGTGCAAGACGTGAAAGTTTGAACAATTATATAAATAGACTTAAGAGACTTGAAGAGATTGCATATGGATTTGAGGGTGTTCAAAAGTGTTATGCAATTCAGGCAGGTCGTGAAGTTAGAATCATTGTTGACAATTTATTAATTAATGATGAAAAAGCTACTATGCTTGCAAGAGATATTGCAAAGAAAATAGAAGTTGAGATGAGATATCCTGGTAAAATAAAAGTTACTATTATTCGTGAAACTAGAGTTATTGAGTATGCAAGATAACGATGTGATTAGAGCGTTAATAATTGGAGATGTCATAGGTAATGGGGGTCTTAAAAAGGTTTTTTTTAATCTTAAAAATCTTAAAGAGAAATATAATATAGATTTGACAATTGTCAACGGGGAAAATTCCTCAGGTGGTTTTGGAATTACTCCAGAGATAGCAGAAAATCTTTTTAAGGCAGGTGTGAATGTTATTACTACAGGTAATCATGTTTATGCAGATCATAGTATAAGGGAATATTTGGATAAACAGGAGTATATTTTAAGACCAAATAATTTTTCAGATCTTCTTGAAGGACATGGGTATTGTATTTTAAATGTTAAAAATGAAAAAGTTGCTGTTATAAATATTCAGGGATTTGTAGGAATGACTTTCATTGTTAAAAATCCTTTTGAAAATATAAAAAAAGTTGTTAACATGATTAGAAATAAAGTTAAAACTATTTTTGTTGATTTTCATGCTGAGAGTAATTATGAGAAAGAGAGTTTTGGATATTTTTTGAACGGATTGGTAACTGGAGTTGTTGGTACGCATACACATATAATGACGCAAGATGAGAGAATTCTAGATAAGGGGACTGCTTATATTAGTGATCTTGGGATGACAGGTAGTTTGAATTCTGTAATAGGGTTTAATCCCGAGATTTCTCTTAAAGGATTACTTGAATATGTGGCTTTACGAACAGAAACTGTTGAAGAGAATGTGATTATACAGGGCGTTGTTATTACTTCTCATTTAAAAACAGGACGTGCTTTGAAAATTGAAAGAATACAGAAATAGTTTATTAAATGTGCTTTGCAAGAATTATCCAGGTTTAACAAGAGAAGAACTTAGAATTTTAATTTTGACCGGCAGGGTGTATGTCAATTCTCACAAAGAAAGAAATCCTAAGGTTTTGCTGTTAAGAAATAGTAAAATAAACTTAATAGAGAGTGAGTCTAGGCAATTTGTTTCAAGAGGAGGTCATAAACTTTTTGAATCTTTAGAAACATTTAAAATTACAGTTAAAGATAAAATCTGTATAGATGTTGGTGCTTCAACAGGTGGTTTTACAGATTGTCTTTTGCAAGAAGGTGCAAAGTTAGTCTATGCAGTTGATGTTGGATTTAATCAGCTATCTTATAAGTTAAGAGTTGACCCAAGGGTTAAAGTTTTTGAAAAGACTAATATTTTTGCTATTAAACAATTTGACATACAACCTAATTTAGCCGTTATTGATGTTTCTTTTAGATCTGTAATTAGTATATGTGCAAATTTAATTGATAAACTTTCTGATAAGCTTATCGTTGTTCTTGTTAAACCTCAATTTGAGCTTAAAGGATTAAATTTAGATATAAAAGATTTTAATGGTGTAGTTGGAAAGAGATATCTAAGTAAGATATTAAATAAGGTAATTAAAAAGTTTTATGATAATAATCTACAAATTAAAAATATATTAAAACTTGCAACCAAAGGACGGAAAGGAAATCAAGAATTTATGTTTTTGGTTGTTAAAGATAATTCAATGAATCTTATGCAATCTCTTGCCCTTCTTGATGATATTAATTTTTAATATTTTGCGAGTTTTTTGTTATCTAAGATTCCTGAAAAGTCTAAATTTAAATCTTCAAGTATTATTGGGTTGTTTTCAACTTTTAAAGTTATTCCGTTGATTCCTTGAATTTCAAGACATGTTAAAATAATTTGCTTGACCTGATTAATTGTTCCTTCTACTCCAAAACTATTTTCATAAAATTCTTTAGATAAATTTATGTGAGCAATTCCATCATTTATACTTAAGTTTAATACTTTGGTGTTGATAGGAATTAAACTTAAGAAATTATTTTTAAGTTCATATTCATTAGGACCGTTAATTAGTGCTTTTAATGTTTCTTTGAGAATGTTTTTATCATATTGAATGGTTCGCTTAATCCATTGTTTTAAAAAATGTCCCTCAGCGGTAACTTTTATAAAATATAGTTTAACTTCTTTTTTGTTTTTTAAGTATTTTTGTTCTTGATATTTAAATTCTTCTTCAATTTTTTGTATTTCAGGTGGCTTTATTAAAAATTTTTCATTGTTAAGTATTTTAATAGTTTCATTTTTTGTATTCTCTAGTTTTGCTTCTATCTTATTAGGTTTTGATTGGCTAAATTCAAAATTGTCATTATTGTTAATTTGTTCATTGAATATGTTTTTAATGAGTGAATTTTTAATTATTAGTAATAAGCAGAGTCCTGTTAGGAATATTGCAAATAATACTAAAAATATATCTATTTGATTAAAGCTACTTGTTTTTCGTTTACTATTTCTTTTTTTCCTTATCAATTGGACGTCCGTTTATAATTGGCATAAAGCTGTAATATCTGATATTATAATAGAAAAACCTACATAAGGAAAGAGGCAGTTTAGCTTTGATTGGTTCTAAAGTTCAAGATTATAAAAGTGTTCTTATTGTTGGAAGACCAAATGTTGGGAAGTCTACTTTATTTAATAAGCTTTTAAGCTCAAATAGAAGTATTACTGATGAAATTTATGGAGTTACTAGGGATTTGATAAAAGAGATTTGTACAGTAGATTCTTATAAATTTTATTTGATTGATGCTGGTGGATTTACCCTTTTAAGGGATGAACTTAGTAGAGTTGTGGTTAATAAAGTTATAAGCTTGCTTGATAGCATTGATTTGATCTTGTTTGTTTTAGATGTAAATGAAATTTTATCAGAAGATTATGAGCTTATTGAGAGGTTAAGAAAATATAGTGATAAGATAGTCTTGGTGTTAAATAAAATAGATAGTCATCATAAGCAAGCCTTAACTTATGAATTTCAAAATTTAGGTTTTCAAAAGAGCTTTTTAGTTAGTGCGACTCATGGAAAAGGAGTAAATAGCTTAAGAATTTTTTTGAAAAATTCAGTAGGCAAATTGGCAATTGATGATAATGTTGATGTTAAGATTGGCCTTATAGGGAAGCCAAATTCAGGCAAATCTACTCTTATTAATTTTTTAGCAGGACGTGAAGTTTCAATTGTGTCTCGGGTTGCTGGGACTACAAGGGATTTTGTTAAAGCAAGATTTCAAAGGAATGGTAAAACATTTGAGCTTATTGATACTGCTGGAATAAGGCGGCGAGCAAGGGTAAATGAACTTATTGAACATTATTCTGTAAGTAGAGCTTTAAGAGTAATTGATATGGTAGATATTGTCTTTTTATTAGTTGATGTTAAAGAAGACTTAACGGCGCAAGATAAGAAAATTGCTCATTATGCAACTAAACGGGGTAAAGGGATTATTATTGTGTTTACCAAGTGGGATCTTGTAAAATCAAAAAGCGGTTATTTTGAGGCTTTAAAAAATCGTGTTAAGTTTTTTTTCCCAATTTTAAATTTTTCTCCCATATTAAGAATATCTGCTCATAGAAGAGAGGGGGTAGATAATCTTTTTAAAGAAGCAATTAAATTAAAAAAACAACTTGAACTTAAAATAAGTACTGCTGATTTGAATAAGATGTTGAGTTTATGGATTAAGGATTATCATTTGAATGCTTCACATAAAGTGAAATATATAACTCAGATTAGTGTTAATCCTGTTAAGTTTATTTTATTTGCGAATAAAATAACTAATTTTCCAAATTCTTATTATAATTATTTAGTAAATAATATTCGTAAAATTGGTTATTATAATATTCCAATTTTAATAGAACTGAGAGAAAAAACAAGAGACTTAAAGTGAGATATATATTTTTATTTTTGATAGTTGCTAATCTGAATCCCTTTGCATTTGAGAATTTTTTTTATGATTTTAGTGTTAGAGCAAATTATGCAAAATATTTTAATTCGAGGAATACTGCTTTTAAGATAAAACCCCAAAAATATTATATTTCAGATGATTATTATGTTGAAGTATCAAATTCAATATTGGGAGATTATGCTTACTATTCTTTTTTTAATCGGAAAAATGGTGCGTCTTATATTTTTCCAGGCTCTTATGTAATTAAAGTTGGAAGATATGGTATTGAACAGATAAAGATATTTTTTCTAAATAGAGCAGATACTTTTATTAGAATAAAGGCAGGTGATGTTCATTCAAGTGCTGATTTTTATTTAATTAATACTTTCATTTATAAAGATATTAAATTGCCTTTTAAAATTAGTGATATTGCTACTGGTTCTTTTTTAGAAATAGTTAAATATATTAGTAATTTTATTGATTTTGAACTTTTTAGACCTAGATCCCTTGAAGCTTATGATAATATTTCTAATATTGTTGACAGCCTGAGAGCCTTTTTAAAGGTTTCTCCTTTAATATTTGAAGTACATGATGGGGCAATGAATGAACTAGGTGAAATGGTGTATATTAGAACGGGTGAACCTCAAAGAGAACCTATAGGATTTAATTGTTCTGGATTTGGTAAATGGGTAGCAGATTCAATTTATAAGGCAATGACAGGAAAGCTTTTAAAAATAAAGGATCTTAAAGTTAAGCATATTGGAATTAGAGGTAATAGTTTTACGAAGTATTATGAATTTAGTAGGGATCCATTTTTTGGACTTGATTGGACTCGTAATATTGCCTATAAACTTAAAAATGTTGATGCTGATCTAGACTTATCTAGGGTTAAGGAGTTAGATGTAAATAATATTGGTTTTCTTAAGTATATTGAAAACCGTGGATATGAGATTGATAATTTAGAGTTTATTTTGTATTATTTAGCTGTTAAGGAGCCTGGTCATATGTATTTTGGCTCTTTGAATACAACAATTAATGGATTTCCAGGAAAAGTTTTTCATAAACATGTTGTTGTGTTATTTCCATTTATTGATAGAGAATCTATTTTTAGAGTATCTTTAATGGAAATTAATGATGAAACTTCAATTAAATCACTTAGAGGTAGATATCCAAATTCATATATTCATTTAGTTAGGGCCAAAGTTCCAAAGAATATATCTATAGTGCCAATACCCAAAAGGATAAATAAGGATAAATAATTAGATATTATGATAAAAGCTGTAGTGTTTGATCTTGATGGAACTCTTTATCCTGAAATTAATATTAATTTGATAATGTTTCCTGAATTTTTAAAAAATATTAAATTTTTTTTAGCTTTTAAAAAGGTAAGAAAGGAAATCAGATGTTTACAAAAGGGAAGAAGTATTCCTTCTAGTAGAGATGAGTTGATGTCTATTCAGATTAAAATGCTTGCTAAGCATCTGGGTTTTGATGAGAATAGGTGTGAATTTTTATTAAATAAAATATATTATGGTAAATCTTTTAGGAATAAATTTAGAAATCTCAAACCGTATTTTGGTGTTCATGATTTGATTTATTCTCTTAAATCAAAAGGAATAAAATTAGGAGTGATGTCAGATTTTCCTATTGCAACTCGTGTGAGTAATTTGTTAGGCATTGAAGATAGTTTTTGGGATGTTCTTTATTCATCAGAAGAGACCGGTTACTTAAAGCCAAACAAAATAGCTTTTTTAAGGATTATGGATGAATTAGGTATAGATAGTAATCATATTTTATATGTTGGTAATTCTTATGAATATGATATTTTAGGTGCTAGTGGTGTGTGTATGAGAACGGCTTATCTTTCTAAAAAAAAGTTGCTTAAAGATATGAAATGTGATTTTATCTTTAGTAATTATAAAGACTTGCAAAGATATATACTTTTAAATATATAGAGTGTGGGTAAAATATTTTATGATAGATTTTGTAACCGTTTTGGTTAATCTTTTATTGGTTTTCGTGATTTTATTTATTTATAGGCAGTATGATAGACGTTCAAGGGCTTTAGATAAGATTAAAAAATTTATTGATATTGCTAAGGATAACCTTGAAGATTTTATTGATGAGAAGACAAAAGAAATCAATAATCTTGCTGTTGATATGGAAGCGTATCAACGTTCTAGTATAGAGATCATAAAAAAAATAGATGAAGTTCAGCGAAAGATTAAAGATAAAAGTAATGATTTTGCAGAAGTTGAAAAAAAGATTGCTTATCATGATTCTATGCTTAAAGAGCTAGATGACATGGCCCTTAAAGTGCAAGATAATATACAACGACTTCAAGTGGATGGAAAAATAGTAGATAAACTTTCAAAAACTTTAAAAAATTTTAATACTCAGATTGATTCTATCGATTCTAGGTTGAGTACAGTTTTTGAAAAATTCGATAAGACAAATAAGGAAAATCTTGAGACTATCAAGATTGAGAGTTGGGATAAGTTTGATAACACTATTAAAGATTTTAGTGTGAGAATGGATAATCTGGATAGAGAGCTTATATCTTATCAAGAATCATTGGTAATGATTGAAGAGAAAAAAAGAGAAATTTTAGATAAGGGTAATGAAAAGCTTGAGAATGAATTTAAGGAGTTTGTGTTTAAAATTGAATCTAGCATAGATAATTATAATAAATCAATGGAAGATTCTTTTGGTATATATGAAACTAAATATAAATCAATAGAAAATTCTCTTGATCTTATTGTAGAGCAAGCTAAGACTAAAATTAATGATAAGGAAGATTTTATTTTAACTAGACTGAATGAGGAGCTACAGATAAAATTTGATGAAGTTTTTATGTACGTCGATGAGCGTTCTCATCAGATGAGAGATAAACTCGAAGGCAAATTGGTATTAATAGACAATGAAATTTCTTCTCTGAGTTCTGTTTTTAAAGATAATACCTATTCTAGGCTGAATTCTCTTGAAGAGACTATAAGACAAGAGATGAGACAGTATGAAGAGCAATTAGCAGATATTTTGGAACAATTTAGGGTTCAAATTGAATCTAGTGTTGGTGATATTTATAAAGAATATGATAGTAAGATAAATCAATTTGATAAAGACATAAGAGATAGGATAGAGAGTAGTTTAAAGGATGCTAATTCTAGGATAGAGAGTGTCCAGGGTGGAGTTAGGACTTTGCTTGATGATCTTGAAAAGGATTCTAATAAGATATATGTTGAATTTAAGGACAAAGTTAAAGGGGATATTGATAGTTTTAGTGAAAATGTATTTTCAAGAATGAATGATGTTGGAAGTGAGTTGGAATTGAAACTTTCAAATATCAGTACAGATATTCAAGATAGAATTGCCAAGTTGGATAGTAGCTTATATTCAGAGCTTAAAGAAATGAATGAAAAATTTGTTAATGATTATTCGTGTTTAGATGGTAGCATTAACTTAAAGTATGAAACTCTCTTAGAAGCTCTGAATTTAAAAAGTGGTGAATTAGAAACCCAACTGAAGGACAAGTATAAAAATATTGCAGATAAATTTGAGCGTGACATTGATGATCTTACCATTAAATGTGATGAAAATTTTAGTAAAATTTCTGAAAAATCAGATTATGATTATCAAAATTTTGAGATTACTAGTACAAAGCTAAAAGAAAGTATAAGTTCTTTAAATGATTTGTTAGTACAAGACTTTGAGACTTTAAAAGGAGATTTTAAATCCAAGTTGAGTAAGATGAGTGTTGATATTAATGATGAAGTGTTTAATTTAAAAAGTCATTATGGAGAGGATATAAGTGAATTTATTAAGCAGATGGAAGCTGACAAATTGCAATATGAACATTGGCAAAGGGAAGTAGGTTTGAATTTAGAGGATATTAAGTCTCATTTAAATAAAACTAATGAAGAATTTTTAAATTTGATTGAAAACCAAAGGACTAAGGGAAAGGAACTTAGTGAAAATATTTTCAATGAACTTTCAGAACATATTCAAAAAAAAGCAATGGATATGCATACTAATTGGAAAGATGAGCTTATTATTTTAAATAAATCTTTACTTGATATTAAGATTTCAAGTGAAGAATTACTTTTATCAGCTTCTTCAAAGATCGATTCTTTTGAAAAAGATGTTAATGAGAGACTTGAATATGTTACATCAAAGACGGAGGACTTTGAAAGTTCAGTATTAGATAAGTATAAAGAATTAAGAGATATGTCATATAATAACAGTGAAGAGACTTTATCAGGGATTAAGGAATTTATTGATAATCAAGCCGAAATAATTCATGACAAAATTATTATGATGCTTAATGGACTTAATGAGGACTTTTCTAATAAAGAAGAGTTAATTAAAGGCAATATAGAAGAACTTGATTATAGACTTAAAGATTTCAAAGTTGGATGTGAAGATGTTTTAAATAATCTTAGATCGGAGCTTGATGGATTTATTGAATCTAGGATGCAAAAAGTTTCTGAAATTAAGATAGATAATCAGAAGCAGATAGATAATTTTTTAAATAGAATATCAGAAGACATCTTAAGTAAAAGAGATATGCTTAATAGTGAAATAGATAATAAACTTAATGATTGGCAAGGTAAGTTAAGTGAAATATCAGTGAATATTGAGAATGTGTTATCTTCAGGAAAGATTGATATAAACTCAATTGATTCTGAGATGACTTTAAAGATTAAGGATCTTAAGAGTACTTTTGAAGGGCTTGAGAGTTATTATCTTGAAAAAATAGATGAGTTTAGAAATCAAGGAAATGTATATGCAGATGAACTCCTGAAAAACATTATGAGTCATTTTGATACGGATACTAAGGACCTTGAGGAAAGTTTATCTAAGAAATTTGCTACAGTCTTAGAAAGGTCAGAAGAGTTTGTTAAGGAAGTTGATAGTTTGCTTAAGGATAAAAGGACAGATATTGCTTCATTTCAGGCAAGTATTGATATTACCATTGATTCTCTTAATTCACGATTTAATGATGTGAATAGAGAAATTAATGAAAAATATAGTAAGGTAATATCTGATTCTAGAGGATATTCAGAAACCCTTGCAAATAAATTAGAGAATGAGATAGGATATGAGATTGAAAATGTAAATAGAAGGTTAACAGACAAAATAGATATTCTTAGCAAGAATATGGATGAAAATTTAGAAAATTTTAAGTCATCTTTTGATGTATCAAAGTATCAGGTTGAAAATTTTGAAATTAAAATTAAGGATATAATAGAAAAAGAAGAGCTAAGACTTGGTGAATTACTCAGAGAAATTGAGCGACAGTATAGAGTTAGATGGGACGAGGCAATTGATTACAAGAAGGCCATAGATAGTGATATTCTTCAGTTAAGAGAACAGTTTATAGGAGTAATTAATGAACTTAAGAATAATATTGAGGATAAATCTGAGTTTTTAAATGATCTTTATAAAGAAAGATTCAAGATTATTGAAAATAATTTTGAAGAGAGATATTCAACATTTTTTATTGAGAGCGAAGGGGCTATTTCAAAGATTAGAGATGAAATATATAAGATACTTACAGATAATGATGAACATTTGAGAGCAAAAATTTCTGAGATGGATCTTAATTTTGAGATAATCGATGGAAGGTCAAAAGAAATTTTAGAGCTTGAAGAAGATTTAAGAAAGAGAATACAGGAAGATAGTAATAACATACATCATCAATTTGATGTCATTAAGTCTGGTCTTGAGAAGGAAATAAAAGATCACTTTGATATGTATATGATGAAAGCCACTGCTGCAATTGATGAAGAGATTGAAAAATATGAGCATGGGATTAATGAAAAGATATCTGCTCTTAAGTCAATTGAAAATAATTTTGAGATGATAGAGAAAAATTTAAAGGATAAAATTAGCGAATATCATAATAAATTAGACGAGACTCTTGATGTGAGATATGCTGAGCTTGAAGGTAAGTATGATGAGAAGCATTTGCTTGTAGAGAAGAAGATAAATGAAAAGACTAATTCAGTTGAAGAGCTGATTGCAAATAAATACGCTGAGCTTGAAGGTAAGTATGATGAGAAGCATTTGCTTGTAGAGAAGAAGATAAATGACAAGGTTAATTCAGTTGAAGAGCTGATTGCAAGTAAATATGCTGAGCTTGAAGGTAAATATGATGAGAAGCATTTGCTTGTAGAGAAGAAGATAAATGATAAGGCTAATTCAGTTGAAGAGCTGATTGCAAGTAAATATGCTGAGCTTGAAGGTAAATATGATGAGAAGCATTTGCTTGTAGAGAAGAAGATAAATGATAAGGCTAATTCAGTTGAAGAGCTGATTGCAAGTAAATATGCTGAGCTTGAAGGTAAGTATGATGAGAAGCATTTGCTTGTAGAGAAGAAGATAAATGAAAAGACTAATTCAGTTGAAGAGCTGATTGCAAATAAATATGCTGAGATTGATAGTAAATATTCTAATATGCACCTTGATATGGAAAGTAGATTCAATGCATGTATTTCTGATTTAGGTATAGAACTTGCTCGTTCAAGTGAAAAGATGGATAAAGAGATTGAAGAACAATTAAAAAATCTTGGTGAACTTAAGTTAAGTTTGAGTAATATTGAAGGGGATGTATTAAAACTTAAAGAGGATTCTTATCACAATGTGTCATCCCATCTCAAACTTCTTGAAGAGGATTTTTTTAAAGATTTGAAAGAAAGAAGTGATAATTTAAAAAATTCTTTAGAAAATTTTGTGGCATCCTCAGATCAAAGAATTGAAAATTTAGAGAGACATATAATTAAGAACTTGGAAGATAAAGAAATCCTTATGAAGAATTTTAGAGTTGAGATTGAACAGGAACTTATGCTTAATAAAGAAAGTTTTTACTCAGAATTTAATAAAGAGTTTGATGTTAGAAAAAGAGATACAGAGAGTAAAATAGTTGTAATGGAAACTAATGTTACTAATCGAATAGATGAGTTTATTAAACTTGTAGATAATCGTCAAAATAATGTTGATTCTTGGTTTTTAAAAGTTAAAGATGATATGATAAATTGGCAAGAAAATGCTTACAAAGAGCTTGAAGAAAGAGCGGGCATTACAAAAAGGAATTTAGATGAAATTAAAAGTGATGTTTCTGCTATTGAGAGTGGCTTGGAAGTTGTTAAAGATGGTGTTAATCAGAGAGCAAAAGAAATTTTTGATCGTTTGCAATCAGATATTAAGGACTTTGAAAATAGATCTTATCTTAACTTGAAGAATATTTCAGATGAGGTTCAGAGTAAAGTTTTAAATATTGAAGATTTCATGGATTTTAAGATTAAATCTATAAATGATAAGATAGACTCACATATTGAAGAGCTTGCAACACAAGTGGAAATTAAATTTTTAAGTCAGCAAAAAGATATTGAAGATAAAATTATTGAAGCTAATGACAAGTTAGAATATGAATTCAATTCAATGGCTTCTAGGCTTGATGAGGAAAAACAAAACATTGTAAGTAAATTTTTAAATGATACAGGCGGTTTTGAATCTCAAGTTCAATTGATGCAAGATGATGTTTTAAAGCTTACTGAGAAAGTGAATGCATATAGAATTGATATTGAAAAAACAATTAGAGAAAATTATGATTCTTTTTCCAGTTCTATAAGAGAGGAATATACTGTGTTTGAGAATGAAGTTAAGAATAGTTTGAATTATTCAGAAGAAGAGATACAGGCTTTAAGGGATAGCTTGAAGGTTCAAGTTAATAGCATAGAATCTGAATTTAAGGATAAATATGATCTAATGATTAAAGGTATTGATGATCATGTGTCCCAACTTAAGTTGAAAGTATTAAACTATGATGGTGAGCTTAATCATTTTATAGATGAGGTTAAGGATAATTTAATTGTATACAAGGCTGATTTGAGAGAAGAACTTGATAGTCGTTATGCTGTCATGAGTGCTAAGCTTGAAAATTTTAAGAGACTTGAAGTTGAGTTAGAGAGAAATAATGAACTGATGAAAGAAGTTTATTATTTCAAGAATAACTTAGAAGAGTTACGGGAAACTTTAGCAAGTGAAATAAATCTTATTCAAGGATATAAAGGTGATTTTGAAGGTATTACTAGAGAAATTGGAGACATTAAATCTAAATCATCAGATATTATTGAGGTATTTAATGATTTAAAGGTCCATCAAATGGATATTGAGGGAATTAAAAAAGATCTTACTCAATTCCTTGAATTTTATACTTCTTTTAAGGAGAGGTATAAGAAATTTACAGAATCTTATGATGAAATGCAGATCTACAAAACTAAACTTAAGGAGATAAAAGAAGCACAAAGTAATATTCTTGATAATTATGATAGGATTAGTAATAAAGATAGCATATTAAAGTCTACATTAGAATCTGTTGATAAAAATTTTGATTTGATAAATGAAATAGAGAGTAAGATGCATGTATTATTTAAAGAGAGTTCTGGGTTTCAGCAGAGTCTTGGTGAGTTGAAAGGAATTATGTCAGAATTATTGGTAAATAAAGATTTATCACAGGAAGTGCTAAATAATGTTCAAACGCTCAAAGAAATGCTAGGTGAGATTGAGAGCAAGTTGGAACATACTAGAAATATAAGAGAAAAGGTTGCAAAATCTGAGACTCGGTTAGAGAATTTAAATATTGCTGCGGAAGAGAGAATCAAAACTCTTGGGATTCTTGTAAAAACAGAATCTAAGTATAAAGATAATGTTGGTCTTAATAACGAAACAGTTAGAGATTCTGTCATTAAACTTATGAGACAAGGTTGGAGTGCCTTGGAAATTTCTAGGGCTACTAAATTATCTATTGGAGAGGTTGAGCTTATCTTAGAACTTGGAATTATTAGTAAAAGTGATGATTAAAGGGATAATTTTGTGAAAAATAGATTTGAGGTGGTAAGGACATTACATCCTCTTGAGATAAAAGTGATTTTAAATTATAAAGAGGGAGATGAAATTTTTGCCTTAAGGCTTGTTGCGGATTTACTTTATAATGAAGGACAATCAAATAAAACAATTGAATGGCTTGTTTCTAAAGGTATTCTTAGAGAAACTTTTAGAAAACTTAATGTGTTTTATCGCCTAACTGAAAGAGGTGTTGATGCTTTAGCTAATGGTTTAGTTGAGGAGAGAATAATCAATCTTGTATCTAGAAAAACAGTTCTAGTTGCCAATTTGCCATCAGAGTTAGAAATTGATGCCAGAGATGCTGGTAAGGCATTTGGTAATTTATCTAAAGAGGGAGTTCTATCTTTGGGATTAGGTAAAGAAATCCTTGTTAAAGATTTAAATCGTTCTAGTTACAATATAGTTAAAGAATTACTTTCCAAAGCTCAAAACAGCGATCTTTTAGAAGATGATTTATCTCAGGATGAATTATTAGTCATTTCTAATTATTCTAAGAAAAAAGGCGCTGGTGATGTGTTATTTAAGGTGATAGAGAGCTTGGACCTAAAATTTGAATTTTCCAAATTTGGGTTAGAAGTAAAATCTGAACTTGGAAGAAGCAATCTAACAGGTGATGAGATTGTAAAGTTGACCCCTGAAATGTTAAAAAATAAAACTTATGAAAATAAAAATTTTAGGGCTTATAATATTCATGTTTCATCTAATAAAACCTTTATTGGGCGTGCAAATCCTTATTCAGAGTATATTGCTAAAGTTAAGGATAAGCTTGTAAGTCTTGGGTTTGAAGAATTTGATGGTCCTTTAGTCGAGAGTGAATTTTTTAATAATGATGCTCTTTTTATGCCTCAGTTTCATCCTGCACGTGATATAAGGGATGTTTATTATATCAAGGAACCAAGTTCACTTAAATCTTTGCCCGAGCCTTATTTTTCTAATGTTAAAGCTGTTCATGAGGATGGTTACACTACAGGTTCAAGAGGTTGGAGATATGATTTTAGCGAGAGTATTTCAAAAAGATTAGTGCTTAGAAGTCAAGGTACAGTGCTTTCAGCAAAGCAATTAATTGATGCAAAAAATCCTGGTAAATATTTTGGCATTGTTAGGTGTTTTAGATATGATCAAGTTGATGCTACTCATGGAGCCGATTTTTATCAAACAGAAGGGATTGTTATTGGAGATGTTAATATTAAAACCTTATTAGGTCTTCTTGAAATTTTTGCTAAAGAATTGGCCGGTGCTACTGAGGTTAAATATGTTCCTGCTTATTTTCCATTTACAGAGCCGTCAATTGAAGTGCATGTGAAACATCCTGTGCTTGGTTGGTTTGAGTTAGGCGGGAGCGGTATTTTTAGACCAGAGGTTACAAAACCTTTTGGAATTGATGTTCCTGTTATTGCTTGGGGTATTGGCATTGATAGAATGGCTTTAATGCATTTAGGTTTAAGTGATTTAAGGGAGCTTTTTACCCATAATATTGGTGATGTTGTATTGAGGCGAGGAAAAGTCAATGCCTAAGGTTGAAATTTATAAGAGTATTTTATTAGAAAAGATAGGAAAAATTTTAACGAAATCTGAACTTGTATCTGTTCTTGAAATGGCTAAGGCTGAAATTTGTGAATTTGATACGGTTAATGATAAGATCAAAATTGAATTTAATGATACAAATAGACCTGATTTGTGGTCTTGTGCGGGGCTTGCGCGTCAAATTAAGACATATCTTTTTGGTCATTTACCTTTGTTTAAGTTTTTTTCAATGGCAGATAATTTGCAAGAATTTTATGGTGAAATTTTGGTCAGTCCTGAAGTATTTAGTATTAGGCCTTTTATTTTTGGATTTTTGGCCAAAGGTGTGATTTGCAATGAACGAATGCTTGAAACTTTAATTCAGTTGCAGGAAAAGCTTTGTCATAATTATGGACAAAAGCGTAAAAGGGTTGCGATGGGGATGTACTCATCAGATTTAATTGAGTTTCCATTAAGTTATACTGCATGTAATTCTGATTATAGATTTATTCCTCTAGGTATGGATAGAGAAATGTCTATTGAGGAAATCAATAGGGTACATTCTAAAGGAATAGAATATTCAACTATTCTTGCAAGTTTTAATAAATATCCTTTATTGTTAGATGATAAGGATAAGGTTCTCTCTTATCCTCCGGTAATCAATTCTCATGATATTGGAGCTTTAAAGGTAGGTGATACCGATTTGTTTATTGAAGTTACGGGAACTAATCTTGAGGCTACTTTGTTATCTTTGTCAGTGACTGCTTGTGATTTACATGATATGGGTTTTGAAATTTTACCAGTAAAGACCATCTTTCCTAATGAAACTTTATTTGGGAAGGAGATAATTTGTCCTTATTATTTTCAAAATATGCTAGAGGTTAATGTTGATAATGTTAATAAAATGCTTGGTAGTAATTTTACGGCAAATAATATGTGTCTTGACTTAAAAAAATTAGGGATATCAGCTTACTTTAAAGAATTAGATAAATTTTATGTTATTCCTCCTGTTTATAGAAATGATTTTCTTCATGAAGTAGATGTTATTGAAGAAATAATGATAGGTATGGGACTGGATAGTTTTAAGCCAGAGCTTCCCAAAGATTTTACTCTAGGAAGACTGAGTCAGATAGAAGAGTTTTCAAGAAAAATTAAAAATTTAATGATTGGAATGGGATTTCAGGAAATGATTTATAATTATCTGGGATCTAGGACAGATTTTATTGAAAAGATGAATATTGAAGGTGATGACTTTTTAAGTGTTGCTAATCCAATGACAGAGGGGTATGAGTATATTAGGGGCTCAATAGTGTCTGATTTGCTTAAATCTGAGAGTATTAGTTCCAATTTTCCTTATCCACATAAGATTTTTGAGATTGGGAAGGTAGCTTTAAAAGATTTAAATAGTGTTGATGGTACTATTACTTATGATAATTTGGCTTTTCTGATGGCTGATAAGGAGTTTTCATTTAATGAGATTAATTCTTTAGTTTCATCTCTTTTTTATTATTTAAATATTGAATTTAAGTTAAGAGAATCAAGTAAATCTCTTTATATAGATGGCAGAGGAGTTGACATTTTAATCAATGACACCGTTTTAGGTGGCTTTGGTGAAGTATCGCCTTACATATTGAGAAATTTTGGAATTATGGTTCCATGTTGCGTCCTAGAGATTAACCTTAATAAACTTTTAAATTAATACAAATATTTTTTATTGATGTAACATTTGGATGAAGTTATATTTAAACATTTTATGTAGTGTATTTTAATGAGTGAAATAGGAGTTGAGGGATATTTATGTTAAAGTTTGAAGTACTGGATATAAAAAAGAGTAATAAAAAGGTTTTAAGAACAGAGATGAATTCCATTGAGGATGTAATCATTGTTGGTTCAGGACCTGCGGGGCTTACGGCTGGAATCTATACTGTTATGAGTGGATATAAGACAGTTATTTTAGAAGGACCTGAGCCTGGAGGGCAGCTTACAACGACTACGGAAGTATATAATTATCCAGGTTTTAAAAACGGTGTAAATGGAAGAGAATTGATGTTAAATATGAAAGATCAGGTGATCAATCTGGGTGCTATCACTTATCTTGAGACTGTAACATCTATAGAAAAAAGAGATAATATTTTTTATCTCTTTACTGATAATTATATTTATAAAAGCAAAGCTGTTATTATTGCAGCGGGATCGGTACCTAAAAAACTTAATACTCTTAAGAATTCAGATTTGTTTTGGAATAGAGGTATTTCTGTGTGTGCAATTTGTGATGGGCATCTTTTTAAGGGAAAAACAGTTGCAGTAATTGGTGGGGGTAATACAGCAATCTCGGAAGCTATTTATTTAAGCAAATTATCAGAAAAGGTATATGTTATTGTGAGAAAGGATTATTTGAAAGCTATTGCTATGTTAAGACAGAATGTTGAAAAATTACCTAATGTTGAGATTTTATATAACTGTGAGGCTATAGAAGTTAATGGAGATAATATTGTATCTATGGTGCAAATTATTGATAATAAGAATAATTCTACTTTTGAGTTGAGTGTAAATGGGATATTTGTGGCTATTGGTTATAAGCCAAATACGGAGTTTGTAAAAGGATTTTTGGAATTGGATGAGGATGGATATATCTCTACTCAAGATCTCGTTAAGACTAGTGTTGAGGGAGTGTTTTCGTGTGGTGATGTTAGTAACAAGCTTTATGCACAGGCTATTACAGCTGCTGCTGAAGGGTTCCTAGCTTCTGTTGAGCTGAGAAATTTTTTGGGATAATTAGATTACATTGATTCTAAAAAATATGTTAAAGTAAGTTAAGTTGTCTTTTTATTTCAAATATTAAAATTCCTGTTGAAACCGATACATTCAATGAATCTATTTTGCCTGTAGTTGGGATTTTTACTAAAAAATCTGAATTTTCTTTTATTAATTTGTGTATTCCTTTGCCCTCATTTCCCATAATAAGTGCAATTTTGGTATCATTTATTTTTATGGTGTTTATTGCCTTACCTTTGATATCGCTGGCATATATCCAAAATCCATTTTTTTTTAAATCTTTTATTACATTATTTATATTTGGGACTATCAATTTATTAACATATTGACTTGCGCCAGAGCTAGTGCGTAAGGTGGTTGCGTTGTCTTTTGCACTGCGTCTCTGGCTAGTAATTACAAGATCAATGTTAAATTGTTCTGATGTTCTAAGAATTGCTCCAAAATTTTGAGGATCTTCTATTCCATCAAGTATTAAGATAAATACATTATTTTTATATTGAAATTTTTCTAAGAATTCTTCTAAATTTTTATCTTGTTTGTTTGTATTGTTAGATTTAGAAATTTTTAATTTTAATGCAAAACCCCTATGATTGTTGTTGCCAATTATCTTAGCAAGATCATTCACTTTTATTATTTGAGTATTATATTCTCTGGCTATTTTTTCAATATTTATGCTTTTTGGACTTATTTTTGAAATGTATAATTCAAGTCCTTTGTTATTTTTTATGCTTTCAATTATTGAATTGGCGTGTGTAATATACATACTAAATTTTATTTAAAGTAACTTTATCAATATCATTAATTTCCTTGCTTAAATCTTCCAGTAGACGAATGGCATTATAACTTAGATTTTTAGGAGTTTTGATCTTAATAATCAAAATGAGATTTCCAAATTTTTCTGTATGTAGTATTGGCATGCCCTCATTCTTAATGATGATTTGTTCGTCATTTTCTGTTCCCTTTGGAATCTTTATTTCAATCTTTTTTTCTGCTATTGTTTGTATTTTTATCTCTTTTCCAAGTGCTGCTTGAGTAAAACTTATTGGAAGAGTTGCGTATAGATCTTTTCCATTTCTTTTGAAAATTCTATGGGGTTTGATTGATACTCTTATGTAGAGATCCCCGTATTGTTGATTATCGGGATTTACGCTGCCTTTTCCTCTCATTTTTATTTGTTGAGAATCATCAATTCCTGCTGGAATCTTAAGTTCTATTGTTTCTTTATATTTAAGGCTACCAGCTCCTTTGCATGATTTGCAAGGATTTGATATTATTTTTCCATTTCCATGGCATTTGGGGCATGTAGTTGTTACTCTAAAAAAGCCCCCTCCTTGCATTACTCGGCCACTACCATTACACATGTTGCATATTGAAGGACTGGTTCCTTTTTCAGATTTTTTCCCTAAGCAAGATTCACATAACATATTTCTTGCGATATTAATGTTATTTTTATAACCTAAATAAGCATCCTCAAGTGATATTTCTATTTGATATGTTATATCTTGACCCTTTTCATTTTGTCTATTTTTATCTTGTCCTCGTCTTCCAGTAAAGAATGAATCAAAGATATCTCCAAAATCTTCAAAAATGTCTGAGAATCCACTAAAGCCATTAGAAAACCCACTAAATCCCCCTCCACCTTCAAAAGCTGTGTGTCCAAATCGATCGTATTGAGCACGCTTATTGTCATCGCCCAAGACCTCATAAGCCTCTGTTGCTTCTTTAAAAATAGATTCAGCTTCTTTGTTATCTTTATTTTTGTCAGGATGATATTTGATTGCTATTTTTCTATATGCTTTTTTGATTTCATCTTTTGAGGCTCCTTTTGAGAGCCCCAAAATTTCATAATAATCTCTTTTCACTATTTTTTATCCTCATCAACAACTTCGTAATCAGCTTCTTTGCTTTCACTACTTGCATTGTTTTGAGCATTGTCTTGATTTGATGAACTGGATTGAGCATCTTTGTACATCATTTCAGCTATTTTATAAGAAGCTTGTTGAAGTTCTTCTGTTTTTGATTTAATTAAGGCTATATCTGAGCCTTCTAGTGCATCTTTAAGTTCCTTTATTTTATTTTCAATAGCTTCCTTGTCTTCACTTGTTATTTTTTCTCCGTATTCTTTTAGAGATTTTTCTGTTTGGTAAATTAAGGAATTAGCTATGTTTTTTGCTTCTATGCTCTCTTTCAGTTTTTTATCTTCCTCAGCATGAGCCTCAGCATCTTTAACCATTCTCTCAATTTCGTCTTCGGATAGTCCTGATGATGATTCAATTCGAATTTTTTGTTCTTTTCCAGTTCCCATATCTTTAGCAGAAACATGAACTATTCCATTAGCATCAATGTCAAAGCTAACTTCTATTTGTGGAACTCCTCTTGGTGCTGCTGGTATTCCGTCAAGAATAAAATTGCCCAGTACTCTGTTTTGTGATGCCATCTCACGTTCACCTTGCAAGACTTTAATGTCTACAGAAGTTTGATTATCTGCTGCTGTTGAGAATACCTGACTCTTTTTGGTAGGAATTGTAGTGTTTCTTTCAATTAGCTTTGTCATAACTCCACCAAGGGTTTCAATACCTAAGGAGAGAGGTGTAACATCAAGGAGCACCATATCTTTAGTTTCTCCTGTCAATATTCCACCTTGAATTGCAGCTCCTATTGCAACAGCTTCATCAGGGTTTACACCTTTATTTGGTTCTTGACCGAATATTTCTTTTACTATTTTTTGAATGGCTGGTATTCTTGTGGAGCCTCCAACAAGTATTACTTCGTTGATGTCAGAAGCCTTAAGCCCAGCGTCTTTAATAGCCTTAAGGCATGGTTCTTTTGTTTTTTGAACCAAATGATCTACCATTTGTTCGAATTTTGCTCTTGTGAGAGTGTATTGTAGGTGTTTAGGTCCATTTGCATCGGCTGTGATGAATGGAAGGTTTATTGATGCTTCTTGAGCACCTGAGAGTTCTATTTTTGCCTTCTCGGCTGCTTCTTTGAGCCTTTGAAGTGCCATCTTGTCGTTTGATAGGTCAATCGCACTGTCTTTTTTGAATTCGGTAATTAAATGTTTGATGATTTCATCATCGAAGTTATCTCCCCCAAGATGGGTATCTCCATTTGTTGATTTAACTTCAAAAACACCATCCCCAAGTTCAAGTATTGAGATATCGAACGTTCCACCACCAAGATCATAAACAGCAACTATTTCTTCATTTTTTTTCTCAATTCCATAAGCAAGAGCAGCAGCTGTTGGTTCATTAACGATTCTTTTAACATCAAGTCCTGCAATCTTTCCGGCATCTTTTGTTGCTTGTCTTTGAGCGTCATTAAAATATGCTGGAACCGTGATTACAGCTTCAGTAACCGTTTCTCCTAAATAGGCCTCAGCTGTTTCTTTCATTTTGGTAAGAGTTGCGGCTGATATTTCTGGTGGTGACATTTGTTTTTTTATATTGGAAATGTTTACACGAGCATCTCCATTTTGTCCCTTTTCTACTTTATAAGGAACCATTTTGATTTCACTTGCAACTTCTTCAAATCTTCTTCCCATAAATCTTTTTATTGAGTATATGGTGTTTTCAGGATTTGTAACCATTTGGTTTTTTGCTACTTGTCCTACAAGTCGTTCACCTTTGTTTGTGTAAGCTACAATTGATGGAGTAGTTCTTCCTCCTTCTGAATTTTGTATTACAACAGGTTTTCCGTGTTCCATTATGGCCACACATGAATTTGTTGTTCCAAGGTCAATTCCTATTATCTTTCCCATATAAAACCTCCTTTTGTATTTTTGATTTCTAATATTAATTTTTGCTTTGTGCAACTTTAACTTTTGCAGTTCTTAATACTCGATTATTGTAGCAGTATCCTTTTTGGTATACTTCTACGATTTCAGGGATTTTAACCCCTTCTTTTTCTTCTATGCTTATTGCTTCATGTTGACTTGGATCAAAGGTTTCTCCCGGTTTGCCAAACTTTTTTAGATTATATTTTTTGTCAAAGCTTGAGAGCACTTCACTTTCAATCATACTAATTCCTGATAATAGAGTATCAAAATCCCTTGATTGTTTTGATGAGTCTATTGCTCTTTCTAAATTATCAAGAAAATTAATTATATCTTTCATTATGTTTTCGTTTGCGAATTTAATAAAATTTTCTTTATCTTTTTCAAGTCTTTTTCTAAAGTTTTCAAATTCTGCTTGTTTCCTTAAATACAAATCTTTTAGATTTGAAATTTCATTTTCTAATTCAGTAACTTTGCTTTCCATGTTAGGACTGTCTTCATTTGGTAGTATGTCATTTTTTTGTTCTTTGATTTTTTCGGGTTCTTCACATTGTTCCTTTTCTTTCACTTTAGCCTCCTTTTATAAAGCATTTTATCTTTAAAGAAAATATTTTACAAATTTTTTCTTTAAAGAATTTTTTCTGAATTTGGTTCGTTTTAATTATCTTTAAAAGAGTCAATTTTGACTATTAAGCCATAATAGTATAATATTGATACATATTTCGAGTTTAGTAAATTCTTATGTGTACTTTTTTGTCAAAATAAAAAAAATATATTGGTTATTTTTTTGTTTAAAGTTGTGTCTAAAGATTTGTTTTGAATATGTTTGAGGGGTTTTTATGATTTTGTGTGGTTTTGGAGTAAAGCTTTCATCAGGTTTTTAAATTTCTCTCTCAGATTACATTCTTAAGATATTACTTATAGTTAATGTAGCAAGTTACTGTGCTTATAATAGAGCAATATCAGGATTTGGAAGTGCTTTACAGTATATATAAGCGGGGGTTTTTTAATATTGAGATTTTTTTGTAATCAGTTTAGTTTTTAGGAGCCTGGAACAAATGATGAGATTAAAAAACTGTTAAGTGTGGTTCAGCATTTTCTTGTAATTTTTTCTGTTATTGCTTATTATTTACTTTGTGAAAATATGTATAGCGCAGACAAAATGTAGAGTTTTTAAGTTTAAGCATATTTTGGGTGTGTTTAAGAAAAATTATGAGTATGCTCTTCAAAATAAAGTTGATATTTTAGTGTTTCCTTTTATTTTTGTTGGGGGCATTGAGTATGAGAATTTGTTTCATAGAGCAGAATATTTGAAAAAAATTCTTGATGGCCTTGATTTTATAAAAGATCAGGTTGATGATAGACTTTGTGTTGTATTTGGACATTATAGTTTTTATGAGGGCAAATTATTAGATTGCGTATCAGTGGTAAATGATCATCAGTTTGTTTTGACAACTAGAGAAGTCAATAAGCCGTTCTTATTTAATTATAAGGGTCAAAGTATTGCTGTCTTGAATTTGGACGATGATCTTTTGTTTCAAGGACTTGAGGACAAATTTAATGGGTCTTTCAGTAAAGCTGACTATCTTTTAGTTCCATCAAAGTCTTATTTTACTGGCGAGAAGAATAACTTAAGGCTTAAATTTTTCAAAGAAGTAGCTATGAAAAATAATTTGGAAGTTGTTTATGCCAATTTATGCGGTGTTTATGGCTCTACTGTATTTGATGGTCTGAGTTTTTTTATTAATGAGTACGGAAAAATAAAACAGGCTAAGAAATTTGAAGACGATATTTTATTTAATGAAGGATTTCATGATTTAGAACTTGACTGTGAGTCTAAAATTTTTGATAAACTTATTGAGGCATTGATAAGTAGTTTAAGAGAATATGTTGATCTTTCTGGTTTTGATAAAGTTCATTTAGGTGTTTCTGGAGGAATTGATTCTGCTGTTGTTGCTTATATTGCATGTGCTGCTTTAGGGGCTCATAGAGTTGTTGGTATTTCTATGCCTAGTAGGTTTTCATCAAAGGGATCTGTTTTTGATGCAAAGGAACTTGCTAGGGGATTGGGATTTAAATTGATTGATATGCCTATTGAGGGCATGTTTCAATTTGTTTTAGAGTTTTTTAATGGGTATTTTAATACAAAGGGTGTTACTGAAGAAAATCTGCAAGCTAGGCTTAGGGGGCTTTTTTTAATGTCTTATAGTAATGCAAACAAGTCTTTGCTTTTAAATACTGGAAATAAAAGTGAAATTGCTGTTGGTTATTGCACTCTTTATGGTGATTCTTGTGGTGGAATTGCTTTGATTGGCGATTTATTTAAACGAGATGTTTATAATCTTGCAAAATATATTAATTTAAGAGAAGGTAGATCAGTGATTTCTGTTAATATTCTTTCAAAAGAACCTTCTGCTGAGTTGAGACCTGATCAAAAAGACAGTGATTCTCTTCCCAAATATGAAATTCTTGATGAGATATTAAGTCGATATTTGCTTGAGAATGAACCTTTGGAGTTGCTTTATGAATCTTTTGGAAAAGAAGTGGTTGCAAAGGTGTTAGATCTTTATTCTAGTAGTGAGTATAAAAGAAGGCAAGGTTCTATGATAGTTAAAGTTTCTAGGAAAGCTTTTGGTGATGATATTTTACTTCCTATTTCAAAAGTTGCGTTGACTGAGGATGAATAGTAATAATGTTATTAGTATATTAAATGAATTTAGTTTAAAATTAGAAGATATTTTCTTGCTTATCAATACTTATTCTTATGAACTTTATAAAGAAACCCCTAGGTATTTTTATGATGATATTACAAATTGTCTTGAGTTAACTTTAGAGATTGTTAATAAATTTCAAGGAGAGTTTGAAGGTTCTCAAGACTTAAGCTTAGGTAAATTTTTGATTAGAAGCATGAAATGTGATTTGGTTTCTTATTTGTATTTATCTTTGGAATTAATAGACAATTCTATGCATTATAGTGGGATTAGAGATGCTGGTATTGCTTTTTTTAAGGCAATTGCTTATAAGATCTCGTCGATAATATCTTATATAGAAATTGAGCTTGAAAATGTGTTTCTCTCTTCTTCTCTTGCAAGTAGACAAGCTTTAAATAAAGATGGACATAAGATATTGATTTTTTCATGTGATAGTATTTATAGTAAAAGACTTACAGATTATTTGATTTTAGGAGACTATATTGTTGTATCTGCAGATGCTGTTGACTTGTTCAATCAGTTACTCTGTAATGATTTTTATGATTTAATTATTCTTGATTTAAGTTCGGATGAAGATATACAGTTGATTTTAAACTTGCTTAAGAATATTAAAAATAATGGTCTTTATGAGATGATTCCTGTTATTGTTATTTCTCAAATAAGTGAAAAAGATATTATTCAGATTTTTATTGAAGAGCGAGTTGATGATTATTTTTTGAAAAGTTTAGATTTTTTGGTACTGGGTATTAGGATAAGTAGTTTTATTGAAAAGAAAAAGATTATAGAGCAGGGACAAAAATATTTAGATTTTGTACTTCGTGGTAGAAAATATTTTGAGAGTGAACTAATAGAAGCTGGAAATTATATTGAGAATTTATTGCCCAAGAAGATGCAAAACGAATTTTTTAATTCTAATTGGATTTTTGTTCCATCAAAAAGAATCGGAGGAGATTTTTTTAATTATTATTTTGTTAATGATGATAATCTAATAATTTATTTGATAGATATTTCAGGTCACGGGATAGGTTCTGCACTTTTATCTCTTAGTGTTTCAAGTGTTATTAATTCTTATATCATGAATAATAATGATATAAGTCCTTCTGAAGTTTTAAGATATGTTAACAGGTATTTTGTTAAGTTTAAAAGTGATATGTTTATTACATTATGGTATGGTGTTTTAAATGTAAAAACAAGACATCTAAGGTTTGCATCAGCAGGAGCACCGCCTGCTGTTGTTTTAAATGCTAAGGATAATGTCTATCTTCAAACAAGAGGAGCAATCCTTGGGATTAAAGAGATGTATTCTTGTGAGGAGAATGAATGTATATTGAGTAAATTCTCACACCTTTTACTTTTTAGTGATGGTGTTTATGAGGTTGAAAATGAGCAGGATGTAATAATGGCTATTGATGATTTTTATAAGATATTGAAAGACAATACATATGATTTAGATGATTTTATTTTAGTACGTCTTTATAAGAAGATGTTAAATTTATCAAGATATAATGCGTTTAGAGATGATTTTTCTATTTTGGAATTTATTCTTAATTAATGGGTAAGTTTTTAAAGTTTTGTGACTTTTGAATTTAATAGCTTGAGCTTTTATGTATGTGAAAAACTGCCTTTAAAAATTTTTATTAGTTATTCAGGAAAGTTGGATTATTTGTTTTTAGTTTCTTATTTTTTTACATTTTTTTTAGATGTTTGTTTATCTTGTGTTATGTTTGAGCTGTTAATAGATTTTAATAGTTTGTTTAGTGTCCAAGTTGAAAACTTGATATAAAGTTTTTTTATAGGATTTTTTGTATTTCTAAGTAGTACTTTTAGAGATTCTATATTCATTATAGTTATTATTTCTTTTAAAATTCTTGACAAGTTGTTAAAAATCTTAGAGCCAACTTTGTGTCCTTCCATGATGAAGTTTTGAAGAATTATTTGATCTTTTTTTTGTAATCTTCTCATGTATAGTTTTAGTATTCTTTCTTGTGAATTCATTATTTCTGCATTTATTTGTTCTTGTTTTTTTGATAATTTTTTTGATTCAATAATAGGTTTCTTGGGAAGAGATTTATATGGATTTGTTCCTGGGATATAGTTTTTTGGAATCTTCATTTATTTTTTTACTCCTATTTATATTGACTGTACATACTTCTATTAAGTTTATTAAGTTTTTTGCTTTTATACAACCGATGTTGATATTTTAATTCTTTATTATTAATATTTAATGATATGAATAAATATTGCGGTTTAAGTTTTTTTTACTTGTTAATTGGTATTCTATTTTTATTTTTGATTGTTTTTATTCAGTTTAGAGATTTAAGTTTAAATGTATTTTTATTAAAGGATTTAAAATTATTAGTTAATAATAAAGTTGAAGATAGTCAGTATGTTTTAGATAGTCTTATCCTTAGTATAAGGGGTATTAAGATAAATTTATCTAAAACCAAACCGATTATTATTCCTGCAAATGGGCTTCATCTTTATCCCATTTCTTATAAAGTGCAGGATAATGCCATTCATGTTTATTTTGAAAATAATATTTTCTTACTATTTTCATTTGATTCAAATGATAATTTTAATGTTAGTTCAAATCTTTCTAAAAAACTACTAATTAGTTATGAAATTGAGAGTGATTATAAAGTTTTATTTGATGAAAATATTATTATTAAGGGTACAGATGGTCATTTTGAGGTTGCTTTGGGAAAACATAGTCAAATGAATGAGAGAGAAATTTCAGTTAGTCCTCAGGAAGTTTTTCAGATCGGAAATTTGGTTGAAGAATCTCAGACCTCAGATGAATTGATCTCTAGAGAACCTTCTAGGGATATTCCTCTAGATATAAATTCACCGGTTGTTTATTCATTAATTAAGAAGGTAGATAAAAGTTTTTTTGACTCAGCATTGCTTGAATTTAGAAATAAAGCCTATGATGCATGGAGTCATAAATCAAACTTTAGTGTTGAAAAGGGTGGATGGCGTAGAGGTAATGTATATTCTTTTGATGAGGATATATTTATTTATCTTTTAGCTGAGTCTTTGAGAAGACCTAATTATGAAGCTACTTTTTTAAATCTTAAGTCTTTAATTGACCTTAATGAAGATCATTTAACATATTTAAGTGCAAGTTATTATGTTAATGCAGAAAGACTTGGTAAATTTTTTCGATATTTATCTGTAAATAAAACTTTTATTAATTCGCTTGAGTCGGATAAGCTTTTAAGATATTTAAAAGAAGATGCATATCTTTTGGAGAAAATTTTTTTATCTGAAAATATTTCCATTTTAAATGGTGCATTAGATATTTTAAGGAAACCGGAAGTAATATTGGCTTCTGGATTTAGTTTAACCCAGGCTTATAATGTGCTTTCTAATTATATTATATTCTTGCAATTTGATAATGATAGTTTTGTGCTTGGGAGACTTAGGGAAGAGTTAACTAAATTTGTATCTACTTTATTTTCTGTAACTAGTCATGGAGAAGCGTATGTTTCTGATAATAAGGATGACTTGTCTTGGGATTTTGAATATACACTTAAGATTGCCGGCTTACTTAAAAGACTTGCTTTCCAATTAGGTGATGATTTAATTTTGGAATTTGCTTTTAATGCTATTTATTATTCTTTACTTAAACCTGATATCGAGAAGATTCCTTATGAAAATTATTATGCTGATATTGTTGATAATGATTATATTCCGAAATTTAGTTTGTTTCCAAATCTTGGGATTGGACATTGGATATATGGTGCGTCAAAGATTGTAAATTTTAATTTTTCTAATGCGTTTTATTCTATTGATTTTAATCGTAATTTAAATTCTCCTGGGTATTTCTTTTTTAAAGGTATTTCAAATCCTACCTTGGTTAAGTTTAGGAATATTAGTTGGTTTACAGATCCTCGGTTTTACATATATTCTGATGGATGGAGATATTATTCTGATAATAAGATATTGGTTTTAAAAATAACACCTAAGAAGCCAGATGATATGAAAATTCTCTTAAGATTTGATGATATAAAGGTACTTAAGGATATTGATGAGTAAACTTGTTGCTTCAGTTCAGTTAATCATTGATATTGGAAACACCAGTATATCTTTTGCGTTATATGGACTGGATAAAATGCAGATATTTTGTAAGCTTAGCACAAAACGTGATTTGAGTTTTAAGGAGCTTTATGAGTTTCTTAAATTTAAATTTGACTGCAAGGTTGATCAAGTTTTTGTAAGTAGTGTTGTGCCAGTTATTGATAAAGTACTCATTAATGTAATTGTTGCTCTTTATAAGGTGAATCCTTTATTCATTAGATTTGATTTAAATTATGACTTAAGTTTTGATCTTTATAATACCAATCGATTTGTATTAGGGTCGGATGTTTTTGCAAATCTTGTTGGAGCTATTGAGTATTATAATATTAATGATGCTTTAGTAGTAGATCTTGGAACAGCTTGTACTATTTTTGCGATTAGCAGAAAGGAAGGCATACTTGGTGGCCTTATTAATGGTGGGCCTTTCACAAGTTTGAATGCATTAATTGAGAATGCATATCTTTTAACTGATTTTGATCTTGCAGTACCAAAGAAATTGCTAGGCTTATCAACTGTTGATAGTGTAAATAGTGGTGTGATTTATCAGTATAAATATTTAATAGAAGGTGTTTATCATGATCTTATGCGTAACTATGATAGGAAATTTAAATTGATAATTACAGGTGGCAATTCTTATTTGGTTTTACCTTTAATAAGTTTAGATTTTGTATCAAATTTGTATTTAACCCTTGAAGGCATTAGGATTTTGGGCAATGCTTTTAAAGTTGTTTATTAATGTTTTTTTTATATGTTTTTCTTGATAAAAATTTTTGTGCTGTAATTATTAAATACTATTGTACCGTAAGATAAATTTAAGTTTTTTTATTAAATAAATTTAGAGATGCTTTTGTGTTTTGACTTTTATATTTTATTATCACTGAATTTGTTTTCATTTTTTCTTTAGGTAAAACCTCCTTGAGTAATTGTTGAATAACATTTACTTGCAATTAAAATGTTTGCTCTTATTTAAATTTTCTGAAATTTTCATAAGTTTTTGCAGTATTAATATTTTAATGCCTAGTATTTAAAGTTTGAAAATATTTGTAAATAGTTCTTCTTTATTAAATTCTCTGTTTATTCCAAACCGGGTTAAAGAAAAATCATATTTGACAGGATCATCTTTATTCTCTTTTGCAAAATGTTTTGTTACTTCTATTGCTCTTTGAATACTTACATTTTTTTTGTTTTTGAGATTAAATAGTTTCGATGAGATATTTGTCATGTGAGTATCCATTGGAACTATTAAATTTGATGGGCTAAATTTATTCCAAATTCCTAAGTCAACATCATCTTTTCTTATCATCCATCTTAAGAATAGAAATAGTCTTTTACAGGCACTTCCTCTTGAAGGTTTTGGAAGTATTATGCCAAATTGGTGTCCATTGATGTTTTCCATTTGTGTTATTAGGTCGTCTAGGCTTGATATGAAATTTTTATTTTTTTTGTAAATGTTATGAAGTAAATTTTCAATTGTTAAGTATTTTTCTTTTACTTTCTTAAAGGACATTAATAGTCTTACAATATCTTCTGTTTTGAAAAATCTATAAGTAAAATCTTTGTATATTATGTCTAATTCTTCTTTTTTAAGTGTTTTAAGTGTTTTTGAAGGTTTATTTCCAAGTGGTTTTAAAACAGACTCAATTGCTGTTAATATTCTCTCAACTCTTCCTAGTGCGAGTGATGAGCTAATAAGACCTGCCAGTTCGATGTCTTCTTTTTCTGTATATTTGTATAAAAATTCTAGTGGATCTGGATGAACAAATTCGCGTTTATTGTATTTATTGTATATCCATTCTAATATGTCTAATATAGTATCCTTATTTTTTTGCATTATCAGATTCTAATAGTCCAAGCAATATTTTCTTTAACTTTTTGTCATAAAACTTATCTTTGGCCCATTTTCCCGTAAGATCGTATATTGTTGGAGCAGATCCTCTTTGCACTAGATAAAATCTAGGATCAACCATATTGGATTTTATGTTTTGTCTTGAGGCATAAGCTTTTAAATGTTGAATATGAGCTCTTATTCCTTCTTTAATATTAGAAAAAGAACTTCCCTTTGTAAAGTTGTCAGTAGCTCCTATACCTGAGAAGTTGTGTTGCTCTTTAGAGACGATACCATTGAATTTTAAAATTCCCGTTTCAAGTAGCATTTGAGCATAGGCAATATCATAATTTATTCCTTCAATTATGGCCTCATCTATATAAGTTTGTGCAATTGTTTTAACATATTCTGCTTCAAGGTAAGGATTCATTTTCAATGTGTATTTTACAAGATCTTCTACTTGACTTATTCCTTTACTTAGTAAAAAGGGAATGTATTTTTCTTTTTGTATTTCAGTGTTTATTTCAATTATTTCTTCAATGCAGTAACTCTTTACTGTTAGTAATGTCAAACATATTGTTAACAGTATAAATTTTTTTTGCATTTTTAAGATCCTCTGTCCTCAATAAATTGATTGATTTCGTTGGTTATAAAATCAAATCTTGGTAGCATTAATTTTTTGTCTTTAAAGAAATTGAAACTTTCTAAATAACTTCTACTAAAGATGAAATCAGAAATTTCACCAATATGATTCATGTTGATTACTTTTATAGAGGATGGATCTATGTCTGTTTTTTGCCATTCATTTTCATCTTGCTTTATTAGTAGTTGCAATGCTTTTATTTTTGAGCTTTGAGGTTTGCCACCGATGTTTATGTATTTTTTTATTTGTTTGTTTTTACTAATGATTTCATTTGCAATATTTGCTTGATTTCCCATTGTAATTAGAGTTAATTGATTTAGATCTGTTCTTAGATTTAGAAATTTTAATTTTTGAGTTGATTTAATAAGTTCAAGAATATTTTGAATCTCTGTAACTTCAGATATTTTGTCTTTTCTGTCGCTGAAAATTTTAATAGGCTCTATTAGATACTTAATAGTTGTGTTAGAAATGTGAGCTAACAATCCTGCATTTTTATTTTTAATAAAATTATGAGTATTTATATGTCTGTATTGTGGAGCATATAGATATACAATGTTTCCTTTTTTAACTAATCTGTTTACAAATGATTTAAACATTGAATCATGAGAATAAAAGGGAAGTATAACTAAGATACTATCATATAGTTTTTGATTGTCACTAATTGGGGCATCTTTATATACATTTTCATATTTTGGCAGATAGTTCATTTCATTTATGAAAAATGGATTAAAATCGTAATAAAAAAAAGGATTTTGGCTTTTAAAGCCTAGGGTAAGACTGATTGGATACCAAACTGATAGATTTAAATTATTCTTGTGATCTTTAACTTTTGTAAATCCTATTTTGTAGGTGGAATTGACATCTTTTTGGTAGTCTGTAAAGAATCCAAGGTATGAAAATATTGTTGCAATTAGTACTACCATTATTGATGGTAGTACTATCATTATTTTAAATGGAATAGTAAAAATAATTCTTCTAAGTTTATTATCTTTCTTTTTTGTTTGTCTTCTAAGAATTATTGTTTTTATGGTTTTCATGGTAGTTGTTATTAAGAAAAATAAAAATATGGATCCTGTATAGAACATTAATGGTCTAACCTCTATGAGATATAGAGTAATTATAAAAAATATTCCTGGGAAAATTATGAAATAATCTTCGTAAGAAAATTCTCTTTTAAAATTGAAGAAATTTATTATTAAAAATATACTAAAGCTTATTAAAAATATTGTTTCATAAGATTGTTCATGCATAAAAAATAATTTTTCCTTAAATAATTATAAGCATAAAAACTCTATTTACAAAATAATTTATTGAGTTATAAAGTAGATTATAATGATATAATATAATTTATAACTCAATAAGTTAGTGAGTTGGTATTTATTTTGTTTAACTTTAAGTATTGATTATAACTTTTTAAATTTTTATTTGAAAATATAAAATTGGAGTTATAATTAATTATACTTGACATAGTTTATAATTTCTTTTTCTGAATGGTTTGTGATACAATACCTTAGAATTTTAACTGTAAATGGTTTCAATTTTGTCTTTTTTGTTTATTATTTCTTGTTTGATATATTATTTTCTTTTATTGTTTGGTTTTAGTGTGGTATAATTGGATTCTTTAAGAGGCAATAGTGGTACATGTTGGGAATCTTTTTAGGAACCGGTTCTTCAAGTGGTGTTCCTATGTTGAGTTGCGATTGTAGGGTATGCAGTTTAAACTTTGGTAAAAACAAGAGGCTTAGGAGTTCATTTTTAATCAATTTATATGGAATGAACTTGTTAATTGATACAGGTCCTGATATCAGAGAACAGCTTTTAAGAGAAAATATCGTTAAGTTAGATTTGGTATTGTATACTCATGAGCATTATGATCATATTATGGGTCTTGATGATATTAAATTTTATACAAGAGGTGCTCCTTTGTCTATTTATGCGCGAGAGAGTACAATGCAACATATTAGAAATGCTTTTCCGCATAATTTTTCATCAAAAGTGTCTATAAGTGGGAAAGCAAATATTATTCCTAATTTGGCGGTGGATTTACAGCAAATTTTTTTTAGAGGAATAAAGATAATGCCCATTCCTTTATTACATGGGGATATAATTAGTTTAGGATATAGAATAAACAATCTAGCATATCTTACTGATGTTAAATTTATTCCTGAAATTTCTTACAATTATTTAAAGGGATTGGATGTACTAGTAATAGATGCTTTAAGGCTTAAACCTCATCCTGGACATTTGAATTTTGATGATGCTATTGTTGAGGTTAAAAAAATAGATCCTAAGATTGCTTATTTTACACATATTTCACATGATGTAATGCATGAAGAATTTGATTATCTAAAGAGAGATAATATTTATTTGGCTTATGATGGTCTTCAGATACATATGTGATTTGAATTGGTAAATAATTATGAATTTGATTTCTTGGAATGTCAATGGAATAAGAGCTATTTTTGGTAAAGGTTTTCTTGAGTTTATTGAGAAATATAATCCGGATGTTTTGTGTCTTCAGGAAACTAAGGCTTTCAAAGAACAGTTACCAAAGGAGCTTATTAATATTGAAGGGTATTATTCATATTTTTCAAAATCCATAATAAAGGGTTATAGCGGGGTTGGTCTTTATTCAAAGGTTAAGCCTATTAAATTAGAAAATATGAATATGGAAATATTTGATAGGGAAGGAAGATGTCTTATTGCTCATTATCGTGATTTTATTCTTATTAATGCATATTTTCCTAATTCTCAATCTTTAAGAAAAAGACTTCCTTATAAGCTTGAATTTTTAATGAGTCTTGAGTCTATTGCAAATATGTTTGTAACTTCTGGAAAAAATATTGTCATTTGTGGTGATTTTAATATTGCGCATACGGAGATTGATTTGGCTAATCCTAAGACCAGCAGAGAATCTGCTGGTTTTTACATTGAGGAGACTACTTGGATGGATAACTTTTTAAATGGAGGTTATGTGGATACATTTAGAATGTTTAACATGGATCCGGGGAACTATACCTGGTGGGATTATAAAACAAGGGCAAGAGAGCGTAATATAGGCTGGAGAATTGATTATTTTATTGTAAATGAATTTTTTAAATCAAAGGTAAAAGATGCTTTAATTTTAAGAGAGGTCATGGGTAGTGATCATTGTCCTGTTTTTTTGGAGTTAAAGTAGTAAAGTGATATGTATGAGAGATATATATGGGTAGGTATTTTATAACTATTCTGATTTTTTTTGTTCATGGTTTTAGTTTTGGGATTAATTTAGAGAGTATTGATTTTTATCGCAGTCTTGAGAAGAAAGATCTATTATTTGTGATCCACTTATTGGATCGAGAGAGATATTTAACTCAAAAGAATGAGCTTTTTACATATATTGATTTAGCTAAGCAGGTTTTGTCTGAAATGGGTTTTGAGGTTTTAAGTGGTGGTAATGAGTTGGATGGTATTCAACATATTAATACTCTACAACCTCCAGAAAATTATAATAGTTCGAAGTTTGTCTTAAAGGCCTCGAAAGCTTTAGACATTTTTGTTTACTTTGATGATAATGATGGGTTTTTGAAAACTTTAGATGGGCGCAATGTAGGTATTCAAGATGGTAAGTTTATGATTTTAGAGCCAGTATCCTTTAAAAGTTATGATAGCTTATCAAATGAGCATACTACTATCGAAATTTATGAGATGAGTATTGTAAATCCTGATTTCAGTAAATTTGTTTTAGATAAATTGAAACCTTTTGTTTATGTTGGGGAATTGAATAAGAGAGTTTACCTTGATGATATTTCAAAGTTATCTAAAGGAGAACTTTTATTTTTATTTTATGAATTGTTTCCTCTTGCTAGGTTAAAGGGTGTCAATGATTGGTATGATTTTGGATTTTCATCTATTCTTAAAGAAATTAAAAAAATTTATAACGTAAAAATCAACTCAAGGAAAATAAAATGAAATATGAACATATTGACAATATTAGCATATTAAAATTTATCTTTTTAATTTTGGTCTTTCTTTTTTTATCTTGTTCATCTTCTAAGTTAAAGGTCGATAAAAACTTAGTAAGTGGACAACTTAAAAATGGACTTAAATATTATATTTATGGCAATCAACTTCCAAGTAAGGCTGTTCATATGGGGATTTTGTTTAATGTTGGCTCTTTAAACGAAGAGGAAAATGAGAGAGGTTTGGCGCATTATCTTGAACATATGGCTTTTAAGGGTACAACGGATTATCCTGGTAGTGAGGGTATGTTGGAAGTTCTTAAAAAATTTGGGATGAAATTTGGAGCTGATATTAATGCTTATACTAGTTTTGATAAAACTTATTATCATCTTGATTTGCCAGATGGTGGTAATGAATCAGAGATTGATGAGGCTTTGAATGTGTTAAGGAACTGGGCTTTCCAAGTTAAATTTGATGAAGTAGAAATAGATAAAGAGCGTAATGTTATTCTTGAAGAGAAAAAGCGTAGAGAGAATTATGCTGGTAGGGTAGCTGAAAAAATATTTGGGGTTATTTTTAATAATAGTAAATATGCAGTCAGATTTCCTATTGGACTTGAAGAGAGAATTTTATCTTTTAAATCAGAAGACTTTAAGAAATTTTATAAGAAATGGTATAGACCAGATCTTACTAGCATCATTATTGTGGGAGATATTGCCCCTGAGAAAATTGAAAAGAAAGTAAGAGAACGATTTGCATCGTTAGAAAAACCAGTAAGTGAGCCTGAAAGGGTTAAAATAAGTTTGGATACTATTATTGATAAAACTTTTGTAAGTATAGAAGATATTGAGACCCCATTTCCTAGTATGAATTTTGTTGTTAAAAAGAAGATTGAGAATAATTTTAATACTATTGATGATGTTAAAAGATTAGTTGAAAAAACCTTATTAGACGAGCTTTTTGTAAATAGATTTTATGAGTTAAAGATTGCTGGAACAAATTATTTTATGTCCTTTGATAAATTTGATTCACAATTTAAATCAGATAATAATTATATTTTAATTAATGAAATTTCTTTTAAAATTAATCCAGAGCATTTTAAAGAAGCTATTGAAGGATTTTTTTATGAGATTGAGAGGATTAAGAGGTTTGGTTTTACGAAGGGGGAAATCGATAAGATCAAATCTAAGCTTATAAGTTCTGCTAAACTAAACAAGGATAATATCAATAAGCGATATTCATCTAGTATTGCGCATACTTTAGTAGATGTGGCGTCTCAAGGTTATTTGATGTTTGATATGGATGAGTATTTTGATATTTTTATTGATCATCTAAGTAAAATTAGTTTAAAAACAATATCAGATTTTGCCAGGAATGAAGCATCTATAGATGATATGGCTATTATTTATTCTTATTCTAATAAGTCTCATCCCAATTTAACTTTTGAAGAGATGAAAGAATTGCGTAATTTTGCTTTAGAGAGAGAAATTAAACCTTATGATGATGTATCGATTCAAGGGGAATTCTTTAAAAAGTCTTTGGAACGCAAAGATATTATTGATGAGCAAGAATTGTTAGATGGAATTTCATCCTTTATTCTGGAAAATGGAGTTGAAGTTTATTTTAAACATAATGAGAATAAGCAAAATGTAGTCAATTTTAGTGCATCCTCTTGGGGTGGTTTGTTAAGTGAGAATGCTGAGCTTATACCTGTTTTGTCTTTGGCCCCAAGAGTAGTTTCTAGTTCAGGGTATGGAGATTATTCTCAGCTTCAAATTGAAAAATATTTGTCAGACAAAATTGTAAGTTTGTCACCAACAGTTGGTGATCAAATGACAAGCATTAATGGTAGTGCTGATATTAAAGATCTTGAAACTCTTTTTAGGCTTATATACTTTACCTTTAATGAGCCAAAGATAGATGATGTTGTTTTACAAAGTATCATTGATGATATACAAGCAAGAATTAAGAGTAGAGAAAATAGTTCTAAACATCTTTTTTATAGTGCTGTTGAGCGATTTTATAACAATGATGATTATCGTTTGAGAGATATTAAAGAATCTGATTTGAAAAATGTATCTAAAGATGTTCTTTTAGATTTTTATAAAAAAAGGTTTACTTATGCAAACAACTTCAAATTTGTCTTTGTAGGAGATGTTGATTTAGAGACAATAAAAAATCTTTCAAGTAAGTATTTAGGTAATTTAAATTCAAAAAAATTGAATGAGTTTAGAGATTTGGATTATTCTTATAAAAAAAGCACGGATAGAATAGTTATAAAAAAGGGTGAGGATTCAAGTAGTCTAGTGTACATTTTGTATCCTTTTAAGTTCAATTATACACCTGAGAATATTTTAAATTATGAGGCTTTAGCATCGCTATTAACTGAAAATCTTATTAAAACCGTTAGAAGGGAGATGTCTAGTGTTTATTCAATAGGAGTCTCTTTTGAGTATTTGCTTAGAAAACATTCTAATTCAGATGGTTTTATGACTGTGTATTTTACGGTTGAACCTAAGGTTTTAGATAGTGTATTGCAGGTTGTTAATGAGTATATCTTAGAAAAACAAAAATCAGATTTCGTAGACAAAGATTTTGATTATATTAAGAAAAATATTATTAAAAATAATAGTATTCGTTCTGAATCTAATGGGTATTGGCTTTCAAAGATATTAGGTTCAATTCTTTGGTATGGTGCTTTAAAAGATACTTTCAGTGATAAATTTATTGAAAATAATTTAAGTAAAGACATCATAAATATGTTGTTTAAGAAAATAGATTTTAAGCAAGGGGCAGAGATTATTTTACTTCCAGAAAAGGATAATTAATTTGAAGTTTTGTTAGCATATATCATATTTTGCCTTCAAAAAGGATTAATAGTTCCCCGGCTATTAGTCCTTTTGATTTCCATAATAATTCTTCTAATGTTATAGCCCATTTTTCATATCTCTTTAGTCCAAATTTGGAAAAATATTTGCTGTTAGTCAAATATTTTGCAATATCTTTTTTTGAAATTTGCGTGGTATAGGTGAAGAATTCGTTTATTATTAAATATTGAGATTTAACATCATAACCTTTATTGTCTAAAAATTTGATCCAGGCTTTTTTGTCTTTAGATGAGACATTTTTATTCCAGAAATTAAAGATTGCTTTATTGAAATTATTGTCTGTAAAGAAATACATGTGTAAGATTTCATGCATAAATATTGTCATTTGGGCTGTTTTTGACATAGTTTCATCTTCTGCATAAGTTGCAAATGCAATATTTCTTGATTTGTCTTTTATTTTAATTGTATTGTTTTCAATATGTGCTAATTTATTAATTATAATTAAGTTTTTTAAAATTATTTCTTCTTTATTTAGTTTGATATTTGATTTTTGTGCTACATTGAAGAATGTAATTATATCTTTAAGTCTGTAATTATGACCTTTCCATCCTACTTTATTTTTTAGCTCGTTGTTTGATAATAACATTCCTCTAAATCCTTTTTTTTCGATAAAAAATGCAATTCTTTTTAACATTAAAGACTGATCGTTTAAGTTTTTGAATTTGAGTACATATATGTCAGGTTCTGCTATTAGCTTAAATAGCTCAAATGAATCTCTTCTATAGTTTTCTTTTTTATAATTAAAAATGAATTTTAAATCAGAATTTATTGGTTTATTTATATCGTAGTAAGCATTCATGTCAATATATCCAATTTCGCTTATTTGAATCATATTGTTATTTTTAGTAGATTTTATTTCATCATTCTTATTGTTTAGTGATGTGTACTTGACAAAATTAGATAATACTATTTTTTGAGATTCTTTTTCTGAACATAAGTTTGTGATCATGGGACTTAATATTATTTCTTTTGCTTTAAAGCCTATGATGGGAAACATATTGTTGTTAAGATTAAATTTAATAAAATATTCATTTTGATTGATTAATATTTTAAATTTCTGAGGATTTGATCTTGCTGTTTTATTCTTTGAATTTTTTATTATAATGTTATTTAGATTGATAGATTTGATATTATTCATCTTGATTTCTATTGTTAATATTTTATCTTGATTAATGATTTTTGGAATATTATATGAGTAATTTTTGTCTTGAGTGTTGATTTCTATGCTTGCATTTTCATTGATCTGAAGATTTAGTACAATGTGATTTATTTTATCTTCATCATAGTATATTTTTTTTTGATTGTTATGGCTGATCGAGAATTTTATTTCTTTTTTGTTTGCGTATATTATATAAAAACTTGTTAATAAAATTAATACCGCTAGGATATTTTTCATTATTATGTACAATTACTATAAATTGCTACAATTGTATATAATAATGAAAAATAGAGAACCCCATGAGATTCTCTATTTACATCCTCTAGGGGAATTGAACCCCTGTTGCCAGGATGAAAACCTGGAGTCCTAGGCCACTAGACGAAGAGGACAAAAAATTGAGCTCAGTAGGGCTTGAACCTACGACCCTCGCCTTAAAAGGGCGATGCTCTACCAGCTGAGCTATGAGCCCTTAAATAGTTAAATTTGCCAAAACTAATTATACCATTTATTTCATAGTATGTCAATACCTTGAAATAAACAAGATTCTTAGCTTAATCCATGCAAGTGAGCTGCACAGGACTCGAACCTGTGACCTGCGGGTTAAGAATCCGATGCTCTGACCACCTGAGCTAGCAGCCCTATGTTTATTAATAAACTAATAAATAGGATAAATGCTTACAAATATAATGTCAAGGATTATGATTGTTTTTTTCTATCTTTTTTAGCAGGTTTTTTGCTTCTAAATGATTGGGATTTAAGGTTAGCAATTTTGTTAGAATTCCTTTTGCTAAGATTGTATTTTTTGCATTAAACCTTGCTTTTGCAAGCTTTAATAGTATGTTTTGATTATTTGGCAAAAATCTTAAAGCATTTTCATATGCGAAATCAGCTTCATTATATCTTTCAAGTTTGTAAAAAGAGTCTGCAGTTAAAATATATACTTTAGCTATTCTTGCTCCATTAGGCTCAAGACCAATATATTTTTGAAAATGTTTAAGAGCGTTTTTATATTGTCCTTGAAAAAAATAGGCTTCTCCTAATGCTTGGATTATTCTTACATCATGTTTATTTATTTCAAGTCCTTTGATGGATTCTAGTTCTGCTCTTTTGTATTCGCCTGTTGCTATTAGACTCCATATAAGTATTACTCTTGCATCTAAATTATTTGGATTGTATTTTATTTCGTTTTGGGTATTGAGAATAGCTTCTTGAAATTTGCCTTGTCTGTAGAGTAAAAGCGAATCTTCTTTTCCTTGTGCATTTAGGAGGCTTAGGCATGAGAGTAATATGAGAATTATTTTTGAGCAAAAATTTTTATTTACCATTTTTTTCCTCCATTTCACAATTTCCGTTAAAGAGTGCCCCTGAATCTATGAAGAGTTCTTTTGTTTTAATGTTTCCGATTAAATTTCCAGTTTTATAAATTTTTATTGTTTCTAAAGCCTTTACATTACCTTTCATTGTTCCATGATTTAGGAAATTATTACACTTGATTTCTGCTTCTACATTAGCTTTTTCTCTTAGGTATATTGAACTTGTAGAATTTATGATTCCTTTAAGTACCCCTTCAATGATTATTGGTTTATTGCTTTCTATATATCCTTCAAATTCAAAATTACCCTTTATAACATTTTGGGTATTGTTTTCTTCAAATTCTAGAGTATCTATGCTCAATTTAACTCCTAAAAATGAATGCTTGACTTAAGCATTCATTTTTACTTTAACGTTAGCTTTAAATTTGTATTTTGGCTTTTAATCTTTTCTTTCTCCTAAAAATCTTAGTAAATATAAGAATAAATTTATGAAATCTAGGTAAAGCTTTAGAGAGGCTACAACTGCCATTCTACTTTTAATTTCGGTACCGTCTTCTAACATTCTATTCATTTTAGAAATATTTTGAACATCGTAAGCCGTTAGACCTGTAAATAATATGACACCTAAAATTGAGATTAAAAAATTGAGCCCCGAACTTCTAAAAAATATGTTAAAAATAGATGCAATAATGATGCCCCATAATCCCATAATAAAATAGCTTCCCATTTTTGTAAGGTCTGTGCTTGTTGTGTATCCGTAAAAGGACATTGCAAGGAAAGTTAGAGAAGTAATTCCAAATGTATAGAATATTGAACTTTGAGTATATATCATAAATACAGAAGATAGTGTTACTCCTGTTAAAGCTGAGTATCCTAGAAAAAGAGCTGTTGCTGTGCCGCTTGATATTTTCTCGATTGCTCCGCTTATTGCATAAACAAGTCCAAATTGTACAAGTATCATTGCTATATATGACATTGGATTTGTGAATATTATAGCTCGCATTGCAGGATTTTCAGATGTTGTGTATGCAAATATTGCAGATATTAAGAGACCAATTGCCATTAATCCAAAAACCTGAGCCAAAAATTTGTTTTTTATTCTTATTTCTTGTTTTTCATGCGTTAATTCAAACATAATGATTCCTCCTTATTTTTGTTCGTTAAATTTTTTGCATAATTCATTAAATGTTGTACTTGGAACTTTCCCGTATCTTAGGAATTCCATTGAAAATTCAGCTTTTCCTTGTGTGGAAGATCTTAAAACGGTTGAAAATCCAAACATTTCACTTAAAGGTACCTCAGCTTCAACTTTTGAAAAATTTCCTTCTTCAACAGAGCCCAAAATTATTCCTCTTCTTTGGTTTAAGAGACCAAACATATTGCCTTGAAATTCGGTTGGACCTTCAAGAGTTACTCTCATTATTGGCTCGAGTATTGTAGGTTTTGCCTTATTATAAGCTTCTCTGAATGCTCCTATTGCTGCAAGTTGGAATGCAATGTCTGATGAGTCAACAACGTGATATTGACCGTCATTAATTGTGACTTTAATCCCGACAATTGGAAAGCCGATTAAAGTTCCCTTTTCCATAGCCTTTTGGAATCCTTTGTCACATGATGGAATGTATTCCGTTGGAATTACTCCACCTTTTATAAGATTGACAAATTCATAAGTTTGTCCTTCACTTTCAAGTGGTTCCATAAAGCCAGCAACTCTTCCAAATTGACCTGCACCTCCTGATTGCTTTTTGTGAGTATAGTTAAATTCTGCTTTGTCTGTAATGGTTTCTCTGTATGCTACTTGAGGCATCCCTGTTTCAACTTCTGCTTTAAATTCTCTTCTCATTCTTTCAATGTAAACTTCTAAGTGTAGTTCACCCATTCCTTGTATTATTGTTTCTTTTGATTCGGCATCTACATAAGTTTTGAATGTAGGGTCTTCTTTAGTAAACCTTGCAAGAGCTTTTGCCATGTTGTCAGCTGATTTTTTATCCTTAGGTTTTATTGATAAAGATATTACTGGTTCTGGAATGTACATTGATGTCATTGAATAGTTAATTGAAGGGTCGCAGAATGTATCTCCTGATGCGCATTCTATCCCAAATAATGCAACGATATCACCACTGCTTCCAAATTCAATGTCTTCAGTGTTATTAGCATGCATTCTAATAAGTCTGCCAACTTTGAATTTCTTAGAAGTTCTTGAATTTATTAGTTCTTGTCCTTTTTTTAAAATCCCTTGATATATTCTTACATAAGTTAATTGTCCGTATTGTCCATCTTCTAGTTTAAAAGCCAGTGCTACAGTTGGTAAGGTTTCATCAGTTTTAAGTTCAATTTCTTTTTCGTTTTCGTTTAGGTCAAGAGCCACATTTTTGATGTCATGAGGAGAAGGCAAAAATCTATTTACAGCGTCAAGTAAAAGTTGAACACCTTTGTTTTTATAAGCAGAACCCATAAATACGGGACAAAATTTTAAAGCCAAAGTACCTGTTCTAATGGCATCATATATTGTCTCTACAGCTATATCTTCTCCTTCCATATGAAGTTCCATAAGTTCATCATTAAAATCAGATAAAGCATCAAGCATTATTTTTCTCTTTTCTTCAGCCTCATTGATTAACTCAGCAGGAATTTCCTTTTCTATAATTTCTATTCCATCTTTGCCTTCAAAGTAATAGGCTTTCATTAAAACAAGATCCACAACGCCCATGTGTTTATCTTCAAGTCCTATTGGAATTTGCATTAAAACTGAGTTTAAACCAAGCTTATCTTTAAGTTGATCTTTTACATTGTTAGGATTGGCTCCGGTTTTGTCACATTTATTTACGAAGGCAAGACGTGGTACATTATATCTTTTTAATTGTCTGTCAACTGTAATTGATTGAGATTGAACTCCTGCAACAGAGTCGAGAACAAGTATCGCGCCATCTAGCACTCTAAGTGAACGTTCAACCTCAATTGTGAAGTCAACGTGACCCGGAGTATCAATAATATTTATTGGATGGTTTTTCCATTCAACGTGAGTTGCAGCAGATGCAATTGTGATTCCCCGTTCTCTTTCAAGTTCCATTGAATCCATTGTTGCTCCAACTCCATCTTTTCCCTTTACTTCATGAATGGCGTGAATTTTGTTGCAATAAAAAAGAATACGTTCTGTGAGTGTTGTTTTTCCTGAATCAATGTGGGCACTAATACCTATGTTTCGCAATTTTTTATAGTCCATGGAATATTTTTCCTCCTGAATGATGTATACTTAGAACACTAATTATCCTAACTATTCTACATAATTTTTTAAAAAAAGTCTATTTTAAACTGTTTTGGTCGATTTTGACTTAAGGGAGTTTCATTGTCTAAATGTTAAGTAATATATTTAATTGCTTTTTTTAGCAGGGGTTTTTTCGTATTGAATTTATAAAATTAAATTAATTATTTTTCAATTGTAGCTTGTGAGAAAGTCCAGTTATTTATAGACTTGCTTGACTAAATTGTATTAAACATATACAGTTAATTATAAGGAATATATCATTTAGTAAATTTTGATTTCATTGATTAAAAATGCTTAATATTTAATGAATTTACTCTTTCTTTACTTTATATTTTATACTCCTAAGAATTAATCATTGGAGGATATAAGTTTGAATACTTTAACAATATCTCATGAATTGAGTAAAATATGTCAGGTTGATTATGATTCTGCTTTGTCTGAACTTTCTGTATTTTTTAAGGACGGAAGAGCCTATAAATATTTTAAGATTGAACCAAGACACTTTAATATAATATCTAAGCTTGTACAAGAGAAAAGGTCAGTTGGTAAATATTTAACGGAACATATATTTAATAAGTATGACCAAGAAAAGCTTTAATTTTAGTTGTTGACTTAGTTATTTAAGAAGGGTTCTTAATGTATAGGAATCCTTCTTAATTTTTTTCCTTTAAATTGATAATGGGGGACAATATAATTTGATTTAAAAAGTAAAATTGGATTGTATTTTTTTGCAATAAATGTTATCATCTTATAATTATCTTGTAAGGGCTTAGGATATGAAAAAATTTTTAATTATTATAATATTATTTTTATCTTTTAGTACATCTTATGCCAAGTTTGTATATTTCTCAGCGGGTTTTAGTACACAAATTAGTCTTGAGTCATTTTCTTTATTTAATAGAAAAACTGGCACAGTTTTAGATAAATTGATAAGTTTTGAATTATTTACTATCTTGACAAATTTTCAAAATAATTTTCTCAATCGTTTAAGTGAATTTGAGAACAGTGCAGCTGTTTTATATAGTTCTTTTCAAAACAATTTAAATCTTCTCATTAGGCTGTTTAAGAATAGAAAGAATTCAGATTCACAGTTGGATAATGTGGATGATTCGGATTTGAGTGATTTAGACTCACTTGTAAATAGTACTCATGATTTGAAGAAATTTTTGCGTGAATTGAGTAAGTTAAACAACAAGGTTACGCTTCAAAAATTAGGTGAGACTGGATCGAGTATAAGAAAACTCTTAGTTGATTTAGAAGAAACGGCAAAACGAGCTATTGAGTTAAAGGAAGTAATATTTAGTCAATTAAATGAGTTTGGAATTAGTAATCAAGATGATTTTTTGAGATTATGTGAAGAAATTTCTACACCAGGGACTGTTTTAAATGATGCTTTGCGGCAAAAATTGTCACCTTTATTTAGTACTGGTTTTCAGGGTTATTTTCAAATTGGTCTTCCTATTGCTACCAGTAATTTTTATTATGGATTTGAACTTGGATTTGGTGTAAATCTTGGAAGGATGATGTTTCCTAATTTAAACCTGTTAAAGGCTTCCTATCCTGTTAAGTTGGGTTCAGGGATAGTTCCGAGATTATTCATAAAATATGATATTTATTATTTAGCAGCTACTTTATTTTCAGGTTTTGGTGATAGATCTTTAGTTGTAGATCCTGTTTATACAGGGAATTTAATTGGTAATGGCAGAGTAACCAATCCTTTTAATGTTATTGAGACAGGTTTTAGATTGAGATTAGCCTTTCTTAGTGTTGAATCGTCATTATTATTTTCTATTAATGATTTTAAATATAGAGATTTAAGGGCTGGACTTGGATTTGAGATACCGGTAGTTATTTAGACATTGATTGATGTTTGATTGAAATTTATAATGTTTATTTTAGTCTAGTATTTGGGTTTTGCTTTAATGTATAAGGGGTTATTTTTTTTCCTTTTTTATTTTGTATTGTCTTGTAAAACTCTTGCTAAAGATTATCAAACTATTTCAGATGAATATTATAAGCTTGCCAAATTAAATGAGGAGCTTGGTAATAATCAGGCATCCGTTGAACTTTATGAACAAGCTATTAAATTTAATTCTAATGTGAATGATGCGTCTACTTATAATTTTATTTTGGCTTATATCAATTTGAAGAAATATGATGAAGCTGGATTAAAGCTTGAATCTTTATTGGAAAATGATCAGGACAATATTTTGTTGATTAATTTAAAAGCTTATCTATATTTTAGGAAGGAAAATTTAGAAGAGGCTTTAAAATTGTATTTAAAAACTTTGGAAATCGCACCTGCTAATCAAGAAGCGTTATTTAATGTTTTTTATATTTATCATTTAAAGAAGGACATGGAAACCGCAAAGAAGTATATTTTAAAATATAAGGAATTAAAATATTCAGTTCCTTCTAATGCAAGTGAGATAGTCTCGTCCGTTTTGGAGGATTAAAGGTTAAAGATTGTTTTATGATAATTTTGGCATTTGTTTTTTAATGATCTTAATGTGCAAATTCATTTAAATATTTTGGGGGACTTAAGTGTTATGCAGATAAAGATTTTATTTTTGAGTTTATTGATATTTATTACAAGTAATGCTTTCTCAGATGTTGATTTTGAACTTAATTTGGGGGTTGGCCTGGATTTTCCGGTTAGTACTATTTCAAACTTTTATAATACAGCTTTATATATTGGTGAAGAACTTGAGAGTAATATGTCTGATTTAGCTAGAGAAAAAATTGTTACAGATTTTGCAGATATGGTTAACATTGCTAAGACCGGTTTAACTTATGGGGGATATGCTCAAATGGGAGCAAAATTTGATGATTTTTTTTCACTTGGTTTTGAACTTGGATTTAGTTTTAATGTGTTGAGGTATGTTAATCGTAAGGGACGGTTGAGTGATATTTTTTCATTCATTGCAGCCATTGAATCTAGAGTTTATACAAGGTTAGATTTTTTTATTGGATCTGTTGCATTATTTACTGGGCCTAGAGTTAATATGGCTACTGCTTTTAGGGATTCCATCATGGATGAATATGATATTTTTGGTTGGGATCTTGGTGCAAGATCTACATTTGCTTTTTTGGTACTTGAGGGATATTATTGTTGGAATATTCAGAATAATAAATTTTCTGATTTTAAGCTTGGTATAGGTTTTGAGTTTGGAGTTATTTAGGTGGATAATAAATAAATTTTTGCGTTTTTAAGTTTATTGCATTGGCTAGTTTTAATTTGTTAATGATTAAAATTGTTACTGTTTTAACTTTAGAGATTTTCCTTAATCTTGTGTGAATTATTTGTATTGATGTACAATGAAGTAAAGAGTTTCTGTTTGAAGTAGGGAGTTTTAAAATTGGGTTTGCTTATTAAGAAATCAATAGGAATTATTGCCTGTCCCGGTGGAAGGGTATTTGCAGATAAAATAATGGAAGAACTTAAAAAAATATTTTTAGATAGTGAGAGTGAAGTTATTGAAAAAATTTCGCAAACTTCTAGTTGTTTCAAAGAAGATGTCTTGAAGCTTGAAGAAATTTTGTCTCCTTTTTTAGAAGGACTTGAATTTTCTAACTTAAGATTTGATGAGTCGGTGGAGATTCCTGTAAATTTTGTTAAGTTTGCTAATGGTGAATTTAAGGCAGAAATTTTAAAAACCATAAGAAATAAAGATATTTTTATCGTGCAAGATGTTTCTAATACTTATCCAGTTAATGTAAATAATAATGAAAAAGTAGTAATGACAATTAATGATCATTTAATGAATTTGATGACCACAATAGATGCATGCATGCAGGCTAAGGCTAATTCTGTTAGTGTTATCATTCCTTCTTATCCTTACTCGAGGCAAGATAAAAAGCATTCAAGAGAAGGTTTAACAGCAAGTCTTTTTGGGAGATTTTTAGAAGAATTGAGAGTTAAACATATTTTAACACTAGATATTCATTCAAAAGCGATTGAAAATGTTTTTAGAAAAACGTATTTTGAAAATTTAAATGCGTCTTATGAAATTTTTGATGCTTTAGCTGAATTAATAGATATTAGAGATTCAAGTTTGGTAGTTGTTTCTCCTGATACAGGTGCTGTTAATAGGAACAAATTTTTTGCATCTAATCTTAAAAGGCCTTTAGCTTTGCTTTATAAGGAAAGAGATTATTCAAAGGTAACGCATAATGTTAACGATTCTAATATTTCTGTTACTAAACTTTTAGGAGATGTTGAGGGTAAAAATGTTTTTATGAGTGATGATATTTTGGCTACTGGTGGAACCTTAATTAAGGCTGTGAAACTTTTAAAAAGTATGGGGGCTAAGAAGATTATATGTGCAATAAGTCTCCCATTTTTTAATGGAGATGCAATTAGATATTTTGATAAAGCTTATGAGGAAGGCTATTTTTATAAAATAATTGGGACAAATGCTGTGTATCATGATGATAGGCTTATAAGTAAACCTTGGTATTATGAAGCTAATGTTGCACATCTTTTTGCAGGTGCAATTTTTGCCATTCACAATAGGGTTAGTTTGCAAAAAATTCTTGATAGAAGTCATGACATTCAAAATTTGATTTCTAAGAGTTAATTTTATGGATGTACTCAGTATTGATATTGGTACTAGTACTTTAAAATCCGCTTTAATTAATTCTCATCATGGGGTTTTAGAGAGTTTTGATGTAAATTATTTTGATCATTTCAATGTTGATTTTGAAAACTTTGATTATAAAATATGGCTTTTTGCTTTCAAGAGAATAATTTCTAATTTTAAGTATAAAAAAATAGATTGTATTTCTGTTAGTGGTATTTCTCCATGTCTAATAGCTCTTGATTCAAATTTGGTTCCTTTGGAAGTTTTACATTGGAATTCTTCTAAGGTGGTTAGTAACTTTAGAGGGAAATCATCTTTCTTACCCTTTGTGCTTAGCACAGTTGAGAGGGGAGTTTATGACAAGGTTAGATATTTTGTATCTTGTTTTGAGTATTTTATTTATTTGCTTACAGATAATCTGATTACAAGCTATCCAAGTCTGTCTTATATTCCTTTTATTTGGAATGATATTGAAATAAGAAAGCATAATCTTGATACAAATAAATTTCCCCCTTTCTTAAGGATGGGAGAGGTTGCTGGTCGGGTTACTAATAGTGCTAGTATTGAATTTGGCATTGATAGTGGGATAGAAGTAATTAATGCTGGAATGGATTATTTAAGCGTTCTTATTGGAAGTGGGGCATTCTTTTCTGGAATTGTCTCAAATAGAACAGGTACAAGCGAGGGTTTTAATTTTATCTCAGATGCATATTTGTCAGACTTTTCTTTGGTGTATCCTTATTTTTTAGATAATTTATTTGTTATTGGAAGAATAGTTCCTTCTGGATACTTATTGCAATTGTTTAAAGATAGATTATTTAAAAAGAAAAAATCGTTTGAGGAATTTTTTGAAGAGATCCCTAGAGTATATGATTCAGGTAATGTTTATTTTTATTTAAGCAAGAGGGAGCTTTTTTCTGATCATATTTTAATAGATTCGCAAATAAGAGATAATTTGAACAAAGGTATTTTTGGAAAAGTAGATAATCCTTTACAGATAGGAATTGCAATTCTTGAAGCCGCTTATTTTTCCTTTTACAATAAAATACTTCAGCTTAAATCTTTTAAAAGGGATGTTTTAGACATTTTTGTGAGTGGTTCTAATTCAGATAATTTGTTTTTAAATGAACTAAAATCGAATATTATTGGTAAAGATTTAAAGATATTTGAATTTAAACATGCTGAGATTATCGGTAATGCAATCTTGGCTTTTTGTTGCTTAGGGGAGTTCGATAGCTTGGATAAGGCATTTAAAAAGCTTGCTAAATTTAAACAGGTTATATCTTTTAGTGCCAGTATGCATGATGTTTATTTAGAGAAATATCATAAGTATGTCTCTAATTTTGATTTATTTGTTAATAGTTAATATGTAAGCATCCTTAAACTCACTTGAGCCTGATATTTTATTGAGATCGAGTTTTGCCTCTGATATGGTTTTGTAAGGTCCAGATCTGACTCTATAGGTGTCTTTATCGTTTATTGTTGCTGAATAGATTTTTGCATTTATTTTATATTTCATCAATTCTTGAATATTGTTATCAGCAGAGATTGGATCTGCGAGTGATGCAAATTGTATGTAGTATTCTTTTCGAGGGTCATATTTGTTTTCAAAGTTATTGTGTTTTTGTTTTTTTTTGTTTTCTTGTTTTGTCTTTGCAATTGTTTGTGTTTTTTGTAATTTTTCTTCTTTTGTGTGTGTGTTTGTAGTTTGATGTTGATTTATGATTTGTGGTTCTTTTTTGTTAATAATTTTTTTATTATTTTGATTTATACTACTATTGAAACTTTTATCTTGTTTGATATCTTGTGTGAGGTCAATTATGATTTCATTTGGCTTATCAGTTATTGCTAAAGTATCTTCATTATTTTCACTTTCTATGACGTTTTCATCTTTTGTTTCTTGTAAAATAATATTTTTACCTGCGATTTCGGAGGCTAAGTTTTTATTTGGGAAGAAAATAATTATTCCAAGAAATATAATTGTACAAACAGTTACAATTGAAGTTAATGCTACTAAAAATCCTTTGTTATTATTTTCATTAAAATCTCTCATCTATGTTACCTCTTTCATCTTTTTTCTAATCTCATTTTTTAGATATTCATAGCTCTTATTGTTAATTATATTTATTATTTTTGAATTTAGAATATTTTTATTTAAAAAAATATCTTTTTGACACTTAAGAATATTTATAATCAAATTTTCATCAATATTGCGACTTGATTTGAGTCTATTTTTTATTATCTCATCATTTGCTTTTGTTATAAATATATGTCCGCAGAATTTTGCAAGATTTAATTTAAAAAGTAGTGCAGCATTAATTATGATTTTATCAAATTTTTTCTTTAATATTACTTGTTCTACTTCTTTATATATAAGGGGATGTGTGATTGTTTCTAATTTTTCTAGTTTTTTCCTGTCATTAAATACAATATTTCTCAGTTTTATTCTTTCTATTTCGTTTTTATTATTTAATATTTGTTTCCCAAATATCTTGACTACTGTGTCTTGTTTTGCTTGTAGGGCTGTGTGTCCAATTTTATCTACATTTATTTCGTGAAAACCATATTCACTGCTAATAATTTTTGAAACGGTATCTTTGCCAGTTGATATTCTACCAGTTATGCCAATTATCGATGAATTTCTCCCCATGATTTTCCAGTCTCAATATTTACTTTTAGAGGAATTTTTAAAGGATAGGCATTTTCCATCATTGTTTTGATTATTTTGTTTACTTCTTCACATTCTTGTTCGGGCGATTCGATTAGCATTTCATCGTGTACTTGTAAGAGTATTTTTGACTTTAAGTTTTTACTTTTAAGTTCATTATATACTTTAATCATTGCTATTTTCATTATATCAGATGCACTGCCTTGAATTGTACTATTTATTGCTATTCGTTCAGCTCCTGAGCGTTCTGAGTAATTTTGACTATTAATTTCTTTTATATATCTCCTTCTTTTAAGAAGAGTTTCACTGTATCCATTTTTTCTGACAAAATCTATTTGATTTTGTATAAAAGTTTTTATTTTAGAATAAAGATTGAAGTATGAATCGATGAACTTTTGAGCTTCTTCTCTTTTAATAGACAGTTCTTTTGAGAGCCTAAAGGCTGACATTCTATAAATTATTCCAAAATTAATTGATTTTGCTATTCTTCTCATGGAAGATGTTACTTTTTCCTCATCTACTTTAAAGAGTTGTGATGCTGTTTTTATGTGAATGTCTTTTTTATTTTTAAATGCCTCAATTAATGATTCGTCTTCTGAGAGGTGGGCTAGTATGACAAGTTCAATTTGTGAATAGTCAGCAGAAATAAAAATATTGCCTTTCTCAGGTTTAAATGCTTCTCTTATTTTACGTCCTTTTTCATCTTTAATTGGAATATTTTGTAGGTTAGGTGAGGTGCTTGAAATGCGACCCGTTGCTGTTTTTGTTTGTATAAAATTTGTATGTATTTTGTTTGTTTTTTCATTTACAAACTCTATTAAATTATCTGTATATGTATTTTTTAGTTTTGCGATTTGCCTATATTGTATGAGTTTTGGTATAGATTCATGTTGCTCTTTTATTGTCTCTAGTACCTTAATGTCTGTTGAATCTTGCTTGACATTTTGGGGTAGTACTAGATTTAATCTTTCAAATAAAACCGTATGTAGTTGTTTCGTTGAATTTAGATTAAATTCAATACCTATACTTTTTATTATCTCATTTTCAATTAATTTTAATTCTTTATCAAGTTCATAGCCATATTGTCTTAGATAATCTTTATCGAGATAAATTCCATTTTCTTCCATTTCTGTAATGACATTGCTAAATGGCATTTCTATATCTGTCATTAGATTTTCAAGGTTGTCTTCTTTGAGTTTTTTTGTAAAAATTTTAAATAACCTGAAAGTAATATCAGCATCTTCAGCAGCGTAATTGGAGACCATCTCAAGTGGTATATCTTTCAAAGTGCCATTTTGTGCTACTATTTCTTCGTACCTGATATTTTTATGCATTAAATATTTTTCTGCTAAGAAATCAAGAGATACTTTTGTGTTTGGATCGATAACATATGCTGCTATCATTGTATCAAAGTAAGGTGGGATTACATTAAATTCATGTTTTTTAAGTATTTTGTAATCGAATTTGTAGTTTTGACCAATTAACTTAGGTTGTGCTTTAAAAAATTCATTGAATTTTTGGATTATGTATGCTTTTTCAATAGTTTTTTTTTCTTTAGTTTCTATAGGAATATAGTAGCTTTCAAATTCTTTAAATGAAACCGAAATTCCTATTATTTGCGCTTCATGGACATTAAGAGAAGTTGTTTCTGTATCTATTGCTACATAGTTTGCTTGTTTTAGTTTTTCTATTAGTAAGTCAAGTTGTTCTTTTTTTAATATTGTTTCATATTTGATATTTTCTTCTTGTATTGTTTTAAGAGCATTTGAATGTGATGTTGTTGTTTGTAAAATCTCTGTGTCTGTTTGATTTATATTGGTTTCAAAGAGCGACTTTTGTGTTTGATTTGTAGCATATCTTTTTTTTAATATAGTCTTGTAAGATTTAATTAGGGTTGTTGCAGAATATTCTTCAAATAATAAAAGGATGTCTTCTTTTAAGTTTTCCAGTTTAAATTTTTCAAGTGCTGGCAATTCTAGATCTTCTACAAGACTGATAAGTTCATAACTTAAAAAGGCATTTTCTCTCTCTTTTAGTAATATTTCTCTATATTTATTGTTGATAGAATCTAAATTATCGTATATTCCATTTAATGTTTGAAATTCATTTAGTAGCTTAGCAGCTCCTTTTTCCCCAATTCCTTTGATACCCGGTATATTATCTGATCTGTCTCCAACAATGGATAAATAATCTTTGATTTGGGATTTATTTACTCCAAATTTTTTCATCACATAATCATTATCCATTTCCACAAAGCTGCTATTCTCGATTTTAAGTATTTTGGTTTTAGCCGACATCAGTTGTAATAAATCTTTGTCTGGAGAAATGATATAAGTTAAGTAATTGTTGATTTCTGCTTTTTTTGCAAAGCTGGCTATAAGATCATCAGCTTCGTATCCTTGTATTTCGAACATTGGGATATTTGCTTTTATTAGACTTTCTTTGATCCAGTAAATTTGTGGAATTAAATTATCTGGAGGAGCATCTCTTGTTGCTTTGTAACTTGGATACTTTTGTTGTCTAAATGTTTGTGTCTCTGAGTCAAAAGTTACAATTAGATTTTCTGGATTTTTCTCTTTTATTATGAAAAAAAGAGTTTTGAAAAATCCAATAAATGCATTGACATTTTCTCCTTTTTTATTTGTTAAAGGATTGTTTTTCATTACATGATAGTTTCTAAATATTATATTTAAGGCATCAATTAGGTAAATTTCTTTCATATTTTTACATCTACTAAAAGTGGGTTATTGTCTTTAAAGAGAGTTTTAGATAATTGTGTCTTTGGTATTGTTGTCTTTTGAGCAAATAGCCTTTTTAAAGTTTTGTGTGTATTGTGATATTGAATGCATATTTTTTCTTTTAACAAGCAAGTGTCCTCAATTAATTTTTTAATTTCTTCTTGCATTTGTTCTTGTTCCTTTAGCCATGAATTTATGGTTATATAATAATTATTGATTGAATTTAAGATTAAATCCTTTGCAGGATTTGTAATATTTAATATGTTTAGCATTCCTTTATTGATTTCTTCATTTTCAAATTCTAGAATAGCTTTTAATTTTTTTAGTTCAAGTATTAAATCTTTTAAATATATTTTTAATATTCTATTAGTTGACAATATTGATTCCTAATTTCTTGTTAATAATATTATTATCTTTTTTAAGCAATGCTTTCCAAGCTGTGTGCAGATTTTTAAGATGTTTTAAAACTTCTTGAATATTATCCCTATTCTTTTCTAATATAACATTTTCTAATGTTTTGTTTAAAAAAGAATATATTGAGAATAAGTTATTTGAAATATCCCCACCATCTTCAAAATTGAGTGTAGACATTAATTCAATGATGATATCTTGTGCATGGTAAACTTTTTCATCTGCTTTTGCTGTACTAGTTGGATCTTTACTTTTATAAAATTCTTTGGCAAGCTCTAAATCTTGTATTGCTTTCTCATAAAGCATTACCAATATTGATATAGGACTTGATGTATTGATTTGTGTTTTTTTATAGATTTCTTCTTTTGCTATCAAGGATTTTTTCCTAGTTTAATCTTTTTATTTGTTCTGCTATTTGCTCTTCTTTGAAAGGTTTTGTAATATATCCTTTTGCTCCAAGTTCTAAAGCTTTTGCAATGAGTTCTTGTTTTCCAAGTGCTGTAACCATCAATACATTCATTTTTCTTGCAAGTTTTTCGTTAACTTCATTTATTTTTTCAAGGGCTGTAATGCCATCCATGCTCATCATTGTTATATCAAGAGTTATCAGATGGATTTCTTCCTGTTTTTCGAATTCTTTAATAGCCTGTATTCCATCTTCTGCTTCAAGAAATTCGTTAAAGCCTAGTTTTTTCAATATCTTGATTAAGTTTTTTCGCATAAAAATAGAATCATCAACTATTAAGGCCTTTTTATTTTCTTCCAAACCCCACTCCTTACTTAATTTTAACATGATAACATATTAAATATCATTTAATATAAATAAAGATATCATGCATAATTATCTATTTTGTATTTTACTTTAGATTTTAAAATGAATGAGTTTATTACTCAATAACTTATCCCTGAAAATTTATATTTTTATTTACATTATTTTGTTAAAATATAATGTAAATTTTGGGTAGATTCAATGTTAAATTTATGATCAAAGATATAGAAGATGAAATTTTATGTTTAAGAGATAATATCAGAAAATGGAATAAAGAGTATTATGTTGATTCCTCACCCAGTGTGAGTGATTTGACTTATGATAAAGCTCTTTTAAGACTTCAAGATTTGGAAAGTAAGTATCCTGAATATAAAACTTTGGATTCTCCCACTCTTAAGTTTGGAAGCGATCTTTTAAATAATTTTGAAGAGGTTACACATTCTTTTCCTATATTAAGTTTGGATAAGGCTTATGATATTAAGGAATTATTATTGTGGATTGAGAAAATGGTCTTAGAAGGTTCTAGTTTGGGATCTTATACTGGTATCTCAGTTGAACCCAAAATTGATGGGTGTTCAATTGTTCTCTATTATAAAGATGGGATATTGCAGAAAGCTTTGACTAGGGGAGATGGAAGGGTTGGTAATGATGTTACTGAGAATGTTAGAACAATTAAAAATGTTCCTTTGTCTATTGATGAAAAGGTTGAATTAGTATTGCGGGGTGAAATTTATATTACTAAGGAAAATTTTTTGAAAATAAATCACACATTAAAGAATCCTTACCTTAATGCTAGAAATTTAGCCTCAGGTATACTGAGAAGAATAAATAGTAGAGAAGTTGCTAGTTTTCCTTTAGATATTTTTGTTTATGATATTTTATATTCTAGTTTTGGATTGAGTACTAATCATGATGCGTTTGATAAACTTAAGAAATTTGGATTTAAAATTAATCCTTTTTGTAAATTTTTTGGTGGTAAAAACTTAGAAGAAATTACTAATCATGTTAAAAAGATAGAGATGCAAAGAAATTCTTTAGAATATGAGATTGATGGTGTTGTGTTGAAAGTTGATAGCTTTATTTTAAGGGATATTTTAGGATATACTTCTCATCATCCGAAGTGGTCAGTAGCTTATAAATTTGAATCTTGCACAGGCGTAAGCAAAATTGTTGACATAGTTGTTCAGGTTGGCCGCAGTGGCAAAATTACTCCTGTTGCACATGTGGAGAAGGTATTTGTTGCGGGGGCTTTTATTACTAATGCAAGTCTGCATAATCAAGATTATATAGACTCTATTGGCTTAAATGTTGGAGATGTTGTTGCAATTTCAAGACGTGGAGATGTAATTCCTGCTGTTGAATTGGTGGTAGAAAAGCTTTCGATTGGTAGTTTTAAAATTTCTAGTAATTGTCCTTCATGTAAAATGGCTTTAATTAAAGAGGGTTCACATCTTTTTTGTGTAAATAAACATTGTCCTTATCGAATAATTGAACAGATAAAGTATTTTTGTAGTAAAAAATGCATGAATATTGTAGGACTTTCAGGAAAAACAATAGAGTTCCTTTTTGAAATGAAGTTTATATCTTCGGAGATTGAGCTTTATACTTTTAATTTTGATAGACTTATTAATTTAAGGGGTTTTGATCTTAAGAGAATAGATAATTTAAAGCGTTCAATTAGCGATAGTAAAGGTAGGCCATTTAGAAAGTTGCTTCTTGGTATGGGAATTAAGGAGCTTGGAGCAAATACAATATTGGTTTTAATTAATAATAATTTAAATTCGTTTGATATAATTAGTACTCTTTGTAAAAATAAAGAGGCTGCTCTTGCCAAACTTTTAAAGATTAAGGGAATAGGTGAGAAGATAGCTTTAAATATTATTGAAGCGTTTAATGATAAGATTATTCTTGATAAGTTTAATTTTTTTAAAGAATTAGGGTTTAAATTGGAAGAATATAATACTAATTATGTTGTGGATGATTCTTTTTTGTTTGGCAAAAAATTTTGTATTACAGGTTCTTTTGAAGGGCATTCTAGAGATGTTCTTATTGAAAAGATTACTAAAAAAGGTGCTATTTTCAATAGGGCAGTTACTAAGCGTTTAGATTTTTTACTTGTTGGAGAGAAACCCGGATTAAAATTGCAAAAGGCTAATAATTTGGGAATTAAAACCTTTGGTCTTTTTGATATTAAAGATTTTGTGGATTTAGATAATTAAATTTATTTTATTATTCTTATCTTTTTAAATTCGGATGCTAGGTTTTTGTATAGAGTTCCTATCTCATTTGCATGTTCTATTTTTATTAAGTTTCTGAAAAATTTTTCTTTATGTTTGAGTGATGGATTAATGAAATGGGTTTTAACATTATATTTTGGGATTAGTTTGTAAATTTCTTGTGCTCTATATAAATTTTTTGTTGGTTCTATTTCAATGTAGTATCCGTTAGATTTTTTAAAATCAAACTCACTGCTTTGATCTTTAAAATTATAATTGTTTGAATGTGTATCTGGATATATTGTAAATTCAGCAGTTTTTATTACACTGCTTTTGTGTATTTTTTTTTCATTGTTAGGATAAAATTCTTTTTTTGTATATTGTGATTCTCCGTTGTCATGTGTAAAGAGGTCTTTGTTTTTGTATTTTGTAAATTCTTCTTTAAGTGTTAAAATAGCATTTTCATTATTCATTAATTTTTCATTTAATATATTTATTTTGTCTTGCTTTTGTTGAATTGTATCTTTATTCTCTTCATATAATTCTGCATTTTTATCAATTTTGTCTTTTAGTGCATTGATTACTTTTTCTATTGAAGATAAATTGTTTTCTATATTTTTTAAGCTAGTATCATGATTATTTTTTAAGTCTATTAATTCTTTTTGAAATGCTAATAAGGTGTCTTTGTTATTATTGATTTTATCATCCAGCTCACTTAATTTGTGAGTATTGTTGTTAAGAGTATCTTTGTTGTTATTGATTTTATCATCCAGCTCACTTAATTTGTGAGTATTGTTGTTAAGAGTATCTTTATTATTATTGATTTTATCATCCAGCTCACTTAATTTGTGAGTATTATTGTTAAGAGTATCTTTATTATTATTGATTTTATCATCCAGTTCACTTAATTTGTGAGTATTGTTGTTAAGAGTATCTTTGTTATTATTGATTTTATCATCCAGTTCACTTAATTTGTGAGTATTGTTGTTAAGAGTATCTTTGTTGTTATTGATTTTATCACCCAGCTCATTTAATTTGTGAGTATTGTTGTTAAGAGTATCTTTGTTGTTATTGATTTTATCACCCAGTTCACTTAATTTGTGAGTATTGTTGTTAATAGTATCTTTATTGTTATTGATTTTATTGTCCAGTTCACTTAATTTGTGAGTATTGTTGTTAATAGTATCTTTATTGTTATTGATTTTATTGTCCAGTTCACTTAATTTGTGAGTATTGTTGTTAAGAGTATCTTTGTTATTATTGATTTTATTGTCCAGTTCACTTAATTTGTGAGTATTATTGTTAAGAGTATCTTTGTTATTATTGATTTTATTGTCCAGTTCACTTAATTTGTGAGTATTGTTGTTAAGAGTATCTTTGTTATTATTGATTTTATTGTCCAGTTCACTTAGGATTTGGGTTTCTGAATTGAAATATTCCTGTTCTTGAGCATGCATATCATATGTGTTTTTTTCAGGTGGATAATTATATTCTTCATTTGATATATATTCATTTTGGTTTTCTTCATATTCTTGATCATTGTTGTAATGATTGTTTTTTGATTGAGGAGCATGATTAAATAAGTTTTCTTTTGTGTTAATTAGATTTTTTATCTTTTCAATGATTTCTTTTAAGCTTTTTGTTAAAATTTCGTATTCTTCATTCTTGTTTTTTATTGATTTTATATTTGTGTGACTTAAAAGATTTTCTATATTTTCTATTTTTTTCTCATAGTTTTCAATTCTAAGTTTTAAGTTATCTATATCTTTTATGAACCAATCGTCTATATTTTCTTGTTCTGAGTAAAAATTTTTTGTGTTTAAACTTTGTGGATATTGTAACTCTTCATTTGTTAAGATATTATTTCTTGTTTTTCTGTTATCTGAAACTTTAAATTTATTTGATTTTTTACTTGGTGCATTTGAGTTGTTATCTTTTGAAATTTCATTTTTCTTATGATAGATTATCTCTTCTTCGTTGTCAAAATCTTCACTTAAGTCTTCTTTGGGAATATAAACCTTTGAGTGATTCATTATATAGTGAGTTATATTTTTTTTGGACTCCCCAAAAAGTAATGTACAAGAGAGCAACATAAAAGTTTTAGAGAGCATTGAAAGTATCTTTTTACTCATAAACACCCTGTTGTTAATATTATTTGATATTCATTCTTAATTTTGATATTATCATACTTTATAAAATTTATCAAAAGAAAATATATATATATATATAATAACATTAAAATAATATAATCGTTGAGCCCTATACTTTAATTTCTGGGATATCATTAATTGAGTAAATTAAATTGTTACATCATGTTTTGGTTTCAATAGTAATTTTGTTGGTATTGTGCCATAATGATACAAATAGAAGATAAATTATGAATTTTTGCCTCCTTATTTTATTTAATTATTTATGAAGCTAAAGAATATGGAAGAAGTTTGGGCTTTGCCAGTTTGTTGTAATATCAAGAATTCTATCATTGAAGATTTTAAGATTTTAGATAAATATAAAGATCAGGTTTTTAATATAAGTTATAAAGATGATATTACCTTAAAAGTCATCGATGCTGTTGATTCTAATGAATTTGATTTAAAACTTTTTGATAATAAAATAAATTTTGAAGGACAAATTCCTTTGGTTTTATATTCTGATAGCTTAGACTCTTTAGTAGAAGCAGAAGCAAGTGTTGTTTTTGAATTAAAAGTCATTGAGCAAAACGGTGTTTATTTTGATTCAGGATTAAAAGAATTGGGTGAGTTTAAAATTTATAATTCTTATTATGAGTTTTCAGACTGTTTGAATTATTGCAGTGATGTTATTTTAGTTAAAGTATGCTTTAAGGATGATAGTTTAGTCATTGATGCAGACCTTGATAATATTGCACTTGTAAAGCAAATTATTAGTGATAATTTTTGTATTGCTAAAGATAAGATCATTATCAATCCTATTAATAATAATTGTGTTAATGTTTTGTTTTCAGTTTCGTTTAATGCCGTCTTACAAGGCATAATAATTGCTAAAAAACTTGGGCTGAAGGTTAATGTTCTTTATTATAAGAGACATTTTTTAATGGCACAATCTTTAAACTTAAAGTTTTCAGCTGTTAATTATTTATCATCAGAAAATAAGCTTGATAAGATTATGTTAGATCTTGAAATCAACAGACCATTACACTTTTTATATAAATTTTATTTTGATTACCTCAGGCATATTTTTGATAATTTATTTTTTGATGTGTGTATACATTTTAATTTTATATCGACTACAAGTAATGCTGTGTTTTTTTATGATAATTATTTTTTATTTGGAATTGCTGTTTATAATTTTATTTATTCAAATTTTTATAATCTTGCAGTTAGTTTGTCAATTGAACCTCTTAGTTATTTACTCAGCTATGTTAAGAGTGAATATAATGTTTTTTTCAAACTTTTTAAAGAGATGGATTTGAAAAATTCTATCATGCGCAAGTCATCTGCTATAAGTTTAAAGAATGAATATAATATTTTTGATGTGAGAAGAAAAGGTATAGGATTTGCCTTTTTAAATCTGGACCCTTATCGAGATTCTGCTCTCTTAGGTGGGAATCAAACTGTTTCTATGAGTTTACATAAGGATAAATTAGATGTATTTATTCCTTATAAAATTATGGATATCAACTTAATGAACTATTTAAGGAATACTTTAGCTAGGACTTTTAGCTTATCTTATAGTAATGTAAATTTTATTGTTAGTGATGTTTTTATAGATGATGTTGGACTTTATAGTACGTTGATTAAAGAATCTTACATTATTGAAAGAGAAGTTTTGGCTATTAAGGATGTGCTTGTCATGATGATCGGTGAGAATTTTAGGGGAGAATATCCTGTTGTAGCTGGTCAAGATTTTGTTATGGATATAGATAAGAAATTTAATGTTGCTTGTTCTCTTGAAATTGATATAGAAATATATTCTTTTAATATTGTGTTTAGTAATGTGAATTTTTTTGTTGAAAACGGTAAGTTTGATAAACTTAGGATAAATAATAAGCGTATATTTTCAATTTTTAGTTTGGCAGTTGATTATGTTTTTGGAAATATTACTTATGATATTGTTGATTCTGTGGATCTTGAGTTTATTGAAGATGGTGAATTTGTTTTTTCTTTTAGAATATTATTTATTGCATCTGTTTGTGCAATAAAAACAGCTTTAATCCAGGCTTTTGACTTCAATATCTGTAAGACCCCTATTGATCTTAAGGATATTTTAGATAATTGGAGTATACGAATTGATACTAATTAGCTTTAATTTAAATGGAGAGACTCTTTCAAAAAGTATTAAGCTTCCTTTAAGTACTAAAGAGCTTTTGATAAGTATTTTTTATTCAGGCAATCAAAGTTTTATTGAAAATATGAATAAAAAATTCTCATTAGTGCTCTTAGACTTAAAGCCTGTATATTCGTCTTTAGTTTCAGCCTTTATGTTAAATGGGCGTAGCATCATTACTGTTGAGGGATTGCAAAATACAACTTTTTATGAAACCTTAGTTAAGGTTTTATTAGAAAATGATTTTGGGTTTTGTACAAATTGTTTTTCATCTAATGCATTATTATTTTATTATCTTTTAAAACGTAAAGTTATAATTAGGGCTGATATTTTAGGGTATTATAATACATTAAAGTGTAATTGTCTTGATGTTAATACTTTTTTAGATCTTTATTTGAGATTGGAAGAGTTAGAGAGGAAATGAGAGGTGTGAAGGTATATTATCCAGAAAATTTTAATACACTTGTTAATTTATTTAAGGAAGATTCAAACAATTATATAGTTTATAATGAGATTGATTTTCATAAAAATGCTGAAATTTTTATGAAAAATGAAATTTCTGATAATTTTTTTATAATTAATAACTTTGAAAGATTTAATAAAGTTTCTCTTAAGAGTAATTTTTTAGAAATGGGGCCATGTGTTACTTATGATACAATATTGCAGTTTGGAGAGAGAAATATTCCAAGGTTGTTTTATGAATTTATTTCAAGACTAAATGATAGGATATATCTGAATAGTATTAATATTGCTAATGGATTTTATTATAAAAACACAGTATTTGATTTATATCCTTTATTGTTAAGTCTTGATGCTCAGCTTGAATTTAAAAATATTTTAACCAAAAAAACTTATACTTATAATGCTTACAGTATTAACAGGGATGATTATATACAAAGTCGCCATACTTTATTTTTAAGTAAATTAAAATTTCCAATCACAAATTTATGGAATAAGAGTTTTTGTAGCAGAATATTTGTTGATACTTTTTCATTTGATATTTTAGAAGAGGCAAACATTATTTTTATTTGCGTTCTTTTAAATATTAAAAGAGATATTATAAGTGATTTTTTGATGAAGATATTTTATAATGACAAGGTTATTACTTTAAGGGATTTTCAAGTTTTACTTCTTAATAAATCTTTACCTTTATCTTTAATTGAAATTGAAGATTCTCTTAAGATGCTGGATAAAAATATTCGTGATGTTAAAAACTTTAGTTTAGGGGAGAGAAGTTTAAGACTTATAAAAAATTTTTATTTCGATATATTATCTAGTTTTTAGTCTTGTAAAAGTTAGCATTATTAAATAATTGCTGGTTTTTTGGCATAGTTTTAATGTAAAAGCAATAGAATTAATTTATCAATTTGTTTTTATGCATTATAATATTTATTTGTTAATAACTTAATCAAAAAATAATTATTCAAATAAGGGGCTTAAGTTTATGGTAAAAAAAGAAGCTACAATTAATGCCGTTAATGGCTTGCATGTTAGACCAGCGTCAACGTTTGTCAAAAAAGCTAAGGAGTATGCTAGTGATATAACTATTGAAGCTGATGGAAAATCTGTTAGTGGAAAAAGTTTATTTCGATTACAAACACTAGAATTATCTTCTGGTAAGAAGCTTGTGGTTTGTGCTGATGGTGATGATGAAGAAAAGGCTGTTACTGAACTTGTTGAGCTCATTGAATCTTTTAAAGAATAGGTATGGAAGGTTTATATGACTTTATCGGGGAAAAGAATATCTAAAGGAATAGGTGTAGGAGAGGCTCTTTTTATTAAAAAGGATTTTGATAAATTTATTGATAAATCAAAAATTGCTTCTTTACAAATTGATGATGAGATAAAAAAATTTAATGATGCTAAATCAAAAGCTATATCTGCACTTAAAGAGCTTACAAAGAAGGCTGTGGCTCAACTTGGTGCTGATAAGGAAGGTATTTTTGAAGGACAGATATTAGTGATTGAGGATGATGAACTTTCTGATTCTGTTACAAGTTTTATTAAGAATGAAAATTATTGCGCTGCTTATGCTGTTTATATGTCTTTTAAAGAATTAATTGCGAGTGTAGAAGAATATACAGATGCTTATTTAAAAGAGAGAGCTTCTGATTTTAAAGATATTAGAAATAGGCTTATTTCAAATATTTTAGATCAGGTGACTGATCTCTCTGAGGTTAAAAGAGATGTGGTTCTGATTACTGAAGAATTGACGCCTTCTGATACAATGCAGGTTGATTTAAGTTATGTTAAGGGGTTTGTGACTACAGTTGGTGGTGAGACTTCTCATGCTGCTATTTTGGCAAGGACAATGGGACTTCCTGCTCTTGTGATGACACCTTTGGATATTGCTAAAATTAAAGAAGGTGAGCAGTTGATAATTGATGGATTGTCTTCAATAATTATTGGTAATCCTTCATCCAGTGAACTAGATAAATATGCACATAAGATATTAGAGTATAATGAGTATGAGCGAGAGCTTTTCGCATTAAAAAACCAAGATGCAAAGACAAAAGACGGTATTAAAATATCTCTGAAGGCTAATATTGGAACTCCTACAGATGTTTTTTATGTTAATAAATATGGGCTTGATGGTATAGGGCTTTTTAGGACAGAATTTTTATATATGGAGTCTGTAAAGCCTCCAACGGAGGATGAACAATTTGAGGCCTATAAGAGAGTTGTAGACACTATTGAGAAAAAAGGTGTTGTTACTATTCGTACTCTTGATATTGGAGGAGATAAGGAGATTCCATATTTTAAATTCCCAAAGGAAGATAATCCTTTTCTAGGGTATCGTGCTCTTAGGATGTATATGGACTATGAGGATTTAATACAAAGTCAATTTAATGCGATTTTTAGGGCTAGTCATTATGGCAAGATAAGAATCATGGTTCCTATGCTTACTAGATATGAGGAACTTGATATAGTGAATTATTTTATAAATAAAGCTAAAACAAATTTAAAGTCTAGGAATTTGCCTTTTGATGAAAATTTGGAAGTTGGTTGTATGATAGAAGTTCCTTCAGCGGCTTTAATGGCATCTGACTTTGCTGACAAATTGGATTTCTTTAGTATTGGTACTAATGATTTAACCCAATATACCTTGGCTGTAGATAGGGGTAATCAAAAGATATCAAATTTATACGATAAATATAATCCTGCTGTATTAAGGCTGATTAAGAATGTTCTTGATGCTGGTAATAATTTTGATATTGATGTTTCTGTTTGTGGTGAGCTTGGGGGAGATGAGGCTGGAGCTTTAATTCTTATTGGGCTTGGATTTAGATCTTTAAGTATGGTTCCTAGTGCTTCACTTAGAATTAAGTATTTGCTAAGCAAATATACAATGTCTGATTTAAGTGAATTGGCAAGCAAGGTATTAAATAGTAAGTCAGAATTAGAGACTTTAAAATTTTTAGATAAATATATAGGAGATTAGTTTATGGGTTTTTTGGGTTTTTTTAAAAAGTCCGCTACTTTGGATTTAATAGCGCCTGTTAGTGGAAAAGTTGTTTCAATTGATAAAGTGCCAGATGAAGCTTTTGCTGAGAAGATAGTTGGCGACGGAATTGCAATTATGCCAACTGGAAGTGAGTTGGTTGCACCTTGTGATGGAAATATTGGTAAAATTTTCAAAACTAATCATGCTTTTAGCCTTGAAACTAAAGAGGGTGTTGAAATTTTTGTGCATTTTGGTATTAATACTCTTAATTTGAATGGTAAGGGTTTTACAAGAGTTGCCGAGGAGGGTATGAGCGTCAAACAAGGTGATGTTATTATTAGATTGGACCTTGAGTATTTAAAGGCTCATGCAGAGTCAGTAGTTACGCCTGTTGTTATTGCAAATTCTGATGAAGTTTCAAGCATTGAGTATGTGTTTGGAAAGCTTGATGATGGTTCTGAATATATTGTACCTTCTTCTACTACTTTAACTGAGGACATTAAAACTAAGATATCTCAGACTAATCCTGTTGAGGCAGGCAAAGATTTGGTTCTTAGAGTTAAAAAGTAAGTTCGCAAGCTTATGCTTGCGAACTTACTCTCATTATATGTTTTGTTCTAACATTTCATTTATTATGTTTATAAATTGACGTGGGTTTTTGCTTTGTAGACCGGAAGTTATCATTGCTTCTTCAAAAAGAATAATGCTTATTTTTTCCAAGTTTATATCATCTAGATTTTTTAAATTTTGAATGATTTTATTGTTTGGATTGAGTTCAAGAATAGGTTTTATTTCTTTAACCTCTTGTCCCATTGATATCATAATTCTTTGCATTTGATAAGTGGGGTCAGCACTATCAATTATTATTGCTGATGGTTCTTGTGTTAACGTTGCTGATAGTGATACATCTTTGACATGATTTTTAAGTATTGTTTTTACTTTAAGTAGGATGTCTTTGAATTCTTCTTCCATTTGTTTGAAATTTTCATCTTTTAGTTCGTCACTTGTTTCGTTTTTGTTTATTGCTTTTAATTTTATGCCATCATATTCTGTGATGAAATTTAAAATTGCCTCATCAAGTTCATCATCCATAATGAGAGTTTCATATCCTTTTTCTTTGTAAGCAGTTACAATTGGATTGATTTTAAGTATATTTTCTTTCCCTCCGGTTATATAGTATATGCTTTTTTGTTCCTCAGGCATTCTCTCTTTGTATTCTCTTAAAGATACAAGTCCATCTACGTGAGAAGACTTAAATCTAATTAAGGATATAAGTTTGCTTCTGTTATCAAAGTCAGAATAAACCCCTTCTTTTAAACATCTTCCAAATTCTTTGGAAAATTCATTGAATTTAGAATTATCTGACTCACTTAGCTTTTCAAGTTCACTAAGTATCTTCTTTACAGAAGATGCCTTTATTTTGGCTAATATTTTGTTTTGCTGCAAAATTTCTCTACTTACATTGAGGGGCAAGTCTTGACAATCTATTATTCCCTTTATGAATCTTAAGTAATTTGGAAGTAAGCTGTCTGCAGAATCTGTGATAAAAATTCTATTTATGAATAATTTTACACCAGGTTTAGTGTTTGGGTAGTACAGATCATAGGGAGCTTTGCTTGGAACATAAAAAAGATTTGTATACTCAATACTTCCTTCTGCTTTTGTATGAATATGAATTAATGGATTTTCATAATCAAAGGTTAGATTTTTATAAAATTCATTGTATTCTTCATCAGTGATTTCATTTTTATTTTTTATCCAAATTGCTGTTGTATCATTTAATTTATCTTCCTTTTCTTCAAATCCTTCTTGTTTACCATCCTTCATCAAGGGTTCTTTGTACTTGATGAAGATAGGATAACTTATGTGATTTGAATATTTTTTGATAATCTCTTGGATTTTCCATTTGTTGGTATACTCAATTCCTTCTTCGTTAAGATAAAGGGTTATTTCAGTTCCATATTCATCTTTTTCTGCCTTATTTATTTCATATCCTGTTTTGCCGTCACTAGACCAGAGATAGGCAGTATCTTCCAATGCTTTTTTTGTTACAAGTTCAACTTTGTTTGCGACAATAAAAGCACTGTAAAATCCAACTCCAAACTGCCCAATTAAGCTTGCTGTATTTTTCTCATCTTTTTTTAGGTTTTTTATAAATTCTTTAGTTCCTGATTTTGCAATTGTACCAAGATGATTAATCAGGTCTTCTCTGTTCATCCCAATACCATTGTCTTTTATTTTAATGAGTTTTTCGTCAAAGCTTATTTCTATTTTTGGATCTAGTTTGATATCCTTGAATTTTTCGTTTGTTAAGTTTAAAAATTTAAGCTTATCAATGGCATCAGAGGCATTTGATATTAATTCTCGTAAAAATATTTCTTTATGAGAATAAAGAGAATGTATGATTAAATAAAGTAAATCATTAACCTCTGTATCAAATTGTTTTTTCATAGAATTCTCCTGTCTTGCATTTGTTTTAATCTTTACTTTTTTTATAATATAACATAATCTAAAAATAATGAATAAAGTAAATTTGTCTGTAATAAAAAAATTAGGGTAGAGGATAGTGCAATGGATATTGGTATTTATGGGCTAGGAGTTATGGGAAGTAATTTGGCGTTAAATATTGCTGATAGCGGTTTTAATGTTTCTGTTTATAATAGAGATAATGATAAAACAGAAGTTTTCCTTGTAAACGATGCTCATAAAAAGATTAATGGATTTAAAAATATTGAGGATTTTATTGGAAGTTTAAAAAAACCTAGAAAGATCATTTTAATGATATCAAGTTCAGCTGTTGATGAAGTCATTGAACAAATTTTACCTTTAGTTGAAAAATTCGATATTATTATTGATGGTGGAAATTCTCATTATAAAGATACAATAAAGAGAGAGAAAGAATTATCTTCTAAGGATGTTTATTTTGTTGGACTTGGAATTTCAGGTGGTGAAAAGGGTGCAAGATTTGGACCTTCGTTGATGTATGGTGGGAGCAAAAAAGCTTATGGATTAATTGAGCCTATTTTAAATAAGATAGCTGCTAAGACAAATATGGGAGATATTTGTTCTGCTTATGTTGGTGAGAGTGGAGCTGGACATTATGTAAAGATGGTTCACAATGGAATTGAATATGCAGATATGCAACTTATTTGTGAGTCATATTTTTTTATGAAGAGAGCTTTTAATTTAGATAATTTAAAAATTTCCGAAGTATTTGACAAGTGGGGAGAAGGTGATCTCTCTAGTTATTTAATAGAAATAACATCTAAAATTTTAAAATATAAGGAAAATAATGAATATTTACTTGATAAGATTTTAGATGTTGCAAATCAAAAAGGTACTGGGAAGTGGGTATCAATTGAAGCTTTGCAATTAAATGTGCCAGCAAATTTAATTTTTGAGTCTGTGTTTGCAAGGTTTTTGTCGGGATTAAAACATGAACGAGTAATTGCTAGTGACATTCTTAAAATGGACGTGGATTCTGTTGAATTTGATTTGAGTGATTGGATTTTAGATCTCTATTATGCTCTTTTGGTTTCCAAAATACTAGCTTATGCTCAGGGTTTTATGATGCTTAAGAGTGCATCTGTTAATTATTCTTGGGACTTGAACTTGGGAAAGATTTCTTTGATTTGGAGAGAGGGTTGTATAATTAAAAGTGTTTTCTTAGAGAAGATTAAATTGGCTTATGATAAGAATCCACATCTTATTAATTTAATTTTTGATGATTATTTTTTAGATATAATAAGAAATTATCATAAGTCTTTAAGGCGAATAGTCTCAAGGGCTAGTGAAATTGGGATACCTTTGCCAGCATTTTATGCAAGTCTGTCTTTTCTAGATTCTTATTCTACTAATTATTTACCAGCCAATTTAATTCAGGCCCAAAGAGATTTCTTTGGTGCACATAGTTTTGAAAGAATTGATTCAAAGAGAGGTGAATTTTTTCATAGTACTTGGGAATAATTTGAGATTGGTGTTTAAATATAATATTTAATGAATATTCCACCTATTATATTTGTTTTAAGTCCTGCATAGAGGTAGTGATATGCAATGGATTTTGCGTTTGATACAAATTCTATTGAAGGTGCTATTTTAAGACCTACTTCTATTTGTTCTGTTAAATCATAAAAAATAGCTATTGGAATTCGAAATCCAAATCCTATTTCCATGTTTATGAAATTTGATTTGTTAGATGATATGTGTATGTTTCCCCCAATTCCTGTACCAATAGATAATTTTTCTATTAATGGTATTGTTAATATTAGATCTAAGGCTGAGAGTACAAATATGTTAAAATCATATTTTTTTGATTTGAGTTTGTCTTCTGACAGATTAATACCATTAGTTCCTCCATAACCTATTTCAAGATCTATAAATGGGAATGACATAATATAATTAAATATTGGGTTTCCAATGCTTCCTCCAAATCCTATTTTTCTATCTGAATATGAGCTTTTTCCAAATGCACCGCCCCATATGTTTAGTGTTAGTATTGCTATTAGCACTAATTTCTGCATTAAATCTCCAATAATTAATGTTTCTATATCATTATATTTGATTTTTGATGATTAATAAAATTTTATAGGATGAATTCTGTTGATTTAATTTTTATTTAAAATTTGAAGTGTTTATAATTCTGTTTATTTTTATGCAAACCAAAGTCTCATACCAAGCCCAGCAAATGCTTCCCATTTTTGTTTTGGATTTCCACCACCAATACCCCAAATATTGATACCCGGTCCTGTTTTTAAAAATATGTCAAAATTTTTTTTGATAATTGGTAAATTTAGGGTGAGCGATATTCTAATTCCTATATTTGTCGAATTATACGTTTTGCGGGTATTTTGCCATTCAGGTATCCACCATAACCCATAAATTCCGATTCCCAGTGAAGCATCTATCGCTTTAGATTGTTCTGACGAATCTGATGAGAGTGCAGTAAACTCTAGGGAAGCAAATAATGTATTGAAATTGTTGAATAAATTTTTTAATCCGTTATAAATTCCAATTTCTATTGTGATGTTTTTACCTAAAACTAGTTGAAATGCGTTTGATAATGGCCCTAGTATTCCAATTCCGAAATAGCCTTTATTTGTGTGAGACTCTTTTGCTGAAACATTAAAGTAGTTTATTAGTAATAAGATTAAGATTATTTTTTTCATGTACTGATAAATCCTCTCATTTTTTAAGTATATACTCGATTGTTTTTAAAGGGAAGTAATAGTATGAATTGTCATTTTTAAATCAAATTATATATTTAAAAATTTCAGTAAGTTAAATATTTATGATTTGTGAGCGTTTTGTCAAATATTGTTCTAATGTCAATAATCTTTATAATTTCAGTTTGGTTTTAAGTTATGAAATGAAATTTGTTATTGATGATTTTCAATATACATATTATTTAAATCGTGTATGGTTTTGGGATAATATCAGTTTTTTGGGAGTGGGATCATTTGATGTTTTTGAGCATATGTTGAAATTTTATTTTGATATTTTACTTAATTTGTCAAGAGAAATACTTAAGTACTTCTCTTGATGTGATAAGCAGTTATTTTTATGCAAACCAAAGTCTCATACCAAGTCCGGCAAATACCTCCCATCTAAATCCAACTCCTCTACTCCAAATATTTAATCCAAGACCAGGTGCTACTTTTAAGAATATATCAAATTTTTTTCTGGCTATTGCAAGATTTAGGATCAGTGGTAATCTTGCTCCTAAGCTCATTGGTCCACTATTTATTTTATTATTGCTCCATCTTGAGAACCATATTGTTCCATATCCACCGCCTCCAACAGCAAAGTCTAGCATGTTATCTGCTCCTGCAAAAGTATGTATATAAAAGATGTAGTCTATTGCAAGGAATAAAGTTTTCCAATCCTTAAAAAAGTTGTTTGTCCCACTGTAGGCACCTAAGTCTATGTCAAAATTTCCAATATTGAATTCTAATGCAATTGGAAATGGCAGTAAAATTCCCATACCAAATTTGTTTCTTGCTGTTGATGTTGAATTTGCAAAAGCAGATATTGATACTAACATAAACATTAAAGCAAGCATGTTCTTTGTTTTCATAAGTTGTTTTCCTTTATTATAAATTTTAATATAAATTTTAATTCTGGATTGATGTAATTCAATAGGTTTGTAATAAATAGAAAGCGTTTCTTATCATTTATTGTTTATCCAATTGTTGTCCATACCCAAGTCTTCCTTTTATGGAAAATTGCTATTATTTGACTAATAAGAGTGAATTTTAATAATTCATGACCATTGTGAAAGTTTGATTATGGTTTTGCTTGGATTGTTTCAAATGTCCTTTTGTGAGTGTTGTTTATAGAAACCAAGTTATCAGGTATTATTGTTTCTAGTAACTTAAAGTGATGAACATTTATATTTTTACTTATATTATGTATGATGTTTGAACATTGTTTTATATTTGTTTAGTATTGAAATTTTTGATTTATAATTGATACATGTGAATATGTGAGATATGTGAAGTTTGAATAAAACTTATGGAGTGTTCTATTTATATTATTAGTTATATTATTAAGAGGCATTTATGGAATTAGAAACCGATTTACAGGGTACATTAAATCAGTATCTTTTGTTTAGTTTAGATGAGCTTTATGCGATTGAAATTAAATATGTTGTTGAAGTCTTAGAGTATACTAAAATCTCAAAAATACCAAGAACCCCTGATTATATGGCAGGGATAATCAATAATAGAGGAAAAATAGTTCCAGTAATTGATATTAGAAAGCAATTTGGTATGCAAGATCGTAAAGTTAGTGATGATGGGCTTAAGAAAAAAGACGTTGATATTTCGAATATCATTATATTAAATTTGATATATGAAGGTGATGAATTGAATCTTGGAATTTTGGTAGATTATGTTAATGAGGTTCTTGAACTAAATTTATCCGATATTGATGAGGCTCCAAAGATTGGTACGGGATTTAATTCGAGATTTATATCTGGAATTGGTAAGCGTAATAATAAATTTATTATTATTCTTGATGTAGAGAATCTGTTTGATATTAAAGAACTCTCCAGTTTTAAAAATACTACAATATATGATCCTGATTGTGATCAATAGGAGTTTTACGTGTTATGATTTATAATCCAGAAGGAGAACTTGTAGTAAACAGCATCTTTAAAGTTAAAGAAGATCTTTTAAATATTCTTAAAGAGATGAAAGAAGAAGAGACGCTGGTAATGAATCTTTCAAATGTAGAGAAAATAGATGTTACTTTTATACAAATTTTGTATGCTTCAAATAAATATGCTAAAGATAGAAATTTATTTATAAAGATAGAATATCCATCTGATGAAGTTTTAAGTTCATTGATATATGGTGGATTTTTAAATGATATTGAGGATATTGATCACTTAGATTTAGGCCTTAGTTTAATTGAATTTTAGTTTTATGTATTTAAGGGCAATTTATGAATAGTAGTGATATGATAGATAAATTTAAAGATTCTTTTAAAGAGGAGTCTATAGAGAATATTTCAGATATTGAGCATGCACTTCTTAATATTGAGTTTGAATCGGGAAAAGAGGTTGTCAATTCTATTTTTAGAAATTTTCATACAATCAAGGGTAGTGCAGGAATGTTTGGTTTTAATTTAACAGCTTCTCTTGTTCATGAAATAGAAACGGTTCTTGATCCTATAAAGGAAGGTTCTGATGAATTTAATCAGGATACTGTTGATGCTACTTTAATGGCAGTTGATTTTATTCGTGAACTAATTGAAGGAGATGAGGCTATTGATGAGAGTGCATATAAAAATCGTGAAAAAATTTTGATAGATACAATCAAAAAAGGATTTGGACTTGGTGTTGATGTTGGGTTAAATACTGATTCAGTTTTAAGTTCTACTGGAGGAGATCAGATAAGTTTATCTAATGATTTGGATTCACAAGGAGCTTTCTTGGATGCATCTTTGGAGCAAGGTAAATTTGAGGATGAAGCTTTAAATGTTGAGACTAAAATTTATAAAATTCTTTTTTCGCCTTCAAGGGGAATTTTATTTCATGGGCACAAACCAATCAATTTTTTAAAAAAATTATTAAATTTAGGAAATGGACAAGTTAGGGCTAGGGTAAAAAACATTCCCGACTTGGAATTAATGTCTCCTGATAATGTTTATGTTGAGTGGGAAGTCAAGCTAGAGACAGAAGAGAGTAAAAGTTCTATAGAAGATATTTTTATGTTTTTGGATGGACAGTCAAAATTTGTTGTTGAAGAAGTTGATTCATCTTATGATATGCCTGAGGCCTTTGAGCTTGATTCCTTAGTAAATAATTTAGATAAAGGTGTTGATGAAGTCTGCTCTAAAGAAAAACAGAATTCATCAAAAACAGAAGAGATATTTAATAAAACGGCTCTTAAGGGTGGAGCTAATTTTAATGATGATACTGCTAAAAGTAAAGTAAACATTGCAAGTATTAAGGTTGATTCAAAAAAATTGGATCATTTGGTCAATCTTGTTGGTGAACTTGTTACGATTCAATCTAAGCTTGCAAAGGAAGCTGAGAGTAGTAATAATAATATTTTAAATTCAATTTCAGCTGAATTTTCTTTGCTTATTAATGAGCTTAGAGATTATACCACAGGACTTAGAACAGTTCCTATTGAGATTTTATTTGTCAAATTTCAAAGAATAGTTAAAGATTTATCTGCTCAACTTGGCAAATCAATTCGTTATCATTCACAAGGTGGTGATACTGTTCTTGATAAAAGTATTATTGAAAGATTAAATGAACCTTTAGTGCATTTAATAAGGAATGCAATTGATCATGGAATTGAACCGGCAGAAGAGAGAATAGAGGCAGGAAAAGATCCGCAAGGTGTCATTAAGCTTTCTGCGCATCAATCAGGTGATTCTGTGATTATTATTATTGAAGATGATGGTAGAGGACTTAATAAGCGTAAAATAATTAAGAGAGCTATAGAGAGATATATAATATCTGATGCTGTTTCAAGGACTTTATCAGATGTGGATATTTATAATTTAATTTTTGAACCGGGATTTTCAACAGCTGATGTTGTGACAAATGTATCAGGTCGTGGTGTTGGAATGGATGTTGTTAAAAAACAGGTAGAGTCTCTTAGAGGGAATGTGATTCTTGAGAGTGAATTTGGCAAATATACTCGCATAAAGTTAATTTTTCCTTTGACTTTGGCAATTATTGAAGGGTGGCTTGTGAGGGTAAGAGATGAACATTTTATTGTGCCTCTCTCTAGTGTTGAGTCTTGTCTTGAAGCTGATAAATTGATGTCTAAGGTGTGTGGGTTTGAAAATAATAGTAATGTTATGAATTATAGAGGAAGCATGATTAGCTTTATACGTTTGCGAGAATTTTTTGAAATATCTGATGAAGAAAGTGATAGTGAGCATGTTGTTGTTGTTAATGCAAATAGTGGTAAAATAGGAATTGTAGTGGATGAGGTATTAGGACAACATCAGACCGTTATAAAAACTTTAGGTAAAATTTATTCTAAAGTAGAAGGGGTTTCTGGAGCTACAATACTTGGAGATGGTAGTCTAGCCTTAGTAGTTGATATTGATACAATAACCAAGGTTATAAGGTAATATGATTGAACATAATATATTTAACATAATATATTTTGGGCTTTTATAATGAAAATATTGATCATTGATATTCAAGGTCTTATAAGACAGGTTTTTGTTAGAGCTTTTTCTAAGGATTTAAATGTTGAGATATTAAATCCAGGTTCTAATTCTTTAAACCTTATTAATGTTTTTTTACAAAAATTTCCTGATTTGGTTATTGTTGATGAAAATTCTGCCAAGTCTCATTTTGGAAATGCTCTTAATAATGTTCTTAATAATATCTCACTTCCTGTTATTTTTATAGCAGAAGATGAAGTTTATCCACAATTTGGTTTTCTTGAATCTAAGAGAGATAAAATTAAACTAATAATAAATAAACTTAACTTTAAACTTACAGTTAATTTATTTAGAAGTGATTATTTGGATTTAATAAAATCTGAGATCAAGAAACTAGCTGGTAATAAATTTATTGTTTCTTTTGAGACTAAGAGAATAAAAGCCCCTGATTCTTTTGTTAAGTCTGAGAGTAAAAAATCTGAAGGTAGTATTTCTGGTATAACAAGAAGCTATAAGGTTGCCGATGTGATTAATGTTGCTCCTAAGAATGATCCAGATGTTATTCTGAAATATCAAGGTGTTATTAATAAAAATAAAACCGGAAAAGTTATTTTTGTTGGTTCTTCAACTGGTGGTACTGAGGCTTTAAGAGTATTTTTAAAGTTTTTTAAAAGAGACTCTCCTCCAATTGTTATTGTTCAGCATATGCCAGGGGGTTTTACAACATCTTTTGCAAAGAGTTTGAATAATGAGCTTGAAATTGATGTAAAAGAGGCTGAAGATGGAGATATTTTAAGGCCTGGTCTTGTAATAATTGCCAATGGTCATTATCATTTAATTGTGAAGTATGCTAATGGGAACTATTTTGTTAATTTATTAGATGGTCCTTTAGTTAGTAGACATAAGCCTTCTGTTAATGTCTTGTTTCGTTCTGCGGCTATGTATGCTGGAGAAAATGCTATTGGGGTTATGCTTACGGGAATGGGAGATGATGGTGCTTGTTGTATGCTTGAGATGAAGAAAAGTGGTGCATATAACATCGCGCAAGATCAGGTAACGTCTGTGGTATTTGGAATGCCTATGGAGGCAATAAAAATAGGTGCTGTAGATAAGGTTCTTCCTTTAAATAAAATATCTGAATATATTTTAAGGAGATCTTAATGGAAGATGATGGTAAATTTCTGGATATTAATCCGCATATTAATAAATTATTTGTTGAACTTGAGGCTTTTGATAGTCGTTCAAGGCAAGTTTATGCCAGTTTAAGTAAATCAATTCCTAAATTAATAGAAAAACTTTCCAAAGATATTAAAGATTTATCTTTTAATATTGGGTTTATTTCTAATCTTGATATTGATAATGATTATTCTTTGAATAACTTTATCTCTAAAGTAATAAGGGTATTGAATGATTTTGTATCTTATTTTAATTCTTCAACTGAATTGCTTGAAGCACAGTTTGGCGTGATAAGAGATAAGGTTAAAGATATAGAGATTCTTGAAGATGTAATTGAAAAGATGAAAAAAAGTTCTATTGATATGGAAATAATGTCGATTAATACATTGACTGTTGCCATGAGGGCTGGGAGAGCAGGAGGTGCTTTTTCTTATATTACAAATGAGATTAAGACTTTAACTCAATCTATGATTAAGCAAGCAGATCAGCTAACTAGTAGGGGTAGAGATATTAAAGTTGGACTTGATCGTGCTAAGGATCAGGTACTTGAAAATAATACGGCTGAGAATAAAATTCTTGAAGAATTTAAAGATAATTTGATTAAAAATATAGATGAATTTTCAGGGGGTATTGGCGAAGTTATTGCCTTTTATGATAACATATTAGGTATACTTAGTGAGTTTAAATTTAAGTTTGTAAATGCTGTGTCTTATCTACAGTTTCAAGATAGACTTACTCAGTCTTTGTATCATCTAAATATTATGTATTCAAGCATTGATGTTTTTAAGTTTAGAGATACAAGTGAGGTTCAGAAGTTAAAAGTCTTATCTGTTTTTACAAATTCATCCAAAATGATAGTTGGAGATGTTATTGCTAAGTTGGATGAAAATTTGAGGGCTTTTGAAGAATTTATTGACACATCGATTTCTTCTATTCAGGTCATTAATGATTTAAAGTCAGATAATTCTTCATATATTGATATTTCAAGATCAGTTGAATCTTTTTCCGTGATTTTATCGAATTTACTTAAAAGGATTGATGATGTTGAAAAAAATAATTCTAATTTTTTAAATCTTTATTATGAACAGATTAAGCTTGTTAAATCTTTGGAATTAATGTTTTCAAATATTTCAGCTATCTCTTCTAGGTTTCAAAATATTAATATAGCTTCCAAAATAGAGGTTGTAAAGAGGGTTGAACTTGAGGATATGGAAGGTAATATTTCTGAAATGTCAAAAATTATTAGTGATATTGAGCTAAATATTACCAAAGGACGAGAGTTTTTGTCCCAAATAATATTTTTCTTTGAAAAAGTTGTGAAAGATTGCGATAATAGATTTTATCTTGAAAGAAATTATTTTAACAAATTTAAAAAGCTTTTTATGGAGATAAAGAATAATATTTTTGAGATAAAAAAGATTGCTCTTGATCAGGTATTATCCTATGAAATCTTTCCAGTTGATTTTTTAGAAATATTTGAAGAAGTAAAGTTAGGTATTCATAATATTAAGAATTTGAGAATGGATCTTTTAAATCTTGAAAAGACTTTAATGGAAATGGACAATGATATTAATAGTACTCTTGATTTAGAGTTATTGAAAAATGGTCTTAAGTGTGTTGAAATTGAAGATAAGGAATTTATTCGCAGAATTGCTAATAGGTTTACTTTGTTTATTCATAAAAAATATTTATTGTCTCTTATCGAGGATGAAAAGGATGTTCATTCATTTGATGAGGGTAGTGTAATTTTATTCTAACTTTTGTATACTTTTTATGTGGTTTTAGGAGCGTTACATGCAAAAAAGGATTTTGGTTATAGATGACAATAGGGCCATTAGGCAAAGTGTTGCTTACATTTTAGAGCAGAATGGTTTTGGAGTTTCTGAGGCTCAAGATGGGTTAGAGGGTGTATCTAAGTTTAAGGAAGCCGTTGGACAGAGTGATAAAGATTTTGATCTAATTATTACGGATATCAATATGCCTAACTTGGATGGAATAGGGGTGATTAAACAGATAAGGGAGTTTGGAAGTTTTGTTCCAATACTTGTTTTAACTACTGAATCTGAACAGTCAAAAGTTGATGAGGGGCGTAAAGCTGGTGCTACTGGTTGGCTTGTTAAACCTTTCAATCCCGACACTCTTATGCGAACAATATCAAAAATATTTTAGCTTTTATTTTTAAGTTGTCTTAAATTTGTGCTCAAGGTTTAGTTTTATGGATTTTAAGTTAGAAAAACAATTTTATTTCCATTTAGGAGAGTTGATAAAATTTAATAGTGTTAACGCTTCTGCTTTGAAAAATAGGCCTTTTGGGGAACAAATTGATTTATGTTTAGATAAAGTTTTGGAAATAGCTAAAAATATTGGTTTTAAAGTTTATAGGGATCGTGATGGATATTATGGTTTTGCTGATATAGGGCAGGGTGATGAACTTATAGGTATTTTAGCCCACATTGATATTGTTGATGCTGGCAATGTGTCTAATTGGAATTCAAATCCTTTTAAACTTGATTTTAGAGATGGCAAAATATATGCTAGGGGTATTCTAGATGATAAGGGGCCTTTGATGGCTGTTCTTTATGCTTTTAAATTATTAGTCTTAGAGGGGATTTTTTTTAATAAAAGGTTTAGGATAATTTTTGGAACAGATGAAGAGGTGGCATGGCGTTGTATTGAGCAATATAAAATTAAGGAAGAGATTCCTGATTTTGCTTTTACACCCGATGGTGATTTTCCTGTTGTTAATGCTGAGAAAGGGTTATTGCAATTCGATATTATTAGTGATGAGAAGTTTTTTATGGATTTTGAGATTGGAACTGGATATAATGTGATTCCTGATGAGTGTTCTTTTGAGCTTGGTGATTTTAATAAAGATGATTTTAGAATTTTACTTGACAGTTTTGGTGGTAAGATTAGATATAAATTTTTTGAGAACAGTGTTTTAATTCATGGAATTTCTGCCCATGCTTCATTACCTGAACTTGGTGTTAATGTTGCTCCTTATGCACTAAAGATTATTAAATCTTTAGGTGTAAAAGCCAATTTTATTAACTTTTTTGAAGATAGGATCAGTTTTACTATTAATGGTGAGAAACTATTCGGTAAAGTTTTAGAAGATTCGAAATCTGGACAACTTACTCTTTGCTTGACAAAGGTTAAATTGTCTAAGACATCTAATCAAATTTTATCTTTTGATATGAGATATCCTGTAAGTTGTAGACGAGAAGAATTAGTGGATTTGATAAAAAGAACTTTAAATGTATATTCTTTAGATTATCATGAAGTTTCTTTTCTTGATCCTCTTTATGTTGATTCTGATTCAAAGTTTATTGAGTCTTTGATTGAAGTTTATAAAGCCTTTACAGGTGAGAGTAATGTTAGTCCTATTGCTATTGGTGGTGCAACTTATTCCAGAGCTTTAAAAAATTGCGTTGCTTTTGGTCCATTATTTAAAGGCTCAGATAATACAGCTCATAAAACCAATGAGTATATTGATGAGAGTGAACTTATGAATCTTGTTTTAATTTATAAGGATGCTATTAAGAGACTTAATACTTAAAATTTTATCTTTAAAAGGTTTAGTATCAATAATTCAGGTTTATTTTATTAGATTTATTAATATTATTTAGCAGCTGGTTTTTATTTGTAGTCTTTCCGCTGGTAAATATTGTTTCTTATTAAAATAAATTAATACCGGTAGTCGGAGTCGAACCGACACAAGGTTACCCTCATCAGATTTTGAGTCTGACGCGTCTACCAATTCCGCCATACCGGCAATAGTTTTTATTTTACTACAATAGTTCCTAAAAAATCATCATTTTTATCAAAAACTTTCTTTAAGTTTTGAAGATCAGTTCCATTTAATATGTAAGCTTTGATACCAAGCTTTAGTGCTAGCTTCGTTGCTATTGGGTCAAACGGTAAATTTGAACCAGGCTCCCAGTTTTTTCCAACAATATTTTGTAATTCATTCCAAGTAATATTGCTTAATCCTTTTGCATCATCAAATTTTTTTGGATCTTTATCATAAATTTGATTTACATTGGTTAAATTAATTATTTCATCTGCTTTAAACTTTTCGGCGAACTTTACAGTAATATAATCTGTTGAAAATCCTGCTTTCCATCCTGATGCAATTACTATTTGTCCTTTAAAATGAAAATCTTGAGTTGGATCGCTTACAATATTGTCAATGCAGAGTGGTTGCATTGCTTTGCTGATAAGTTTGGCATTTAGTTTGGTTGCCATTATTCCAATCTCATCAAGTTCATGATTTTTAAACTTAGGATTAATTTGTTTATAAGCATCTTGATATTCTCTTGCCGTTTTTCCTCCTCCTGTAATTAAGATAATTTTTCTTCTATTATCTTCTTGTACCCATTTGAAAATAAGATTTTTAAGATTTTTAATATATTCTATGTTAATTTTGTCAGGATTGATTATTCCACCTCCAAGGCTAATTATTTTTAGCATTTAAACTCCTTATTCTTTGAGTCGATTATCTGTTTCTTTAATTTGTATTTTGTATTATATAGTATTTATATCGAATTTGTTGGAAAATATATTTAAAATCATGTAAGCTTATTAACTATACTATGCAATATTTCCTTATATCTTGTAATTAAGAATATTTAGTATATTTAGTTATTAATCCAGGCTTTTTGTTAAGATTGGTATTTATTTGGAGGGTTTTATGTGTAAGTACAAGGTCTCTGTGATTATTTGTTTTTTTAATTCTGATAGTACCCTTGAAGTTATGATAAAGAGTGCTCTTAATCAAACATTAAGAGATAAAGAAATTATACTTGTGAATGATGGTTCTTACGATAATAGTTTAAAGATAGCTCAAAAATATGCTGATCAGTATGATTGTGTGAAAATTATTAATCAAAAAAATCTAGGAATAGCTGCCTCTAGGAATAATGGCCTTGAAAAGGCAGAAGGAGAATATATAATTTATTGGGATAGTGATGATTCTGTTGAGAATACTATGCTTGAGGTATTATATAATAGGGCAAAGGCCGATAATTCAGATGTTGTTTGTTCTCAATTTTACGTTTACTTTATTGCAAGAAATATTAAAAGAAGATCTGCACTTCCTTTTCCAAATTATCCAATAACTGGGGAAGAGGCTTTTAAAAATTTATTATTAACTGTTTTTGCTAGCTTTTCTAAGAAAAATTTTGTTGTGGGTACATTGTGGGATAAACTGATTCGAAGAGATTTAATTGTAAAAAATGATATCATAGTAAATGATATAATATTAGAAGATATAGTTTTCATGCTTCATGTTTTTTTAAAGGCAGATAAAGTTTCTTTTGTAAATAATTATTTTTATACTAACTTTCAGTGGATGAGAAGTGCCAGTTCATCAATTAATGTAATTAGTAAGGTTTCTTTATCATTTAAGGTTGTGGAAAGTTTTTTAAAGGAAGAAGGAATTTTTGAGAAGTATTTTGAATATTATAAAAGATTTTATTTGCAGCTTTATTATTATATTTCTTTTAAGCAGATTTATATTATAGGTTGGCACATTAAAGATCGACTTGTTTATAAGGCGCATAAAGCAAAACTTATTTCTGTTCTTAATGAGGTTCAAAATTCTAAGGAATTTCAAATTTATTATGCAAGTCTTAAGGGAGCTAGGTTTAGTGAGATTCAGATTTTGCCAAAAATTATGTTAAAAGTTTGGCATCTTAGCGCGAGACTTTATGTTAATTTTTCTCTATTTATTTATAAATCTTTTTTGAAAAATTAGTGTTTTATTATTGTATTTATTATGGACTCTTTTTACAATTTAACATAAAGGAGAATTTTTATTGAAAATAGAATTTATAGATGTTTCATTTTCTTATCGTAAGATCAAAGTTTATTTGGACTTGAATTTAGCTTTTTCAAAGCCACAGACTTACTTGATTCTTGGCAAGAACGGAATGGGAAAAACTACTTTACTTAAGCTTATTAGTGGGCTTTTAAACCCATTAAAAGGAGAAGTTTTATTTAATTCTTTAAAAGTTTTTCCAAGAAATCCTTTAAATTTAGTGAATTTGTTTTTTGTGCCTGAAGAATTTGATTTACCCAGTGTTTCTTTAAATGATTATTATAGGTCTTTGTGTAAGTTTTATCCAAATTTTAGTGAAAAAGATTTTAAAGAGTACTTGTTGAAATTTGAGATAGATATTAATCTAAAGTTTGGCTCTTCTTCTTACGGCCAAAGAAAAAAGAGTATTATTGCTTTTTCTTTGGCTACAGATGTTCCTATTTTGATATTTGATGAACCAACAAATGGTCTTGATATTGCTTCAAAGAATGTTTTTAGAGATATTATAAGTAATTTTAAAAACAAAATAGTTTTTGTTACAGGGCATAATGTTAGAGATTTAGTAGATATTGTAGATCATTTAACCATTATTGGTAATAATAATATTCTTTTTTCGAATTCAGTTTCTTATATTAATAATAGCTATAAAGTTAAGATTGTAGATAAATTAGAAGGGGAAGAGCTTTATTATGAGAAAGTAAAAGGTGGTTTTAAGGCGCTTTATTTTGAGAGTGGTTTTTGCGATGATAATGTTGACCTTGAGTTTTTCTTTTTATATATCACTAGCAATAAATTAAAGGATTTAGCTAATGTTTAGTTTAAAAAGATTTTTTTTGTTATTTAATTTTGATTTTGTCTATCATAGAAAATTATATTTGTATTTTGTTTTTTCAATTTTTTTAGTTTTTCCTTTAATTTATTTTTTTTTAAAAATTTATGGATTTACTAATTTAATTAATTTTGTCTTTATTAATAGCAAATTATTTTTTTTCGTTTTGTTTTGTATTGTGTATATTGTGTCAATATACAATATGTTTGATCATTATAAGCCGATTCATGATTTGCTTAAAGATGTATTTTATTTATCTCTGCCTGTTTCTACTCTAGAGAGATATTTGTTTGTTTTGGTTAAATTTTTATTTATTTTACCTTTGTTTTTAATTATTTGTTGTTATATAAGTCTAAATTTAACTGTGTTATTGGATAAGAATTTTTTTGTGGGAAATCAAATAAATTATCTTTCCTTATATTTTGTTTTTTCATTTTTTAAAGAGACTTGTGTTATCTATTTCGTCGGATTTCCTATATTTTTGTTATCTAGAATTATATTTAAAAATTATCCTTTTTTTAGAGCTATTGTCATTGGAAGCTTGTTTTTTACATTATTGGTTGTCTTTTTTTATTTTGTTATATTTTTTGTTAATACCTATTTATTTAAAGTTGGGAACGATTTTGGTGGTTGGGGTGAGTATTATTTTATTAAATTTATTTGTATGCTTTTTGCAGGATTTATTTATTTTTGTGCATATTTCATTCTTAAAAATTTAGGAAACTTAAATACTAAAGTTAATTTGAGCATTTTAGCGGGAGTCATATCTTTTTTTGCAGTGTTGTTCTTTTTTTTGTTGGCATTTTTAACTATTTTTGTGTACGTATTTCGTTTTTAAGATTTAGTAGTTATATATTTATTTGAATTGAGTGAATGTTGATTTTCATAGCTACTATTTTTTATTAAAATGATATTTTAAAAGTAATTTTTGTTTATTCATAAATTGTATTATGTGGGAAATTTATTTTTGTAAGGATAAAGAGAATATTATTCTTAAATTTATAAATTTTTTTGTAATTATACATTAACCTTACAAGATTGTTGTGGTGTTAAAGATTTTGATTTAATGTGATTTTTAATCATTGGTATTGGTTGTTTAAACTTATTTTTTTTGGAGGATTTTAATGATAGATAATTTAAAAATTTTGGTGGTAACAGGTGGTGTGATTTCTGGAATAGGTAAAGGAGTTACATCTGCAAGTATCGCACGGTTATTTAAGGATAATTTGAAGATAACACCAATTAAATGCGATGGTTATCTAAATACTGACCCTGGTACTATAAATCCTGTTGAGCATGGAGAGGTTTTTGTTCTTGATGATGGTGGAGAGGTTGACATGGATTTTGGTCATTATGAAAGATTTTTAAATCTGAATTCTAAGTCTAATTGGAATATTACTATGGGTAAAATATATAAGAATATTCTTGAAAATGAGAGGCATGGGAAATATTTAGGGAGAACTGTACAGCTTATTCCTCATGTTACTGATGAGATTAGGGAGACAATTTTTAAAATTGCCAAAGAAGAGAGCAGTGAACTTCTAGTAATTGAGATTGGTGGTACTGTAGGGGATATGGAAAATATTTTGTTTATTGAAACAATGAGACAGATAAGATATGAGATTGGGAGTGATAATATTGCTTTTGTGCACTTAACTTATATTCCAAGTCCTGTTGGAATAAATGAGCAAAAGTCTAAGCCTACTCAGCAGAGTGTAAAGACTTTAAATAAAGCTGGAATTTTTCCAGATTTAATTATCGCAAGAAGTTCTCAACTCTTAACAAAACAGATGAGACAAAAAATAGCAATGTTTTGTAATGTTGATACTTTATCCATTATTGATAATACTGATGTTTCAACTATTTATGAAATACCCATATCTTTTTATAAACAGGGATTACACGAAATTTTGGGTTCAAAGTTAAAAATAAATGTTAAGCCTAAGGTGGATGGGCTTGAGCGATTAGTAGGTATAATAAAGAGGAATCTTGTTTCTCCTCAAAGGATTGTAAATATTGCTATTTGTGGTAAATATACTGAGCTTGGTGATTCTTATGCATCAATATTTGAGTCTTTAACCCATGTGTCTGCTAATTTAGATATTTTAGTTAAAACAACTGTAATTGATAGTACTAATTTTGATGAAAGGATGTTAAAGGGTATAGATGGTATAGTAGTGCCTGGTGGATTTGGGGGGAGAGGATATGCAGGTAAAATTCGTGCAATTAAATATGCTCGTGAGAATGATATTCCTTTTCTTGGTATTTGTCTTGGCATGCAACTTGCAGTAATTGAGTTTGCGCGTAATGTTTGTGGAATATTTGATGCTGATACTGAAGAGATTTTATCTGAAGGTAATTCTATATGCAGTTCTATAACCCCTGTTATTCACTTATTGCCTGAGCAAAAGGAATTTACAGATAAGGGTGCTACAATGCGACTTGGAGGTTATTCTGTTTTATTAAAGAAAGATACCCTTGCTTTTAAACTTTATGGAAGTGAGATGATCGTTGAAAGATTTAGGCATAGGTATGAAGTTAATAATGATTATCTTGATTCGTTTAATAATCATGGACTTATTGTGTCTGGATTTTCTGAAGATTTTCGAATAGTGAAAATAATGGAAATACCAAAGAATAAGTTTTTTGTGGGTTGTCAATTTCATCCTGAGCTTATTACAAGATTGGAAAATCCGTCTAAGCTTTTTGTAGGTTTAGTAAAAGCATGTCTTTAATTTTTAAGTCATTTTATTTTGATTGGTTTATTTAATGTATTTCATATATTTAGTATAGTTGGTATGTGAATTCTTTTAAGATATTTTGTTAGGGGGATAAGATGAAGGAAAGTGATATTAAAAAGGCAATTTCGATGAAAAGATTAGTTAAATATTTCTTTGATGAGCTTGAATATAGAATGAAAATACCTTGTCTTAGACCAAATAGTAGAAGTATGAGTAAAAAGTATATACTTCTTAATCTTTTAAGAAAAATAGCTAATCTGCCATTTAATAAACAATATGAAATTGAAGAACAATTTCCCCTTGATATTTCAGGGAAAGGCATACTTACAGATGCAGTTCTTATTAAGAGATTAGATTATGAGAGGTGTGTTATTACTGGTATTATTGAGGCAAGAGCAGAGCATGTTGATCTTGAGTATGAACTTAAGCGGTTTGTGATTCGAAGTGGTAAGGTTAATGTTCTTTTTTGGCAACCCAAAAGAACTATTTTAAAGCAAGATGGAGACTTAATTATATTAGATGCAGATGATATTTTTAAACTTGATAATGATTTTTATTTGCCAGTGATTAAAGAGAAGTTAGAAAATTTTATTAATATTTTTATGAAATTTTTCTCTTATGAAGATGTTTTATTTGAGTATAATAAACTGCACGGTAAGTATTCTTTAGTTAAAAATAAGTAAAATTTGTTATTTTTTAATATATGCAATTTTCTTGGAGATATGGAGAATATAATTTATATATTAAATTTAATTTTAAAAATTCGTGATAAAATATTTTTTGTCAGTATTTCTTCTTAATTTATTATCTTTTAAAGGATCATTAAATTAAGTTGTTTTGATGTTGTTAGAAAATTATTTTTTGTGGTAAAATCTTTTCATGTATAAATTTTCATTTTTTGGTAAGAAAAAATCTGATATGTCTAATTCATTTAAGAATGAATCTTTGAAAAATATAGAAAATGATAATCAATCTTTAAATATGTGTGAATATAAGGTTCCTGTTAAAGAGATGATACAAGGATTTTATCATGCTAGGTCTTCTATTAGTAATGTATTAGTTCGTATTGAATTTTTATATAAAAACTTATTCTTTAACTTTGAGAATATTGGTAAGATCTTTGAATCGCTTATTGAGAAGACAAATAATGCTCGTAGTCAAGTGAGTGTTATTTTTGAAGATATTGAGAAGAATAATGAAGAAAAATTGAAAAGAGTTAGTGCTGTTATTGTAGGTGTGCAAGGAAGTTTGGAGACCATCAATAGTTTTTTAGGTGCAACTAATATGATTTCTCTTAATGCTAAGCTTGAAGCAGCAAGAGCAAAAGAGTATGGAAAAGGTTTTTCTGTTGTTGCTGATGAGATTAAACGGCTCTCAGATCAGGCAAAGAGTGTTATGAGTATGATTTCTGTTAAGGAAATTGAACAAGTATCTAAGGATTTAATTTCTAAAAATATTAAGGAGTTACAATTAGATATTGATAATTTTTTCTCAAATTTGATTGGAGAGCTTATCTCTCTTGGAGATTTATTTAAACATTTTATTAGTCAGCAAAATGAATTTTCAACGTTAATTGGTGAGCTTGAGAATGTTGAAGCTAGTGTTTCTTATTTAGCAAGGAATTGTGATTCTTTGTCTAGTTCTGAAATTTTTATGTATTCTAATGATGAATTTTTAAAAGAATTGGAATTTAGCATTTCAGAACAGATGTCTTGGATGAGTATCGTAAGAGCAATTGTTGAAAATCAAAAGAGAATGCCCATTCAAACTGATCCTATGAAACATGGATTTGGATTGTTTTATAAGGGACTTATTCCAAGGGCTTCCAAAGTTAGAGCAGTTTGGGAAGATATTTATTCTTGTTATTTAAATATTCATAAACTTGTTGTTGAGATAGTAAAAGTATTTGCACAAGATAGTTCTGATGATATCGATTTGAGGCGCGCAAAGGATTTTTTGGTACAAGCTGAAGGTTTATCAGATGAAATTGTTAGTAAACTTGAATCTGTTAAAAAAATAGTGGTTGAATGTGAAAATCAGGGTATTAGTATTTTTGAATAATTGTGTAATTCATTATTCTTTTTAATCTTATTTTTTAAGTGGTTTAAGTTTAATATTTAAAGGTTTATTATATTTAATATTTTGGTTTAGGTTAAGGTATATCTATTAAAAATCAAGTTTTATTTTGGTAAAATAAGTGTAAGTATGGATTTAAAAGTTAAGTTTGTTCATTTGCATGTACATTCAGATTATTCTCTTTTAGATGGAGCGGCCAAGATTACAGATATTGTGGCGAAGGCGAAAAAATGTAATATGTCCCATATTGCATTAACAGATCATGGCAATCTTTTTGGTGCTATGAAGTTTTATAGAGAAGCAAAAGGGGCAGGAATAAAACCCATCATTGGTATGGAAGCTTACATGTCAAGTACCTCAAAGCATATAAAAAAGAATGATGAGCTTGGAAGACCTTATTATCATTTAATTTTTCTTGCAAAGAATGAATTAGGCTATAAGAATTTATTGAAATTGACAAGTGTTTCTTATCTTGAGGGATTTTATTATCGTCCAAGGATTGATAAGGAAGATATTGAAAAATATTCTGAAGGACTTATTTGTACGTCTGCATGTATTGGTGGGATTATTCCTCAATTGATTCTTGCAAATAAATTTGATGATGCAAAGAATGAAATTCTTTGGTTTAA